>NZ_QASO01000111.1 GCF_003052605.1 Ectopseudomonas oleovorans | reverse complement strand
GCGTAAAGCAGAAACGCCGTGAACAGCGGTGGTCGAGACCATCAGGAGGTAGGAGTCGGAAACTCCGAGGGCCGGTCTGGGCGCTTAGCTACCGCAGGCGACACATCAACGGAACCAAGCTCGCTGATGCTGTTTGTCAGTAGGCAGGAACCGCCGTATACGGAACCGTACGTACGGTGGTGTGGGAGGACGGCGGGGGTGACCCCGCCTCCTACCCGATTCAGCGCGCAGAAGGTCAAGCTGTAGCGCTTAACTGACTGGCATTAGGCAAGCCCCGGTCTTTTTCATTGTGCCTCTGGCCTGTGCGCGGTGCGCTCCGCTAGCGATAGGCCTGAGCGATGCCCCGGCGCTCTTCCAGGCATTCGGCCGCACCCAGCTCGAACTCCCGGCAGATCAGTGGGCGCACCTCGTAGATGGTGCAGCGCATGCTGTTGCGGTCCAGCGCTGCGCACCAGTTGTCGTCCAGGCGACGCATCACTTCGCTGCCCCACTGGTCGGTATCGATCAAATGCTGCGGCACGTCGTTATCGCCGAACAGCATCACTTCCAGCTGGCAGCAGCAAGCCGCGCAAGTGCTGCAACTGATCTCGGGTTCGGTTGGCAGTTGGGTATGGGGGATGGTCTGGCTCATGGCGCGGCAGTGTACGCCATGCAGTGGATACGCGGGCTTGGGCTGACAGGGTGCAGCGGACAGTGCCGTCAGTTCAGCAGGCCGCAAGCCGCTTTTCGTAGGAGCCCCGCCTCGGGGCGAAGCGTTTTGGGGCCGCGCCGCCTGGTTCGCGGCGGGGCGCCGCTCCTACACATGCGGGCATTTGTGCTTTTCGTAGGAGCCCCGCCCCGGGGCGAAGCTTTTCGAACCCGAGCCGAAGTGGTTTGCGGCGAGGCGCCGCTCCTACGGAGGCTATCGGCTAGGCCGAGCGGCGGCTGCGCAGGCTCTGCTCGTATTGCGCACGATAGAGTTTGGCGAAGCCGTGCAGCACCGGCATCACCATGGCCCAGACCAGCGCCAGAATGGCCAGGGTTGGCCAGGTACCCAGTGGCAGGGTGACGCCGGCGATCTTGGCGCCGCCGTAGTAGGACAGCGGTGCGGCAACCGCGCCGAGCAGGCTGGCTCGCCACCAGGGCTGGGCAGTCCAGGCCAGACAGTGATTGAGCGTGCTGGCCAGTAGCAGCCAGAGCAGGGCCAGCCACAGGGGGATCAGCTGGCGCTCCTCGCCGAAATCGAATACGCCGAGGTTGAGCAGAAAACTGTCCAGCGCACTGCCGGCGAGAAACACGCTGAGCAGCAGCTTGCCTTCGGCCGCCCAACTGCTGACCCACAGCAGGTGCACGCCAATGATCACTGCCACCACCAGCAGCCAGGAGCTGTCGCCAGCAAAGACGCAGACCAGCCAGCCGAGCTGGAACAGGAGGGCATTGGCGATCAGCTTAGGCATCGAAGTTTCCTAACAGAGGCGCAGGGCGAGCGGCCGGTTTGGCCAGCAGCAGTTGCGCGGTGCCAATGGTGCGTTCGAGGAAGCCGCCTTCGCAATAGCAGAGGTAGAACTCCCACAGGCGATAGAAGTAATCGTCGTAGCCCAACTGCTCCAGGCGCTGCCGCGCGTGACGCAGGTTGTCGTGCCACAGACGCAGGGTACGCGCGTAGTGCAGGCCGAAATCTTCCATGTGATGCAGGTTGAAGTCGGTATGCCGGGTGACCACGTCGAGCATCTTCTGCACCGAGGGCAGGGCGCCGCCGGGGAAGATGTAGCGCTGGATGAAGTCCACCGACTTGCAGGCCTGCTCGTAGCGTTGATCACGGATGGTGATGGCCTGTAGCAGCATCAGCCCGTCGGGCTTGAGCAGGCGCGCGCACTGCTCGAAGTAGGTGGGCAGGAAGCGATGGCCGACGGCTTCGATCATCTCGATGGAGACCAGCTTGTCGTACTGGCCATCGAGGTCGCGGTAGTCCTCCAGCAGCAGGGTGACGCGATCCTCCAGGCCCAGCTCGCGAATGCGTCGCTCGGTATGGGCGTGCTGCTCGCGCGACAAGGTGGTGGTGGTCACCCGGCAGCCGTAATGAGTAGCGGCATAGATGGCCATGCTGCCCCAGCCGGTACCGATCTCCAGCAAGTGGTCCGTAGGCTGCAGTGCAAGTTTCTGGCAGATGCGTTCGAGCTTGTTGAGCTGCGCCTGCTCCAGGCTGTCGTCCTCGTTCGCGAACATGGCTGCCGAATACATCATGGTCGGGTCGAGGAATTGTTCGAACAGGTCATTGCCCAGGTCGTAGTGTGCGGCGATATTGCGGCGCGAGCCCTTGCGGGTGTTGCGATTGAGCCAGTGCAGGCCCTGGATAAGCGGCCGGCCGAGGCGCGCCAGGCCACCCTCCATGGCGTCCAGCACGTCGAGGTTGGCGACGAAAATGCGGATCACCGCCGTCAGGTCCGGCGTGCTCCAGTAGCCATGTATGTAGGCTTCGCCCGAGCCGATCGAGCCATTGCCCGCCACCAGACCCCAGACCGCAGGGTCATGCACGGTGATTTCGGCGCGCAGATGAGCCTGGGGGTTACCGAAGTGCAGGCTGTCACCCGCCTCATGAATTACCAGCAGACCGTGGTGCAGGTTCTGCAGCTGGCGCATCACGGCGCGCCGCAACAGACCGGCGCCAATGCCGTTGCCACTGCGTACCAGGCTTCTTGTTGCGGTCAGGCTAGAGCTCTTCATGGGGCATGTCCTTCGCTTGCGGGCGGGCTACACGGAAGCTGCCTTCCGCGGGCTTGTGGTCGAAAATCGGGATGCGCTTGAACAGCAGGCGCATCGCCTGCCAGTAGATGGCGGCCAGGGTTTTGCCGGTCATCCAGGGGAAACTCAGCAGATAGCGGTGCAGGCTGGCGCGGTCGAGAGCTTCGCGGTGCAGGCTGAGGCTGGCATCGAACATCTTGGTATCGGCTTGCCAGTCGGCCATGTGCACGCCAAGGCGTTCGCCGACGGCGCTGAAACTCATGCGGTATTGCAGCTCGCGCGGCAGGAAAGGCGAGACGTGAAAGGCCTTGTCCACGCTGACTTGATGGCGGCCTTCACCCTCTGCCGGCAGCACGTAGTGATAACGCTCACGCCACGGCGTATTGCTGACTTCACAGAGAATCGCCATCAGTCGCTGGTCGGCGTCATGGCAGTAAAAGATGCTCACTGGATTGAACGCCAGGCCCCAGCTGCGCGGCTGCGTCAGCACGCAGATGCGACCTTGCGGGCGTGTGCCCAGTGCCTGCTCCACGCGATCGCGCACCGCCTCATGCAGGGGCACGCCCTGGCGGGTGGACTCGGGCAGGTAGTCGCTCTCGCGAAAGGCGAATGGCGCCCAGCGGCCGGAACCGGCCAGCTTTGACAGGGCGAACAGCTGCGCCTGCTCACTCAGGTCGAGGTACAGCAGACCCATGCGATAGCGAAAGGCATGGGCGCGCGGGGCGAAGCGGCGATGCTGCACCCAGCCGCTGTACAGGGCGCTGTGCATCAGAGCGTCTCTCCGAAGGCACGCGCTACGCGCAGTGCGCTGACCACGCCATCTTCATGAAAACCGTTGGCCCAGTAGGCGCCGCAATAGTAGGTGTGCTGCGCGCCGAGCAGCTCTTCCCAGCGCGCTTGCGCCGCCGTGCCGGCCAGGCTGTACTGCGGGTGGGCGTACTGGAAGCGTGCGAGGATCTTGCTCGGGTCGATGGCGGCGGTCTGGTTGAGGCTGACGCAGAAGGTGGTATCGCTGTCGATGCCCTGCAGGATGTTCATGTCATAGGTCACGGCAGCCATCTGTTCACGCGGCCCGCCCAAACGATAGTTCCAACTGGCCCAGGCCAGCTTGCGCTTGGGCAGCAGGCGCGTATCGGTATGCAGCACCACATCGTTGTTGGCGTAGGGCAGGGCGCCAAGAATGTCCCGCTCCTGCTCGCCGGGCTGCTCGAGCAGGGCCAGGGCCTGGTCGCTATGGCAGGCGAAGATCACCTTGTCGAAGCGCTCGCTGCCGGCCGCGCTGTGCAGGGTGACGCCATCCTGATCACGGACGACGCGGCTGACCGGGCAGTTGAGGCGAATGCGCTCGGCGAAGCTGGCGGTCAGCGGCGCCACGTAGCTGCGCGAGCCGCCTTCGATCACCTGCCAGGTCGGCCGGTCGCTGACCGAGAGCAGGCCGTGGTTCTTGCAGAAGCGCACGAAGAACTGCAGCGGGAAACCAAGCATGTCGGCCAGCGACATCGACCAGATGGCCGAGCCCATCGGCACGATGTAATGCTCGATGAAGCGGCGGCCATAGCCGTTGCTGTCGAGGTACTGGCCGAGCGTGGTGTCGGCGCTGATGCGGTTGTTGGCCAGGTCGTCCAGCGACTGGCGATTGAAACGCAGGATGTCGCGCAGCATGCCCCAGAACGCTGGCGACAGCAGGTTGCTGCGCTGGGCGAACAGGGTGTTGAGGTCGTGGCCGTTGTACTCCACGCCGGTGGCCGGGTCGCTCACCGAGAAGCTCATTTCGGTGGGCTTGAAGCCAACGCCGACCTGCCCCAGCAGGCGGATGAAATTCGGGTAAGTCCAGTCGTTGAAGACGATGAAGCCAGTATCGATGGCGTAGCTGCGCCCCTCCACCTGCACGTCGACGGTGTGGGTGTGGCCGCCGACCCAGTCGCTGGCCTCGAACACCTGAATGTCGTGCTGGCGGTTGAGCAGGTAGGCACAGGTCAGGCCGGCGATGCCGCTGCCGACGATGGCGATTCTCATGCGTTGTCCTCGTTGCGCGCCAAGCGGCGACCTATGGCCAGTTGCAGGCTGCTGGGCAGGCTGCCGAGCAGTTTCAGTATGGCAATGAAGGGAGTGGGGAAGGCGATTTCATGCGGGCGTTTGTCCAGGCGCTCGGCGATGTGCCGGGCGGCGCGTTCGACCGGCCAGCACATGGGCATGGGGAAGTCGTTCTTCTGCGTCAGCGGGGTGTCGACGAAGCCTGGGCTGACCAGGGTGACGTCGATGCCCTCGCTGGCCAGGTCGATGCGTAGTGTCTGCATCAGGTAGCGCATGGCGGCCTTGGAGGCGCCGTAGGCCTCGGCACGCGGCAGCGGCATGAAGGTCACCGAGCTGCCAACGCCGACCAGGTGTGGGCGCTCGCCCTGGCGCAGCAGGGGCAGGGCTGCTTCGATGCAGTAGCTGGCGGAAAACAGGTTGGCGCTGACCACGCGTTCGATCATCGCCGCCTCGAACTGGCGCACGTCGACGTATTCGCAGGTGCCGGCGTTGAGGATCACGCAATCCAGCGCGCCCCACTCTTGAGCGATGCGCTCGCCAATCGCGCGTACCTGCTCGGCGTCGGTCAGATCACCTGGGGCGACCAGAACCTGATCGCCATAGTGAGCAGCGAAGTCCTGCAGTGGGCCACTGCTACGCGCGCTCAGCGCCAGCTGATGGCCGGCCTTGAGCAATTCTTCGGCCAGTGCGGCGCCGATGCCGCTGCTGGCGCCAGTGAGCCAGATACGTTTCATGCCAGCCTCCGTTTCAGCCAGGCGATCACGCTACCGAGCAGCGGCAGGTGTTCGTAGAGCAGTGCGCCGGCATCGAAATAATCACGGTGTTGATAGACGCGCTTGCGCCAGAGCAGGTGCGAGCAGCCTTCGACGGCGATCTCGGCGCCGCCGCGCAGGCGCGGATGGCGATAGCGCATGGTCCAGCGCAGGTAGCCTTCGCCTTCGGCGACCTGATCGAAGCCGTGAAATTCGAAATGCAGCGCTTCCACATTGGCGTACAGCTCGGCGAAATAGCGGCGTACCGCCGTCAGGCCGTGCACCTCATGCAGCGGGTCACGAAACAGCACGTCATCGCTGTACAGCTCGCCGAGCAGATCGAGGTTGTCCTTGTTCAGCGCGGCGAAGCGCTCGGCGAAATCGTGAAGAAATGCACTCATGCCGGAACCTCCCGCGCAGACAGGTTCTTGAACGCCGCTAGCGCGCGTTCGCGCGAGCGCGACAGATCGACGATCGGGCGTGGATAACCGGCGGGCGCGAACAAGCCGCCCAGTGCGGATGGGTCATGAATGTCGCGCTTGTTCAGCCCGGCCAGCTCTGGCACCCACTGGCGAATGAACTGGCCTTCGGGATCGAACTTCTGCGACTGGCTGATTGGGTTGAAAATACGGAAGTACGGCGCTGCATCGGTGCCGGTGGAGGCGCTCCACTGCCAGCCGCCGTTGTTCGCCGCCAGGTCGCCATCGATCAGGTGACGCATGAAGAAGCGCTCGCCCTCGCGCCAGTCGATCAGCAGGTTCTTGGTCAGGAACATGGCGACGATCATGCGCAGGCGGTTGTGCATCCAGCCGGTTTCCAGCAGTTGGCGCATGGCCGCATCGATGATTGGCAGGCCCGTGCGGCCCTCTTGCCAGGCGGCCAGGTCTTCGGGGGCGTGGCGCCATGGCACCGCCTCGGTTTCCAGGCGGAAGGCACGGTGGCGCGATACCCGTGGGTAGCCGACCAGTGTGTGCTTGTAGAACTCACGCCAGAGCAGCTCGTTGATCCAGGTGACGACGCCTGGGTTGCCACTGTCGAACTCGCCCTGATTGGCCGCGAGCGCGGCATGCAGGCATTGGCGCGGCGATACGACGCCGGCGGCCAGGTAGGCTGACAACTGGCTGGTGCCAGGCTTGGCGGGGAAGTCGCGTTCGTCCTTGTAGTAGCTGACCTGCTCCTCGCTAAAGCGCTGCAGGCGCTGCAGGGCCGCCTCCTCTCCGGCGGGCCAGAGCAGGCGCAGGTTGGCGCTGGGTGTGGCGAAACCCTCTACGGTCTCGGGTACCGCCTCACTGCCGATGGCCAGCGGCGTTTGCGCCTTCGGTGGGGCGATCAATGCCGGCAGGGCCGTGTGCAGGCGCTCGTAGCACACCTTGCGGAACTGGCTGTAGACCTGGAAGTAGCCGCCGGAGCGGGTCAGTACGCTGCCAGGTTTGAACAACAGCTGATCGAGATGGCTGTGCCAGGCGATGGCCTGCTGGCCGAGGTAAGCGCAGACCTGCTGATCGCGCAGGCTTTCGTTGACGCCGTACTCATCGTTGACGTGCACGGCACTGATGTCGTGTTCATGACACACCTCGGCGACCTGCAGCGGCGCCTCGCTCCAGTCGTGGCAGTGGCGTACCAGCAGCGGCACATTGAGCGCCGCCAGGGCCTTGCTCAGCTCCGCCAGGTTGCGCAGCCAGAAGTCCACCTTGCTCGCGGCGTCGTCATGGCGCTGCCACTGGCCGGGCGTGACCAGATACAGGGCGATGGTCGCGCCGCTGCTCATGGCGCGGCTCAGGGCGGTGTTGTCCTGGGTGCGCAGGTCGCTGCGAAACCACATCAGTTGCTGCATGGGGTTACCTCTTGGGTGCCGAGCAAGCCCTGTTGCAACAGCCAGGCGTGCGCGGCGAGCGGGTCGCTGGCCGACTCCAGGCTGGTCAGCGAGTCGCGGTGAATGTGAGCGGCGGGGCCGGCGAGCAGCAGCGGCACCCGGCATTGTTCGGCCAGACGGGGTAACTGGCGGCGTACCAGGGCGCCATCCAGCGCTTCTTCGGCATACAACAGCACGGCGCGCGGGGCGATGTGCTCCAGCGCCGTCAGCAGTTCATTGGGCGGCAGCGGCCAATCGAAGACCTCCACCGGACAATCGCTGGCGCTGGCCAGCCAGGCGCACAGCCACAGGCCCGGCTCCATTGGCGCTTCACCGAGGTTGATCAGCAGCAGTGGCGCGCCGCCGACCTGGCGATTGCAGTGATAGGTACGGGTGGCCAGCTTGCTGCGCAGCCAGGAGAGGAAGAACACCTGCTCGGCACGTGCGCCGAACTGGCCCTGCCAGCGCTGGCGCAGTTCACCGAGCAGCGGCCACAGCAGTTGTTCCACCAGGGTGCTGGCCGGGTAGAGCGCCAGTGCCGAGTTGAAGCGATCATCCAGGCGTCGCTCGTTGAACTGAACGATGCAGCCGAGCAGCTCGTTGCGCTGACGTGACCAGTTGTCGCTGTGGGTTGCTTGCGGCACCTGCTCGTGGTCGAGCAGCGCCTTGACCTGGCCGACGGCAACGCCGCGCGCCAGCCAGGCGAGAATGGCGTTGATGCGTGCGAGATTGGCCGGTGAATAGAGACGGTGTCCCTTGGGTGTGCGGTAGGGAACGATCAGGCCGTAGCGGCGTTCCCAGGCGCGCAGGGTCACGGCGTTGATGCCGGTGCTGCGTGCGATCTCGCGGATCGGCAGGTAGCCCTCGTCGAGCGCCTGGCGATAGTCGTGGCCGGTTTCTTCGTCGGCGATGGTTTCGCTGGTCATGGCATCACAGCGCGTTGCGCAGGCTGAGTGGCTCGGGGTGCGGCTGCAAATACGCCTGCCCGGCGATATAGCGATCCGGGTGACGGCGGAAGTGATGCTTGAGCAGCGTCAGCGGCACCACCAGCGGCACGATGCCTTCGCGGTATTGGCCGATCAGTTGCTGCATCTCCTGCTTGTCCTCAGGGCTCAGGGTGCGTTTGAGGTAGCCGCTCAGGTGCTGCAGCACGTTGCTGTGGGTGCCACGGGTGGCGCATTTCTTCAGGGCGCTCATCAGCTCGCTGAAATAGCGTGGCGCCAGTTCGCCGAGATCGTGCTGGCTCAGGTCGCCGAGCATGCGCCCGAGCGTCTTGTAGCGCAGCGGGTCGGTGGCCATCAGCAGGTACTTGTAACGCGAGTGGAAGGCGATCAGGGCGCGACGCGTCAGGCCTTGCTGCAGCAGGCGCTGCCATTCGGCATGGGCGTAGACGCGGGTGATGAAGTTCTCGCGCAGCACCGGGTCGTTGAGGCGACCGTCCTCTTCCACCGGTAGATCCGGATGCCGCGCGCAGAAGGCCGCAGCGAAGATGCCGCGCCCCGGCTCGCTCGGGCGTCCGCCTTCCTGATAGACCTTGACCCGCTCCAGGCCGCAGGAGGGTGATTGCTGCATGAAGATGTAGCCGCTGATGCCCTGCAGGTCAGTGGCCATGCGCTCGCCGTAGGCGGCCAGGGCATCGGTGACGTCTCGCGAGCGGTCGACGGTGCCGACGGCGCGCGGCGCTTGTGGGTCGCCGACCAGGCGAATCGGCTCCCGCGGGATCGACATGCCGATGCCGACCTCGGGACAGACCGGGATGAAATCGAAGTGTTCGGTCAGGCTGCGGCTGCACAGGCGCGACAGCTTGTGGCCGCCGTTGTAGCGGACCTCGGCTCCCAGCAGGCAGGCGCTGATGCCCAGTTTGGCTTTGCTCGCTTGCATAACCTGACCTCATTAGACCTTGTACATAAAGTGATTCGTGTACAACCTGTGTCTATCATAGGTGCGCAGTTATACAAGTCAAATGATTTGTATAGGTTTGGTATTGGTTTCGCGTGCGGGCAAGCGGCGTCAGCGCGAGGGGGCCGCCGCCAGGTATCGCGGGAGGGTCAGCGCCAGCCTTGCAGCCAGCGCTCGCAGTCTTGCAGCTGGCGCCAGTCGAGTTGCTGGCTGCGTTGCGTAAGTACCGCCTGCAGCTCGACGCCGAGAATGTTGTCCTGCTCGTCGCGAATCAGCTCGGTCACCAGGAAATGACGCTCGCGGTTCTGCGGCTGCGCGGCTGTCCATTTCGACAGCAGCAGTTTGCGCGGGTTGAGACGACGCTTGTCGGGCGTGCTCATTGCAGGTGCTCGAGCAGGCGGCGTGCAGCATCCTGGCCGCTGAGCCAGGCACCTTCGACCCGCCCCGACAGGCACCAGTCGCCACAGGCATACAGGCCCAGATCGGCATCGGCCAGTGCCCCCCACTGATGCGCCTGTGCCGGGCGTGCATACAGCCAGCGATGGGCGAGGGTGAAGCTCGGCGGCGGCACGGCGCAACCGATCAGCTCGGCGAAGGCGCCGTGCAGTTGTTCGATCACCGCTTCCTTGGGCAGATCGAGATTCTGCCGGCTCCAGACGCTGCTGGCGTGCAGCACCCAGGTGTCGAGGTGGGTGTCGCGGCCAGGTTTGCTCGGGTTGCGCGCCAGCCAGTCGAGCGGGCTGTCCTGCACGAAGCAGCCCTCGACGCGAGTGTCCAGGGGGCTGTCGAAACCCAGTGCGACCGCCCAGGTCGGGTCCATGATCACGCTCGCTGCGGTGCCAGCCAGTTTCGGCGCGGCTGCCAACAGGGCACTGGCTTGGGGGGCGGGCGTAGCAACGATCACATGGCTGTAAGGGCCGTGGCTGTTGCCTTCGGCATCGAGCAGGCTCCAGTAGCGGTCGCCACGGAACACTTCGGTGATACGGCAACTGAATTTGACCGGCAGGGCGCCGAGCATGGCACGGGTGATGGCACTCATACGCGGGCTGCCGACCCAGCGTAGTTGCTCGTCAGGTGAGGCGCTGAGCTGGCCGTCCTGGGCGTTGTACAGGCTCGGTTGCCACTCGGCGACCCAGCCACGCGCCTGCCATTGCTGCACCACCTCGACGAAGCGGCGGTCGCGTGCGGTGAAGTATTGTGCGCCGAGATCCAGGCTGCCAGCGTCACTGCGCTTGCTCGCCATGCGCCCGCCGCTACCACGGCTCTTGTCGAACAGTTCGATATCCTGGCCGGCGGCGTGCAGGGCCTGGGCGGCGGATAGCCCTGCGATGCCGGTGCCAATGATGGCGATGGGTGCGTTCATGGTTACCTCGTCAGCGCTGAATGCTATACAGGCTAAGGTTTGGACAAAAGCTATACAAGGGTGTTTTCATGTACAGCTGTCGCCGAAGGCGGCGCTCCCTTGCTTTAGGTTTAGGACAAACACGGCAATCAATAAAGGCACGTGTGCGCGTCATGAACCAGACTAAAGGTGAAGTTTCTTCCATTGCCATGCGAGGACGATGCCATGCATATCCTGCTGACCGGCGGCACCGGTCTGATCGGACGAGCGCTCTGCGCGCACTGGAGCGAACAGGGCCACCGCCTGACTGTCTGGAGTCGTGAGCCAAGCAAGGTCGCGCGCCTCTGTGGGGCCGATGTTCGAGGCATTGCCCGGCTTGAAGAGCTGGGTGAAGAACCACTGGACGCGGTGATCAATCTGGCCGGCGCGCCCATTGCTGACCGCCCCTGGAGCAGCAAGCGCAAGGCTCTGTTATGGTCCAGCCGTATCGGGGTGACCGAGCAGTTGCTGGCCTGGCTGCAGGGGCGTACACAGCGTCCAGCGGTGTTGTTGTCGGGCTCGGCGGTGGGGTGGTACGGCAACGGCGGTGAACGTGAGCTGAGTGAAGATACGCCGCCGGTCACTGATGATTTCGCCGCCCAGTTGTGTGGCGCCTGGGAAGAAACAGCACAACGCGCCGAGGAGTTTGGGGTTCGTGTGGTGCTGGTGCGCACCGGCCTGGTGCTGAGCCCTGACGGCGGCATGCTCAAGCGTCTGTTGCTGCCGTTCAAGCTTGGTGTTGGCGGCCGGATTGGTGATGGCCGGCAGTGGATGCCCTGGATTCATATCGCCGATCAAATCGGCCTGATCGATTTTCTCTTGCAGCACGGCGATGCTCGCGGTCCTTATAATGCCTGCGCGCCGCTACCGGTGCGTAATGCCGAGTTCACCAAGGCGTTGGGACAAGCGCTGAGTCGCCCGACCATTTTCCCGGCGCCGGCCTTCGTTCTGCGCGCTGCACTCGGCGAGATGTCCGAGCTGCTGCTGGGCGGTCAGCGCGCCGTGCCGACACGTCTGCTGGAGGCAGGTTTCAGTTTTCGTTTCACCCATCTGGATGTGGCACTAGCCGATCTGCTGGGCCATCAATAGCTAGGATTTCGCATGACCGATCACGCATTGTTGCTGGTTAACCTGGGTTCGCCCGCGTCCACCGAAGTAGCCGATGTTCGCCGTTACCTCAATCAGTTCCTGATGGATCCCTATGTCATCGACTTGCCCTGGCCGCTGCGTCGTTTGCTGGTGTCGCTGATTCTGATCAAGCGTCCTGCGGCATCGGCGCACGCCTACGCCTCGATCTGGTGGGAAGACGGTTCGCCGCTGGTGGTGATCAGTCGCCGTCTGCAGGAAGCGATGAAGGCTCATTGGACCCAGGGGCCGGTGGAGTTGGCCATGCGTTATGGTGAGCCTTCCATCGAGTCGACCCTGCAGCGTCTGGCTGCGCAGGGTATCCGTGACGTGACCCTGGCGCCGCTGTATCCGCAGTTCGCCGACAGCACCACCACCACGGTGATCGAAGAGGTCAAGCGGGTGGTGCGCGAGCGCGGCCTGAACATGCGTCTGTCCACTCTGCCGCCGTTCTACGATCAGCCGGAATACCTCGACGCCCTGGTGGCCAGCGCCAAGCCTTATCTGCAGCAGGAATTCGATCACCTGTTGCTGAGCTTCCACGGCCTGCCGGAACGTCACCTGCACAAGCTCGATCCCAGCGGTCACTGCCTGAAAGGTGACGACTGCTGCCGCAGCGCTTCGCCCGCGGTACTCGCCAACTGTTACCGCGCGCAATGCCTGCGCAGCGCCGAGTTGTTCGCCGAGCGCATGGGCCTGCGCCCGGAGCAGTGGTCGGTGAGCTTTCAGTCGCGTCTTGGGCGTGCCAAATGGATCGAGCCCTATACCGAGAGCCGTCTCGACGAGCTGGCCGCGCAGGGCGTGAAGAAGTTGCTGGTGATGTGTCCGGCCTTCGTCGCCGACTGCATCGAGACCCTGGAGGAAATCGGCGACCGCGGCCGCGAGCAGTTCGTCGAGGCCGGTGGCGAGAGCCTGCAACTGGTGCCCTGCCTGAACGATCATCCCGACTGGGCGGCGGCGTTGAAGGTGCTGTGCGAGCGGGCGCCACTGATGATCTGAGCGCTTGTTCAGGTAAAACAGCGCTGCGGCCAATGCCGGTCAGAGACAGAACTGTAGGAGCCGGCTTGCTGGCGATCCGCTCAAAAAGCATCGCCGGCAAGCCGGCTCCTACAGATTCGCTTAACTGACGGGCAATACGCTCTGAGCGACTATTGAGTTTCGCTACCGAGCCATTCGCCTCGGCGGGTATGAAGCATTCGCCGACCTGATAACACCTTCGAGCAATACTCACCGCCGTTTATATCGTCCTAAGCTGGCGCTTCTTTCAACCGTCGCGCGTCGCGTTCTGCGGTGCCGAGGAGAGCGTCCGTGCATAACAACAATAACGGCTATCCCTCCAGTGCCCGAGCCTGGGCCACTGTTGCCATCCTGATGGTGGCGTATGTCCTGTCCTTCGTCGATCGGCAGATCCTCAATCTGCTGGTCGAGCCCATCCGTCGCGATCTGGCGATCAACGATACGCAGATGAGCCTGCTGATGGGCCTGTCGTTCGCCCTGTTCTACACCGTATGCGGCATTCCGCTGGGGCGGGTGGCCGATACTCGCAGTCGGCGCGGGTTGATCGCCGTCGGCATTCTGTTCTGGAGCGCCGCTACCGCCGCCTGCGGCATGGCCAAGCTGTACTGGCAGTTTCTGCTGTGCCGCATCGGCGTGGGTGTGGGCGAGGCGGCGCTGTCGCCGGCAGCCTATTCGCTGATTGCCGACAGCTTTCCCGCCGAGCGCCGGGCCACGGCCATCAGCGTCTATTCCATGGGCGTCTACCTCGGCTCGGGCCTGGCCTTTCTGGTCGGTGGCCTGGTCATTCAGTTCGCCTCGGCGCAGGGCGACGTTACGTTGCCGGTGCTGGGTGAGGTGCGTCCCTGGCAGCTCATCTTCCTCATTCTCGGCGGTGCCGGCGTGCTCTTCACGTTGTTGATGTTCGCGGTCGAGGAGCCTGCTCGGCGTGGCGTCGGTGCTGGGGTGGCGGTGCCGCTCAGTGAAGTGGGGCGCTACATTCGTGCCAATCGACGTACCGTGCTGCTGCACAACTTCGGCTTCGCCGGTTTGGCCTTCGCCGGTTACGGTAGCGCCGCCTGGATACCGACCTTCTTCATCCGTACCCACGGTTGGGATGCCGGCCAGGTCGGCATTGTCTACGGCAGTATCGTTGCGGTATTCGGTTGCCTGGGGATCGTCTTCGGTGGGCGACTGGCTGACTGGATGGCCAAGCGCGGGCGCAGCGATGCCAACATGCGTGTCGGCCTTTACGCGGCTCTGGGTGCCTTGCCGATGGTGGTGCTGTTCCCGCTGATGGACAGCGCCTTCTGGGCCAGCATGCTGCTGGCGCCTGCGGTGTTCTGCCTGAGCATGCCGTTCGGCGTGGCGCCGGCAGCGATCCAGGAAATCATGCCCAACTCGATGCGCGGCCAGGCGTCGGCCATCTATCTGTTCGTCATCACCCTGATCGGCCTGGGCGTTGGTCCGACCGCTGTGGCACTGGTGACCGATTTCGTCTTCGCCGACGACAACGCGCTGCGCTACTCGCTGCTGATCGTCACCACCCTGGCGGTGTTGATGTCGATCATCCTGCTGGCCAAGAGTCTCAAGCCCTACCGCGAAAGCGTGACGCGCCTGGAGCAATGGGCCGCCAATCCAGCCTGAGTAGGCGCATTTTTCTGCCGTGCCGCGCATTGATCGGCACGGTTTATGCGCCAGGGCACAGGCAGCGTGGAATTTTTGCGCTTTACTGAGGCTCTGAGTGTTGCGCGTGCCATTGGGGCGCGTGCCAGCCAGGGAACCTCTGCATGGGAGCGAGGCCAGCGTCTGCTGCACAGGGCAGGCCAATCAACAACTCGGTATGTTTGCAGCGGTTAGTGCTGCCGGTGCTGGCTGTGCTGTTGCTGCTCAGCGGCTGCAGCGGTCGCCTGGATAACGACTCGATCGTGCATACCCGCAGCCCGCTCAAGCCCGCCGAGGTGCTGCAGACCGACGTCGACCGTATGGCGACCCTGGCCATGCGCAACAACCTCAACAGCCTGTATCGGCTGATGAACAAGTTGTACCAACGTAACCCGCGCGAGTGGCGCAAGAACTCCCTGCCTGATGCCGCCGCTGCCGAGCGCGCCATCCAGTACGCCATCGAACACAATCAGGACTGGCCGACCTTGGGCGGCCGGCGTGATGTTGCGGCGCTGGATTACTCGCTGAGCCCGGCCTTTCAGGGCGACCGCGTGGCGGCCTTCACCTATGCCATCGGCAGCATGTTGGTGACGGCTCACGGCGGCCGTACCGAGTTCTATCTGACCGACAGCTTCAATGCGCAATTCATCCACAACGCTGCACGCAATCTGGAAAAGGCCGGCTGGATGCTGTCGCAGCGCCGTGATGCCACGGGCCGCCCGCTGCTGTTATCCAACGAGTTCTCCGAACAGGGCAACAACCTCAGCTACGCAGTGGAGTTCGGCAAGATGGCGGCGCGTCTCGATCTGCTCACCCATGTGCTGGAAGAGCGCTACCGGCGCATGGGCGCCAACTATGCGCAGAGCCTGTTCTTGCTGAATTTCCTGCCGGTGCAGTGAGCCGGCCGCCGCCCGTTGCGAGCGCCGGCGGAGCGTCACACCTTGCGTACGAACTCGGACTTGAGCTTCATCGCGCCGATGCCATCGATCTTGCAGTCGATGTCGTGATCGCCGTCGACCAGGCGAATGTTCTTCACCTTGGTGCCGACCTTGACCACCAGTGATGAGCCTTTGACCTTGAGGTCCTTGATCACGGTGATGGTGTCGCCGTCCTGTAGCAGGTTGCCAACCGAATCCTTGATCACCCGCGCGTCATCAGCGCCGTCGGCATTCTCGCCGGCTTTCCACTCATGGGCGCACTCGGGGCAGACCAGTTGATCGCTGTCTTCGTAGGTGTATTCGGAGTTGCATTTGGGGCAGGGCGGCAGAGCGGTCAAGAGGTGTCCTCGGTGCAGGTGAGAAACCGCAGATTATATAGGGTTTTGTCCGCAGGCGCCGCTCTAGGGCGCGGAGCGGCCTGGCGGACTTGTGTTTTAAATATTGGACTTATTTCCCGGCGGTAGTTTGCCCGGATTGCCCTTAGAGCGCCTTTTAATGGGTGTTCACTTGTTGTGCGATAAATGGCTTACCAGAAAATCTTGAGCAGATTTGTTTGACATATTTTACGGCTCGGGCAGACTGGTTGCAGATTCCGTTGCCGAACCGGGTAGCGGGCAGCGCCGCTGTAGCCCCCTCTCTGGATGGAGTTGACCCGGTTCGAGCCGCCGTCGGAAGGCGGCACTCAGGCTCAGGATGAGTCTCGGTGCACGGGGTTAGCCAAACAGGCCGGAGGTGCTACAGCAGAGTGTTCTGCTTGGCATCGGCTTGCACAGCAACGATAGGCCCGGCCTGTCCCAAGGTGACGTATGTCCGACAACAAGATCCGCAGTACTCCCAGCAAGAACAATCTCCGCAAGCCCGTCGTGTTGATGTCCATGGGCGCTCAAGAGCGCAAGGGCCACGACTATCAGGTAATGACGCACAAATACATCCAGCCTCTGGTCGAGTTCTCCGGTTGCGTGCCGGTGCTGGTTCCCACCTGCTGCGGCATCGAGGATCTCGAGCAGTATCTGGACATGGCCGATGGTGTTTACCTGACCGGTGCCGGCAGCAACATCGACCCGGCGCTCTATGGACAGGAGAACGAAACGCCGAACAAGGGCCAGGACCGCGACCGCGACCTATTCGATCTGCCGCTGGTTCGTGCCGCCATCGCTCGCGGTCTGCCGATCTTCGGCATCTGCCGTGGCATGCAGGAAATCAACGTGGCGCTGGGCGGCGACATCTACCAGAAGGTCTACGCCGAGCCTGGCTTCAACGACCATCGCGAAAACCCCGATGATCCGGTCGAGGTGCAGTACGCCGCCAGCCATAGCGTGCGTCCGGTGGCTGGCAGCTGGTTCGCCGAGCTGATGGGCAAGGACGAGATTCAGGTCAACTCCCTGCACGGCCAGGCCATTCGCAACCTGGGCAAGGGACTGGAAGTGCTGGCTACCGCCGAGGATGGCCTGATCGAGGCGATCCACGCGCCGAGCCTGTCGCCTTTCCTGTTCGCGGTGCAGTGGCACCCGGAATGGCAGGCGGCGAAGAACCCGGATTCGGTAAAGATCTTCCAGGCCTTCGGTGAGGCCTGTCACCGCCGAGTGGCTTCGCGCAACAGCCGCCAGGCGGCCTGATCGCCCTGTAACCGCCGGCTCCTGCTTCAGTAGGGGCTTGGCGGTTGCGGCCAGTTCAGGATACCGCTGTCGCTGAAGCGGCGGGTGCCGAACAGGCCGTCGGCGAGCTTGCCACGCAGCATGTAGGGCACCTCCTGACCAGGTTGATAACCGGCCACGCCCCAGGCCTGACGCATCACCGAAAACGCTGAAATACTCACCGGCACGCTCAATACCGTCTCGCCGAAACGCGGCACGCTGCCGCTCTGGTCGCTGACACCACTGGCCAGCGGCTGGCCGTTCACGTCCAGATCCAGTGCCATGCCGTTGAAAGTCACCGCGCTGTCATTGGGGTTCTGCACCCGTAGCTTGACCGCGAAACGCACCTCCAGGCCCTGACCGGGCAGGGGTTCCAGGCCGACCAGGTCGACCCGTAGCGGATCACGATTGCCCAGGCTGGCGCAGGCGCTCAGGCCTGCTGCAAGCAGGGCAGCGAGGCAAAGACGAAGCAGAGGGTGCATGGTGATCTTCCCTGGACGTTATGGGTTCAGGATAGAAGACCACTGCACGCGCCATTAGCTCCCGGCACGTTGCCGGCTGCCTAGTACCAGCGCGATACCGCCGAGCACGGCCATGGCGCTAAGTATCAGACGCAGCGACAGCGCTTCGTTCAGCAACAGGCTGCCACCGAGCGCGGCAAGAATCGGCACGCTCAACTGCACCGTGGCGGCCTGACTGGCGCGCAGGCCGGGCAGGGCGCTGTACCAGATGGCGTAACCGACACCCGAGGTCAGGGCGCCGGACAACACCGCGTAGAACAGGCCAGGCCCATCCCAGTTCAGTTGCGACAGCAGCACCAGCGCCAGCAGCACGGCCAGCGGTGCCGCACGCAGGAAGTTGCCGGCGGTCACGGCCAGCGGATCACCCTCGCCGCGCCCGAGCAGCGAGTACGCGCCCCAGGCAACTCCGGCCAGCAGCATCAGCAAGGCCGCCAGCAGCGGGGGCGCACTGGCGCCGGGTAGCAGCAGCGCCAGCAGGCCGGCCGTGGCCAGCGCCGTACCGAGACTGGCGCCCAGCCCCAGACGCTCGCCACGCAGCAATCCCCACAGCAGCATGCTCAACTGCACGGCGCCGAACAGCAGCAGGGCGCCGACGCCGGTATCCAGTTGCAGGTAAGCAAAGGAGAAGGCCGCCGCATAGGTGAACAGCGCCAGCGCGCCAGGCCAATTGCCGGCGATGGGTTGCCCGGTCTGCCTCAGCTTGAGCAGCAGCCACAGCGTCAGGGCGCCGGAGAGCAGGCGGATAGCCGTGAAACTGGCCGCGTCGATTTCCGTTTCACGCAGCGCCAGGCGGCACAGTAGCGAGTTGCCGGCGAAGGCCAGCATGGCGAGGCAGGTAAGCAGCAGGATACGCGGTGGCATCGTCCATCCTTGGGTGAAGGTCTGGTGATGCTGGGCAGCTAATCACGTCAGGCTGCCCGATGGCATTGGCAGAAGGTCGCAAGTTGCTGCGACCTTGGCCAGTAAGCGCGCAGGCGCGTCTCAGAAGTGTGCCTTGACCAACAGGCTGGCGGTGTTCTGGTCGGTCGAACCGACGAAGTTGTCGCTGACGAAACCGCCGTCCTTGATGCCGTACTTGTTCTTCCAGTAGTCGTACTCGATACCCACGTACAGCTGCTTCTCGCCCCACTTCAGCGCCTTGCCCAGGTCGTACTTGATCTGTGGGTTGAAGTGCAGGTTGGCGTGGTAGTCGCCACGGCGATTGCTGTCGTTGTCCACCACCCAGTCCATGAAACCGTCGATGAGAATGTCCGATTCGCCTACCGGGATGGTGTAGCTCCACACCGGGGTGATCTGCCAGACGTTGCTGCCGGCGCGGCTGCCGTCGGTGGTGCGCAGGTAGGTATTGAGCTGGAAGTAATCGAAGCCGGGGATGTCCAGGTCGACCGCCGGGCCGATCAGGTAGGACTCGACGTCGTCTTCACCGAACTCGTAGGTGGTGGAGATCAGCACGTCCTTGATCGGGCCGAAGGACAGGTCGGCACCGGTGATCTTGCCCAGCGAGAAGCGCGGGCTGAACTCGCCATAGAAGGTGTGGCCGTCACCGGCGCCGTTGGTGGCATCGGTGTTGTACTTGATCACGTCGACGAACAGGAACAGGTCACCGAAGCTCCAGCCGCTGGCGTGCTCGAAGGTGATGGTCTGCTGGATTTCCGGGTCGATCTTGAAATCCTGGCCGTAGAGGTAGGTCAGGCTGTTGTTCTGCCACTGCATCAGGTCACCGGCAATGGCCTGGCCGCCTGCCAGCAAACCGCCGGCCAGTGCCAGCGAAGAGAGAGTGCGATTCATGGAAGCTCCTGGTGGTTAAGACGTGTCGTTATGTTTTTTTGCCTGCCATTCATGGCGGTCGCCCTTGCGGAGCCGACGTCAAAAATCGCTCCCGGCGTTTTTAAACCTGTCCGTTTGGTCAGGCTGGTGCTGCTAGAGCAAAAACGGCGCCAATTCTCTTGATTGTGCATATCCCTTGCAAATCAAAAGGATGCGCGGAATTTTCAGGTTCGCTCCAGTGCCTTCGATGCACCTTTTTCTGACCAAAAGGACAAAAACAGCCATAACTTGGTGCGCAACCGTCTGGCGGCGGCAGCTGCCAATTTCTCAGCAGCTGGGCGTGGCGGCATCATCAACCTTGGTTCGCTGGTGGCGCTGGCGCCGGAAATGTTCAACGCCGTCTACAGCGCGACCAAGGCCTATGTGCTGAGCCTGACCCTGGCTGGCGAACTGCGTGGTTCGGGCGTGCAGCTGCAGGCGGTGCTGCCGGGCGTGACCCGCACCGAGATCTGGGAGCGCAGCGGCACCGACGCCTCGGCGCTGCCGCCGTCGATGATCATGGAAGTGGGCGAGATGGTCGATGCGGCGCTGGCCGGTTTCGATCAGGGCGAACTGGTGACCATACCCTCGCTGCCGGATGCAGCCGACTGGGATGCTTTCGTCGCTGCCCGCGCCGCACTGGGGCCGAACCTGTCGCATAGCCAGGCGGCGGTGCGCTACAAGTGAGTCCGAAGCAGTCTCGTTATTGGCTATGTGCACGTGAGTGACGTTGTAGGAGCGGCTTCAGCCGCGAATTTCGCGGATAAATCCGCTCCTACGGGTGCACAGTTAACTCAGGCATAGCCTTGTCGTTACGCGTCCTGCGCCTGCTCGATCAGCAGGCGACAGGTCGTTTTCAGCAGGCGGTCGGACAGCTCCGGGTCCTTGACGCTACGCGACAGCAGCAGGGCGCCGACCATGCTCGAGAGCAGCAGTACGCTCTGCTCGGCGGCATCGTCACCGCCGAGGTTGTCCTCGATCATGGCCAGACGGTCGCGCACCAGGGCGTCGGTGGTTTCGCTGGCCTCGCCACGTTGGCCCAGCTCGGCGGACATGGTCGGCAGCGGGCAGCCACTGCCGGGGTTGGCGCGATGCGCGCTGGACAGGTAGCTGGCGATAAAGCGTGGCAGCGGTGCCTCGGCATCCTTGGCCAGCGCCTCGGTGCTGCGGGAAAGTTCCTCCACCGCATGGCGCAGGGCGTTTTCCACCAGATCGTCCTTGGACTTGAAGTGGGCATAGAAACCGCCATGGGTCAGGCCGAGCGCTTTCATCAGTGGCTGGAGGCCGGTGGCGCCGACGCCATCGCGGCGAAAGCGCAGGGCCGCCTCCTCGATGATGCGTTGGTGGGTCTTGGCCTTGTGGTCTTCCGAATAGCGCATGGGCTTTCTCGTCTATCAGATGCTGGCTGTCATCTTACACCTGCATCGCCGTTCTGGCGCGGCGCGCTCATGTCGAGAATAAGACAAGTGGTGGAGGCGACGGCGTAGAGGCGCTCGTCGACATCGTACAGTCGGCCTTCGGCCAGCGCGGTGGAACGGCCGACATGGATGATGCGGCCTTCGGCGCGTACCGGACCGGCTTCACTGCGCAGCGCGCGGATGTAGCTTACCCGCAGGTCCGCGGTGGTGTAGCCCAGGTCCGTCTTGAGCAGGGTATGCACGGCGCAACCCATGCAGGAGTCACGGAGTGTGGCGATGTAGCCGCCATGCAAGCTGCCCAGCGGGTTGTAGTGGCGCTGATCTGGCGTGCCCTGGAAGACGAACAGGCCGCTGGCCCATTGCACCGGGGTGAAGTCGAGCACTGCGTTGATCGGCAGGGAGGGCAGGTTGCCGCGGCCGATGCCGTCGAAGAAATCCATCGGCGACATGGTGGCCACCTCCGCCAGGCTGAGGATGCCCGGAGCGGCGAGTTGGTTGCGAATGGCCTGCTCCTCGGCAATCCAGGTGGCGAGGCGGGCATCTCTGGATAAGGCGGTCATGCAGGCTCCAGATAAATATGATGCTCGGTATTCAATGTTTCATATTGTGGTCGAAATATAAGTAGCCGTCAGTCGCTGTTCGTCGGCGCTTTTGGCCTTGGCCAGTTGCGGCTCGGGCGCCGTCCGGTGCTGCTTGCCGGGTTGAGCCTCTATCTGCTGGTGACCCTGGGCATGCTGCTGGCGCCGAACATCGACGTGCTGATCGGCATGCGTATGCTGCTCACCGCCAACAGTCGGGCGAAGATCAACCACGAGACCGAAGGTTTCGTGAAGATCCTCGCCGACGCCAATACCGACCAGATTCTCGGCGTGCACATGATCGGCCCAAGTGTAGGTCAACTGATCGGCGAGTATTGCGTGGTGGCCATGGAGTTCTCCGCCTCGGTCGAGGACATCGCGCTGACCTGCCATCCGCACCTGACCCGCTCGGAGGCAGGGCGTCAGACGGCGATGGGGGTGCATGGCTGGACCATGCAGGCCTGAGAACTAGTAGGGCGCGCGGGGTCGTGCTGGTCGAGCGTCAGGCGGTTACTTAAATTGAACGATCGCATCTGAAAAAACCGTTATGCCCGCCTTCGCGGGAGTGACGATAAATAGCCGTTTCAGCGCGCAGCCCAATGCAATCCGGGAAATGAGCGAGAGCCCCGGATTTCATCTCATTGGGCTACGTCATAGGATGTGGTCGAGATTTACCGGCTCGCCCGGTTGGGCGTTGAGTTTGCTGCGGATGTCGGCGAATACCTTGTCGTATTCGTCGTGGCCGCGCATCACCGGGCTGGCGTTGGGGGGCAGGCCATGGCGGGCGGCGATGCGGGTGGCGACGCTGGCGAAGTTGAAGGCGACGTCGCGATGCAGTTCGAATTCCTCCTCGAAGTGCTTGCCGTCCACCTCGCCGACCAGGCGCATGTGCAGCATCGGCCCCTGCTGCGGATCCTTGCGGACTTCGTAGTAGAAGTCCACCGAGAAGGGCGGCAGCAGGCGCATGTGCTCGGGGCGGTCGTTATTATCGCGGTGCAGGTGACCGGCGGTGAACATGATCGTGCCCTCTCAGCGATAGACGATGCCCTTGCAGTCCAGGCTGATGCGCGTGCCTGAACGACCCTGGACGATGGCTTCGATATTTTCCAGCGAACCGATCACTGCGCTGCGGCCGGTATTGCGGGCGAACTCGCAGGCGGCCTGCACTTTCGGACCCATGGAGCCGGCGGCGAAGCCGAGCGTTTCGATGGCGTCGGGATGAGCTTCGGCGATGGGTTTCTGCGTGGGTTTGCCCCAGTCGACATAGGCAGCGTCGACATCGGTGGCGATCACCAGCAGGTCGGCATTGAGCTGTTCGGCCAGCAGCGCCGAGCACAGGTCCTTGTCGATCACCGCTTCGACGCCGCGCAGTTGGTTGCCGTCGTACATGGTCGGGATGCCACCGCCACCGGCGCAGATCACCACGCTGCCCTTTTCCAGCAGCCATTTGATCGGGCGAATTTCGAAGATGCGCTGCGGGCGCGGGCTGGCCACCACGCGGCGGAACTTGTCGCCGTCCGGGGCGATACTCCAGCCTTTTTCGGCGGCCAGGCGTTCGGCCTCCTCTTTGCTGTAGAGCGGGCCGATGGGTTTGCTCGGTTTCTTGAATGCCGGGTCGGCGCTGTCCACTTCCACCTGGGTGAGCAGGGTGGCGAAGGGTACTTCGAACGGCAGCAGGTTGCCCAGCTCCTGTTCGATCATGTAACCGATCATGCCTTCGGTCTCTGCGCCGAGTACGTCCAGTGGGTAAGGGTTAGCCGCATCATAGGCGTTACCCTGCAGGGCCAGCAGGCCGACTTGCGGGCCGTTGCCGTGAGCGATCACCAGCTCTTTACCGGGTGCCACCTTGGCGATCTGCTGGCAGGCGATACGTACGTTCTCTCGTTGATTTTCCGCAGTCATGGCTTCGCCGCGACGAAGCAGGGCGTTGCCGCCCAAGGCGATGACGAGTCGCATGGTGTTCTCCTTGTTCGAGGCGCCTGGGCGCCTGACTTCGCGTAGGAGCTGGCTTGCCGGCGACGCTGTTGCCAGTGGATCGCCGGCAAGCCGGCTCCTACAGGGCAATACTCAGATGTCTGCCAGGGTCGCCACCAGAATTGCCTTGATGGTGTGCATGCGGTTTTCCGCCTGCTCGAAGGCGATATTCCACGGCGACTCGAACACGTCTTCGGTGACCTCGATGCCGTTCTTCAGGTGCGGATACTGCTCGGCGATCTGCTTGCCGACCTTGGTCTCGCTGTTGTGGAAGGCCGGCAGGCAGTGCATGAACTTCACCCGTGGGTTGCCGGCGGCCTTCATGATCTCGGCATTGACCTGATAGGGCAGTAGCTCCTGGATGCGTTCGCCCCAGGCTTCCACCGGCTCGCCCATGGACACCCAGACGTCGGTATGGACGAAGTCGACGCCCTTGACCGCCTCCTTCGGGTCTTCGGTGAGCAGGATGCGTGCGCCGCTTTCCTCGGCGAATTTTCGGCAGGCGGCGACGTGTTTCTCGCTGGGCCACAGCGCTTTGGGCGCGGCGATGCGCACGTCCATGCCGAGCTTGGCGCCGATCAGTAGCAGCGAGTTGCCCATGTTGTTGCGCGCGTCACCCAGGTAGGCGTAGGCAATGTCGTGCAGCGGCTTGTCACTGTGTTCACGCATGGTCAGCACGTCGGCGAGCATCTGCGTCGGGTGGTATTCGTCGGTCAGGCCGTTGAACACCGGCACGCCAGCGTACTGGGCCAGCTCTTCGACGATTTCCTGCTTGAAGCCGCGGTACTCGATGGCGTCGTACATGCGCCCGAGCACGCGGGCGGTGTCCTTCATCGACTCCTTGTGGCCGATCTGCGAGGAGTTGGGGTCGATGTAGGTGACGTTGGCGCCCTGGTCGTAGGCCGCTACCTCGAAGGCGCAACGAGTACGGGTCGAGGTCTTCTCGAAGATCAGCGCGATGTTCTTGCGGGTCAGGTGTTGTTGCTCGGTGCCGGTGTACTTGGCGCGTTTGAGGTCGCGCGACAGATCGAGCAGGTAGCGCAGCTCACGGGTGCTGTGGTGCATCAGGCTGAGCAGGTGGCGGTTGTGCATATTGAATGCCATGGTTCGTTCTCCGTTGAGAATGCTGTGCGAGGGACGCCCCTCACCCCCGGCCCCTCTCCCGGGGGAGAGGGGGGCTTGGTGATCAGTAGTCGATGGGGTCGCGGATGATCGGGCAGGTCATGCAGTGGCCGCCGCCACGGCCGCGCCCCAGTTCGCTGGCGCTGATGGTGATGACCTCGACGCCGGCCTTGCGCAGCAGGGTGTTGGTGTAGGTGTTACGGTCGTAACCGATCACCACACCCGGCTCCAGGCAGACCACGTTGTTGCCGTCGTCCCACTGCTCGCGCTCGGCCTCGTAGGCGTCGCCACCGGTTTCCACCACGCGTAGCTTCTTCAGCTTGAGGGATTCGGCGACCACCTCGACGAAGGGTTTGTCCTCGCGGCGTACGTCGATGCCGCCTGGGCGGCTCTCGTCCGGGCGCAGGGTGAAGGGCACGATGGAGTTGGCCACTTCCGGGAAGATGGTCACCAGGTCGCGGTCGCAGAAGCTGAATACGGTGTCCAGGTGCATGGCTGCACGGGAGCGGCCTAGGCCGGCAACGATGACCTTGTCTGCCGCGCCCTTGGCGAACAGCGCACGGGCCACCTGGCCGATGGCCTGGTGCGAGCTGCGTTCGCCCATGCCGATCAGCACGGTGCCGTTGCCAATGGGCATCACGTCGCCGCCTTCCAGGGTGGCCGAGCCATGGTCCTGATCCGGGTCGCCGTACCAGATGTCGAAGCGTTCCTCGGCGAAGTCCGGGTGGAATTTGTAGATCGCGGTGGTGAGCAGGGTTTCCTGGCGGCGTGCTGGCCAGTACATGGGATTGAGGGTGACGCCACCGTAGATCCAGCAGGTGGTGTCGCGGGTGAACTGGGTGTTGGGAAGCGGCGGGAAGATGAAGCTGGCTTCGCCGAGGTAGGCGTTGAACATCTTCGCCGCCTCGGAGTCCTTGTGCCTGGCCAGGTCGGCGCCGGACACGCCGCCGATGAGGAACTCGGCGATGCGCCGTGGCTCCAGGGATTCGACGAAATCACGCACCTCTGTCAGCAGGCCAAGGCCGACGCTGTTGGCGGTGATTTTGCGGTCGAGAATCCACTTCAGGGCTTGCCGGTCGCGCACGGTCTCTTCGAGCAGGTTGTGCATCTCCACCACTTCGACGCCGCGTTCACGCATCTTGGTCATGAAGTCGAAGTGGTCGCGTTTGGCCTGGGATACCCAGATCACATCGTCGAACAGCAGTTCATCGCAGTTGGCTGGGGTCAGGCGCAGGTGGGCCAGGCCTGGCGAACAGACCATCACCTTGTGCAGTTTGCCGGCTTCGGAATGAACGCCGAGGGGCTTCTTGGACATGTCGAACTCCTTCTCTTACAGACTCAGGAAACCGTCATACAGCCCGTAGGCGGCGATGGCGGCACCGATCAGCACGGCGACGAAAATCAGTTTTTCGAGGCCGGTGAAAATGGGTTGACCCAGCTCGCGCTTGGCCTTGGCGAAGAGAATCGCGCCAGGGGCGTAGAGCAGCGCGGAGAGCAGCAGGTACTGCACGCCAGCGGCATACACCAGCCAGACCGCGTACAGGGTGGAGATGGCCGCGATCAGCAAGTCCTTGTTGCGCTCGCCGCCGGCGTTCTCGTAGGTCTCGCCACGTACCGCCAGCAATACCGCGTAGGCGCTGGACCAGAAGTAGGGCACGAGGATCATCGAGGTGGCCAGGTACAGCAGGCTGAGGTAGGTGGAAGCGTTGAACAGGGTGATGATCAGGAACAGCTGGATCAGCCCGTTGGACAGCCACAGCGCATTGGCCGGGACGTGGTTGGCGTTCTCCTTGCGCAGGAACTCGGGCATGGTGTGGTCGCGGGCGCTGGCGAAGAGAATCTCCGCGCACAGCAGCGTCCACGACAGCAAGGCGCCTGCCAGCGAGACGATCAGGCCGATGGAGATCAGTTGCGCGCCCCAGGGGCCGACCACCTGCTCCAGCACGCCGGCCATGGACGGGTTTTTCAGCCCGGCCAGTTCGGCCTGGGTCATGATGCCCTGGGACAGGACGTTGACCAGCACCAGCAGCAGAAGCACGCCGACGAAACCGATCACCGTGGCCTTGCCGACATCGCTGCGCTTCTCGGCACGGGCGGAGAAGATGCTCGCGCCTTCGATGCCGATGAACACCCAGACGGTGACCAGCATCATGTTGCGCACCTGATCCATCACGCTGCCCAGTTCGCTGTTGCCACGGCCCCAGAAGTCCGCGGTGAACACGTCCATCTTGAAGGCGATGGCGGCGATGCAGATGAACAGCGCCAGCGGCAGCATCTTGGCGATGGTGGTCACGGTGTTGATAAAGGCCGCTTCCTTGATCCCGCGTAGCACCAGAAAGTGCAGCAGCCAGAGCAGCACCGAGGCGCCGATCACCGCCGGCAGGGTGTTGCCTTCGCCGAACACCGGGAAGAAGTAACCCAAAGTGGAAAACAGCAGCACCATGTAGCTGACGTTGCCGATCCAGGCGCTGATCCAGTAGCCCCAGGCTGAGGAAAAACCCATGTAGTCGCCGAAACCGGCCTTGGCGTAGGCGTACACCCCGCCGTCGAGTTCGGGCTTGCGGTTAGCCAGGGACTGGAACACGAAGGCCAGGGTCAGCATGCCGACCCCGGTGATCAGCCAGCCGATCAGGGTGGCGCCGGCGCTGGCGCTGGCGGCGATGTTCTGGGGTAGCGAGAAGATACCGCCGCCGACCATGGAGCCGACGACCAGCGCGATCAGCGCGCCAAGGCGGAGTTTTTGCGTCGAATCAGACATCTTAATTACCTCCGTGTCACGAGTGGACATAGGCATTGAGCGCGTTTGGCCGGATAGCCGTGGTGACCTGGATCAATGGGCGGCTATCCGTTGCGCCAACGCACATCCTTGCTGGCTAACTGGGGCTGAGCACCCGATGAACGACAGGACATCTGTTTGGACTGGCGTTGGTGTCACTGCACACCCTACGAAAAGCCGTCCGTCCGACAGTTGATCTGTGGCGTAACACCAGGGCAGCGCCAAGTCGTTGAAACGCTAGTCAGGTTTTCTGACAACGCAATGATGGCGAAATGAAGCTTTTTCGTTTGTGCGGGTGGCGGAGGATGAGCGGGGCTGATGGCCCCGCCCGAAGCGCCTGCCGGGTAGGCTGGCGCAGACCCTAAGGTCAGGAGGAGAGAACATGGCGCCGGGCGGGTAGCCCCTGCAGGCAGTTGCGCCGTGTGGGTACAGCATGCCGCGGAAAGCTTTCAGTCAGCTTTCCACGCCGTTATCGGCTGCGATCAGCCGATGGTCATCAGGCTGGCGTTACCGCCAGCCGCCGCAGTGTTAACGCTCAGGGCGTGTTCCACCAGCAGACGTTCCAGGGCGATGTCGGTCTCGCCCTTGTTCAGGCCGTGTACACCGACGATGGCGCCCTTGCGCTGCGCCGCCTGCTCGCTGACTGCGCGCAACTGGTCGGAGTCGCCGTGGTGCAGGATGGCATCCAGCTCCACGTCGACGCTGTTCCAGTCGGCCACCAGCTGGATGTGCTTCTGCACCTCCTTCGGCAGTTCGGCATGCAGTGCGCGCTGGCTGTCCAGCCAGATCGCCTTGCTGCCCACGGCGAGGGTGGCGGCCAACTGGGCCAGCAGGTCGCTGCGCTCGTCGGCCAGGTTCAGCACCTGCTCGCGCGGCAGCAGGGTGTAGCTGTTGCGCTCGCCGGTCGGGCCGGTCAGCGTGTGGCTGCTGTAGCTCTGCGACAGCGCACGGTAGCGCTCGAACAGCGCGGCGATAGCCGGCTCCTGCTTGGCTGCCCATTCGGCGAAGGCGCTGCGCACTTTGTCCAGTTCGGCCGGAACCGGCAGGGCCTGCACCTCGGCCTGTTGCAGGTACTGGGCGACGGCTTCCTGCGGGCGAGTCGAGAGCAGACGATAGAGGTAGAGCGGGCCACCAGCTTTCGGGCCGGTACCGGACAGGCCTTCACCGCCGAACGGCTGCACGCCGACCACGGCGCCGACCATGTTGCGGTTCACATACAGGTTGCCGACCTTGGCCGTGCCGACCACCTGGGCGATGGTCTCGTCGATGCGCGTGTGCACGCCGAGGGTCAGGCCGTAGCCGCTGTCGTTGATCTGCTGCAGCAGCTTGCCCAGGTCCGCGCGCTGGTAGCGCACCACGTGCAGCACCGGGCCGAAGATCTCGCGCTTGAGCTCGTCGAAGCTGTCCAGCTCGATCAGGGTCGGCACGACGAAGGTGCCGCGCTTGATGTCGTCAGCGTTGACGCGCGCCAGTTGGGTGACCTTGCGGCCTTTCTCGCGCAGCTTGGCGATGTGCGTGTCGATACCGGCCTTGGCTTCGGCGTCGATCACCGGGCCGATGTCGGTGTTCAGGCGTTCCGGGTTGCCGAGGGTGTACTCGGCCATGGCGCCCTTGAGCATGGTCAGCACGCGGTCGGCCACGTCGTCCTGCACGCACAGTACGCGCAGGGCCGAGCAACGCTGGCCGGCGCTGTCGAAGGCGGAGGCGATCACGTCCATCACCACCTGCTCGGTCAGCGCCGAGGAGTCGACGATCATGGCGTTGAGGCCACCCGTTTCGGCGATCAGCGGAATGGTGCGGCCCTGGGCATCCAGGCGCCCGGCTATGTTGCGCGCAAGGATGCCGGCCACCTCGGTGGAACCGGTGAACATCACCCCGCGCACGCGCTCGTCACCGACCAGCCGCGCACCGACGGTTTCGCCACGGCCCGGCAGCAACTGTACGGCACCAGCCGGTACACCGGCCTCGAGCAGGATGCGCACGGCCTGGGCGGCGATCAGCGGCGTCTGTTCGGCCGGCTTGGCCAGCACGGTGTTGCCGGCGGCCAGGGCGGCGGCCACCTGACCGGTGAAGATCGCCAGGGGGAAGTTCCACGGGCTGATGCACACCACAGGACCCAGCGGGCGGTAGCTGTCGTTGCTGAAGCTGCGTGCCTGAGCGGCGTAGTAACGGAGGAAATCCACCGCCTCGCGCACCTCACTGATGGCGTTGGCGAAGGTCTTGCCGGATTCGCGCACCAGCAGGCCCATCAGCTGCTGCATCTCGCCTTCCATCTGGTCGGCGGCGCGCTCCAGCACGGCGGCGCGCTCGGCCGGCAGGGTGGGCTGCCAGATCTGCCCGCTGGACAGGGCGCAGAGTAGCGCGCTCTTGATGTCGGCCTCGCTGGCCTCGTGCACATGGCCGACCAGGTCGCGGTGGTCGGCCGGGTTGCGCACCGGCTCGGCCGGGCCCGGGGTGGGCGTGTCGCAGCCGAGGATCGGGCCGGCGACATAGACGTTATTGGTCGACGACAGCAGCGCCGAGGACAGCGAGCCCAGGCGGTGTTCGTTGGCCAGGTCGATGCCTTCGGAGTTCAGTCGGGCCTCGCCGTAGAGGTCGCGCGGCAGCGGAATGCGCGGGTGCGGCAGGCCGAGGGTGCCTTCCTGGGCGGCCATCTGCTCGACCTGCTGTACCGGGTCGAGCACCAGGTCTGTCAGCGAGATGCTGTGGTCGGCGATGCGGTTGACGAAGCTGGTGTTGGCGCCGTTTTCCAGCAGGCGGCGTACCAAGTAGGCCAGCAGGGTTTCATGGCTGCCCACCGGTGCGTAGATGCGGCACGGGCGGTTCAGCTTGCCGTCGGCGATCTTGCCCACCACCTGCTCGTACAACGGCTCGCCCATGCCGTGCAGGCACTGGAACTCGTACTGGCCCGGGTAGTAGTTCTGCCCGGCCAACTGGTAGATGGCCGACAGCGAGTGGGCGTTGTGGGTGGCGAACTGCGGGTAGATCGCTTCCGGTGCTGCCAGCAGCTTGCGTGCGCAGGCCAGGTAGGACACGTCGGTGTACGGCTTGCGGGTGTACACCGGGTAGCCTTCCAGGCCGCCCACCTGGGCCAGCTTGATCTCGCTGTCCCAGTAGGCGCCCTTGACCAGGCGGATCATCAGGCGATGGCGGCTGCGCTTGGCCAGGTCGATGACGTAGTCGATCACGTACGGGCAGCGCTTCTGGTAGGCCTGGATGACGAAACCGATGCCGTTCCAGCCGGCCAGCGATGGCTCGAAGCACAGGCGCTCGAGCAGGTCCAGCGACAGCTCCAGGCGGTCGGCTTCCTCGGCGTCGATGTTGAGGCCGATGTCGTACTGCTTGGCCAACTGAGTCAGGCCCAGCAGAGTCGGGTACAGCTCGTCCATCACCCGGTCGTACTGGGCGCGGCTGTAGCGGGGGTGCAGGGCGGACAGCTTGATCGAGATGCCCGGGCCTTCGTAGATGCCGCGACCGTGCGAGGCCTTGCCGATAGCGTGGATGGCCTGCTCGTAGGAGGCCAGGTAACGCTTGGCGTCTTCCGCGGTCAGCGCGGCTTCACCGAGCATGTCGTAGGAGTAGCGGAAGCCCTTGGCTTCCAGGGTGGCGGCGTTGGCCAGGGCTTCGGCGATGGTTTCGCCGGTGACGAACTGCTCGCCCATCAGGCGCATGGCCATGTCCACGCCCTTGCGGATGACCGGTTCGCCGCTCTTGCCGATGATGCGGTTGAGCGCCGAGGTCATGCCGGCTTCGGTGTGGGTCGACACCAGTTTGCCGGTGATCAGCAGACCCCAGCTCGCCGCGTTGACGAACATCGATGGGCTCTGGCCGAGGTGCTGGCTCCAGTTGCCGTTGGCGATCTTGTCGCGAATCAGCGCGTCGCGAGTGGCCTTGTCCGGGATGCGCAGCAGGGCTTCGGCCAGGCACATCAGGGCCACGCCTTCCTGCGACGACAGCGAGAACTCCTGCAGCAGGCCCTGCACCAGGCCCTGACGGCCACTGGCGTTCTTCTGGTTGCGCAGCTTTTCGGCGATGCCGAGAGCCAGTTTCTGCGAGGCCTCGGCCTGCTCCTTGTTCAGGCGCGCCTGCTCCAGCAGCATCGGCACCATTTCGTTTTCCGGGCGGCGATAGGCGCTGGTGATGGCGGCGCGCAATACCGACTGCGGGAGGATGCTCTCGGCGAAATCGAGGAACACCTGCAGACCCTGCTCGGTCAGCGACTCCAGCGCTTCTTCACCGGCGGCAGCGGCCAGGCCGGCATGCTCGGCGGGCGTCAGGCCACTCTCGACTTGCTCCAGGTAATTGAAGATCGCCTGCTTGATCATCCAGTGCGGCGTACGGTCGATCTGCGCAGCGGCCTTTTTCAGGCGTTCGCGGGTGGCATCGTCGAGTTTTACGCCAAGAGTGGTGGTAGCCATGGAGAATCCTGCTTGTCAGTTATGCACGTTAGAAATTGCCTGGAGCAATTTCGTCGCCTGCGACGGCCTTAAGGGTTGCCGCCTGTTGAGGGGGGGCAGCAAAAGCTGCAGGAGATTAAACCTGCTCAGGTGCTTGGTGCAACCAGGTGCAACCAATTGTTTCGATCGTCCGACGGACGTTCGGTTTGCTTTCACTGCTGCGCTGTAACGCTTGTCTTTCAAGGGGTGCGGGCCATGAAGCGCATTCGGTGGCCTGGCCTGGAGCAAGATGAAACACCTCGATCAGGTCAGCTTGCCGATGCGCTGCATCATCGTGGTGCAACCTCGGTTATACCCATGGGCGCGAGTGCATCAATGCGCTCATCCGCATCGCTGACGCTATCGCGACTGGGTAACACCTGCTGAGCATAGACTGCCTGGCGTGGGCGATATGGCTCCCGTGAGCCGAAAGGGTGCAGGGCGCGGATGGTGGCAATGAGCACTGTGGAGTCGGAGCGTGGAGGCAGGAAGCGTGCGCGTCGGGAGACGCGAGGGATGACGCTAAAGCGCGCCCAGAATCAACTGCGCCGCCACCGTGAACATCATCGCCGCCACGCCCAGATCGATCAGGCGCCAGGTCAATGGCTTTGCCAACCAGGGCGCCAGCCAGGCCGCGCCGAGCGCCAGAGTGCTGAACCAGAGAAAGGAGGCGCTGGCCGCGCCTGCGGCATAGGCGCCGGGTTCAGGTTGCTGGGCACCGAGCGAGCCGATCAGTAGCACGGTATCCAGATAGACGTGCGGGTTGAGCAGGGTGACCGCCAGCGCTGCGAGCATCACTGTGCGCAATGAGCGCGGTTCGCTACCGGCCGCCTGCAGCGATTGCGGGTGCGCGGCGCGCAGTAGCGCCTGGCTGCCATACCAGATCAGGAAGGCGGCGCCACCCCAGCGGGCGATGGCCAGCAAGGTCGGGCTCTGTGCCAGCAGGGTGGCCAGGCCGAACACGCCAGCGGCCACCAGCAGGGCATCGCAGACGATGCACAGGGCTGCCACTGGCAAATGATGTTCGCGGCGCAGGCTCTGTGCCAGGACGAAGGCGTTCTGCGCACCGATGGCCATGATCAGACCGATGGCCACCAGCAGGCCGTTGCTGTAACTCTGCCACATCCGTCGTATTCCTTGGGTTTGGCGCCGTTGGCGCTGAGTGCTGGCGAGTCTGCTCCGGCTGGATGTATAAGAGAAACCAATATTGCTGATCGCTCATTAGGAAAATCGATTGTTCGACTACAAACTTCTCGCCGCATTGGCAGCCGTGGTGGAGCAGGCCGGCTTCGAGCGCGCGGCGCAGGTGCTGGGGCTGTCGCAGTCGGCGGTGTCGCAGCGCATCAAGTTGCTCGAGGCGCGGGTTGGCCAGCCGGTGCTGGTGCGCACTACGCCGCCGGCACCTACCGAGATCGGCCGGCGTCTGCTCAACCATGTGCAACAGGTGCGTTTGCTCGAGCGTGATCTGCAGGGCCAGGTGCCGGGGCTGGATGAGCAGACCCTGCCCGAGCGTCTGCGCATCGCCATCAACGCTGACAGCCTGGCGACCTGGTGGGCGGCGGCAACCGCTGACTTCTGCGCCACCCGGCAGGTCTTGATGGAGCTGGTGGTGGAGGATCAGGAGGTCGGCCTCAAGCGCATGCGCGCGGGCGAGGTGGCCGCTTGCGTGTGTGCCGCCGAGCGCACTGTGGCAGGGGCGCGCAGCCTGGCGCTGGGGTCGATGCGTTATCGCGCGCTGGCCAGCCCGGCTTTTATCGCCCGGCATTTTCCCGCCGGAGTCACGCCAGCGGCGCTGGCACGTGCGCCGGCCATCGTCTACGGCCCGGATGATCAGTTGCAGCATCGCTACCTGGCTGCTCTCGGCATCACCGGGGCTTTTGCCTATCACCTGTGCCCATCGTCGGAAGGCTTCGTGCGTCTGACCGAAGGTGGTCTCGGCTGGGGCCTGGTGCCTGAGTTGCAGGTACGCGGGGAGCTGGCCAGCGGCAGGCTGGTGGATCTGCTTCCCGAGCGCTACATCGATGTGCCGCTGTACTGGCATCACTGGCGCAATGGCGGTGAGTTGCTGGCCGGGCTGACCGAGCATCTGCGTCGCGCCGCTGGCAGTGCGTTGGTGCAGGCCGGGCGTGATTCGTGAGGCAGCGTCCGCCCGGGTGGCCAAGGCTTGCCGGGTCGCTGTTCTGGCCAGCGCCGACAACGCAGGGCCGGGGTGGCGCTGCTAAAGTGCGGCCATTACAAGAATCGAATGCAGGGGATGGTGGATGAAGATTCTGGTCACCGGCGCGAGCGGTTTCATTGGCGGACGTTTTGCCCGCTTCGCCCTCGAACAGGGCCTGGCGGTGCGGGTCAACGGGCGACGTGCCGAGGGTGTGCAGCACCTGGTCAGGCGCGGTGCCGAATTTGTCCAGGGCGATCTCGGCGATGCCGAACTGACCCAGGCGCTATGCCGGGATGTCGAGGCGGTGGTGCACTGCGCGGGCGCGGTGGGCGTGTGGGGCGACTATGCGCATTTTCATCAGGCCAACGTCACGGTCACCGAGAATGTCGTCGATGCCTGCCTCAAGCAGAAGGTGCGGCGCCTGGTGCATCTGTCCTCACCGTCGATCTATTTCGATGGCAAGTCCCATGTCGATATTCGCGAGGAGCAGGTGCCCAAGCGCTTCTCCGATCACTACGGCAAGACCAAGTACCTGGCCGAGCAGCAGGTGTTCGCCGCGCAGGAGTTCGGCCTGGAGGTGATCGCCGTGCGTCCGCGCTTCGTCACCGGCGCGGGTGATACCAGCATCTTCCCGCGCTTGATCGGCATGCAGCGCAAGGGTCGCCTGGCGATCATCGGCAATGGTCTGAACAAGGTCGACTTCACCAACGTGCACAATCTCAACGACGCCTTGCTCAGCTCGCTGCAGGTGGGCGGGGCGGCGCTCGGCCAGGTGTACAACATCAGTAATGGCGCGCCGGTGCCGCTGTGGGACGTGGTCAATTACGTGCTGCGCCGCCTTGAGTTGCCGCCGGTGACGCGGCATGTGCCGTTCCCGCTGGCCTACGCCGCGGCGACGCTCAACGAAGGCGTGTGTCGGGTGCTGCCGGGGCGGCCCGAACCGAGTCTGTTTCGCCTTGGTGTGGCGGTGATGGCCAGGGATTTCTCCCTGAACATCGACCGTGCCCGCGAGTACCTTGGCTACGAACCCCGGGCCAGTCTGTGGGATGCACTGGATGAGTTCTGCACCTGGTGGCAGGCGCAGATGGGACCTCAGGCGTAGATGCGTTGGCCGCGATAGATGCGTACCGAGCCGGTTGGCGCGCCGACTGGTATCTCGACGGCGGCCAGTGGGGTGGTCGATGCGCGCTGCGGTTGATCGGACAGTTCGGCCAGGCGCTGGCCGAGGCGGCGGGTTTCTTCATCGTCGGATTTCAGGCTGCCATCGAGCATGGCGCCGACTGCGTTGGGCTGGCTCAGGCGAATGTCCACGTCCTGCTCTTCGCGTAGACGGCGACGCAGCGCTTTCATGCAGTCCAGTACTTCTTTGTTCAGTTCCATTGCCACTTCTCCCGATTGGTTGAAGGGTCACGGGTTCAGGCCTTCCTCACCATCCGTAACCGCGCCAGCCGTAATCCTTCGGCTGGGACACATCTTCGTGCTTTGCAGAACTCTCAGGCCGCCTGCTGGCTTGTGAGCGACGCGCTATCGGCTCGTTCACGACGGAAGAAAAAGCAAAGTGCGTACCAGTTCATGTTTTGCGGAACTGCTGGGCTGCAGGCGAGTCGATGGCCCTGTCGCGCCCTTCGTCGGTGCGCAGCGCACCTGCTTGGCGCGACGCTGATGGTGTAATGGTGAATCGGTATACTGCGCGGCATTTCCGTTCATTCGTTCCAACCATAGGTCCGACCATGCGTAACGACGCCAACGACGAGCTCGACAATCTGCCCAGCCTGACTCCGGAGCGCCGTGAGGGTTTCGCCGAGCCGCGTGAGGAGCCCGCTGCGCGTAGCAGCCGCGTGGCCAGCAGCAAGGCTGCAGTGGCCAAGGGCGCCAGTACCGGGCCGCTGTGGGCGCTGGTTGGCGCGCTGAGTTTCGCCCTGGCCGGCCTGAGCTGGTGGAGCCTGCAGCAGATCGGCCTGATGGAGCAGCGCCTGGTGGCGACCCAGGAAAGCTTCGCGCGCATCAGCGAGGAGGCGGCCGGACGAATTCAGGATATTTCCGGCAAGGTGGTGGCCACCGAGTCCAGCGTTACTAGCGGCAACGAGGCACTCAAGCTGCAGGTCAAGCAGCTGGAAAATCGCCTGGTCGAGCTGGGCAAGCAGCAACAGCAGAGCGCCACGGCGCAGGCAGCGCTGGACAAGCGCATCGAACAGTTGAGGGCGGAGCTCAAGAGTGGCATCGGCGCCAACGCCGATTTCGACAAGCGTCTGCAGGCGCTCTCCACCGAGCAGGCGGCGCTGAAATCCGCCCTGGCGGACGTCAAGGCGACCCAGGCTGAACTGGCCAAGCTCGATACCCGCATCAAGGCCCTCGGTGGCGATATCGATGCGCTGAAGAAGCAGGGCAATCCGGCGCAATTGATCCGTAGCCTGGAGCAGGATCTGCTGGTGCTGCGCAGCGAGCTGGACAACCGCCCGGCCGCCAGTGCCGGGCCGAATACCGCCGAGTTCGATGCTTTCCGCGCGCAGATGACGCGCAACATCAATACCCTGCAGAGCCAGGTGATGAATCTGCAGCAGCAGATCAATCAGCGCTGAGTGCCACCATCTCGATAAACGAACGCCCCGCAATGCGGGGCGTTCGTTTATTGGTCGCGGCTAAAGCCCCTCCCACGGGATATCGCTTGTGGGAGGTGCATTAGCTGCGATCTCACAGACGCGGATAGTCGATATAGCCGACCGGGCCGGAGCCGTAGAAGGTTTCCGGGTGCGGCTCGTTCAGCGGCGCGTCCTGTTCCAGGCGCTGCGGCAGGTCCGGGTTGGCGATGAAGGGGATGCCGAAGGCCACGGCATCGGCCTTGCCTGCGGCCAGCCAGGCGTTGGCCTGCTCCTTGGTGAAGCGCTCGTTGGCGATGAACACGCCGCCGAATGCCTGCTTGAGCTGCGGCGACAGGCTGTCGTCGCCCTCCTTCTCGCGGGCGCAGATGAAGGCGATGCCGCGCTTGCCCAGTTCGCGGGCGACGTAGCCGAAGGTCTCGGCGCGGTTGGCGTCGCCCATGTCGTGGGCGTCGGCGCGCGGCGCCAGGTGCACGCCGACGCGGCCGGCGCCCCACACCGAGATGGCGGCGTCGGTCACTTCCAGCAGCAGACGCGCGCGGTTCTCGACGCTGCCGCCGTACTGGTCGGTGCGCTGGTTGGTGCTGCTCTGCAGGAACTGGTCGAGCAGGTAGCCGTTGGCGCCGTGGATTTCCACGCCATCGAAACCGGCGGCCATGGCGTTCTCGGCGCCTTGACGATAAGCCTCGACGATATCGGCGATTTCTTCGGTCTCCAGCGCACGTGGGGTGACGTAGTCCTTAAGCGGACGGATCAGGCTGACGTGGCCGGCCGGCTTGATCGCGCTGGGAGCGACCGGCAGTTCGCCGTTCAGGTAGATGGGGTCGGAGATGCGGCCGACGTGCCACAGCTGCAGGACGATCTTGCCGCCATTGGCATGTACCGCCTGGGTGATGTTGCTCCAGCCGCGGATCTGCGCATCCGACCAGATGCCGGGGGTGTTCGGGTAGCCCACGCCCATCGGCGTGACGGCAGTGGCTTCGCTGATGATCAGGCCGGCCGAGGCACGCTGTACGTAGTACTCGGCCATCAGCGCGTTGGGCACGCGGTCTTCGTCGGCGCGGCAGCGGGTCAGCGGTGCCATGATGATGCGGTTGTTCAGGTGCAGATCACCGATCTGGATGGGGTCGAACAGTGTGGGCATGGTGGTTTCTCCGAGGGAAAGGTCAAATCAGAGTTGCTGGCCGAGGCGCTCGACGAAAGCCTGGATCAGCTCGTCGTTGCGCTTGAAGACGTGCCACTGGCCGACCTTGCGGCTGGTCACCAGATCGGCGCGTTGCAGGGTGGTCAGGTGGGCGGAAACGGTGGATTGCGAAAGCCCGGTACGCAGGTAGATCTTGCCGGCGCAGACGCCGATCTCCAGCGGATGCTCCTGCTCGGCGAAGTGGCGCTCGGGCTCCTTCAGCCAGTAGAGGATGTCGCGGCGCACGGGGTGGGCGAGGGCCTTGATGATGGTGTCGATGTCCATGGCAATGTCGGTGTGTATCGTCATGGGACGAATTTTATATCGTCTCTGGGCGATATACAGATTGATTGTGCCAATAGTCCCCATCAACAGCTTCGATTGTCCTGCTCAGGGCGGTAAGCTCGTGTCATGAACTACCTGGCCCATCTTCATCTTGGCGGCGATGCGCCGCCGCAACTGCTCGGCAGCCTGTATGGCGACTTCGTCAAGGGCCCCCTGGCCGGACGCTGGCCGACTGAGATCGAAGCGGCCATCCGCCTGCACCGGCGTATCGACGCCTTTACCGACAGCCACCCGCTACAGGCGCGCGCGCGTGCCCGGTTTCCCGCCGCGCGGCGCCGCACGGCCGGCATGCTGCTGGATCTGTTCTTCGACCATTGCCTGGCCCGCGATTGGGTCGAGTATGCGGCGCAGCCGCTGGATCATTTCACCCGCGAGGTGTACCGGGTGCTGGCCGCCGAACCGGAGTTGCCGGGACGCCTGGCGCTGATGGCGCCGCGCATGGCGGCGCAGGACTGGCTCGGCAGCTACCGCGAGTTCGCGGTGCTGGAGCAGGTGATCGCCGGCATGCAGCGGCGCCTGTCCAGGCCGCAGTTGCTCGACGGCAGCCTGGCCGAGCTGGAGCGGCTGTACCAGCCGCTCAGCGAGGATTTCCGCGCCTTCTACCCCGAGCTGATCGCCTTCGCCCGTCAGGCGTAGGGCGGGGGTACCCCGCCAGCCCGGCTAACGGCGGGTTGCACCCGCCCTACGGGCCTGTGCATGCAGGCCGAAGCGCCGCACCACCCACTTCTCCAGTTCCGCCGCGCAGAACAGTGCCAGGCCGGCCAGCAGCACGCGCAGCCATTCATCAAAGCTCAGCCCGGTGGAGCCGAACACCTGTTGCAGCGGCGGGGCATAGGTGAACAGCATCTGCAGCACGATGCAGGCGGCGATGGTCAGCAGCACGACCCGATTGCCCAACAGGCCGTCGCGGCTGAGTACCGAGCCGAAGATGCTGCGGCTGTTGAGCAGATAGAAAATCTCGCACATCACCACGGCATTGACCGCGATGGTGCGGGCGCTCTCCAGGCTGTTGCCACGCTCAAGCTCCCAGAGGAACAGGCCGATGCCGGCGCCGGCGATCAGTACCGACACCATCACCACGCGCCAGACGAAGAAGCCCGATAGCAGCGGCTCGTTGGGCGCCCGTGGCGCGCGTTTCATCAGCCCGCGTTCGGAGGGCTCGAAGGCTAGCGCCAGGCCCAGGGTGCTGGAGGTGACCATGTTGACCCACAGTACCTGTGCCGGGGTCAGTGGCAGCACCACCTGAAAGAGGATGGCGAAGATCACGATCAGCGATTGGCCGCCGTTGGTGGGCAGGGCGAAGAGGATGAATTTCTTCAGGTTGTCGTAGATCGCCCGGCCTTCGCGCACGGCGCCGGCGATGGTGGCGAAGTTGTCGTCGGCCAGCACCACTTCGGCCGCTTCCTTGGCCGCCTCGGTGCCCTTGAGCCCCATGGCCACGCCGACGTCGGCGCGCTTGAGCGCCGGGGCATCGTTGACCCCGTCGCCAGTCATCGCCACCACCTGGCCACTGTCCTGCATGCATTGCACCAGACGCAGCTTGTGCTCGGGGCTGGCGCGGGCGAACACCTCGATGCCGGGCAGTACCTCGCGCAGGCGGCGCTCGTCGAGCAGTTCCAGTTCCGCCCCGGTCATCGCCGGCATGCCGACGCCGATGCCCAGTTGCGCGCCGATGGCGCGGGCGGTTTCTGCGTGATCGCCGGTGATCATCTTCACCCGGATGCCGGCGCGCTGGCATTCGGCGACGGCGGCGATGGCCTCGGCACGCGGCGGGTCGATGATGCCGACCAGTGCCAGCAGGGTCAGGCCGCTTTCCACGTCGGCGAAATTCAGCGTGCGTTGTTCGGCCGTCGCCGGCTTGCTGGCCAGTGCCAGCAGGCGCAGGCCACGCGCGGCCAGGTCGGTGGCCTGGCGGCGCCAGTAGTCGGTATCCAGCGCCTCACTGCTGCCATCGGCGCTGCGCTGGTTGCTGCACATCTCCAGCACGCGCTCGGGAGCGCCCTTGAGGTAGACCAGGCCATGGCCGGTGTGGTCGTGGTGCAGGGTGGCCATGAAGCGGTGTTCGGATTCGAACGGAATTGCGTCGCTGCGGGGCAATTGTGTGCGCAGCGACTGGATATCGAGACCACTTTTCAGCGCCAGGGTCAGCAGCGCGCCTTCGGTCGGGTCGCCATGTAGTTGCCAGTGGCCGGCGGCGTCCTGTTGCAGGCGGGCGTCGTTGCACAGCTGGGCGGCACGGGCGATCTCCAGCAGTTCGGTGTCGGGCTCAAGCAGCTTGCCGTCCTGGTGAAAGGCGCCTTCCGGGGCGTAACCGACACCGGAGACATCGAGGATGCGGCTGGCGCTGACCACGCGTTGTACGGTCATTTCGTTGCGGGTCAGGGTGCCGGTCTTGTCCGAGCAGATCACCGTCACCGAGCCCAGGGTTTCCACCGCCGGCAGGCGGCGGACGATGGCGTTGTGGCCGGCCATGCGCTGCACGCCGAGGGCGAGGATCACCGTCATGATCGCCGGCAGACCTTCGGGGATGGCCGAGGCGGTCAGTGCCACCACCATCATGAACATCTCGCCGGGGTTCTGGCCGTGCCAGAGGATGCCGAGGATGAAGGTGGCGAACGCCAGGATCAGGATGATCACCGCCAGCCAGCGGCTGAACTGTTCGATCTGTCGCAGCAGTGGCGTGGACAACGCCTGCACCTGCTGCAGCATCGCGCCGATTCGGCCGAGTTCAGTGTTGGCACCGGTCGCTACCACCACGCCGCTGGCCTGGCCGCTGCTGACCAGGGTGCCGGAATAGGCCATGCAGCGACGGTCGCCGAGCGCAGCATCCTTGCTGCAGTGCGCCACGGATTTTTCCACCGGCACCGATTCGCCGGTCAGCGCCGCTTCCTCCACCAGCAGGTTCTTCACGCTGATCAAGCGCAGGTCGGCTGGCACCTTGTCGCCGGAGGCCAGCAGCACCACGTCGCCGGGCACCAGCTGAGCGGCATCGATCTCGTGGCGTTCGCCCGCGCGCAGCACCATGGCGCGTGGCGAGAGCATGCTGCGGATGGCGTCCAGTGCATTTTCCGCCTTGCCCTCCTGGATGAAGCCGATGATCACGTTGATCAGCACGGCGGTGAGGATCACCGAAGTATCGATCCAGTGGCCGAGCAGGGCGGCGATCAGGGCGGCCGCCAGCATCAGATAGAGCAGCACGTTATGGAACTGGTAGAGCAGGCGCAGCAATGGCCCCCGGCGTTGTGGCGGCGGCAGGCGATTGGCACCATGCTGCTGCAGGCGCCGCTGCGCCTCGTCCTGGCTGAGACCGCTGGCGCTGCTGCGCTGCACTTTCAGGGCGTCCTGTGCAGTCAAGGCGTGCCAGGTGTGGTCGGTATATTCTGAGGGGGCATTGCCCATGGGGCGAGTCTCCTGCGGTGTCCGGGCCGTGCTCGCGGGCCAGCGTGCGGCGGGACGGCGAGTGTTGCGGGTTACCCTAAGTGCGCGTTAACGCACAGGAGCTGACCTGCATCAAGGACTGGGGCGTCGGCAGGCGTTTGAATGTAACGCGGTGTTAGGTTCTGTACGAAAAGTGCCTGTGCTTGGTGAAAATGGGGCCGGAATGCTCATCTACAGCTCGTAAACCCGAGTGCGAGCCCAGTCCGGATCTTATCCGTTTTTATGGGGGCGCCATCGGTATCGCCTGATCTTCGCCCGGCGACTTTTCGTACAGACCCTGGAATGCAATGGAGGAAACGAGATGATCAAGATTCTGGTAGCAACCGATCTGTCCGAGCGTTCGGCGCATGCGGTGCAGCGTGCCGTGCAACTGATTCGTCGTCAGGGTGGCGGTGAATGGGGTCTGTTGCATGTGATCGATGATGAGGCCCCTGCCGCCTATGTGCAGCGCCAGGTACAGCAGGCCGAGAGTCTCTTGCAGACCCAGGCCGAACGCCTGGGGGAGCAGGCCGGCAGTGTGCCGCGTGTGATTGTCGGCACGGGCGAAGCGGCCGCGGTGATCGTCGAGAGTGCGCAGGGCATGGGCGCCGATCTGCTGGTGGTGGGGGCGCATCGCAAGTCGACGCTGCGTGACTTCTTTGTCGGCACCACGCTCGAGCGCGTCGTACGCAGCAGTCATCTGCCGGTGCTGCGGGTCAACGGCCCGGTCACCCACGAGTACCGGCATGCCTTGCTGGCGATGGATCTGTCGCGTACCTCGCTGCAGGCATTGAGCCGGGCGCGCGACTTGGGCCTGGTGAGCCTGGATGAACTGCATGTGGCCAGTGCCGTCGAGCCTTTAGCCGCCGGCGCGATCATGGAGCCCGGGATCAGTGCCGAGGTGCTGGAAAACCAGCGCCAACTGCTGCGCCAGCAACTGCAGGAACGCCTGGCGGCGGTCGGCGCGTGCCTGAATGACGAGCGCCTGCTGGTGCAGATCGGCTCACCGGAAGGGGTGATCGGCGAGGCGCTACGCCAGAGTGGCGCGGACCTGCTGGTACTCGGTACCCATGCCCGTGAAGGGGTTTCGCGCTTCTTCCTCGGCAGCGTCGCCAGTCGCCTGCTGGCCTCGCTCGACAGCGACGCGCTGATCGTACCGCCGGCTGACTGAGCGGCTACGACCTGTAGCCCAATGAACTCCGGGGCACCCTTGGCAAAGCCCCCGGATTGCATCCGTATATGGACTCCTCCCGTTTTGCCAGTGAAATAATCTGCCTCTGAACCTAGGTACGACTGCTTCCGTATATTCGACTTCTGATAAGGCGTTAGCCTTGAGCCATGATGAATTTCGCTCCTGTGCGCCTAACCGGGCTAGCGGCCTTGCAAAGCAGAGGGCCGATGGATGCAGCAGGTTACACACAGGTCGGTGCGACCGGTTCGTCATCAGTTCATGTCACTGTGCAATCGAGTGGATCTCTACTACG
>NZ_QASO01000110.1 GCF_003052605.1 Ectopseudomonas oleovorans | reverse complement strand
GCCTCTATCCGCTTCCTGTTCGTCAGGCCAGCATTTTGCCTCGGGCTTCCTTCAGATTCGCAGCCGCCCGCGACACCCTTGCCTCTGGCTAACACTTCCCCTTGCCGGGTGTGTAGAGGACTTTCACCTCCAAGTCGTCCAGTCCACCACCACAGTGAACCGAACAGCGCCAGTCACGGCGCTACGCGCCATGCCTGGCGCACAACAAAAAAGCCCCGTCCTACGGACAGGGCTTTTCCAGCGCGTAGGCGATTAGGCCTGAACGACGCTCACGTAGCGACGGCCGAAAGCGCCTTTCACTTCGAACTTGACCACGCCTTCGACTTTAGCGAAGAGGGTGTGATCCTTGCCCATGCCCACGCCGAAACCCGGGTGGAACTCGGTGCCGCGCTGACGAACGATGATGTTACCGGCCTTGATGACCTGACCACCGTACATTTTCACGCCAAGGCGTTTACTTTCGGAATCGCGGCCGTTACGGGTAGAACCGCCAGCTTTTTTGTGTGCCATGAGTCAATACTCCTATAAAGGATCGGGGCCGACGAATCAGGCCTGGATACCGGTGATTTTGATCTCAGTGAACCACTGACGGTGGCCCTGACGCTTCATGTGGTGCTTACGACGGCGGAACTTGATGATGCGCACTTTATCGTGACGGCCTTGCGACACGACTTCGGCAACCACTTTAGCGCCGTCTACGACCGGAGCGCCGATTTTAACGTCGTCGCCGTTGCCGATCAGCAGAACGCGATCGAAAGTCACGGCTTCGCCAGTGGCGACTTCGAGCTTCTCGATCTTGAGGAATTCGCCTTCGGTGACTTTGTATTGCTTGCCACCAGTAACAATTACTGCGTACATGGTAAATCTCCGTTGATCCTGCTCACCCAGCGCTTTAGAAAAGTCGTTATTGGCTGGCATGGCTGCTTGGGGCCGGAAGTGACACCCTTGCAATTGCGTAAGGCAGGGAAATACCCAGGGGGAAAGTTCAGGGTGCGCGATTGTACGCAAGCGCCGAACGCTTCGCAAGGGGCGCCCGTGCTTGCCTTGACAGCCCCTACCCTGCCACCTAGCATGCCGCGCAACCTCACAGGAGCACCAGTCGCCGATGCAACCCCAGGCTTTCTACCGCGTGGTAGCGGACGATTTCACCGCCGTCGATGGCATCATTCGCCAACAGGTGGTTTCCCGCGTGCCGCTGGTGGAAAAGATCGGCGACTATATCATCTCCGCTGGCGGCAAGCGCCTGCGCCCATTGCTGGTACTGCTCAGCGGGCGTGCATTGGGTTACCAGGCCGATGACCTGCGCCTGCTGGCCGCCACCATCGAATTTCTGCACACCGCCACCCTGCTGCATGACGACGTGGTCGACATGTCCGACATGCGCCGTGGCCGCAGCACCGCCAATGCACAGTGGGGCAACGCACCGAGCGTGCTGGTGGGCGACTTCCTTTACTCACGCTCGTTCGAAATGATGGTCGAGCTCGGCTCCATGCCGGTAATGAAGATTCTCTCCCACGCCACTCGCGTAATCGCCGAAGGCGAAGTGCTGCAGCTGTCCAAGGTGCGCGACGCCAGCACCACGGAAGAGACCTATATGGAAGTCATCCGCGGCAAGACGGCGATGCTGTTCGAGGCCTCGACCCACAGTGCCGCCGCCCTGGCCGGCGCCAACGAGGCGCAGCGCGAAGCCCTGCGTACCTTCGGCGACCACCTGGGTATCGCCTTCCAGCTGGTCGACGACCTGCTCGACTACAAGGGCGACGCGGCCGAACTGGGCAAGAACGTCGGTGACGACCTGGCCGAAGGCAAACCGACCCTGCCACTGATCTACACCATGCGTGAAGGCACCGAGGAACAGGCCGCGCTGGTACGCCGCGCGATTCAGAAAGGCGGTATCGAAGACCTGGAAAGCATCCGCGCCGCCGTGGATGCCGCTGGCTCTCTGGAGTACACCGCGCAACTCGCCCGCGACTACGCCGAACGCGCCATTGCCTGCCTGGACGTGCTGCCGGCCGGTGAATACCGCGACGCGCTGGTCGAATTGAGCCGTTTCGCCGTCGCACGCACGCACTAAGCCCAGCGGTGCGCACGGCGCACCCTAAAGTCCAAGTCCAGGCCGCCGCTCGCAGGGTGTGCACTGACAGAAACAAAAACGCCCCGAACCAGTCGAGGCGTTTTTCGTTCAGGCCTGGCGGATTACAGACGCAGGCCGCCGTCCAGCTCCAGAATGCGACCGGTGTAGTAGTCGTTTTCCAGAATGTAGGCCACCGAATGGGCGATCTCGGCCGGCTTGCCCATGCGCTTGAGCGGAATGCCCGAGGTCATTTTCTCCAGCGCTTCCGGCTTCATGCTGGCGGTCATCTCGGTTTCGATGAAGCCCGGCGCCACGCCCGCGACGCGAATGCCGTAACGCGCCAGCTCCTTGGCCCAGACCACGGTATCAGCAGCCACGCCGGCCTTGGCGGCGGAGTAGTTGGCCTGCCCCATATTGCCCGCGCGGGAAATGGAGGAGATGTTGACGATCGCGCCCTCGTTCTTCAGCTCGATCATCTTCGCCGCCACTTCACGGGTGCAGAGGAACACGCCGGTCAGGTTGACGTCGATCACCGCCTGCCACTGCGCCAGGCTCATCTTGGTCATCTCGCCATCTTTCACGCGGACGGTCAGGCCATCACGCAGGATGCCAGCATTGTTGACCAGGCCGTTGATGGCGCCGAAGTCATCGGCCACCTGGGCAACCATATGGGTCACCTGCTCTTCATCGGCGACGTTGCACAGGTAGGCACGGGCGTCACCACCAGCGGCCTTGCAGGCAGCCACGGCTTCGTCGAGTTTTTCCTGGTTCAGATCGACCAGCGCCAGCTTGGCGCCCTTGGCCGCCAGGTACTCACCCATGGCGCGACCCAGCCCCTGGCAACCGCCAGTGATGATGATGACTTTGTCTTTCAGTTGCATCGCTTTATCCCCCTCAAGGTGCAGCATTTACCGACCCCGCTGATGCCCGCTAAGCGCTATGCTAGGACGTCTGTCCGTTTATTAGGAATCTGTTCACGGTCTTGCGAGCTAGAGCGATACAAGGCAAAAACAGGCGAGGAACGCTCGGAGTCGCGCACGACTTTACGAGTTGTAAATGAGCATTCCGACCGGGCTGGCGTTCCAGCCTGTTTTTAACGCAGTAGCGCCGACGCGCAGCTGACAGTGAACAGGTTCCTACGGATTCTTTGCGAGGAGCCATATAGGTGAGCGTTAAAGCCGGCAAGCATGCACGAGAATTGCTGCTCAAGGAATACCGTGGCGTGCTTAGCACCCACTCCAAGGCCATGCCGGGTTTCCCGTTCGGATCGGTGGTGCCCTACTGCCTGGACGCCGAGGGCCGGCCGCTGATCCTGATCAGCCGCATCGCCCAGCACACCCATAACCTCGGGCAGAACGCCAAATGTTCGCTGTTGGTTGGCGAGCGTGGCGCAGAGGATGTGCAGGCGGTCGGTCGCCTCACTCTGCTCGCCGAAGCACGACAGTTGCATGACGAGAGCGAAATCGAAGCGGCCGCCCAGCGTTATTACCGCTTTTTCCCCCAGTCGCGCGACTACCACCGGGCGCATGATTTCGATTTCTGGCGGCTGGAGCCGGTGCGCTGGCGTTTCATCGGCGGCTTCGGCGCCATTCACTGGCTCGACCAGGTGGCCTTGGCCAACCCCTTTGCGACAGACGGTAGTGAAGCGAGCATGGTCGAGCACATGAATGAAGATCACGCCAAGGCCATCGCCCATTACGTCGAACTGGCCGGACTGCCGCAACACGAACCAGCGCAGATGGTCGGTGTCGACAGTGAAGGCTTTCATCTACGCATCGGCCAGAGTCTGTACTGGCTGCCCTTTCCTGTAACCTGCAGCAATCCCGGTGCCGTGCGCCAGGCGCTGGTGCAACTGGCCAGAGCCGAGAGCTGGCCGACCAATGGTGCGCCTTCAGCTTGAATTAAGCGCGAAACGCCATATTTAACTTCTACGGGAAACCCGTCTTCCGCCAAGGACACTTCGACTCATGCGCGTGTTTCTGTTCCTCTTTCTGCTCTTTCCCATTATCGAGCTGGCCCTGCTGATCAAGGTCGGCAGCGCCATAGGCGTGCTGCCCACGCTGATGCTGGTGATCGGTACCGCGATTCTCGGCAGCGTGCTGCTGCGCGTCGCCGGGGTGGCCACTGCCTGGCGCGCCCGCGAAAAGCTCTCGCGCGGCGAGCTGCCCGAGCAGGAAATGCTCGAAGGCCTGCTGATTGCCGTCGGCGGTGGCCTGCTGCTGCTGCCGGGCTTTATCAGCGACATCCTCGGTGTGCTCTGCCTGACCCCCTTCACCCGCCGCCTGCTGGTGGGCAAGATCCGCCGCCGTGCCGAGGAGCAGACCCTGCGTCAGCGCGCCTTCTTCGATGACCAGGCCGCCCGCACCGGCAAGACCAACCCCAACGTGCTCGAAGGCGAGTACGAACGCCGCGACTGATCCCTACA
>NZ_QASO01000011.1:83096-83605 GCF_003052605.1 Ectopseudomonas oleovorans | reverse complement strand
ACAACCACCGACTGAAGTCGGTGGGTTAGTGACTTACGGACTGAAAGTCCGGATACGCGTCGACTGAACGACGCGTCGGATCAGTCAGGCTCCATCCTGAAATTATCGTTCGGGCTCGGCTCAAAATGATGCTCCAGATACTGCTTGATCATCTCTTCCGTCATCTGCCCAACCGTCGCGCAAAAGTACCCGCGAGCCCAAAAATGCTGCCCCCAATAGCGCTTTTTCAGATGGGGAAACTCCTCGAAAAGCTTGCTCGCCGTACGCCCCTTGATCCGCCTCATGATCTCACTCGGCGCCAAATTCGGCGGACTGCTCACCAGAATATGCACGTGATCCTTGCTCACCACACCTTTCACAATCCGAATTTCAAATGCTTCGCACGTCTGTCTCACCAGCTCTCGCACTCGCTCAGCAACCTCACCGCTGAGCACCTTGTATCGGTACTTAGTCACCCAAACAAAGTGATACTCGATCTGGTAGACCGTATGACTGCCGTATCTGTAATC
>NZ_QASO01000011.1:23574-83077 GCF_003052605.1 Ectopseudomonas oleovorans | reverse complement strand
CCCGCATGGTGGCGCTAAAGCTCACCGGCTGAAAGCCGGTGGTTTTAACCTTTCGATGGAAAATAAATGTAGTGATTCGTAACCGATCTTTGCGGCTCGATGGAAATTCGACTGTGCTTTGCGTGATGACGGCCAAGGTGCACAATGCCGCCAACTCCCGGCACAAGGATTCGCCATGCGCCACGACGCCTTCGTTATCAACGCCAGCGATGGCACACCATTGCAGGTCAATCACTGGTACGGCGACGAGCCGCCACGCGCGGCGGTCATGCTGGCCCATGGCATGGCCGAGCACAGCCTGCGCTACGTACGTCTGGCTGAAGCCCTGGTCGCGGCAGGCTTCGCGCTCTACGCGCTGGATCAGCGCGGCCATGGCGCTACCGCCGAACGCGGCACCCTTGGCCACTATGCTGATGAAGACGGCTGGAGCAAGGTGGTCGGCGACCTGTCCACCCTCAACCACCACATTCGCCAGCAGCACCCGCATACGCCAATCTTCCTGTTCGGCCACAGCATGGGCAGCTACATCGGCATGGCCTATCTGCTGGGCCATAGCTGCAGCCTGCAGGGCGCCGTGCTGTCCGGCTCCAATTACCAGCCCGTGGCGCTGTACAAGGCCGCCAGGCTGATCGCCGGCTTCGAGCGCTGGCGCCTGGGCCCCAAGGGGCGCAGCAAGGTCATCGATTTTCTCTCCTTCGGCTCGTTCAACAAGGCTTTCAAGCCCAACCGAACGGCCTTCGACTGGCTCAGCCGCGACCCGGCGGAAGTGGACAAATACGTGACCGATCCGCTGTGCGGTTTCGTCTGCACCACGCAGTTGTGGTGCGACCTGCTCGATGGCCTGCAGCACATCACCCCGTCCAGCAACCTGGCGCAGATCGATGCTGACCTGCCGCTACTGGTGATCGGTGGCTCGCGCGACCCTGTCAGCGACGGCAAGCGCCTGGGTGATCTGGCTGGCGCCCTGCGCGAAGCTGGCGTGCGCGACGTGCAACTGAAGATTTATCCCGAGGCCCGTCACGAGCTGCTCAACGAGAGCAATCGCGACGAGGTCACCGCCCACCTGATCGACTGGCTGCAGCAGGCGCTGAGCCATGGTCGAAGCCCAATCAAGGAGTGTCCATGACTCAGGTCACCAATATCCCTTACGACGCACTCAGCGTTGGCCAGCAAGCCAGCTTCGAAAAGCAGGTGCAAGAGCGCGACGTGCAGCTGTTCGCGGCAGTATCGGGCGATAACAACCCGGTGCATCTGGACGCCGCCTTCGCCGCCGAGACGATGTTCAAGGAACGCATAGCCCACGGCATGTTCACCGGCGCGCTGATCAGCGCTGCCATCGCCTGCAACCTGCCCGGCCCGGGCACCATCTACCTTGGACAGCAACTCAAGTTCACCCGCCCGGTGAAACTCGGCGACACCCTCACCGTGAAACTGGAAGTGCTGGAAAAGCTGCCAAAGAACCGCGTGCGCATCGCCACCCGCGTGTTCAACCAGGACGGCAAGCAAGTGGTCGACGGCGAAGCCGAAGTGCTCGCCCCGAGCGCCGAGCAGACCGTGACCATGCCACCGATGCCGCAGGTCACCGTCAACTGAGGCGCTGCAAGCTGGTGCGTGGCTACAGTGCTGCGCACCACTTTTGTTCTACAGTCACAAATCTTGAACGACCTTGCGCTGCCATAAGTGCGTTTCTTTGTGCATATCGCACAAGCCCCTTTGATCACCTTGCCAAGCAGACTGCTGCACTGCTTTCTGGCACGTCCCCTGCTATCGCCAAGGCCTCACCCTCTTACCGGAGCCAGGTCCATGAGCCATGCCACCCCCGATAGCGATTACCCCCTGAGCGAGGTGCCCAGCGGCGCACGCCAAGGGCTGTTTTCCACCGCCATCCTGCTGTTCGGCTTCACCTTCTTCACCGCCACTATGTTCGCCGGCGGCAAGATCGGCATGGCCTTCGACTTCACCACTCTGCTCTGGGCTGCGGTGATCGGTAACCTGCTGCTCGGCCTGTATGCCGCCGTGCTGGGCCTGATCGCCTGCCGCAGTGGGCTGAACTCGGTGCTGATGGGCCGTTTCTGCTTCGGCGAGGTGGGCAGCAAGCTGTCCGACATGCTGCTCGGCTTCACCCAGATCGGCTGGTACGCCTGGGGCACGGCGACCATCGCCATCGTCCTGGTGAAGATTCTCGGCCTGCCCGACAGCCTGACCATCCCACTGATGGTGCTGTTCGGCTTCGGTTTCTGTCTCACCGCCTTCGTCGGTTACAAGGGCCTGGATCTGCTCTCGCGCGTTGCCGTGCCGGCCATGCTGGTGCTGCTGGTGGCTTCGCTGTGGATCGCCACCCGTGATATCGGCGGCATGGCCGGGCTACTGGCAGTCCAACCCAAGGAGAGCATGAGCCTGAGCATGGCCATCACCCTGGTGTTTGGCACCTTCGTCAGCGGCGCCACCCAGGCCACCAACTGGACACGTTTCGCCAAGAGCGGCCGCGTCGCGGTGCTGGCCAGCCTGTTCGGCTTCTTCATCGGCAATGGCCTGATGATCGTCGCCGGTGCCTATGGCGCCATCGTCTATCAACAGCCGGACGTGGTCGAAGTGCTGGTGCTGCAGGGGCTGTCCATGGCTGCCGTGATCATGCTGTTCCTCAACCTGTGGACCACTCAGGACAACACCATCTACAACTTCGCCGCCGCCGGCTGCAACCTGCTGCGCACCGGCAAACGCAAGACCGTGACCCTGGCCGGCGCGGCCATCGGCACCTTGCTGGCTATCGGCGGCATGTACGAGATGCTGATTCCCTTCCTGATCCTGCTCGGCTCGATCATCCCGCCGATTGGCGGTGTGATCATGGCCGACTTCTTCTACGGCCACCGCGCGCGCTACCCGAAACTCGCCGATGTGCTCCTGCCCGCATTCAACTGGGTCGGCCTGGGCGCCTACCTGATCGGTGCGCTGAGCGCCTACTTCTCGCCCTGGGTCGCGCCGCTGGTGGGCATCGCCGTGGCTGCCCTGGCCTACGTCGTGCTGTTCGAACTGAACAAGGCCCTGGTCGGCCGCCAACAGGTCGCCGGCGCGTGAGCCTGACCGTCGCCGATGTACTCGCCCTGCCCGACCTGGCCAGCATGCACCTGCGTGCCGGCCAGGCCGGGCGCGACAATTCCGTGCGCTGGCCCTACGTGGCCGAGAACGAAGGCATCGCCGACTGGGTGATGGGCGGCGAGCTGATCTTCGTCACCGGCATCAACCATCCGCGTGACGAAGCCAACCTGCTACGCCTGGTGCGCGAAGGCCATGAGCGCGTGGTGGCCGGCATGGTCATCCTCACCGGCGCCGAGTTCATCCAGGCCATCCCGCCCAGCGTCATCGCAGAAGCCGAGCGCCTGAACCTACCACTGATCGAGCAGCCCTACGCGCTGAAGATGGTGGTGGTCACCCAGGCCATTGGCACCGCGCTGGTGCAGGCGCAGCAGCTCGGCCGCTCACGCCAGCATGTGCTGGAGCAGGTGCTCGAGGGTGACTACCAGTCACTCGAGGTGCTGCTGCAACGCGGTGACAGCCTCGGCCTGGCACTGCATGTGCCGCGTCAGGTGGCACTGCTGCGCCTCGACGGCAGCGAGCAACTGTTCGGTGACCTGCCCGACGAAGACGCCGAACGTCAGCTACAGACTCGCCAACAACTGCTGCAACGGCGACTGGAGCAGAGCCTCGGCGAACTCGGTAATGCGCTGCCGTTGGTCAGCCAGGGCCGTCACTGGATCGCCCTGCTGCCCTGCCCCGATGCCCACGCCGAAGCGCGTAATCGTCAGGCCATGACCGTGCTGCTCGATGAACTGCGCCCGCAACTCGGCCCGCTACGGCTGTTCCTTGGCCTAGGCAGCGCCGGCTGCGAGGCGCCGCGTTTCGCCCAGGGCCTGGGTGAAGCACGCCAGGCACTGGCCGTGGCGCAGCGCTTTCCCGAGCGCCTGGGCCTGTGCAGTTTCAATGAATTGGGCGTGCTGGAGCTGCTCGGTGCGATCCGCGACCGCAGCCTGCTCGATCGCTTCGTCGAGCGCGTGGTCGGCCCGCTGATCGGCGACGACTCGCGCCACCAACCGGTGCTGATGCCGACGCTGGAGGCCTGGTTCGCCGAGAACGGCAACCTGGCCCTGGCCGCGCAACGCCTGAACGTTCACCGCAATACCCTGAGCTACCGTCTACAGCGCATCGAAGCGCTGACCGGCTGCTCATTCGAAGATCCGCACGACCGCCTGAACATCAGCGTTGCGCTGTTGATCCGGCGCCTGTCGTCGCCTGCCTGAGAGGAAACCTGATGATCATCCACAATGCCCGCCTGCGCGGCCGCGACGGCCTGCACCGCATCACCCTGGACGGCGAGCGCATCGCTGCCATCGACGCCCAGCACGCCTTGCCCCCCATCGCCGAGGGCGATCTGAACGCCGCCGGCAACCTCGTGGTGCCGCCCTTCGTCGAGCCGCACATCCACCTCGACGCCACCCTCACCGCTGGTGAGCCGGCCTGGAACATGAGCGGCACGCTATTCGAGGGCATCGAGCGCTGGGCCGAACGCAAGGCGCTGGTCACCCATGAAGACACCAAGACCCGCGCCAAGAAGACCATCGACATGCTGGTCGACCATGGCATCCAGCACGTGCGCACCCACGTCGACGTCACCGACCCGACCCTCGCTGCCCTCAAGGCCATGCTCGAAGTGCGCGAGGAAACTCGCCACCTGATCGACCTGCAGATCGTCGCCTTCCCGCAGGAGGGCATCGAGTCCTACGCCAATGGTCGCGCGCTGATGGAGCAAGCCGTGGAACTGGGCGCCGATGTGGTCGGCGGCATCCCGCACTTCGAGAACACCCGTGACCAAGGCGTGTCGTCGATCAAGTTCCTCATGGACTTGGCCGAGCGCAGCGGCTGCCTGGTGGACGTGCACTGCGACGAAACCGACGACCCGCAGTCGCGCTTTCTCGAAGTGCTGGCCGAAGAAGCTCGCGTGCGCGGAATGGGCGCACGTGTCACCGCCAGCCACACCGTGGCCATGGGCTCCTACGACAACGCCTACTGCTCCAAGCTGTTCCGCCTGCTGAAGATGAGCGGCATCAGCTTCATTTCCTGCCCCACCGAAAGCATCCACCTGCAGGGCCGTTTCGATACCTACCCGAAACGCCGCGGCCTGACTCGCGTGGCGGAGATCGACCGCGCCGGGATGAACGTCTGCTTCGGCCAGGATTCCATCGTCGACCCCTGGTACCCGCTGGGTAACGGCAACATCCTGCGCATCCTCGAAGCCGGCCTGCATATTTGCCACATGCTCGGCTACGAAGACCTCAAGCGCAGCCTGGATCTGATCACCGACAACTCGGCGCGGGCGCTGAACCTGGGTGAAGGTTATGGGCTGGAAGTAGGTCGCCCAGCCAACCTGCTGATCCTCTCGGCGCCGGACGATTACGAGATGGTGCGCAGCCAGGGGCATGCACTGGTGTCGGTGCGCCACGGCAAGGTACTGATGCGCCGCACGCCGGCACAGATCGAGCGCGCCTGATCACGTTCAATTGGTCGCAGGGTGGATGACGCTTCTTTCATCCACCATTGCGTCAGTCCAAGCGGTGGACAAGCTTCGCGTTGTCCATCCTTCGAACTGTAGGAGCCCCGCCCCGGGGCGAATAGTGGGTTCAACTCATTATCGACGTTGCCTGAACCATTCGCCGCGAGGCGCGGCTCCTACCAGTCAGAATCGCGCTACTCCACCCGCACGCTGGCAGTCATGCCGGCGCTCAGCACCACTCCCTCGGGCACCTGATCCAGCCTGATCCGTACCGGAATGCGCTGCGCCAGGCGCACCCAGTTGAAGGTCGGCTCGACATTGGCCAGCAGTTGCCCATCCGGGCTGGCATTGCGGTCGGTGATGCCACGGCTGATGCTTTCGACCTCGCCGCGAATCTGCTGATCACCGCCCATCAACCAGACCTCCACCGGCGCGCCGACCTGGATGCGCGGCAGCTTGGTCTCCTCGAAATACGCCTGTACGTAGAATGACTGGGTATCGACCAGCGCCATCACCGCCTGCCCGGCATTCACGTAGTTGCCCTGGGCCAGCACCAGGTTGGTGATCTGTCCGTCGCGCGGGGCATGCACTTCGCTGCGCGCCAGGTTCAGCTCGGCCACACGCAGATCGGCCTGCGCTTCGCGGTATTCGCTGCGCGCCATCTCGGCATTGATCTGCGCGTTTTCCAGCAGCTCGGCGCTGATCGCCTGGGCGCCCAGACGGGAACGGCGCGATGCCTCGTGTTCACGCAGGCTCAACTGCTGGCGGCGAATATCCACCACCGCCCTGGCCTTCTCCACCGCCGCCTGATAGCGGTCGCGGTCGATGCTCATCAGCAGGTCGCCTGCCTTGACCTGCTGGTTGTCACGCACCTTGAGTTCGACCACCCAGCCGGACACGTCCGGGGCGATGGTCACCACGTCGGCGCGCACGCGGGCGTCGCGCGTCCAGGGCGAGTACATATAGTGCTGCCAGATCCAGGAGCCGGCGAAGATCGCCGCCACCACCATGGCCAGGGTGATGCCGACTCGAATGGTCGAACGCATGCTTTTCTCCTTACCGCCCCAGCACGGCGATCACCGCAGCCAGGACACAGACATACAGGGCACAGTCGAACAGGGCTTCGTGCCAGATCCAGCGCGACAGCCCGATGCGCTGCAGCCCCAGGCGCAACACGCCGGTCAGCAACAGCGCCAATACCGCGTAGGCCGCCATCGGGCTCAGCAATACGCCGCCCAGCGACCATTCATGCAAACCCATGCGCTCCTCCCTCCAGAACCAGTGTACGACCTGCTGCGCGTCGGCCCTGCTGCGTTAAAAACAGGCTCAGACTGCTCATTTACCGCTTGTAAACTCCGCGTCTTCGCCTGTTTTTGCCTTGCACGGCTCTAGCTCGCTAGGCCCTACACAGGTTCTGAGTTGGCACCAGTGGCGCCAGCCGTTTTGCAGCTGCAACAGCGCCGCCTCGGCCAGGCGCTTGTCGATGCTCGGCGTGCAGGCGCGCAGGGCCTCCTGCAGTTCGGCCACCGCAGCGTTCAGATCGTCTTCACGCCCTGGTGCGGGACCACGCTCCAGCGCGTCGTCGAGGCGCTCCAGGAAACGCCGCTGCGACCGCGCCAGGCCAGCATCGGCATTGGCCAGGCACTTGCGCAGGTGCAGCAACTCGTCGCCCAGATCAAGGCCGGCCACGCCATCGTCCCAGCGGCTGCGCGCCTGATCCGGCCGCGCCGGATAATGCCGCGCCAACTGCAGCAGACGATCAGCCATACGCCCGCCGAACCAGTTTTCGGCACGCCCCAGGTCGCGGCGGCTCAACCGCCCAAGGTCGGCCAGGATCGCCTGCATCAGGCGCCGGCCATGCCAGACCGGATTGCGCAGCACCACCAGCTTGAAGGCCATCACCGCACAACCCACGCCTATCAGCATGCCTGGCGCTTCATTGAGGAAGAACTCGACGTTGTAGCCGACACCCGGCGCCGGCAGGCAGAGCACGATGAAATGCAGGCAGAACGAAGTGGATGTGGCGGCCGTCGCCGGCTTGGCCATGCCCAACACGCCAAAGAACAGCGGTACGCCCAGCACCAGGCAGAGCATCACGAAGCCGTCGATCTGCGGCATCAGAATCTGCCCGACGAAGAACGCCACTGGCAGTGCGTAGAAGATCCCGCGCAGGAACATCATGCCGATCTGCGGCGCCGCTTCGAGCCGGGCGAACAGGCTGCACACCACGCAGGCCAGCAGCAGCGCACCGGTGGCGTGGGTCCAGCCAGTGGCCAGCCAGAATGCAGCCAGAACCAGGAAGGTCAGCGCACTGCGCGAGCCATACACCAGCGCAGTCTGCCAGTCGTAGTGCCAGGACAAGGCGCGCGGCGCATCGGCCGGCGCTCTGCCCTCCTCGACTGCGAGCAAGGCACGACTGGCGTCCTCGACACGCAACAGCAGCACCATCAACCGCTCCAGACACAGTTGCTGGCCACTGCTCAGTTCATCGTCCTGCGCCGCCTGGCGCAGTTGCTCGACCAGCTCCAGCAGGCCCGCTGGCTGCTCCTGCTGCAAGCGCTCGTCCACCACCTGCAACCAGGGCGCGACCGCCTGCGTCTCGCTGCTGCTCAGTAGCCGCCACTGTCGCGCCACACCGCGGGCCAGACGCAACATGCCGAGCAGATCACGGCTCAGCACCCTCAGCGCCACGGCTCGCTGGCGCCCTTGCGCGCCCTCGAACCAGGCATGCTCACGCTGAGCATCCACGGCGACGATTCGCGCCAGCACTTCCAGCAAGCCTTGCCGCGCGTCGGCCTCACCAGCCAGCGCCTGGCGCGACGCCGCTACTCCAGCCTGCCAGGCGTTACGCGCCTGCTGCGCCAGTTGTCGTTCGACCCGCTGCGGCCAGAGCAAGACGCTGCTCAGGGTGGCGCAGGTGATGCCCAGGCAGATTTCCGTGCAACGGGCGATGGCCTCGTCGAACACCACATGCGGCTTGCCAATGGCCGGCAAGGCGATGATCGCCACCGTGTAGCCGGCCAGCACGAAAGAGTACGACCAGGCGCTGCGCAACATGGTCGAGGATGCCGTGCACAGCGCCAGCCACAGGGCGAACGCCAGCACGAACAACAGCGGCGCCTGGGCGAACAGCCCCATCATCACCACGGCCATGCAGGTGCCGACCAGCGTGCCGAACAGCCGCGCCAGGCCCTTCTGCACGACCATGCCGGACAGCGGCTGGGCGACGATGAACGCGGTCATCAGCGCCCACTGCGGCTGTTCCAGGCCGAAACGCAACGCGCACCACAGCGCCAGACCACCGCCGAGCAGGGTCTTGATGGCAAATTGAACGGCTTGCGAGCTTGGCGCGAGAAACGCCAGCAAGGAATCACGCACAATGGCGACCTGAAAGAATCTCAGCCCTGAACATAGCTGTAGCGATTGAGTTGCGCCTCCGTGCGGAACCAAATTATTAGCTAGCTAAGTATTTATGTCCAGAAGGTGCTGCGACCTCAGGCGGGCAAGGCGCAAATAAAAAAGGGCGACCGAGGTCGCCCGAATTGCCTTGCGTGCCCAGTGAACTGGAAGGATCAGCTCTGCTTGCGCTTGTGCGCATCCTTCCAGATGAAGTAACCAACCCCCCCGAAGAACGCGACCATCAGAAGTACGGTGCCGACTCCGGCGAGAACCACTGTATCGACGAACATGGGCTGCCTCCTGTTGTGCCTGTCTGTCTGGGATGGCTTCACGTTATCAGCACGAGCGGCGGGAAAATTGACCTGGATCAATGGCTGGAGAGCAGGCGTGACCAGGCCTTGGGGAATACTGACCCAGGTCAAGAAATCGGGGGGGGGGTACGGGGCGCGAAGCACAGCCTGGCAGCTGTGCCTGACACGCAAACGGCGGGAGTTTCAGCGCTTCTTGGGCTTGCTCTTGGACTTCTTCCTGCCCTTGCCGATCGGCAAGACCTGCTCGAACACCTGGCGCATCTCGTTGAGGCGCTTGTCGTTGAGATCGTGGATACGCTTGTCGCGCTCGGCGGCGAAGTCGATCAGCTTGTCGTCATTGCTCATAGCGGAAACCGGATCAGGCGAAAGGTCAGGTTCAGGCGTGGCGCGCAGCGTTGGCGCGTCTTCGCCACTTGATGTTGCCAATGATGCTGGGTTGGCCCGCGCATGACCAGTAGCGAAGCATGCTCCAGCGTCAGCGAATGCTCGATGCGCATGCTGCCAAGCCGACGCAGATCGAAGCGCCGGCTGCCGCCCAGATTGAGCGAGGCGATCAACGGATTGCGCCCCAGCTCAGGCTCGGCATCGCTGTGCCAGCCCATGGAGTCCTGGCCGTCGCGGTAATGATTGAGCAGCACGGCATTGAGCGATTGCTCGACTTCTTTCTCGACCCGTTGGCGAATCTCGTCCAGCAGCGGCGTCCAGGGCAAGGGCTCGTGGATCTTCCCGGAATAGCGGTAACGCGCCTCGGGCTCGCCATACCAGGCGGTCAGCCGTGGCGTGCGGTGATAGCGACCATGGATGAACAACTCGGGTTGCTGCCAGGGCGTTTGCTCGACCAGTGCTTGCAGCCAGCTATCGGCCAGGGCAGCGTCGACCCAGCCGGGCAGATAATCCAGCTCGGCATCGGCAAGTGCGGGCAAGGGGTCGGCGAACAGCATCGTGAGGTCTATGAATAAGAGGATGAAATCAGTGTCTCAGACTTCAACGTCTACCCACAGCCCCTGCCTGGGCAGATCACCTAGCGCTTGCTCCAGCTCTTCCGGCTCGGCCTCAGCCAGTTGCTCGGGGGTGTAGCCGCGCCGCTGACGACGACGCTGCTCTTCACGCAGCAGCTCCTCGGTTTCCTGCGGGTGCCGCTTGTCCAAGCTCAGCGCACTTTCCTTGGCGCTCTCCGAAGCCGGGGTCACCGGAGGAATCTCGGGCCTGGGCTTGATCACGTCTTGCGTAGCAGTGACCGGCACCAGACTGTGGGGGATCGGCGGTAGCACGTTTCAGCACCTCCTTTGGTCAGGCTGTCGGCCCCGTGAGCCGCGACTTTAGCCGGTGCTCGCTACACTTTTGACTAAGCCGCACGGCAATAGTGTCATGACTGCTTTGGCCGTGGCGCTGCATCCGTTACCATAGCCGGCTTTTCACGCGGGAGACAGACAGGCATGGCGCAATATCAACCGGGGCAACGCTGGATCAGTGACAGCGAAGCGGAATTGGGTCTGGGAACCATCCTCGCCGAGGATGGCCGCCTGCTCACCGTGCTTTACCCGGCCACCGGCGAAACCCGCCAGTACGCTACGCGCAATGCTCCGTTGACCCGTGTACGCTTCGCCCCGGGTGACGAGATCACCCATTTCGAGGGTTGGAAGCTCACCGTGCAGGAAGTCGAGGACGTCGACGGCCTGCTGGTCTACCACGGCCTCAATGCCCAGCATCAGCCGGTCACCATGCCGGAAACTCAGCTGTCGAACTTCATCCAGTTCCGCCTGGCCAGCGACCGCCTGTTCGCCGGCCAGATCGACCCGCTGGCCTGGTTCGCCCTGCGCTACCACAGCCTCGAACACAACAGCCGCCTGCTGCAGTCGTCACTCTGGGGCCTGGGCGGTGCTCGCGCTCAACCGATCGCCCACCAATTGCACATCGCCCGCGAAGTGGCCGACCGTATCGCTCCGCGCGTCCTGCTGGCCGACGAAGTGGGCCTGGGCAAGACCATCGAAGCCGGCCTGGTGATTCATCGCCAGCTGCTCTCCGGCCGCGCCAGCCGCGTGCTGATCCTGGTGCCGGAAAACCTGCAGCACCAGTGGCTGGTGGAAATGCGCCGGCGTTTCAACCTCGACGTCGCCCTGTTCGACGCCGAGCGTTTCATGGAAAGCGACGCCAGCAACCCCTTCGAGGACTGCCAACTGGCGCTGGTCGCCCTGGAATGGCTGAAGGAAGACGAGAAGGCCCAGGACGCCCTGTTCGCCGCCGGCTGGGATCTGCTGGTGGTCGACGAAGCCCATCACCTGGTCTGGCACCCGGAACAGGCCAGCGCCGAGTATTCGCTGGTCGAGCAACTGGCCGAGGTCATCCCCGGCGTGTTGCTGCTCACCGCCACCCCGGAACAGCTCGGCCAGGACAGCCACTTCGCCCGCCTGCGCCTGCTCGACCCGGCGCGCTTTCACGACCTGGAAGCCTTCCGCGCCGAAAGCAGCCAGTACCGCCCGGTTGCTGAAGCCGTGCAGGAACTGCTCGATCAGGGCAAGCTCAGTGCCCAGGCCCGAGAGGCCATCGGCAGCTTCCTCGGTGCTGAAGGCCGCGAGCTGCTCGATGCGGTAGACAGCGGCGATGAAGCAGCCCGCGCGCGCCTGGTGCGCGAGCTGCTGGATCGCCACGGCACCGGCCGCCTGCTGTTCCGCAACACCCGCGCCGCCGTGCAGGGCTTCCCCGAGCGCGAGCTGCACCCCTACCCGCTGCCGAGCCCCGACGAATACCTGGAACTGCCGCTGGGCGAGCACGCCGAGCTGTACCCGGAAGTCGCCTACCAAGCGCAGGACGAAGTGGACGAGGAGCAGCGCTGGTGGCGCTTCGACCCGCGCGTCGAGTGGCTGATCGACACCCTGAAGATGCTCAAGAAGTTCAAGGTGCTGGTGATCTGCGCTCACGCCGAGACCGCGCTGGATCTGGAGGACGCCCTGCGCGTGCGTTCCGGCATCCCGGCCACTGTGTTCCACGAAGGCATGAGCATCCTCGAGCGCGACCGTGCCGCCGCCTACTTCGCCGATGAAGAATTTGGCGCGCAGGTGCTGATCTGCTCGGAGATCGGCTCCGAAGGCCGCAACTTCCAGTTCGCCCATCACCTGGTGCTGTTCGACCTGCCGGCACACCCGGACCTGCTCGAACAGCGCATCGGCCGTCTCGACCGCATCGGCCAGAAACACCGCATCCAGCTGCACGTGCCGTACCTGGAGAACAGCCCGCAGGAGCGCCTGTTCCAGTGGTACCACCAGGCGCTGAACGCCTTCCTCGCCACCTGCCCGACCGGCAACGCCCTGCAGCACCAGTTCGGCCCGCGCCTGCTGCCGTTGCTGGAAAACGGTGACGACGGCCAGTGGCAGCAACTGCTCGACGAAGCCACCGCCGAACGCATTCGCCTCGAAGGCGAGCTGCACAGCGGCCGTGACCGCCTGCTGGAGCTGAACTCCGGCGGCGCCGGTGAAGGCGAAGCCTTGGCCTCCGCCATCCTCGAGCAGGACGACCAGTTCACCCTGCCGATCTACATGGAAGAGCTGTTCAACGCCTTCGGCATCGACAGCGAAGACCACTCCGACAACGCGCTGATCCTGCGCCCCAGCGAGAAGATGCTGGATGCCAGCTTCCCCCTGGGCGACGACGAGGCGGTGACCATCACCTACGACCGCGAACAGGCCCTGGCCCGCGAGGACATGCAGTTCCTCACCTGGGAACACCCCATGGTGCAGGGCGGCATGGACCTGGTGCTGTCCGGCTCGATGGGCAACACCGCCGTGGCGCTGATCAAGAACAAGGCGCTCAAGCCCGGCACGGTGCTACTGGAGCTGCTCTACGTCAGCGAAGTGGTCGCCCCGCGCAAACTGCAACTGGGGCGCTTCCTGCCACCGGCGGCGCTGCGTTGCCTGTTCGACGCCAATGGCAACGACCTGGCCGCCAAGGTCGGCTTCGAAACCCTCAACGACCAGCTCGAAAGCGTGCCGCGGGCCAGTGCCAACAAGTTCGTCCAGGCCCAGCGCGACGTGCTGGCCAAGCAGATCAACGATGCTGAAGCCAAGGTCATGCCGCGCCATATCGAGCGCGTGGCCGAGGCCAAACGCCGCCTGATCGCCGAACTGGACGAAGAACTGGCGCGCCTTATCGCCCTACGCGCCGTCAACCCGAGCGTGCGCGACAGCGAGATCGACGCCCTGCGCGAGCAGCGCGAACAGAGCCTGGCGATGTTCGACAAGGCCGCCCTGCGCCTGGAAGCGATTCGCGTGCTGGTGGCCGGTTAAGTGCTGCTAGCCCCTCTCCCCCTGGGAGAGGGGTGGGGTGAGGGTGCAATGCCCGCCACCTGCTGCCTAACCTGCGCAGTAGCCCAATGTAATCCGGAAGCATGGTGCCGACCATCCCCGGATTGCATCCGGCTACGAACAGGTGCGTTACCAGCCCAGCTCCTCCAGCCTGTTGTGCAGAAACTGCCGATCCGGTCCCTGCTGCGTCAGCGCCAGGGCCCGTCACGCATGGCCAGCGCCACGGCGCGGTTGAGTTCGATCACCGGCGACGGGTTCAGGCGCAGCAGCTCGTCATACAGCCCGACAATCTGCACCCAATCGGTTTCTTCCAGACTGGCGGCCTCGGCATGTACTGCAGCAATAGCCGCTTGCAGGCTGTAGGGGCCGAAACGCCGCGAGTGCAGCGCACTGCGACACCAGCGCCTCGCCTTCGGCGATAATCTCGCGATTCCACAGGCTGCGATCCTGGGCTTCCAGCAAAATCACCTCGCCATCAACGCCGCTGCGCGTAGCGCGTCGCGACTCGTGCAGCAGCATCAACGCCAGCAGCCCCTGCACGTCCGGATCGGGCAGCAGCTCCAGCAGCAAGCGGCCCAGGCGAATCGCCTCGTCAGACAGTTGGCTGCGGGTCAGCGAATCGCCGGAGCTGGCGAAATAGCCTTCGTTGAACACCAGATAGATCACCCGCAACACCGCCTCCAGACGCTCGGGCAGCTCGCTGCGCCCCGGCACCTCGTAAGGGATGCACGCGTCGCGAATCTTCGCCTTGGCCCGCACGATGCGCTGGGCCAGGGTCGACGGGCTGGAGAGGAAAGCGCGGGCGATCTCCTCGGTGCTCAGGTCGCACACCTCGCGCAGGGTCAGCGCCACCTGGGCATCACTGGCCAGCGCCGGGTGGCAGCAGGTGAAGATCAGGCGCAGACGGTCGTCCCCGAGCAGCTCACCTTCCTCGACACCACTCTCATCTAGCAATTCGACCTGCTCGCCCAACGGCTGGAAGCGACGTTGCCGACGCAGGTTGTCGATGGCCTTGAAGCGCCCGGCGGAGACCAGCCAGGCACGCGGGTTGTCCGGCACACCGCCTTGCGGCCACTGCTCGACCGCACTGCGAAAGGCCTCATGCAGCGCCTCTTCGGCCAGGTCGAAATCGCCGAGCAGGCGAATCAGGGTGGCGGCGACTCTTCGCGGTAAAGGCGCTCGATCAGCTCGGTGACAGGTGGCGATATCGTATGCGCTGCTCCTGAACGAACGCATACGTTGCCCAATACTGCCGATGGCGTCGAGTGGCGGCACGATCCGCCCCTCGATTTGGCATCCCTCGCATTGGCAGCCGTCCGGTCGCTGGGCATAGTCGCGCCATTCCAATAACGAAGGGAGTCTTGCTATGCGTTGGTTGCTGCTCGGCCTGGCGGGTGCTGCGGTATTTCTTTATGGCCGGATCACCGGCGATGCGCAGCTCAGCCTGCTGACCAAGGGCATCCCGGTGATCGCCCTGCTGCTCTGGCTGCGCCAGGCACCGGCTGGCACCTACCGCCGCTGGATCTGCATCGGCCTGGTATTTTCCCTGGCCGGCGACATCCTTCTGGACTGGCCTGGCGACCTCTTCGTGTTCGGCCTCGGCGCCTTCCTGATCGGCCACCTGGCCTATCTGCGCGCCTACGTTTCCGATAGCCGGCTGCCGGCCCTACCCGCCTTGCTGCTGGCGCTGATCGCCGGTGGCGCGATGTTCGCCATACTGGCCAGCAGCGGTCTGGGCGAGCTGCTGATTCCGGTGGCCTGCTATGCCACCGCGATTAGCCTGATGCTCTGGCGCGCCCTGGCCCGCATCGGCCACCCGGACCTACAGCCGGGCTCCACCTGGCTCGCCGCAGTTGGTGCGGCGCTCTTCGTGCTGTCCGACAGCCTGATCGGTATCGACCGCTTCGTCACCAGCTTCGACGCCGCCCCCTACGCCATCATCCTTACCTACTGGCTTGGCCAGTGGGGTATCGCCGCCTCGGCCTTTCGACGCACCAAGGCCTAGGGTCTGTTGCCGTTTCGACGCGAGCCGCGTTGCTGCGCCAAATTGCGCCACGCGAGGCGCGGGATGCAGGTAATGGTCGTTCCCTTGCCAAATCCCGCAACGACGCATGGCGCAATTTGCCGCGCAACCCGAAGGGACGGGCCAGTTTTTGCCTGGTACGTCGTTACTCGACGGCTCATTTGGGCGACCAAACTTCGCGTCTCGCGCCTAGCCCCACGCAAAAACTGGCTCCGTCGCGGCCGTGCGCGAAACGGCAACAGACCCTAGAGCTGTTGCTGCGGACGGACGAACAATCGGGAAAGCCCTGACTATTGCCCGCACTTGGCCAGGCTTTGTACGAAAAGTGCCTACGCTCGGTGATGCTTCGTTAAAAACTGGTTCAGCAAGCCGCTTACGGCTAACGCGCTTCAGCGCGGCCCGGAGGGCGAGCGCAGCGAGTCATGCTCATTTACAACTCGTAAACTTCGCTTCCTCACCCGTTTTTGCCTCGCCTGACCATCGCTCGACGACTTTTCGTACAAAGCCTAAAATGCCGGCCTTTTCCGCTAGCTATTGCGACCGCCGTGAGCCAAGAACCTGATCGTCTATTCGCCCAGCCTCTGCCCGAGGTGCCCGATTTCGTCTTCAACGAGGACGTGGTACGGGTCTTCCCTGACATGATCAAGCGTTCGGTCCCCGGCTACCCGACTATCGTCGAGAACATCGGCGTGCTCGCTGGCCAGTTCGCTCAGCCGCAGACCACCCTGTACGACCTCGGCGCCTCGCTCGGCGCGGTGACTCAGGCCCTACGCCGCCACGTGCGCGTCGATGGCTGCAAGGTGATCGCCGTGGACAACTCGCCGGCCATGGTCGCGCGCTGCAGCGAATACCTGCATGCCCAGGACGCCATGTTCCAGGAGCTGCTGCCGGTAGAGGTGATCGAGGCCGACATTCTCGCCCTTGATCTGCACCCCACCTCGCTGGTCACGCTCAACTTCACCCTGCAGTTCATCCCCCCGGAGCGCCGCCTGGAATTGCTCACGCGCATTCGCCAGGCGCTGCTGCCCGGTGGCGCGCTGATTCTCTCGGAAAAGCTGCGCTTCGAGGATGCCGCCGAGCATGAGCTGCTCACAGAGCTGCATGTAGCCTTCAAACGTGCCAACGGCTACAGCGAGCTGGAAATCGCGCAGAAACGCAGCGCCATCGAGAAGGTGATGCTACCCGACAGCCTCCAGCAGCACCGCGAACGCCTGCTGGCTGCCGGTTTCAGCAAGGTGGTGCCCTGGTTCCAGTGCCTTAACTTCGCCTCGCTGGTGGCCCTGCCATGATGCGCGACCTGGATCTCGACGCGCTGCAGGCGCAACTGGCCGGCACCCCGCTGCTGGACTGGGCTTGTGAGCTGCCCGGCCAGCTCGATGCCAAGCTGGCCATCGGTCACGGCGACCTGGCGCGCTGGTACGGCGCCGTGCAGGCACTGCCTGAATTACCGGTGAGTGAGGTGGAGCTGCTGCAGCGCTTCGCCTTCGGCGGCGCCTGCGATGACGCCACCCGCGCGCAATTGAAAACCGCTCTGCAGGGCCTGATTCCCTGGCGCAAGGGGCCGTTCGAGCTGTTCGGCGTACACATCGACACCGAATGGCGCTCGGACTGGAAATGGCAGCGCGTCGCCCCGCACCTGGACCTGGCCGGCAAACGCATCCTCGATGTCGGTTGCGGCAACGGCTACTACATGTGGCGCATGCTCGGTGCGGGCGCAAACAGCGTGGTCGGCATCGACCCCAACTGGCTGTTCCTCTGCCAGTTCCTGGCGATGAAGCGCTACCTGCCGGATCAACCAGTGTGGCACCTGCCACTGGCCTTTGAGGAGCTGCCAGCCAAGCTGCAAGGCTTCGACACCGTGTTCTCCATGGGTGTGCTGTACCACCGTCGCTCGCCCATCGATCACCTGCTCGATCTGAAGGATGCCTTGGTCAAAGGCGGCGAACTGGTGCTGGAAACCTTGGTAGTCGAGGGCGACAGCGAGCAGGTGCTGGTACCGGAAGACCGCTACGCACAGATGCGCAACGTCTGGTTCCTGCCCTCGGTGCCGGCGCTGGAGCGCTGGCTGCGCCGTGCCGGTTTCGAGGACGTACGCTGCGTCGACGTCAGCACCACCTCGGTGGAAGAACAACGTGCCACCGAGTGGATGCGCTTCCAGTCGCTACCCGAATTCCTCGACCCTGCCGACCACAGCCGTACCGTCGAAGGCCTGCCGGCACCGACCCGCGCCGTGCTTGTCGCGCGCAAGCCCTAGGCACAGCGAGTCTCGTAGGGCGGGTGCAACCCGCCAGACTGCAATTGGCGGGTTGCACCCGCCCTACGGTCGCAGCCAACGCGCACGCCGCTGAGCGATCAAAAGCAGCGGTTCACCGGCGCTCTGCTCTACCACACCACGGGCACCGCCCAGGCGGATCCTTCCCTCGATGTCCTGCGCCAGCAGACGACGCATGCGCCGACGCCAGAACCAGGCGCCAACCCAATCGACGATGGCGTTCTGCAGATCCAACGGCCACATGGCCGGCATATAGAACTCGGGCATGGCTGGGCGCGACTTGTCGCGATTGCTCGAACTGTTCATGACCTTTCCTCCGTTTCGCTGCCGGCCTGTGCCGGGCTTGCGATCAGGATGAAACGCGCCTATCGTTCAAAAAAACGACAAATATCAAACGCTGAATTAAGTAATATTTAACGATCATGAACGCGACAGTTCCCATCTCCCTGCCGCTTCTGGAAAGCGATGTGCTGCGCACCTTCGTCGCCATCGCCGACAGCGGCAGCTTTACCCGCACCGCTGCACAGGTATTTCGCAGCACGGCGGCCGTCAGCCTGCAGATCAAGCGCCTGGAAGAAACCCTCGGCCAGCGCCTGTTCATCCGCGAGGCACGACAGGTTCGCCTGACCGCAGAAGGCGAGGTGCTACTCGGCTATGCCAGGCGCCTGCTCAAGCTAAACGAGGAAGCGGTGGCACGCTTTCTCACCCCGACGCTGACCGGCCGCGTGCGCTTCGGTACGCCGAACGATATCGGCGACCGCGTACTACCGAGTGTCTTGACTCTGTTCGCCCGCAGCCATCCGGCCGTAGAAGTCGAGGTCAATGTCGGGCGCAGTGTGGATCTGGTGGCGAAGCTGGATGCCGGCGAGCTGGACCTGACCCTGATCAACACCGGCAACGACGCCTGGATGATGCGCGTGGCGAAGTGATCTATTCCGAGGAGCTGGTCTGGGCCGGGCGTGACGGTGGCCTGGCCATGCAGCGCTCGCCCTTGCCGCTGGCCCTGGCCAACCCGGGCTGCGCCTGGCGCCGCACCGCGCTCGATGCGCTGGATCGGCAGGGGCTTGCCTATCGCATCGCCTACTCCTGCGAGCAGTGCGCTGGCCAAGAAGCGGCAATGACCGCCGACCTGGCCATCGCGCCTTTCCCCCGCAGCCTGGTCAGACCACCCCTACGCCGACTCGGCGCAGAACAAGGCTTGCCCGCCCTTGGCGAGTACCACATCAAGCTGATTCTCGGCCATCAACACAACGACACCGTCGAGGCGCTCGCCAGGCAGATGGTTCAGGCTTTCAGCCAGGATTGAACGAACGAAGTGGGAGGCGCTTCAGCGGCGATAGACCATCGAAAGTCGCGGCTGAAGCCCCTCCCATAAAGTACGCTAGCCGCGATAGGCAGCGGCGACGATCAGCGCCTTCATCTCGGCGACGGCCTGCTTGAAACCAACGAACAACGCATGGGCGACGATGGCGTGGCCGATGTTCAGTTCGTTGATGCCGGGAATCGCGGCGACAGCCTCGGCATTGTGGTAGTGCAAACCGTGACCGGCGTTGACGATCAGCCCGTGGTTCAGGCCGCAGATAACGCCATCGCGAATGCGTGAAAGCTCATGCGCGGCTTCTTCCGCGGTGTGCGCATCAGCATAGCGACCGGTATGCAGTTCGATGGCCGGCGCGCCGACGCGCATGGCCGCTTCGATCTGCCGCTCTTCGGCGTCGATGAACAACGACACCTCGCAACCGGCCAGCGTCAGACGCTCCACCGCCGCGGCGATACGCGCCTCCTGCCCGGCCACGTCCAGACCGCCTTCGGTGGTCAGTTCCTGGCGGGTTTCCGGTACCAGGCAGACATGCGCCGGACGGATCTGCTCGGCGAATCCGAGCATGAAATCGGTGACGCCCATTTCGAAGTTCATCCGCGTCTGCAGCACGTCGGCCAGCACGCGCACATCACGATCCTGGATATGTCGGCGATCTTCGCGCAAGTGCACGGTGATGCCATCGGCACCAGCTTCTTCGGCGTCCAGCGCGGCCTTGACCGGGTCCGGGTAGCGTGTGCCACGAGCCTGGCGCAGGGTGGCGACGTGGTCGATGTTCACGCCGAGCAGAATACGATTGGCCTCAGTCACGCTTGGACTCCTTGAGCGTCATGAAAAGTTCGCGGCTGACCAGGGGCCTGCCGCCGAGATGAGGTGCCAGCGCCTGGCGCATCAGACGCTTGGCGGCAGCCAGCGCGCCTGGGGTCTGCCAGTCGGCTTCGGCCATGGCCAACAGTTCGCGGCCCTGGAATACACCGGGTTGCAGTTGTACCACCGGCACCAGGCCTATGTCCTGCTGCCAACGGTAAAGTGCTGTCGGATCGATGGGTTGGTCGTGCTGATCACGATCCAGGGCGAAACCATAGCCCAGCTCGTCCAGTAGACGCCATTCGAACGCGCGCAGTAGTGGCTCCAGCGCCCGACCGGCAGCCAGTGCCTGCAGCGTCAGGCCGTAGTGCTCGAGCATCACAGGATGCGGGTCTTCGGCCGGCAGCAGGCGGATCAGCAGTTCGTTGAGATAAAGCCCTGAAAACAGCGCCTCGCCAGTCAGCAACAGAGGAATCCCGGCGCTTTCCAGGCGGCCGACGGTCTTCAACTCGCCGCGCCCGCGCAGTTCCAGCTCCAGCGGGGCGAACGGCCGGGCAATGCTGCCGACCTTGCCGCGCGCGGCGCGCAGCACCGCGCGAATACGGCCCTGGGCAGTGAAGAAATCCACCAGGGCGCTGCTTTCCTTGTAGGGACGGCTATGCAAGACATAAGCGGCAAGCTGCACGTTGCAAGCCTCAGGCAAAAGCCGCGCAGCACTGAACTGGCGGCAGATGACTCAATCCAGGTACCCCAATGAACGCAGGGCGCGTTCGTCGTCGGACCAACCGCCTTTGACCTTGACCCAGAGGTTGAGCATCACCTTGGAGTCGAACATGGTTTCCATGTCCTTACGGGCATCGGCACCAATGCGTTTGATACGCTCGCCCTTGTCACCGATGATGATCTTCTTCTGTCCGTCGCGCTCTACCAGGATCAAGCCGTGGATGTGCAGAATGCGGCCTTCCTGCTTGAACTCCTCGATCTCCACGGTGATCTGGTACGGCAACTCGGCACCGAGCTGGCGCATGATCTTCTCGCGGATCAGTTCGGCTGCGAGGAAGCGGCTGGAGCGGTCGGTGATCTGGTCTTCTGGGTAGAAGTGTTCGGACTCCGGCAGGCGCTCACCCACCAGCTTCTCCAGGGTGTCGAGGTTCTGCCCCTGCAGCGCGGAAATCGGCACGATCTCGGCCTGCGGCAACTGCTCGGCCAGCCAGTTCAGGTGCGGCAGCAGCTCGCTCTTGTCTTCCAGCCGGTCGGCTTTGTTCACCGCCAGCAGGATCGGGCATTTGACGTGCTGCACCTTTTCCAGCACCAGCTGGTCTTCATCGGTCCAGCGCGTACGGTCGACCACGAACACCACCACATCGACGTCCTTCAGTGCGCTCGAGGCGCTGCGGTTCATGTAGCGGTTGAGCGCCTTGTCGTTGTGCTTGTGCAAGCCGGGCGTGTCGACATAGACAGCTTGGATCTCGCCCTCGGTCTTGATCCCGAGCATGTTGTGGCGGGTGGTCTGCGGCTTGCGCGAGGTGATCGCCAGCTTCTGTCCGAGGATGTGGTTGAGCAGCGTCGACTTGCCCACGTTGGGCCGGCCGACGATGGCGACGTAGCCGCAGCGCGTTACAGGTGCATCAGTCATTGCCATTCTCCACCCCGAGGGCGATCAGCGCCGCAGCCGCAGCGACCTGCTCGGCGATACGCCGGCTGCCGCCCTGGCCCAGGGTCTTTTCATTGAGCAGGGATACCTGGCACTCGACCATGAAGGTACGGCAGTGCGGCTCACCCTGTACGTCCACCACCTCGTAACGAGGCAGTTCACAGGCACGTGACTGCAGAAATTCCTGCAGTCGCGTTTTCGGATCCTTGTTGGTATCGACCAGGGTCAGGCCGTCCAGCTCGCCGGTCAGCCAGTCCAGCACGCGCTCGCGTGCCGCATCCATCCCGGCATCCAAATAGATGGCGCCGATCAGCGCCTCCAGGGCATCGGCCAGGATCGACTCACGACGAAAACCGCCGCTTTTCAGCTCACCGGAGCCCAGGCGCAGATACTCGCCCAGCTCGAAACCACGGGCCAGCACGGCCAGCGTCTCGCCCTTGACCAGGCGCGCGCGCAGGCGCGACAACTGGCCCTCACGGGCTTGCGGGAAACGCTCGAACAGCGCTTCACCGGCGACGAAATTGAGGATGGCATCACCGAGAAATTCCAGCCGCTCATTGTTGCGGCCGGCGAAACTGCGATGGGTCAGGGCCAGAACCATCAGGTCCTGGTCCTTGAAGCGATAGCCGAGCTTGCGCTCGAGGCGGGAAAGGTCAGGGTTCACGGCATTCGTACACGAAATTCTTTATCGAAATTGACCACCAGATCGAGGTTCTCGATCAGCGGCTCGCGTTTTTCATATTTGAGGTGGACCAGAAACTCGTTGTTCTCCACCTTCACCTGCAGGGCGTCGCGCATGTTCAGGTCGCGAATGTTGTTGACCTGCATGCCCTTGCTCACATGGTTGTAAAACTCACCGACGGTGCGCACATCCGACGCCTTGTCGGTTTCCACCGAAGTGATGATCTTCTCCAGCGACATATAGTCGAGATAGTGCGGCATCACCTTGAATGCAGTGCTGGCGAAGAATGCCACCACGGCCAAAACCATCAGCCAACCCAGAATTGAAAGCCCCTGCTGCGAGCGCGCGAATTTCATGTATATCACCAGAAGATTCGGTCTTGTTGGAATGCCGATACGGCAAGACTAGTTATAGCCTGGCGCGCTGTATTGAACAGCGCGCCAGTGCTCAATGAATCAGGCCGACACGAGAGAAGTTGGGCAGATTGCTGGTCTTGGGTTCCGGCCAGCTCATCCAGATGGCGAAGGCCTTGCCGACGATATGGTCGTCCGGGACCATGCCCCACAGCTCCTGAGGAATATGACGATCGCGCCAGTAACGGCTGTCGTTGGAGTTGTCACGGTTGTCGCCCATCATGAAGTAGTGCCCTTCCGGCACCACCCATTGGCCGCCGGGCTCGCGGCGCATGCGGGTCATTTCCTTGCGGATGGTGTGTTCGACCTGGCCCAGACGCTCCTGATAGAGCATCGCACCACCCAGGCTGCCCGGCTCCTCACCGATCAGCTTCTCAGCCACCGGCTCGCCATTGATCAGCAGACGCTTGCCCTGGGTGTACTCGATGCGATCACCCGGCAGTCCCACCACGCGCTTGATGTAGTTGATACGGGGATCGCTGGGGTAGCGGAATACCATCACATCGCCGCGCTGCGGGTTATCCACCTCGATGATCTTCTCGTCGATCACCGGCAAACGAATGCCATAAGCGAACTTGTTGACCAGGATGAAATCACCCACTTCCAGAGTCGGCTTCATCGACCCGGAAGGAATCTGGAACGGCTCGACCAGAAACGAGCGCAGCACCAGCACGATAGCCAGCACCGGGAAGAAGGATTTGCCGTACTCGACGAGCAACGGCTCCTTGTTCAGGCGCTCCAGCACCCTGTCGTCGGGATCGTCGACCCGCCCCTGGTACGCCGCAATCGCCGCACGGCGGCGCGGAGCCAGCAGGATCAGATCGATCAGGGCCAGGAAGCCGCAAACGGCAACCGCGATAACCAACAGAAGCGGGAAATTGATCGACATAGAGCCTTAGCTATCCAACCTGAGCACGGCGAGGAAGGCTTCCTGTGGGATCTCCACGTTACCGACCTGCTTCATGCGTTTCTTACCGGCCTTCTGCTTCTCCAGCAGCTTCTTCTTACGGCTCACGTCGCCACCGTAACATTTGGCCAGTACGTTCTTTCTGAGCGCCTTGACAGTGGTCCGCGCGATGATCTGACCGCCGATGGCTGCCTGGATCGCCACATCGAACATCTGCCGAGGAATCAGTTCCTTCATCTTCTCGGTCAATGCACGGCCTTTGTAGGCGGCGTTATCGCGATGCACGATCAATGCCAGGGCATCGACCTTGTCGCCGTTGATCAGTACATCCAGCTTGACCAGATTGGCGGACTGGTAGCGATCGAAATGATAGTCCAGCGAGGCATAACCCCGGCTGGTCGACTTCAGACGGTCGAAGAAGTCCAGCACCACTTCGTTCATCGGCAGGTCGTAACGCACCTGAACCTGGGAACCGAGGAACTGCATATCACGCTGCACACCACGCTTCTCGATGCACAGGGTGATGACATTACCCAGGTGCTCCTGGGGCACCAGGATGGTGGCGGTGACGATCGGCTCGCGGAAGTCAGCGACAGCCGAGACGTCCGGCAGCTTGGACGGGTTGTCAACGGTGATGGTTTCACCGGTCTTTAGCTCGATCTCGTAGATCACGCTCGGCGCAGTGGTGATCAGATCCAGGTCGTACTCGCGCTCCAGGCGCTCCTGGATGATTTCCATGTGCAGCATGCCGAGGAAACCGCAGCGGAAGCCAAAGCCCAGCGCATCGGAGCTTTCCGGCGCGTATTGCAGCGACGAATCGTTGAGGGTCAGCTTCTGCAGGGCATCGCGGAAGTCCTCGAAATCGTCTGAGCTGACCGGGAACAGGCCGGCGTAGACCTGCGGCTGGATCTTCTTGAACCCCGGCAGCACTTCGACATCGGGGGTTGAGGACAGGGTCAGGGTGTCACCGACCGGCGCACCGTGAATGTCCTTGATGCTGGCGATGATGAAGCCTACTTCACCGGCTTTCAGATCAGCAGTAGCGGTGTGTTTCGGCGTGAAGACACCGACGCTGTCGACCAGGTGCACCTTGCCGGTGGACTTGACCAGAATCTTGTCGCCCTTCTTCACGCGGCCATGGCGCACACGCACCAGCGAGACCACGCCCAGGTAGTTGTCGAACCAGGAGTCGATGATCAGCGCCTGCAGCGGTGCATCGATCTCGCCGGTCGGCGCCGGGATGGTCTGCACCAGGCGTTCGAGCACCTCGTCCACGCCCATGCCACTCTTGGCACTGCAGGCCACCGCGTCGGTGGCGTCGATGCCGATGATCTTCTCGATCTCGTCCTTGACGCGATCCGGGTCGGCCTGCGGCAGGTCCATCTTGTTCAGCACCGGCATGACCTCAAGGCCCTGTTCGATGGCGGTGTAGCAGTTGGCAACCGATTGCGCCTCGACGCCCTGACCGGCATCGACTACCAGCAGCGCACCTTCGCACGCCGCCAGCGAACGCGAGACTTCGTAGGTGAAGTCGACGTGACCGGGGGTATCGATGAAGTTCAGCTGATAGGTTTTACCGTCCTGCGCCTTGTAATGCAGCGTGACGCTGTGAGCCTTGATGGTAATGCCGCGTTCACGCTCCAGATCCATGGAGTCTAGAACCTGAGCCTCCATTTCACGCGCGGTGAGGCCGCCGCACATCTGGATGAAACGGTCAGCCAGGGTGGACTTGCCGTGGTCAATGTGGGCAATGATGGAAAAATTGCGGATATGACTCAGGTCACTCACAGATCAACACTCAAAGAAGGCACGGGCAAGACGCTTGCCGAAAATAGCCGCGGATTGTACCCGATCCCTCGCGACGGCGTCACGTCTGCACAGCGCTGGTGCAGATACGAAGAAGGGCGCCCGAAAGCGCCCTCTTCAACGTACCTGGGTTACTCAGCCAGCTTGAAGGTGATGAAGCTGGCTCGCCCCTGACGCAGCACACGCATGGATACCGAACGGTTCTTCGGCAGATCCTGCGCCACCTGAGTGAAGGTGCGAGTGGAATCGATGGCCTGATTGTTCAGATGAGTGATCACGTCACCAGGACGCAGGCCAATCATAGCCGCAGGACCACCGAGCACTTCCTTGACCACAACACCGCCCTTGAGGTCGAGACCTTTCTTCTGCTCGGCCGTCAGTTCGACCACTGTCACACCCAGGCGATTGCTGCTGCGCTCACCGCCCTGCGCCGGCCCCGACGCAGCCAGCTCCTGCCCTTCTTCCGGCAACGTACCGACGGTGACGCTGAGTTTCTTGCGCGAACCGTCACGCACGACATCCAGCTCTGCCTTCTGGCCCGGCTTCAGCCCGCCGACCAGATGCGGCAGATCGGCGGACATGATGATCGGCTTGCCATTGAGGCTGAGAATCACGTCCCCCACCTGCAGGCCACCTTTGTCTGCCGGGCCGTCTTCCAGCACCTGGGCAACCAGTGCGCCGGCCGGCTTGTCCAGACCGAAGGATTCGGCCAGGTCCTTGTTCACTTCCTGAATCACCACGCCGAGCCAGCCACGAGTGACCTTGCCGTCGGCCTTGAGCTGATCGGCCACCTGCATGGCCACTTCCATCGGAATGGCGAAGGACAGCCCCATGAAACCGCCGGAACGGGTGAAGATCTGCGAATTGATGCCCACCACCTCACCTTGCAGGTTGAACAGTGGGCCGCCAGAGTTGCCCGGGTTGATCGCCACATCGGTCTGGATGAACGGTACGTAGCTGTCGCTCGGCAGGTTACGCCCCTTGGCGCTGACGATCCCTGCCGTCACCGAGTGATCGAAGCCGAACGGCGAACCGATGGCCAGCACCCACTCGCCGACCTTCAGGTCATCGGCTTTACCCAGACGCACCACAGGCAGGTGCTTGCCCTCGACCTTGAGCAACGCGACGTCGCTACGCGGATCGGCACCAATCAATTTGGCTTCCAGCTCGCTGCGATCGGACAGACGCACGATGATTTCATCGGCATCGGCGACCACATGATTGTTGGTCATGATGTAGCCGTCCGGCGAGATGATGAAACCGGAACCCAGCGACTGCGCTTCGCGCTGGCGACCGCCCGGATTATGCGGCATCTGCGGAATGCTGCGCTCGAAGAACTCGCGGAACATCGGCGGCAGGCCTTCCAGATCAGGCAGCGCCGGATGGCCGGCAACGGCGCGCTCGGGCATCTTCTGCCGGGTACTGATATTGACCACCGCAGGCGAGGCCTCTTCTACCAGATCGGTGAAATCAGGCAGGCTGGCCTGAGCCAGCAGACTTTGCCCCCAGAGCAAGGCAACCGCCAACAACGGCGCAATGGACTTGAGTTTTCTCATCGAACTACCACTCCCCATGTAAATCAACCGACCGCTGGCGCAGTGGCCAGCAACGTACGTAGGACAACAGGCTGCAATAAGGGGTTCTCGGCAACGCGAGCGGCGCGCCAGCGAACCATCAGCCAACTGGCGAACAGGCCACTCAGGCCTGCCAGGATCACCAGAGGTTCGGAAAGACCTAGACCGTTCGCCAGCAGCGCAGCGGCAAACAGACCCAGAAGCGGAAGCAGATAAACCAGCAGAGAACTGCGCACCAAGAGATCTTCACGCACACCGATGATCACACTATCGCCAACCGCCAGCTGCATTTGACTGAGCGCGCGCACATAACCGCGCTGCCGCCCTACACCAAGACGATCCATCAGGCCCTGACCACAGGCGGCATTGGCCGAACAACTGGAGCAGGTGCTCTTGCGCAGCGTCTCGACCCAGACAGCGCCGGGCTCGAGCGCCACTACACGCCCCTGCTCCTCGATCATTGGCTAGCCTGTTCGGGCACTCCGGCGCGCATTGACAGTGCGATGCGTTCGGCGGTCCCCAAAGGAATCTCACCCACCACGGTCACCATCACGTCACCAGAGTCGGTACTCATCCGCCGCGAAACCGCGACGGTTGGGCCCAGCTGACTGCGCGCATCGTCGACAACGCTGCCGTTGAGGGGCTCGATGAAAACGGAGAAACGTGCGAGACCGTCGCCATACATCAGGTAGGCGACAGCTTCATCGGAAGCAGGATCCCGACGCATCTGCGCCGCAATAAGGGTAAAGCCCGGCGGCAACCAGTCGGATCGCCAGGTACCTTCGGCCATGCTGTCGGCAGCACGAAAACGCACCGGCCTGCAGCTCGAACTCGGTTGCATGGCGTTTTCAACAGGGGTAGAAGTGTCCAACTGGGCGAACTGAAAGCGCTCCAGAAGCTGGCCGCGCTCGTTCAATAGGAGGGATTTCAACGGCAGACCGGTCTCCCGATCCAGGTGCAATTCGAAGCCGTAGCGATGCTGGTCCTTGGGTTCAAGCACCAGTACATCGGCTGCGCGGTTGGCAATGCGCGACTGGCCAGCAACACGCATGTTGTACCAATTGCTCAACTGCTCCGCATCCAGCTGACGGGCAGGCCAGGCCTGCCCTTCACTGACCTGGTCGGCCAGCGCGCCCGTGACGCACTGAGTCTGGCCATCGACTTTCAGCACCTCTTGGGCAGGCCCATCGAGCTGCAGAAGACGCTCGCGAATCTGCCCCCCCTCTTCCACTCGGTGCCATACGGCATGAGTGGAGAAACTTCCATTGCGCTCATATATGAACGTGCCCTGGAAGCTTTGCTGGCGTTCTGCCGCAGCGAGGCGCCCGAGTAAGTCTTGCACCCCGGAGGCCTGAACCGGCAATGCCAGCAGACCTCCAAGCAGGCAGAGGGGAATCGCGCGCATGTGACTCCTTAGCGCTTAGCGGTTTTCCAGGCTCGCAGCACGAGCATAAGGCAGAGCGGTTTCACCGGCACCCATCACGGCTTCCTGCGCATGCTGGCGCAGATAGTTCGGCAGACGCTGCTCATGCCAGCTGGCAGTGCCAGCCTCGGCAGACTCGCCGACTTCCTCGCTGCTGTTGTAACCGGCCAGCAGTGCAGGACCCTGCACCTGCGGTACCGAGAGTACCGGAGAAGCATCCTGTTGAGCCAACTGAACGCCGCTCAGATCATCCTGATTGTAGAAACGCACACCCGCCAGCACAGCAACGGTCACCGATGCCGCCACGGCTACACGCCCGACGCTGCGCCAGATCGACGTCTTGCGCGCCGGAATGGCCTCGTCGGCCAATGCCGCGGAAACCGCTGATGCGATGTCCAGCTGCGGCACCACCAGCTCTCGGTGCATGGCTGCACGGGCGATCTGGTAACGCGACCAAGTGCCACGCAGCTCGCCATCCTCGCTGGCTGCGAGCACGCGCCGCAATTCCAGTTGGTCCGCTTCGTTATCCATCACCGCGGACAGCGATTCCTGCAGGGTTTCACGACTCATGGCGTTCCTCTCTTGGCTGCCGCCGCTGCCTTAGGCATCCTGCAACAGAGGTTGCAGGGACTTATCAATTGCCTCACGTGCGCGGAATATCCGCGAACGCACTGTACCTACCGGACACTGCATGACGCCGGCAATGTCCTCGTAACTCAAGCCTTCGAACTCACGCAGGGTCAGGGCCGTGCGCAAATCATCCGGCAACTGGGCGATGGTTCGATGCACGGTGGCTTCGATCTCGTCGCGCAGCAATGCCCGCTCCGGTGACTCGATGTCCTTGAGGCCGTGGTCGCCGTCATAGAACTCCGCGTCATCGCTACTGACATCGCTATCCGGCGGCCGACGGCCGCGCGATACCAGGTAATTCTTCGCCGTGTTGATGGCGATGCGATACAGCCATGTATAGAACGCGCTGTCACCGCGAAAGTTTCCAAGCGCTCGGTAAGCTTTTACGAACGTTTCCTGAGCAACATCCTGAGCCTCGTGAGTGTCGTGCACGAATCGCACGATCAGACCAAGGATCTTGTGCTGATACTTCAGCACCAACAGATCGAAGGCACGCTTGTCACCGTGCTGCACTCGCTCGACCAGTTGCTGATCATCTTCCTGGATTAGCATGCACTCTCCTCACAACGCTCGGAGGAGGTCTGCACCCGTAAGCGAATCAGCTTGCCAAGATAGACTCGGGTCTTAAGCAAAAGTTCTCCCCTCCAAGCAAGCTTCCCGCAGAGTTTTCTTCCCTCTGCCTGGAATGGCGCCAGCGGAACCTTTCCGCCCGCGCAAATAATCTTATCGCCGCTCATTTCCACACCCTCCGCTGACTTCAGATGCAGGCACGCGCAAGCGATCTCCCTTATATGGGCGACCCTCAATGGAACCTTAATGACTAAGAAAGTTCCCGAGCACCGAGGTCGGTCATAAGCCACCTATTGTGCCGCTGCCCCTCTCTATATACTAGGGCTCGCTTTCACGCGGAACTCGGACATGAGCCAACACTTCCAGCATGATGTTCTGGTCATCGGCAGCGGCGCCGCTGGCCTGACGCTCGCCCTCACCCTACCCTCCCATCTGCGCATCGCGGTATTGAGCAAAGGCAAGCTGGCCAATGGCTCGACCTACTGGGCGCAAGGTGGCGTGGCAGCCGTTCTGGACGATACCGACACGGTCGAATCACACGTCGCCGACACCCTCAACGCCGGGGCCGGCCTGTGCAACGAAGACGCCGTGCGTTTCACCGTAGAACACAGCCGCGAGGCCATCCAGTGGCTGATCGATCAGGGCGTCCCCTTCACCCGAGACGATGAAACCGCGCGCGAGGACGGCGGCTTCGAGTTCCATCTGACCCGCGAGGGCGGCCACAGCCATCGGCGCATCATCCACGCCGCCGACGCGACTGGTGCGGCAATTTTCAACACGCTGCTGGAACAGGCCCGACAACGCTCGAACATCGAATTACTGGAGCAACGCGTCGCCGTCGACCTGATCACCGAGGGCAAGCTCGGCCTGGATGGCGAGCGCTGTCTGGGCGCTTACGTACTGGATCGTGACCGCGGCGAAGTCGACACCTTCAGCGCGCGCTTCGTGATTCTCGCCACCGGCGGCGCGGCCAAGGTCTACCTCTATACCAGCAACCCCGACGGTGCCTGTGGCGACGGCATCGCCATGGCTTGGCGTGCCGGCTGTCGCGTCGGCAACCTGGAGTTCAACCAGTTCCACCCCACCTGCCTGTATCACCCGCAGGCCAAGAGCTTCCTGATCACCGAAGCCGTGCGTGGCGAAGGCGGCCTGCTCAAGCTGCCCAATGGCGAACGCTTCATGCAGCGCTTCGATGAGCGCGCCGAACTGGCACCGCGCGATATCGTCGCCCGCGCCATCGACCATGAGATGAAGCGCCTGGGCGTCGACTGCGTGTACCTGGACATCAGTCACAAGCCGGCCGAATTTATCAAGAGTCATTTCCCCACCGTCTACGAACGCTGCCTGGGCTTTGGCATCGACATCACCAAACAGCCCATCCCGGTAGTGCCCGCCGCCCATTACACCTGTGGCGGCGTGGTGGTCGATCAGCATGGGCGTACCGACGTGCCCGGGCTGTACGCCATCGGCGAGACCAGCTTCACCGGCCTGCATGGCGCCAACCGCATGGCCAGCAATTCGCTGCTCGAATGCTTCGTTTATGCGCGCTCAGCCTGCGCCGATATCGTCGAGCAGTTGGACACTATCGGCATGCCCAGCAACCTCCCGGACTGGGACGCCAGCCAGGTGACCGACTCCGACGAGGACGTGATCATCGCCCACAACTGGGATGAGCTGCGGCGTTTCATGTGGGATTACGTCGGTATCGTGCGCACCAACAAGCGCCTGCAGCGCGCGCAACACCGCGTGCGCCTGCTGCTGGACGAGATCGACGAGTTCTATTCGAACTACAAGGTCAGTCGTGATCTGATCGAGCTGCGCAACCTCGCACTGGTCGCCGAGCTGATGATCCGCTCGGCCATGCAGCGCCATGAAAGCCGCGGGCTGCACTACACCCTCGACTACCCCGAGCAGTTGGCCGAAGCCCGAGACACTATTCTGACGCCGACGTCCCAGGCTCAGCCCAGCGCCGTCGGCTGAACTTCAGACGCAAGCGCAGGCGCCGGTGGTGCTCGGGCGCCAGCGCATCGTGGGCAATGCACAGCCCACGACTGAAACGCTGGCCTGGCAGGCGATAGCGCAGCACCACCGCCAGCGGCAACGCCAGACTGTCCGGGCGCAGTTGCACCGCCTGCCAGCCTGCTGCAACGCTATATAGATGCCAGCCGAATCCATCACGGCGCAAACCCGTGATGGCCTGTGGCGCAGTCAGCAAGACGTGTCGCGGTAGCACCCAGGCGGCATGTGCCAGGCAAGCCACGAGTGACAGCAGCCTGGACCAGGTGGGAATGTCGGCCAGCCACGGCGCCAGCAAGGCCAGTGCCTGGACCGACAGGTAGAGCCTCAGCAGCCAGCGTGATGGCTGCCAACGGCACTCGAAGACATCACTTGGGTTGGACACGATCCAGGATCATGCGCACGATATGGCGCAGGTCGGCATCCTCGGGCTCGCCGCGCTGCATGAACCAGCCGAACATGTCCTGATCCTCGCATTCCAACAACTTGCGATAGCGCGCCTGGTTCTCGGCATCCAGGCTCGGGTACACCTCCCTGACGAAGGGCACCAGCAGCACGTCCAGCTCCAGCATGCCACGGCGGCTATGCCAGAACAGGCGATTCAGTTCACTTTGCTCAACCATGCAACGGACTCCTCGAACGAGGCCGGCAGTATAACGGCGAATTACCTCGCTGTTCACCGAGACGCTGCGTAATAGCGCTGACAAGGCCCCACCCTGCCCACTATGATGATGCCCCTGACCTTTATTCAGTGATTCGATTTGCATCATGGCCGATAGCGCTTACTTCACACTCCTCGATCACGAAGGCCTGCTCGCCGTACGCGGCGCGGACGCAGCCAAGTTCCTGCAGGGCCAAGTGACCTGCAACCTCAATTACCTCAGTGCCAACCAGTCCAGCCTTGGCGCCCGCTGCACGCCCAAGGGCCGCATGCTGTCGAGCTTTCGCATCGTCCCGGTAGAAGACGGCTACCTGCTGGCCATGGCACGCGAACTGATCGAGCCGCAGCTGGCCGATCTGCAGAAATATGCGGTGTTCTCCAAATCCAAGCTCAGCGACGAAAGCGCCGCCTGGGTCCGTTTTGGCCTGGCGGGCGCCGATGCCGTGCTGAGCGAACTCGATTTGCAGCTGGGCACCGCCAGTGATTCCCTGGCCAGCGCCGGCCAACTGCTCGCCGTACGCCTGAGCGATGGCCGCGCCGAACTTTGGGCGCCAGCAGAGGAAGCGCCAAAGCTGCAAGCCCAATTGGCCGCTCAACTGCCGCAGGCGCCACTGAACGACTGGTTGCTGGCTCAGGTCCGTGCGGGCGTGGGCCAGGTGTTCGGCGCGACACGTGAGCTGTTCATCCCGCAGATGATCAACCTGCAGGCCCTCGGCGGCGTGAGTTTCAAGAAAGGCTGCTACACCGGCCAGGAAATCGTCGCGCGCATGCAGTACCTGGGCAAGCTCAAGCGCCGCCTGCAGCGCCTGCGTCTGGTCGCTGCAGAGCTACCGGCCGTCGGCGTCGAATTGTTCTCACCGGTGCATGGCTCCAGCGTTGGCGAAGTGGTGCTGGCGGCCCAGGCCGGCGACGCCATCGAGCTGCTCGCCGTATTGCAGGAAGACGCCGTGAACGACGGCCGCATTCATCTCGGCAGCAGTGAAGGCCCGCCCCTGACCCTGCTCGACCTGCCTTATCAGCTGGATGCTAACCAGGAAATCCAGCGCTGACTAAACTTCCCCGGCGCCGCATCGGATCGCCAAAGAGAGCTACTTCATGAGCAAGCTTGCCGAAAAAGTCCAACAGGAACTGATCCACGCCATCGAAAACGATGAGCTGGTACTGCCCACCCTGCCCGAGGTGGCATTGCGGGTGCGTGAAGCAGCCGAAGACCCGGGTGTGGGTATTCCGCAGATCAGCAAGGTAATCGGTAACGACGCCGCCCTCACCGCTCGCATCATCAAGGTGGTCAACAGCCCGCTGCTGCGCAGCAACAAGGAAATCACCGACCTGCAGATGGCTGTCAGCCGTCTGGGCATCAACTACACCTGCAACCTGGCCACCGGCCTGGCCATGGAGCAGATGTTCCAGGCCACCAGCGATGTGGTCGACCGCAAGATGCGCGAGGTGTGGAACAAGAGCACCGAGATCGCCGGTATCTGTCACGTGCTGTGCCGTCACTACACCCGCCTGATGCCGGATCAGGCTACGCTCGCCGGCCTGGTGCACCAGATCGGCGTGCTGCCGATCCTCACCTACGCCGAAGAGCATAACGAACTGCTGGCCGACTCCATCAGCCTCAATCACGTGATCGAGCAGATTCACCCGATCATCGGCGACAAGATCCTGCGTACCTGGGAGTTCCCCGAGCCCATCGCCATCGTGCCGAGCCAGTATCTGGATTTCACCCGCGACTCGGCCAAGGTCGATTACGTCGATATCGTTCAGGTCGCCACGCTGCAAAGCTACCTGGGCAGCGAGCACCCCTACACCCAGCTGGACTGGAGCAAGGTCCCGGCCTTCGCCAAGCTCGGCCTCGACCCGCAGGTCGACATGCAGGCCGACGAAGACCTCTCCGCTGCCATGGAGGCAGCCATGAGCATGCTGCAATAAAAGCATCTCGCCATGGATGGCAAAAAATTGTCGGGAGCAATTTTTGACGTCGCTGCGCGACGGCCCGAAGGGTGATCTACAGGGACGCAGATCACAAAATGTCTCTACACTCGAGCCATTCGCTTGAGGAAGTAGAGCCATGCGTTACGCATTCTTCCTGCTCGTCCTGTTGCTCGGCAGTGCCCAGGCTGCCGAGCAGGTACGTCTGACCAACGGCGAATGGCCGCCCTATCTCGGTGAAACCCTGCCCTACCATGGTGTAGCGTCACGCATCGTCGCCGAGGCGTTCGCACTTCAGGGCATCGAAGTGCAGTGGGAGTTTCACCCCTGGGCGCGCTCGCTGAAAATGGCCAAACAAGGCGTGCGCGACGGCAGCGCCGTCTGGTTTCACAACCCCGAACGTGAACGGCACTTTCATATCAGCGAGCCGGTGGTCGAAAGCCGCTACTACTTCTTTCACCGCAAGACCCACGCGTTTGACTGGAACGATGTCACAGATCTGCGCGGCCTGCGCATTGCCGCTACTCGTGGCTATGACTACGGCGAAGCCTTTCAACGCGCCGAAGCCGCCGGAGAGCTCGAGGTGGTACGTCTGACCGGTGATGAGCAGGGCCTGCGCCAGTTGCTGGCCGGGCGCATCGATGTGTTTCCCGTGGACAAGGTGGTGGGCTTCGACCTGCTCCATCAGCAATTCAGCGCTGCCGAACGTCGTTTGCTGAGTTTTCACCCGGTGCCACTGCGTAGCGACAGCCTGCACCTGCTGCTGTCACGAGAAGTGCCAGGCAATGCCGAACTAATGCAGCGCTTCAACCGGGGCCTGGCACGACTGCGCGACAGCGGCAAAATTTCGCAGTACCTGCTGGAAATCCAGCAGCCGTTAAGCCTCGGGCACTGAAACCGGGAACACCACCCGCACCCGCAAGCCATGCGGCATCGCCTGATGCAGGCTGATCTGCGCACGATGCGCTCGGCAGATCTCGCCGACGATAGCCAACCCCAAGCCGGCGCCACTGCCCTGTGCGCTGCGTCGATAGAAGCGTTCGAACACCTTGTCGCGCTCCTCTTCGGGAATGCCCGGCCCATCGTCTTCGACTTCCAGTACCGCTGGCGCCAAAACCCGCAGCACCAGGTTACCGCCAGGTGGCGTATATGCCAGGGCGTTATCGATCAGGTTGCTGAGCAGTTCATTGAGCAAGGTCGGTTCACCGTCGACCCAGACCGGCTGCTCGGCCTCGAGTGCCAGCGCGACACCGCGCGCATGAGCCAGCGGCGCCATGGCCAGGCCCAGTTCCCGGGCCAGCAAGCTGAGATCGATGCGTTGCGCGCCGCCTTCGGTGATGGCCCGCGCGCCACTTTCGATGCGTGCCAGCGACAGCAACTGGTTAGCCAGATTGGTCAGCCGGTCGCTGTGCTCGGCGGCCTGTTCCAGGGTCTGGCGCCAGTCATCGGGGTTATCGGCACGCAGCCCCAGGGCGATTCGCGCCTTGAGCGCGGCCAGCGGCGTGCGCAGTTCATGAGCCGCATCGGCGATAAAGGCCGACTGCCGCTCGAACAACGTCTGCAGGCGCTCGTTGAACTGATTCAGCGCCTCGACCAGCGGGCCGATCTCGCGTGGCAACTCGGCGTCTGGCAATGGCCGCAGGTCATCGCTGGCGCGCTCGGCCACGGCGCGGCGCAAGGTCTCCAGCGGTCGCAGTGCCAGGCTGACTGCGACCCAGATCAACAGCAGCGCCACCGCCACCAACAGGCCGATGCGCCACAAGGTGCCGATCAGCAACTCTCTGGCCATGCGTTCGCGGGCCCCCTGAGTTTCGGCCACGCGAATTTCCGCCATGCCTTTGATGGTGGTCTCGCTGACCGGCTGCAACAGGCTCACCACACGCACGCCCTGGCCGCGGTACATACCGTCATAGAAGCGCGCCAGCGCCGGGTAATCCTCAGTGCGTGGTGTATCGGCAGGCGCCGAAGGCAGGTCTTCGTAGCCGGAGATCAGCTCGCCTTCGATCCCCAGCACCTGGTAATAGATACGTCCGGCGCTGTCATAGGCGAAGGCATCCAGCGCCATGTAGGGCACGTTGGCGCGCAGTGCCCCCCCGGTGCTGTACAGCCCATCGGCGATGGCCCTGGCCGACGCCAGCAGCGTACGGTCATAGGCCGTGTCCGCCGCGTGACGCGCGCTCCAGTAGGCACTGAGGCTGCTGACCAGCAGGATCACCGACAACAGCAGCGCCAATCGGCGCAGCAGGCGACCGCGCAGGCTGCCGATGCGGGTCATGCCTCCACCGCCTCCAGCAGGTAACCCAGCCCGCGGAAGGTGACGATACGCACGGCATGCCCTTCGAGCTTCTTGCGCAGTCGATGGATATAGATCTCGATGGCATCGGGACTGGCCTCCTCGTCCAGGCCGAAAACCTGAGCCGCCAACTGCTCCTTGCTCATGACCCGACCCAGGCGGGCGATCATCGCCTCCAGCACCGCCTGCTCACGCGCAGTCAGCGTCAGCGTCTCACCGGCCAGGGTGAAACGTCGAGCTCCGAGGTCGTAGACCAGCTCGCCACAGCGTTGCAGTTGCTCACCACCCAGCACGCTGCGACGCAACAGCGCTTTGACCCGCGCCTCCAGCTCGGAGAGTTCGAAGGGCTTGGCCAGATAATCATCGGCGCCAAGATTGAGACCGTGCACCCGATCCTTCACCTCACCACGTGCGGTCAACATCAGCGCCGGCAGGGTCTGGCCGCGGTCACGCAAGCGTGCCAGCACGGCGAAACCATCGAGCCGCGGCAGACCGATATCGAGGATGGCCAGCGCATAGTCCTCGCTGGCAAGCGCCAGGTCGGCGGCCATGCCATCGTGCAGCACGTCTACCGTCCAGCCCGCGCCCTTGAGGGCCTGGGCCACGCTTTCCGCGAGCTGCAGATGGTCTTCGACCAGCAGAATTCGCACCTTAAACCTCCACCACAAGATCGTTCGAGGCGCGCAGTGTAGCGCCGCCATCGCCACTGTGAATTGCCGAAATGCCGAACGAGTCGAAACAGCCCTCGTAGGGGAATGCCAGTCCGTCAGGCACCAGGAGAAGGATAGGTAGGGTGCGCCGTGCGCGCCGCTGACACTCGCACTGGCACGTCGGTGCGCACGGCGCACCCTACCCCCGAATGACGGGCCCGCGCAGGCCACAAAAATCGCGCCCGGCATTTTTTTGCTGCCTGCCATCCCTGGCGGCAACCCTACGGGCCGTCGGCGGAGCCGACGTCAAAAATCGCTCCCGGCGATTTTTCATCAATGAAAGGTTGCTGAAAGCTTGAACATCTAGGATCGCCCCTCAGGTGGCTCGACCCACCTGCCTGAACGGCCTGCAGTGGAGCAGTGCCGTTACAAGAACAAGAACGGAGACCACACCATGTTTGCTGCCTCGCGTCAGGCTTTCCCGCCTGCACATCTGCTTAGTCTGGCCATCGCCGCCAGCCTCGCCGCCCCCATCGCTCAAGCCGCTTTCGTCGAAGACAGCTCGGCTAGCCTCACCGCCACCAACATCTATTTCAATCGCGACTTCCGTGAAGGTGACGGACAGAACAAGCGTGAAGAATGGGGCCAGGGTTTTCGCCTGGATGTTCAGTCCGGCTTCACCGAAGGCACCGTAGGTTTTGGTCTCGACGCCATGGGCCTGCTGGGTATCAAGCTCGACTCGGGCAAGGGCCGCACCGGTACCGACCTGCTGCCGGTGCACGACGATGGCCGTTCAGCTGACGAGTTCAGCCGCCTCGGCATGACCGCCAAGGTCAAGGTCTCCGCAACCGAATTCCGTTATGGCTCGCATGTTCCCGAGCTGCCCGTGGTCAAGGCCAGTGACAGCCGCCTGCTGCCGCAGGTATTCGAAGGCGGCCTGCTGACCTCCTCCGAACTGGAAGGCCTGACCTTCACCGGCGGTCGCCTGGACAAGGTGATCGACCGCGCCTCGACCAACGAGGAAGACCTGGTACTCGCCAGCAAGAACCGTCGTTTCGCCGCCGGCATCAGTGCCGACCACCTGGATCTGGCCGGTGTCGACTACAAGTTCGCTCCAGGCTTCACCGGTCGTTATTACTTCGCCGACCTCGACGACCTCTACCGCCAGCACTTCTTCGGCCTGCTGAGCAGCCACAAGCTGGGCGCCGGCACCCTGAGCAACGATCTACGCCTGATCCTCAGCAAGGACAGCGGCGCATCGAAGGCCGGCAAGGTGGATAACCGTGCGATCAACGCCATGCTCAGCTACGGTATCAGCGGCCACAAATTCGGCCTGGGCTTTCAGGACATGAGCGGTGACACCGGTTTTGCCTACATCGACGGCAGCGACCCATTCCTGATCAACTTCGTGCAGATCAACGACTTCGCCAACGCCGACCAGCGCTCCTGGCAGGCCCGTTACGACTACAGTTTCGCCAGCTTCGGTCTGCCCGGCCTGAGCTTCATGACCCGCTACATCACCAGTGACGACGCGCGCGTCGCCGGTAGCAACCAGCGTGGTGGCGAATGGGAACGCGACATCGAACTCAAGTACGTGGTGCAGAGCGGCCCGCTCAAGGATCTCTACATTCGTGCGCGTAACGCCAGCTTCCGCTCCGACTTCGCTCGCGATGCGGACGAAAATCGCATCATCGTCGGCTACAGCCTGCCCATCTGGTAAATCACAATAAGATTAGCGAGGAGATCCACCATGAAACCTGCCCTGATCCGTGCTGCAATCGCCGCCTCCTGCCTGGCCTTCGCCAGCCAACTGATGGCCGCCGAACCGAAACGCCCAGAATGCATCGCCCCGGCAGCCCCAGGCGGCGGCTTCGACCTGACCTGCAAACTGGCGCAAAGCGCGCTGGTAGACAGCAAGCTGCTGTCCTCGCCGATGCGTGTGACCTACATGCCGGGCGGCGTTGGCGCCGTGGCCTACAACGCAGTGGTCGCTCAGCGCCCGTCCGAAGCCGGCACCATCACCGCTTTCTCCAGCGGCTCCCTGCTGAACCTGGCGCAAGGCAAGTTCGGTCGTTTCGACGAGAATGCCGTGAAGTGGCTGGCCGGCGTCGGCACCAGCTATGGCGCCCTGGCCGTACGTAGCGACTCGCCGTACAAGACCCTCGATGATCTGGTCGCTGCCATCAAGACCGAGCCCGGCAAAGTGGTGATCGGTTCCGGCGGCACCGTCGGCAGCCAGGACTGGATGCAGACCGCGCTGATCGCCCGCGCCGCCGGCATCGACCCGCGCCAACTGCGCTACGTGGCCATGGAAGGTGGCGGTGAGCTGGCTACGGCCCTGCTCGGCGGTCACATCCAGGTCGCCAGTACCGATATCTCCGACTCCGTGCCGCACATCGAAAGTGGCGACATGCGCATCCTCGCGGTGTTCTCCGACGAGCGCTTGCCGGGCGAAGTAGTGTCGAAGATCCCGACCGCCAAGGAACAAGGCTACGACGTGACCTGGCCGGTGATCCGCGGTTTCTACGTTGGCCCGAAAGTCAGCGACGAAGCCTACGCCTGGTGGAAGAACGCCTTCGACCAACTGCTGGCCTCGGAAGACTTCGCCCAATTGCGTGAGCAACGCGAACTCTACCCCTTCGCCATGACCGGCGACGAGCTTGACGCCTACGTCAAGAAGCAGGTCGTGCAGTACAAGCAACTGGCTCAGGAATTCGGCCTGATCCAGCAGTAACCCGCATGACGCCGACACCTTGTGGGGTCGGCGTCCGGCCCGTTCCCACCACCCTCAACCGCCTGGAGCTTCGTGCTCACGGGCTGGCGTCGTTCACGCCAGGAAACCCGGCAGGCACCACAACATCACGAGGATTTCCTCATGTACCAACGCATCTTCGGCATCGTGCTGTTGCTCTGCTGCCTGGGCCTGGCCGCCGCAGCCTGGGGCTACCACGCGCCGTTCTCCTACGAACCTGTCGGGCCTCGCGCCTACCCGCTGCTGCTCCTGACGCTGATGGGCCTCGGTGCCATCTACCTGATTGCCAAGCCGGCCAGCGCCACGGCGGAACATGACGAGCCACCACTGGATCGCCACGTACTGAGCAAGGTCGTTGGCTGCGTGGTGATGCTCAGCATCTACGCCGCCGTGTTCGAACTCCTCGGCTTCATTCCGGCAAGTATCCTCTTCGCCATCGCCATGGCCCGCCTGTATGAAGGCTCCTGGAAGGTCAGCGTGATCGCTGGCGTGGCACTCAGCGTCGGTCTGTATCTGCTGTTCGACAAAGCCCTCGACGTACCCCTGCCGCTCGGCATCCTCGCCGCGCTGGAGAATTAATCATGGATACCCTCAGCTATCTCGGTCAGGGCTTCGGCGTCGCCCTGAGCCCCTACAACCTGCTCACCGCCCTGTGCGGCACCCTGATCGGCACGGTCGTCGGCCTGCTTCCCGGCCTGGGCCCGATCAACGGCGTGGCGCTGCTGATCCCCATCGCCTTCGCCCTCGGCCTGCCGCCGGAAACGGCGCTGATCCTGCTCGCTGCCGTGTACCTGGGCTGCGAGTACGGCGGCCGTATTTCCTCGATTCTGCTGAACATCCCGGGCGAAGCCTCGGCCGTGATGACCACCCTCGACGGCTACCCGCTAGCGCGTCAGGGCAAGGCTGGCGTTGCCCTGTCCATCTCCGCCTGGAGCTCCTTCGTCGGCGGCCTGATCGCCACCTGCGGTGTGGTCATCTTCGCCCCGCTGCTGGCGAAGTGGGCCGTGGCCTTCGGCCCCGCGGAATACTTCGTGCTGATGGTATTCGCCATCGTCTGCCTGGCCGGCATGGCCGGCAACAAGCCGATGAAAACCGCCATCGCCTGCTGCATCGGCCTGTTCCTGTCGTGCGTCGGCATCGACTCGAACAGCGGCGTGTATCGCTTTACCTTCGGCAGCCTGGGCCTGGCTGACGGCATCCAGTTCGTGGTGCTGGTACTGGGGCTGTTCTCGGTCAGCGAGATTCTGGTGCTGCTCGAACGCACCCACCATGGCCAGAAAGCCATCCAAGCCAAGGGCCGCATGCTGTTCAACCTCAAGGAGGGCATGTCGGTACTGGCCACCAACCTGCGCAGCGGCGCAATCGGCTTCGGCCTGGGCATCCTCCCGGGTGCCGGTGCGACCCTGGCCAGTGCCGTGGCGTACATGAGCGAAAAACGCCTGGCGCACAAGGACAACAAGTTCGGCAACGGCGACCTGCGCGGCCTGGCTGCCCCGGAAACCGCCAACAGCGCCTCGGCTTGCGGCTCCATGGTGCCGATGCTGACCCTCGGCGTTCCCGGTTCGGGCACCACCGCGGTCATGCTCGGCGCACTGACGCTGTACAACATCACCCCTGGCCCGCTGCTGTTCCGAGACCAGCCGGATATTGTCTGGGGCCTGATCGCCTCGCTGTTCATCGCCAACATCATGCTGATCGTGATGAACGTGCCGATGATCAAGATCTTCACCAAGATCCTCGCCGTGCCGTATTGGGCACTGGTACCGGCCATCGCCATCATCACCTCGATCGGTGTCTATGCGGTGCATGCCACCACCTTCGACCTGTTCCTGATGATCGGTATCGGCGTCGCGGGCTACATTCTGCGCAAGCTGGACTTCCCGCTGTCGGCCATTCTGCTGGGCTTCATCCTCGGCGGCCTGATGGAGCAGAACCTGCGTCGTGCACTGTCGATCTCCAATGGCGAGCTGGGCATCCTGTTCGCCAGTCCGATCACCTGGGGCGTGTGGACGCTGATCGTCGGCATGATCGCCCTGCCCTTCTACCGTAGCTGGCGCAAGCGTAACCAGCGTCAGGCTGAAGTGGCTGACGCCGCCTAAGGAAGATGTGTGTCGTTAAGCGTTTCCTCCTTTAACCCCCGCGGCTGGTGGCCCACGCCACTGGCCGGCGCGGTGGGTGGTTACCTGGCCAGTCTCGCAGACTGGCCTTTGCCGTGGATGGTCGGTTCGTTGTTGGCGGTAATCGTTGTGCGCTGCCTGGCCAATCGCGCCTTCAGTGAACTGCCGGGCGGGCGCAAGGCCGGCCAATGGCTGGTCGCCAGCGGCATCGGTCTGCACTTCACCAGCGACGTGCTGCAGCAGGTGCTCAGCCACTTGCCCGTGATCGTGATGGGCGCCTTCGGCACGCTGCTGCTGAGCCTGATCGGCATTGCCATCCTGCGTCGTGCTGGCGTAGACCGCGCTACCGCCTTCTTCGCCAGCATGCCTGGCGGTGCCAGCGAGATGGTCAACCTGGCCCTGCGTCACGATGCCCAACCCGCGCGCGTGGCGGCGGCGCACAGCCTGCGTCTGCTGCTGGTGGTGCTGCTGATTCCGGCGCTGTTCACCTGGGGCCTGCCCGCCGTCAGCGCGCCGACTCGTGCACCGGTGGACTGGACCTGGCTGATCGGCCTGCTCGCCGCTGGCGCTCTACTAGCAATGCTCTGGGGCCGCCTGAAACAACCCAACCCATGGATGCTCGGCCCACTGACTGTCTGCGCCGTTGCCAGCGCCGGCTTCGACCTGCATCTGGGCCTGCCGCCAGGCCTCGGCCAGCTCGGCCAGTGGCTAATTGGTTGCGCTCTGGGCTGTCACTTCGATCGCGCTTTCTTCCGCAGTGCACCGGGTTTTCTCGCCCGCGTGCTGGCCTTCACCTTGCTGGCGATGCTCGCCGCTGCCGTGCTCGGCGAAGCCCTCGGTTGGTTGGCTGGCGAAGACCACCTGTCGCTGATGCTGGGCATGATGCCCGGCGGCATTACCGAGCTGTGCCTGACCGCCGAAGCCTTGCAGCTGTCGGTGGCGCTGGTGACTGCATTGCAGGTGCTACGGCTGTTTCTGGTGATGTTCCTGGCAGAACCCTTATTCAAGCTCTGGTGCAAGCGCCACGCGTAGGGCGGACCGGAACGCCGGCCGCTCGTAGCGCCAGCGAACAGTCCGCCGGTTGGACTGCGAGCTTGCGCCACCCCGGCGGCGTACTGCTGCGCGAGTACGCCCTACGCGACTGTGGAAGACGCTTTCGGCTCTGGCATCCAACTCTACCTCCAGCATCCATGCAGTCGTAGCGGCGAAAAACTCGCGGCTGAAGCCCCTCCCACGACCGGACGCTACCACTGCAACTGCAGATGGCTATCAAACTCACGCATCTGCCCGCTAAGCGGATCGACGAAACGCAAGCCTCGCGCCAGCAGTTTGAGCGGCTTGCTGTAGTCATCCGGCAGATTACGCGATTCCCGCAGCAGCGGATAGAAATCGTCGCCGACGATAGGCGCGCCGAGCCCGGACAGATGCACGCGCAGCTGATGCTTGCGTCCGGTCACCGGCGACAAGCCGTAACGCCACAGTTCGCCGCGTCGTTCCAGCACCTCGATTCGGGTTTCGCTGTTGGCCTCGCCTGCGACTTCCTGCATGCGAAAGAACGGCTCACCGTCGACCATGCGTGAACGATGCAGGTAGGGAAACTGCAACTGCGCCAATGCCGGAGCGATAGCCTCGTAGCGTTTCTCCACCGCGCGCTGGCGAAACAGCGCCTGATACTGGCCACGACTGGCCGGGTTGACCGAGAACAACACCAGGCCAGCCGTCAGTCGGTCGATGCGGTGGATCGGCACCAGGTCAGGATTGCCGGTGCGCTTGATCATGCGTGCCAGCAGGGTCTGCTCGACGTACTCACCGGCAGGCATCACCGGCAGAAAATGCGGTTTGTCGGCGACCAGCAGGTGCTCGTCCTGCCACAGCACCTGTTCGACGAAAGGAATTGGCGTCTCATTCGGCACTTCACGGAAATAGCGCACCTTGAGACCAGCCCGATAGGGATGCGTGGCGTCGATGGGCGTGCCCGCCGCATCCAGCACCCGACCGCGCGCCATACGTTGCAGCCAGGTGGCGCGGTCGATGGCGGGAAAGTGATCGCACAGGCAATCGAGCACCGTCGCCCAGCGGCCCTGGGGCAAATGAAGCGTGCTGGGACGCATGGCGGGGTTGGGCATTGCAGAAGCTGCTCGACGGCTTATGAAGGGGCGAATTAGGCCGTACTCGCGCGGCTCAGTCAAAGCCAAGCGCACCCCGGTTCAGCGCTTCGCGACAGCTCTGCCAGAGGAAGAAGCACACTGCGCGACTTTCGAGCTCACGCCTTGAGCCTGGGGCGCACTCTGGCTATGGTGGCCGCTCGTATCTGGAGAGACCCATGTCCATCACCCGCTCCCTGCTTACCAGCGTCGCCCTCCTCCCGCTTCTGGCTGCCTGCCAGGTCTACACCGGCAAGCCGGAAGGCCCACCTCCGGCCACCCGCCTGCAGGGTCAAGTCCAGATTGAAAATGGTCAACTGGTCCTCACCCCCTGCCAGGAACAGCGCCGCTTCGTGCTGATCGATGGCGGCAGCACAGGCATCGAGCGCGAAGTCGTGCAGCTCGGCAGTGATGGCCAGGCCAGCCTGTTCGCCGATCTGACCGGTCGCCTGGGCGGCAGCCAGGGCAAAGGCAACGACGGCCGTTTCGAGGTCAACCAGATCTATCGCCTGCAAGGTGAGGGGCCTAGCTGCGACGACCTCAACTTCAAACGCCTGGCCCTGCGCGCCAGCGGCAACGAGCCGTTCTGGCAACTGGAAGTCGGCAGCAAGGGCCTGGTGCTCAATCGTCCCGAGCAGGAGCCGCTGGCCCTGCCCTACCTGGAAGAGCAGCTGCCGGATGGCCGCCTGAATTTCAGCAGCGAAGCCAACGGCCAGCATCTGGATCTGTGGGTGGCGCCGCAGCGCTGCGTCGACAGCATGAGCGGCACGGTCAATCACCTCAGCGCCGAACTGCGCCTCGACGGCCAGGTACTACGCGGCTGCGCGCATTTCGGCGCCATGCGTAACTGATGAGGCCTGAGCGAGCGTACGGGCCTCTGGGACAGCGATCCTGTACAATTGCCGCCCTTTTCCACCTTGCCGGATCACCACCGGCCAACCAGGACACTGCCCATGCTTCGCCTGACCGAACTGAAACTGCCCCTCGACCATGCCGATGATGCCCTGCGCCCGGCTATCGTCCAGCGCCTGGGCATCGCCGACAATGACCTGCTGACCTTCAGCGTGTTCAAGCGCAGCTACGATGCGCGCAAGAAGTACGGCGACATGCCGTTCATCTACACCATCGACTGCGAGGTGAAAGACGAAGCCGCCCTGCTCGCTCGCCTGAGTGATGACAAGCATGTCGGCCCGGCACCGGACATCACCTACAAGCCGGTCGGCAAGGCCGAAACGCCGTTGGACGAACGCCCCATCGTCGTCGGCTTTGGTCCCTGCGGCATCTTCGCCGCGCTGATCCTGGCCCAGGCCGGCTTGCGCCCCATCGTGCTGGAACGCGGCAAGGAAGTACGCCAACGCACCAAGGACACCTGGGGCCTGTGGCGCAAGAACGTGCTCGACCCGGAATCCAACGTGCAATTCGGCGAAGGCGGCGCTGGCACCTTCTCCGACGGCAAGCTGTACAGCCAGATCAAGGACCCGCATCACCACGGACGCAAGGTGCTGCAGGAGTTCGTCAAGGCTGGCGCACCGGACGAGATCCTCTACGTCAGCAAGCCGCATATCGGCACCTTCCGCTTGACCGGCGTGGTCGCCACCATGCGTGAAGAGATCAAGGCTCTCGGCGGCGAAGTGCGTTTCCAGGAGCGTGTCAGCGACCTGCTGATCGAAGACGGCCAACTCACCGGCGTGGTGCTGGAGAACGGCGAGCAGTTGCTCAGCCGCCATGTGGTGCTGGCCCTCGGCCACAGCTCACGCGACACCTTCCGCATGCTCCATGCCCGCGGCGTGTACCTGGAAGCCAAGCCCTTCTCGGTCGGCTTCCGCATCGAACACCCGCAGTCGCTGATCGACCGCGCCCGCCTGGGCAAATACGCAGACCACCCGAAACTCGGCGCTGCCGATTACAAGCTGGTGCACCACGCCAGCAACGGTCGCTCGGTCTACAGCTTCTGCATGTGCCCGGGCGGCACCGTGGTCGCCGCCACCTCCGAGCCTGAGCGCGTGGTCACCAACGGCATGAGCCAGTATTCGCGCAACGAGCGCAACGCCAACGCCGGCATCGTCGTCGGCATCACTCCCGAGCAGGACTATCCGGGTGGCCCGCTGGCCGGTGTGGAACTGCAGGAACGCTTGGAATCGCACGCCTACGTGCTCGGCGGGCGCAACTACGAGGCGCCCGGACAACTGGTCGGCGACTTCATAAAAGGCAAGCCGTCCACCGCCCTCGGCGAAGTGCAACCCTCCTACAAGCCGGGCGTGAAACTGGGCGATCTGGCGCCCTCGCTGCCGGACTTCGCCATCGAAGCCATCCGCGAAGCATTGCCGGCCTTCGGCAAGCAGATCAAGGGCTTCGACCTGGCTGATGCGGTACTCACCGGCATCGAAACGCGCACTTCATCGCCGGTGCGCATCACCCGTGGCGATGACCTGCAGAGTCTGAATCTCAAGGGGCTGTATCCGGCCGGTGAAGGTGCCGGCTACGCCGGCGGCATTCTTTCCGCTGGGGTCGACGGCATTCGCGTGGCCGAAGCCGTGGCCAAAGACATGCTTGGGTTGAATCGCTAAGCCCCTTCGTGTCACACACCCCGTAGGGTGGGTTAGCGGCGCCAAACCTGCGAAGGTCCGATCACCGCCATCGTAGTGCGCCGCGTACCCCACCAGGCGATTGTCCTGCTCTGCGCCAATGGTGGGTTACGGCGCAACGGACTTTGCGGGCTCATCAAGATAGCTGACAGGCGCCTAACCCACCCTACGGATCTCGGGCATCCTGGTAGGGTGGGTTAGCGGCGCCAAGCCTGAGAATGTCCGATCACCGCCATCGCAGTGCGCCGCGTAACCCACCAGGCGATAGTCCTGCGTTGCGCCAATGGTGGGTTACGGCGCAATGGACCGTGCGGGCTCATCAGGATAGGTGACAGGCACCTAACCCACGGATATCGGTCAGTCGCGATAGCGCGCAGCCGTAGAAGTATCAAAGATCCGCGTGGCGCTGGCAGCAAAGGGTCGAACGCCGCGAACCATTCGGTCGACGCGCCGGGTCGGCATAGGTCAGCAGCTCACTGACACCAGCCTTGCGCATCATCCCTGCCGATGCCGCATTCTCTTCGTGACGATCGATATAGATATCGCTGACGCCCAGCCGCCACAGTTCGGTGACGGCCTCGCGCAGAAGGCGCGCACCCAATCCTCGGCCGACAGAGTCGCGATGCACCACCGCCTCGCAGATGTAGCCATGCACCTGACTGGTACGCGCCGCAGGTTGATAAGCGGCGAAATCCTGGGTCAGGCGATAACTGACGAAACCCAGCAGTTGCCCCTGCTCCTAGGGTCTGTTGCCGTTTCGACGCGAGCCGCGTTGCTGCGCCAAATTGCGCCACGCGAGGCGCGGGATGCAGGTAATGGTCGTTCCCTTGCCAAATCCCGCAACGACGCATGGCGCAATTTGCCGCGCAACCCGAAGGGACGGGCCAGTTTTTGCGTGGTACGTCGTTACTCGACGGCTCATTTGGGCGACCAAACTTCGCCTCTCGCGCCTAGCCCCACGCAAAAACTGGCTCCGTCGCGGCCGTGCGCGAAACGGCAACAGACCCTAGGCCAACACCGCCAGCGTCGTACTTGCTGCAATACCTTGCAAGTGCTGGCGAACCTCGACTTCGGGCAGATGATTCCAGGGGTTGGGCCCATGCTCGAGAATCAACGCGCAGAGCGCCTCGATATCCTCGACACAAGCTTGACGCATGACCAGCTCGCTCATTTCCTGACGCCCCTGTCGCTTGATTCAAGAGCGCAGTCTAGAGTGGGCAATTGCCTGACGACAGTGACAGCCAGGCGCGAGAAATGCCTGACAGTGGATCAGTGATCATCGTCCCACGGCTGACCATGGGTGCGCTCGGTCAACTCGACCTTCTGCTGCATCGCGGCCTTGGACAGGATATGCGCACTGACCGGCGCAGTCAGGAACAGGAACAGAGTGATCAGCAGTTCGTGCAGGCTGAGGTTGCCGGTGTGGTGAGCGAAGAACAGCATCGAAGCGATCAGCGTAGCGCCGACGCCCAGCGTCGTGGCCTTGGTCGGCCCATGCAGACGCGTGAAGAAGTCCGGCAGACGATACAGGCCAATGGCGCCGACCAGGGCAAACAGGCTACCCAGAATCAGGCAGGCGCAAATCAACAGTTCCAGCCAGAATGGCATGGGCATTCTCCCTTAATCGATGATGTCGCCGTGCAGCAGGTGCTTACCCACTGCGACCGTGCCGACGAAGCCCATCACCGCGATCAGCAGCGCGGCCTCGAAGAACAGATCCGATGCCAGCCAGATACCAAACAGCACGATCAGCGCCAAGGCGTTGATGTACAGGGTATCCAGTGCCAGCACGCGGTCGACGATGCTCGGGCCTTTGACCAGTCGAGCGACGTTGAGGAGCATGGCCAACGTGATGATGCCCATGCACAGAAAGACTACGTTTTCGAGCATTCGAAAATCTCCAGCAGCGGCGTTTCGTAACGGCTCTTGACCTCGGCGATCAGCTCGTCGTGATCCGGCACGTCGAGCCCGTGCAGCAACAGGGTCTTGTGATCGGAGCTGAGTCCGGCGGACACCGTCCCAGGCGTCAGCGAAATGATGCAGGCCAGGACCGACAGGAGGAATTCATCCTCGATCTCGACTGGCACCTCGACGAATGCCGGATTGAGGCGCGACTTCGGCCCCAGCACCAGCCGGACCACCTGCAGGTTGGCCACCACGATGTCGTAGAACACCTTGCCGATGAACAGCAGCAACCCCAGGGGCTTGCGTACTTTCGGCACGGTCAGCAGGAAATCGCCGCACAGGTGCACGATCGACCAGCCCAGAAACAAACCGAGCAGGATATGCCCCAGGTTGAGGGTGTTGACCAGCAGCAGCCAAAGCACCGTCAGCACCAGCATCATCCGCGGGTGGGGGAACAAACGCCTCATGCCGCACCTCCGGCGATGATCGACAGGTAGGGTTGCAGATCGAGCAACTGCGCCGCGGCAGCCTCCAGATACGCCAGGATGGGCTTGGCAGCGATCAGCAGCAGCGGGCTGGCCAGCAACAGGCCAAGCGCAGCCAGGAGGCTGACGCGGTCAGCCGGTTCGGCTTTAGCAGGTGCCGCATCGGCGCCATGGCCCAGCCAGAACAGGCTGGTCCCGGCGCGGCTCAGCGCCACAAGCGTCAACAGCCCGCCGATCAGCACCACCGGCCACAGGCTCCAGGCCTGCCAACCTGGCTCCGCCGCGCGCAGCAGCAGCATCTTGCCGAGGAACCCGGAGAACGGTGGCAGACCGGCCACGGAAATCGACGCGAAGAAGAACATGCAGCCCAGCACCAGAGGCTGGCGCAGCACGCGCTCCTGCTGCAGGTCGCCGCCGGCGCTGTCACGCTGGGCAACCACCAGGCCTGCCAGCAAGAACAGCGCAGCGCTGATCAGCGTGCTGTGCAGCATGTAGTAGAGCGCCGCGCTCAGCGCCGCCGGGCTGCCCATAGCGAAACCGGCCATCAGGGTGCCCACCGAGACCACCACCAGATAGGCCAGCAACGCCTGCAGCTGACGTGCACCTAGAGCGCCAATCACACCGAAGGCAATGGTCAGAAGCGCCAGCCACCAGAGCAGCTCATGACCAAGATTGGCCAGCGTCCCGGCCTGTTCGCCGAACACCAGGGTGAATACACGCACGATGGCGTAGAAGCCCACCTTGGTCATGATCGCAAACAACGCCGCCACCGAAGCAGGCGCGGCGGCGTAGGCACGCGGCAGCCAGAAGCACAGCGGCAACACGGCGGCCTTGAGGCCAAAGACGATCAGCAGCAGATAGGCAGCCGCCTTGAGCAGCGGCGCGTCGGCGACATCGACACTGGCCACCCGCGCAGCCAGGTCCGGCATGTTCAGGGTTCCGGTCAGGCCGTACAGCAGGCTGACGCCGATCAGGAAGAACGACGAACCCAGCAGGTTGAGCACCACATAGTGCACGCCCGCCTTGACCTGGCTGGCGCGGTTGCCATGCAACAGCAGCGCGTAGGACGAGATCAGCAGGATCTCGAAGAACACGAACAGGTTGAACAGGTCGGCGGTCAGGAATGCACCATTGATACCCAGCAGTTGAAACTGGAACAGCGCATGGAAGTTCGGCCCACGCTCATCGTCGCCACGACAGGCATAGATCAGGGCGAAGCCGGCAAGCACGGAAGTCAGCAGCAGCAGCGCAGCGTTGAAACGGTCGAGCAGCAGCATGATGCCGAACGGCGGCGCCCAGTTACCCAGGGCATAAACCTGTAATTGCCCCGCACCAGCCAACAGCACCAAGTACAGGCACACCGGCAGCAACGCCAGGCAGCCGACCAGGGAAATGCCCCGCTTGACCTGGCGTGACCAGCTGTGACCGACCAGCAGCAGCGCACCGAAGAACAGCGGCAGCAGAATCGGGAGGATGATGGCGTGACTCATGCGCGCGGCTCCTCGCCATCGACGTGATCGGTTTTCAGCTCACCCAGGCCACGCAGCGCCAGCACTACGACGAATGCCGTCATGGCAAAGCCGATGACGATCGCGGTCAGTACCAGCGCCTGTGGCAGCGGGTCACCGTGCTCGGCGCTCTTGCCGATAACCGCTGGCACACCCGTGCCGAGCCGGCCCATGGAGAAGATGAACAGGTTGACCGCATAGGAGATCAGGGTCAGCCCCATCACTACCGGGAAAATGCGCGCCCTTAGCAGTAGGTACACGCCGCTGGCAGTCAGCACCCCGAGGGTGATTGCGAATACTGCCTCCATATCAGATGACCTCCTTGCACGACTCGTCCTGACTGACATGGCCGAGGTTGGAAAGAATCAGCAGGGTGGCGCCGACAACGGCCAGGTACACCCCAAGATCGAAGAGGATGGCGGTGGCCAGCTCGATTTCGCCGATCAGCGGAATATGGAAGTGATCGAAGGCCGAGGTCAGGAACGGCGAGCCGAAGGCCCAGCTGCCCAGACCGGTCAGGCCGGCAATCAGCACACCCCAACCGGCGGTGGCGTGATAGCTGAACTTCAGACGCTCCTGCGTCCAGGTTACGCCGTGGGAGATGTACTGCAGGATCAGCGCCACCGAGGTGATCAGGCCGGCGATGAAACCGCCACCTGGCAGGTTGTGCCCGCGCAGGAAGATGAACGCCGATACCAGCAACGCCATCGGCAGCATGGCGCGCGAGAGCATATCGAGAATCATCGGGTGCGCATCGGTCGACCACGGCCGCCCGTTCTTGTCGTGGCTCGGATGTGGCAGGTGCAAACCATACAGCAGCGCGTAGATGCCGATGGCGGCAATCGCCAAAACGGTGATCTCACCCAGGGTATCGAAACCACGGAAGTCCACCAGGATCACATTGACCACATTGGTGCCACCACCGCCGGAGACGCTGTTCTCGAGGAAGAACGAGGAAATGCTCTGATAGGGACGGGTCAGCACCGCATAGGTCAGCATCGCCACCATGGTGCCGCTGCCCAACGCCAGGGTCAGATCACGCAGACCACGCAGGCTGCTCGACTCCGCCGGGGTACGGTCGGTCATGAAGTACAGGGTGAGAATCAGCAGAATGATGGTCACCACCTCTACCGACAACTGGGTCAGCGCCAGATCCGGCGCCGAGAAACGGGCAAAGGCCAATGCCACCATCAGGCCGGCAGCGCTGAGGATCATCAGCGCCACCAGGCGACGACGATGGAAGACCACGGTGAGTACGGCGGTGACCATCAGAATCAGCATGCCGGTGACGGTCATCGGATCGAGCGGGGTCATCGGCACGCTACCGGCCAACTGCTCGAGCGGCGACAGCGCGATGATCACCAGAGTCAGGGCACTGCCCAGCATCCAGGCCAGATAGCGCTGCTGCGAGCCGCTTTCCAGCAGCACGGTGATGCGCACGGACAGGCGCGTCATGTAACGCACCACCTGATCGAAGGCATCCTTGGCATCCAGGTTGGGCAGCCCCTCGTACCAGCGGAACAGCGGTTTGCGGCAGGTGTAGACGATGATCCCACCGAACAGCGCAACGAAACTCATCAGCAGCGGCAGGTTGAAGCCGTGCCAGATGGCCAGGCTGTACTCAGGCAGCTCGCCACCCAGGGTCGAAGCGGCGGCGGCGGCCAACAACGGCGCTACCGTGTAGGCTGGCACGATGCCGACCAGCAGGCAGAGGAACACCAGCACCTCGACCGGCACCTTCATGTAGCGCGGCGGCTCGTGCGGCGGGTATTTGGGCAAGTCGATCGGCTCGCCATTGAAGAACACGTCGTGAATGAAACGCAGCGAGTAGGCCACCGAGAACACCCCGGCCAGGGTCGCGGCAGCCGGAATCACCCAGTTGAAACCGCCCAGCAGGTGCTGGTGCAAGGTTTCGGTGAAGAACATCTCCTTGCTCAAAAAGCCATTGAGCAGCGGCACGCCAGCCATGGCCGAAGCCGCCACCATCGCCAGCACCGCCGTATGCGGCATGTACTTCCACAAGCCGTTTATTCGCCGCATGTCGCGGCTACCGGTTTCGTGGTCGATGATGCCGGCAGCCATGAACAGCGAAGCCTTGAAGGTCGCGTGGTTGATGATGTGGAACACCGCCGCCACAGCCGCTAGCTGGGTATCCAGGCCGAACAGCAACGTGATCAGCCCCAGGTGGCTGATGGTCGAATACGCCAGCAGGCCCTTCAGGTCATGCTGGAACAGCGCCATGCCGGCGCCCACCAGCAAGGTGGCCAGGCCGGTCAGGCTGACGATGTAGAACCACCACTCGGAACCGGCCAGCGCCGGATACAGACGCGCCAGCAGGAAGACCCCGGCCTTGACCATGGTCGCCGAGTGCAGATAGGCCGATACCGGTGTTGGCGCCGCCATCGCGTGCGGCAGCCAGAAATGGAAAGGGAATTGCGCCGACTTGGTGAACACGCCCAGCAGTACCAGCACCAGCGCCAGCGGATACAGCTCGTGCGCGCGAATCGCGTAGCCGGCGGCCAGCACTTGAGACAGTTCGAAGCTACCGGCGATGTGGCCGATCAGCAGGATACCGGCGAGCAGCGCCAGACCACCGCCACCGGTGATTGCCAGCGCCATGCGCGCGCCCTTGCGGGCATCGGAGCGCGAACCCCAGAAGCCAATCAGCAGGAACGACGACAGGCTGGTCAGCTCCCAGAACATCAGCATCAGCAGCAGATTTTCCGACAGCACCACACCGAGCATGGCGCCCATGAACAGCAGCAGGAAGGCGAAGAAACGCCCCATGGGCTCGGTCTTGGCCAGGTAATAGCGCGCGTAGAGGATGACCAGTAGGCCGATGCCGAGAATCAGCAGGGCAAACAGAAAGCCCAGGCCATCGAGGCGCAGACTGAGATTCAGCCCCAGGTGCGGTAACCACTCCAGTTTGACCCGCAGCACCTCACCTGCGAACACCGCAGGCTGGTAGCTGAACAGCAGCACCAGCGCCACGATGGGCGCTATAGCCGCAGCCGCGGCACAGGCCGAGCGTCCAAGCCGATCGGCAAGCACCGGCAGAAACAACCCAAGAAATGGCAAGGCGACAATCAACGCTAGCGCCATCGGAAAAACCCCTTAAGCAGGCACGTCAGGTCAACTGACCCAACGACGAGAATTGGAGTCGCAACTCCCTGACGGTGATATTTCATGCACCACAACGGTTCAGCTAAGTTGTTGTCGGCACAAGCATAACGGCCGATTATCCATAACTATCAAGACAACGTCATGCATTGAATTATCGTTAAACACACTTGGTAACATGCAGGCGGCTGGAAGTGCTGCTGAAAGCCGACCACCACTATAGCGAGGCCACAAAAAATTGCCGGGAGCGCTTCTTTTGCGTAAGCCCGACAAGTTGTCGCCTGGGATGACAGGCAACAAAAAGCCGGAGCAACCAAAGCTGCTCCGGCTGGCTTGTAACGATCAGTGGGTAACGCGACTGGTACCGTTGACCGTCATGATGCGCACGCGCTCGCCGACGCGGAACACCTGGTTCGGCTCGACTTCCTGGACGTAGGCGCGCATGGTGCCGTCGTCCTCACGCACGGTGATCTCAACACCCTGAGTCCGGGTCAGGCCTTCCTCAGCAGCGGCGCCCAACAGACCACCGGCAACGGCACCGACCACAGCCAGGACCGCACTGCCGCGCCCGCCACCGAGGCCACTGCCACCGATACCGCCAACCACAGCGCCGGCACCCGCACCGATTGGTGTCTTGGTCCCTTCGATCTTCACCGGGCGCAGCGATTCGATGGTGCCCATGCGTACTGTTTGCACCGCTCGGGCCTCATCGCGGCTGTAGGTATCGCCGGTCAGGCTGGACTGACAGCCCCCGAGGGCCAGCATCGCGGCCAGCGAGGTAATGAGCAGAGTGGGTTTACGCATAGCAATTCCTCCAGAGGTATCTCAATCCATTAGACGCCGGGCGAGCGTAACTGTCACGGCGGAGCCTGAACAATAGTAATTTCAGACAGACCAAGTTCAGCCAGGTTCGCCCTATCAGGAGCGAGCAAGGCGCCAGAGCCGGGCGATATCCGCGGTACGCGCCTGCAACTCAGCCGCCGCACCGGCCATCGCCTGCTCCAGGGACAACGGGCCCGGCGCCAGGCTGAATGCAGCTTCGATACCCGCCTCGTACAGCGCTTGATAGTTGTCGCCCAGGCTACCGGACAAGGCGATGACCGGCACCCCGGCCGCACGCGCCACGCGCGCTACGCCGACCGGTGTCTTGCCGTGCAGGGTCTGGGCATCCATGCGCCCCTCCCCTGTAATCACCAGATCCGCGTTCTCCACCGCCGCGGCGAGGCCGGACAGTTCGGCCACCAGCGCGATACCGGGACGGAAACTGGCCTTGAGGAAGGCACGAGCAGCGAAACCGAGACCACCCGCCGCGCCCACACCGGGAAACTCGGCATGATCCTCGCCCAGCGTCGCCGCTGCGATACGGGCAAAGCGACCGAGCGCCGTATCCAGCTCCGCGACATGCTCCGGCGTCGCGCCCTTCTGCGGACCGAACACCGCAGATGCGCCGCGTGGCCCGCACAAGGGATTGTCGACATCGGCGGCGACCTCGATCTGCACCTTGAGCAAACGTGCATCGAGCCCGCTCAGATCAAGCTGGTCGAGACCGGCCAAAGCCGCACCGCCCGGCGCCAGTTCCCGCCCCTGAGCATCGAGAAAACGCATCCCCAGCGCCTGTAACAGGCCAACACCGGCGTCATTGGTGGCACTGCCACCCAACCCCAGGATGATTCGCGTAGCACCGGCGTCCAGCGCCTCACGGATCAGCTCGCCAGTGCCGAAGCTGCTGGCCAGACGGGCATCGCGCTGTTCACGCGGCACCCAGTGCAGGCCGCTGGCAGCCGCCATCTCGATGACCGCCGTACCCTGCCCCAGCCAGCCCCAATGCGCCTTGACCGGCTCACCCATGGGGCCACGCACCTCACGCTCACGGCGCTCGCCACCGACGGCAGCCAGCAACGCATCGACCGTACCCTCGCCGCCATCGGCCATGGGCCGCAGCAAACACTCGGCCTCGGGAAACACCTGCTGCCAACCGCGGGCGATGGCAGCGGCCACGTCGGGTGCGCTGAGGCTCTCCTTGAAGGAATCAGGAGCAATGACGATTTTCATGATAGGTACCTCGAAAGAAGGCAGGCGACCATAGCCGCCTGCCGATAAAGCGGATTACAGCAGAACCAGGCTGAGCAGCCAGACGGTGATGATGCCGGCGATCCCCTGGATCAGGGTTGCGACCGTCTGCGCACGGTAGGCCGTGGAGACCTTCATACGGCTGAACTGGGTCACGACCCAGAAAAAGCTATCGTTGGCATGGGACACCGTCATCGCACCGGCACCGATGGCCATTACGGTAAGCACGCGCCCCATCTCGCTATCGAGCCCCAACTGACCGAGCAGCGGTGCGACCAGCGCCGAGGTCGTGACCAGTGCCACCGTGGTAGAGCCCTGAGCACTCTTCAGCGCAGCGGCCACCACGAACGGCATGAACAGGCCGATCCCCAGCGCCGACAGGGTCGTACCCAGGTAATCACCCAGCGGCGTAACCTTGAGGATCGCCCCGAACGCGCCACCAGCACCGGTGATCAGCAGGATCGGCGCGGCGGACACCAGCCCATCGGCGACGTAATCATGGAATTCCTGACGCTTATCGTTGCTCTTAAGCAACGTGCAAGCCAGCGCCAAGCCGACCAACAGTGCCGCGATGGGCTGGCCGAAGAAATTCAGCAGACCGAACAGCAGGCCATCGCCAAAGGGCTTGCTAGGGAACACGGCAATCGAGCCTAGGCAGATCAGCACGATGGGCACGAAGATCGGCGCGAAGGCCTGGAAAGCACTGGGAAGCTTGCCATAGCGGGCCTTGAGCGCCTCGAAATCGACCGCATCGTCGAGCAGCTCGCTCGGCGCCTCTTCCAACAGCTCCTTGTCGTTCTGCTTGAGGAAGCGGTTGGCCCAGAGCATACCGGCCAACGCAGTGACCAAGGAGACAAACAGGCCGACGACAATCACCAGGCCCAGCGAGCTTTCAAGGCCGAGGTTACCGGCGGCGGCAATCGGGCCGGGGGTCGGCGGCACGAAGGTGTGGGTGGCATAGAGACCAGTGGCCAGAGCCACGCTCATGGCCACCACGGATACCTTCATGCGTGCGGCCAGGGCGTTTTTCAGCGAGTTGAGGATGACGTAGCCGGAATCGCAGAACACCGGAATCGACACCAGATAGCCGATGATCGACATGGTCAGCGTCGGGAACCGCTGGCCTAGTAAGCGAATCACGGTTTCCGCCATGGTGATGGCAGCACCACTACGCTCGAGGATCACACCGATGATGGTGCCCAGCGCGATGACGATACCGATGTATCCGAGGATGCCACCAAAGCCAGAAGCGACGGTCTTGAGAATCTCGGGAGCGGGAAGTTGATAGGCGAAGCCGGCGATGATCGCGGCGCCTAGCAAGGCGAGAAAAGGATGAAGTTTCAAACGTGTAGTGGACAGTACGATGAACGCGATGAGCGCCACCAGGATCAGGACCAGGCCCATGACCAGTCTCCTCGTTGTTGTTATGACCGGACTCGATGTCCGACTGGGAATGCCGACAGGCAGGCAATTGTGGCTCAGCCCTGAGCAACAGACCCTGTGCACCAGCACCAAAAGACAGGAAGCCTGGTGTGGTAATTTCGTTCAGCCGCACAACATTGCTCAGGACGCCTTGTTGTCTTCCACCCCCAGCAGACCAAGCCCCAGCGACAGCTGCAGACGCTGATCGAAGCGATTGAGGTCGAGCCCGCTCAACTCGCCGATGCGTTCCAACCTATAACGCAACGTATTGCGATGAATGCCCAACTCCTGCGCACAGGTTTGCACCTGGCCGTCATGCGCACACCAGGCTTCCAGCGTCGCCCTTAGCGTGCCTTGTGGGTCCTGCATCAGCACCTGCCGCAACGGCGCCAGCCAGCCCTGCAGCAACCAACTGTGGCGCTGGGCATAGAGCAGCGTCGGCAGACGCAATTCGTCCAGACGCAGCAGACGACGACCAGGAAAACGCGCCTGACCGTAGTCCTGAAGATCGCGCAGGACCAGGCTGGCCTGGCGCACCTCGGTCAGGTCATGCAGCGGATCGCTGAGCGCCAGCGAGCTCACGCCCCACTCGCGTTCGTCAGCCTGTTGCAGCCAGGCGCGATCATCGCGCGTGGTGCTGTAAGGCCGACACCAGAGCAGCTCATGACGCCCGAGCGGCGCTACCAGATGTTCACTCTTGCCCCCCAGTGCGGCGAGCAGACGCGCCTGACGCGGCAGCGGATCGCCCTCTCCATCGAGTTGCAGCAGGCACATCTGTCGTGGCCAGGTCAGTTGCAGGCCCAGGCGTTCGGCATCGACCTCGAGACTGGACAGGCGCAGCATGGGGTCGAGCAGCTGTCGCAACCAGGCCTCCTGCTGATGCCGCTGCCAATGCCGCTCGGCCTGCAACACGCGATGCTCGACCAGCATCTCCGCAGCCATACGCACCAGCTCGGCATAGGGCCGCACGATCTCGGGGTCACCGGTGATACCGAGCACGCCAATCAGGCGTTCGGCATGCAGCAAAGGCAGGTTGACACCGGGTTTGACGCCACGCAGGCAGGCCGCCGCCTGCGCATCGATTTCCACCACACGTCGGTTGGCCAGCACCAGCTGTGCACCTTCATGACGGGTGTGGAGGCGGCTGGGGTCGCCGCTGCCGATGATCATGCCCTGGGCATCCATCACGTTGATGTTGTGCGGCAGGATGGCCATGGCGCGGTCGACGATATGCTGCGCCAGGGTGGAGTCGAGTTCGAGCATGAGAAACGGCCTCGCGAATGAGGCCGTCATTGTAGGCGTGTCAGCGGCGCCTCACGAAGTATCCCTCGCAGCGCCGGCGAAACCTTCAGGTAGCCAGCATTTACTCCGCAGCAGGCGCTACAGCGCTCTCGGCGGCCTTGTCGTCCGCTGGTGCTTTCGCCTTGGCCTGATTGCGCCGAGCTTCAGCACGGTGCCGCCTGGCCTGCTGCTTGGCATGCAGCGCCTGCGCCGCCGTCACCACGCCAACGGGCTGGCCTTGCAGATCCAGACGCGGTGCATTTTCCGTCATGGCAGCCCAGTAGCGACCGCCGCGGCACCAGGCGGCAATACCTGCCTTGAGCTGCTCACTGGTGATGCCGAGCAACTGCAGATGCTGCTCAGCGTCCTTGAGAATGCCCTCTTTCAACGGCACCTTGGGCGCCGGATTGACCGGGAAGGCCAAGGGGAAGTGCTTCTGCAACCGCCAGATCGCCTCGACGGTAGGATCCTGCTCGCGCGGCTTGGCTTTGGGCGGTTGCTTGCGCTTTTGCGGCTTCGCGCTTTCGGTCTTTACCTGCTGGACCTGCTGCTTCTCGGCGCGCAGGCGGTCACGTAGCTCGGCTAATTGTTCAAAACCCATCGTTCGGTTCGCAGCGTCCTGGTTGGTTCGTGGCGCAAGGGTATCTTATGTGCTCGTTTCGTACAGCCTTATTGATAGCTGGGGTGCTTGGCTGCAGGTGATGGACAGACGTTTGAGGGACTTGTAGAGGGCCGCTTTCGGCAAAAAAGTGGGCCGGTGCGCAGGTTTAGCGGACCTCGATCAGGGCTTGGAAGCGCTTACGAAATACCAGCAAGATTCACCTGGCAGTTGATGCTCATGGACTGCCCATCGAGTTTGAAATTACGGGGGGTCAAATCAATGATTGCACCCAGGCTCCCGCATTGATTGCCAAGCTCCCGGAGGCAGAA
>NZ_QASO01000011.1:0-23524 GCF_003052605.1 Ectopseudomonas oleovorans | reverse complement strand
TCTTTTTCGAAGCAGAGAGGTCGTCGTGGAGCGTTTATCCATGCGTAAGATTCGCGAAGTACTACGTCTCAAGTTCGAGGTCGGACTATCGGCTCGCCAGATTGCGGTCAGCGTGCAGGTCGGTCGTGTCACCGTCGGCGACTACCTCAATCGTTTTGCCGCCAGCGGTCTCAGTTGGCCCTGTTCGTTGTCCGATGCCGAGTTGGAGCAGCAACTGTTCCCGCTGACACCAGTGGTGCCCAGCGAGCAGCGTCCACTGCCCGATTGGGCATGGATGCATGCCGAACTGCGCCGCCCCGGCGTAACCCTGGCGCTGCTCTGGCAGGAGTACCGCCTGAGCCAGCCGCAGGCTTTGTCGGCATCAATAAAAAGGCCACCTTGAAGGTGGCCTTTGCTGTTTCTGGGCGCTGATCAATCGCCGCGATATTCGCAGCCGCTGGTGCAGGTCTCGTGGATGCGTACGCGCGACAGCTCAGGCAGCAAGGGTTTGACCTGTTGCCAGATCCACTTGGCCAGCACTTCGCTGGTTGGGTTTTCCAGGCCGGGGATGTCGTTCAGGTAGTTGTGGTCGAGCTGCTCGTAGATCGGTTTGAAGATCGTCTTGATCTCAGAAAAGTCACGAATCCAACCGGTATAGGGATCGACTTCACCTTCGATATAAATGGCGACTCGAAAGGAGTGGCCGTGCAGGCGGCCGCATTTGTGGCCTTCCGGTACGTGTGGCAGGCGATGGGCCGCCTCGAAGATGAACTCTTTGAACAATTCCACTGAACAGCGCTCGCGTAAATGATTCCGCCTGATTGGCGTTGAGCGGCACAGTTTATCAGGTATGGCCCGATTGCCGCCTAATCACGTCCGCTCAAAAGGTTGACCGGATCAATCAGAGGGGTTGCAGGCGTTCTGCCAGGCGGCCGCTTTCGACCAGTTCGAGAAATTCGTCGCCGAGCCGCGCGCTCTCGGCCATGGCCTGACGCCAGTAGCGCTCGCGCCCCTCATCATTGCCCAGGTAACGCTTGAAGTCGGTACGATCCGGCAGCTTACCGTGCGGCAGGCGCGCCAGGTAGTCGCGTGATGGTGCCAGCAGCAGTACGTCCTGCAGGCGGCTGCGGTCGCCACGGCGCCAAGGCATGCTCTTGTCGAACCAGCCCGGTATCACCCGGTCGGTGAAGTGCGGATAGAGCACGATGTCTTCGCCGCTGTAGGGCAGGTCGAGGTGATAGTCGAGTAGGCCGCCGTCGCGGTAGGCGCCTGGTTCCAGGCCAGGAATTTCACGAATCGCCTCCATCACCATGGGGATCGAGCCCGAAGCCAGCAGGGCGTGGCGCAGGTTCTTCGAGGTCAGCGCATGGAAGTGCGAACGGAAGTCGCTCAACTGAGCCAGGGGCGGCACCTGTCGCGCATCGTGCAGAATCACTCGGTCGAAATGACGGCCAAGGCGCTGGCGGGCCAGAAAGTTGTTGCCGATCACCGATGACAGGCCAAGGCCGAGTTTGCCGCGATGGTCGTGTTGCAGCAGGCCATGGCTATTGACCACGACAATATGCAGGCGGTAGTGCGGGTTGGCGATGATGGCGGCATCCTGATCGGCGAGCAGCTCGTTGAGCATCTGCCGGCAACTGCCCGACACCTCGGCCATGCTCACGCCTTTGGCGAAGCGCTGGGAGGTGTACAGCTCACCGAGTCGTCGAATCCCCACTGCCGGATCGGGCAGGCAGGCACTGGCGAAGCGCCAGGAGCCGATGGACGCGCCGATCAGTGCGCGTTCACGCGGCGCGCGAAGCAACCAGTCACCAAACAGTGCCAGATCCAGGCCTTGAATGCCGATGCCCTTGGGCCCGCCTGCCGCTCCAGGCAGGATGCCGACGTCCGCCGGGCTCAGGCCATTCTGGCTAATTCGCGCCAAGGCTCTGGGGCCGACCTTGATAGTCAGGGCAGGGGATTTGATATGGATCGCGCTCATCATGCCTCCTTTCGCAGCAGGCGATTATAGAGGGCTGAGTGAGCAGGCCAAGCCACTTCATGCGGTGAATGACGTGAGTGAATTCAGCTTGAATTAAGTGCCTGGGCCTAGAGTGGCAGTCACTGATTCACTGCTGGAGAAACCCATGAAACGATTGATCAGCCTCGCAACACTTGCCACCCTCGCCAGCGTCGCTACCATTGCCCAGGCGCGTGATCTCGGCCCGGATGAGGCCCAGCGTCTGCGTGATGCCGGGACCATCAAATCCTTCGAACAGCTCAATGAAGCGGCACTGGCCCAGCATCCAGGCGCGCGCATCGAAGAAACCGAGTTGGAAGACGAATACGGTCGCTATATCTATCAGATCGAGCTGCGCGATACCCAGGGCGTGCAGTGGGACCTGGAGCTGGATGCCAGCACCGGGGAAATCCTCAAGAACCATCAGGACGATTGATGAAGTTTCGACGTACCACCGCGCTGTTGCTGGTTCTGGCATGCGGTTTCGCCAGTGTGCCGGGGATTGCGCGCGATCTCGACCAGGATGAGGCTCTGCGCCTGCGGCGCGAGGGTGTCATCATGCCCTTCGAGCAGCTGATGGAGCACATCGGCAATGCCTACCCCGGTTCCACTTTGCTCGAAGCGGAGCTGGAGGAAGAGGATGGCGTGCTGGTCTATGAAGTCGAGATTCTGACCACCTCGGGCGTGGTGCGTGAGCTCGAACTGGATGCCCGCAACGGCAATATTCTGAAGGATGAGGAAGACGACTGATGCGCCTGTTGCTGGTGGAAGACCATGTACCCCTGGCCGATGAGTTGACCGCCAGCCTCACGCGTCAGGGCTATGCCGTGGACTGGTTGGCCGATGGCCGTGATGCGGCCTATCAGGGCGCCAGCGAGCCTTATGACCTGATCATTCTCGACCTAGGCCTGCCAGGCAAGCCGGGGCTTGAGGTGCTGCAGGAGTGGCGTGCCGGCGGACTGGCCACGCCGGTGCTGGTGCTGACTGCGCGAGGTTCCTGGGCCGAGCGCATCGAAGGACTGAAGGCCGGCGCCGACGACTACCTGACCAAACCCTTCCACCCCGAGGAACTGGCCCTGCGCATCCAGGCGCTGTTGCGCCGCGCCCATGGCCTGGCTAACCAGCCGCAACTGGAGGCCGCCGGGCTGCAACTGGACGAGAGCCGCCAGTGCGTGACAGCAGGCGGCGAAGCCATCGACCTGACTGCAGCCGAGTTTCGTCTGCTGCGTTATTTCATGCTGCATCCGGGGCAGATTCTCTCCAAGAGTCATCTCGCCGACCACCTCTATGACGGCGAGACAGAGCGTGATTCCAACGTCATCGAGGTTCACGTCAACCGCCTGCGCGGCAAGCTCGGACGCAACGTGATCGAGACCCGCCGCGGGCAGGGCTACCGCTTTACCGGAGAGCAGGGTTGAGGTCCATTCAGCGCCGGCTCGGTATTGGCCTGGCCGCGACGCTGCTGCTGGTTGGGCTGGTACTGGCGCAGGCCAGCCTCTGGGTCTTCGACCGCGGCCTGCGCGCTTATCTGGAAGAGAATCTGCGTGACGAGGCGCAAGGCCTGCTGGCCGCGCTGATCCGTGGTCCGGCAGGTTTGCAACTGGATGAGCGACGTCTCGATCCCTCGTTCCAACGGCAATTCTCGGGGCATTACTTTCGCATCGATTTTTCCGACCGCAGCTGGCGTTCACGCTCGCTGTGGGATCGTGAGCTGCTCAAACCCAACGGCATTGGCATGCAGGCCGAGCTGGGCGATGGCCCGCAAGGCCAGTTGCTGCTGATCTACCGCGCCGACTACCGTCGCTATGGCGAGAATCTGTCGATCAGCGTGGCGCAGGATTACCAGCCGATACTGCAGAGTTTTCGCCGCATGCAGTGGGTGGGTTTGGGCCTGGGAGGCGCTGCGCTGCTGCTGATCCTTGTTGCCCAGCGCTACACCGTTCGCCGAGCCCTGCGCCCACTGGAACAGGTGCGTCAGCAGATCGCGCAACTGCAGCAGGGTCGACGTAGCGATCTGGATGCCGAGGTGCCCGAGGAGCTGGAGCCTCTGGTCGCGCAGATCAACCACCTGTTGGCGCATACCGAGGACACCCTCAAGCGCTCGCGCAATGCGTTGGGCAATCTTGGCCATGCACTTAAAACGCCGCTGGCAGTGCTGATCAGCCTAGCGGGTCGCGAAGAGTTGGCGGCTCATCCGGCCCTGCGCGCGACCATGCGTGAACAGTTGGAGCAGATCGAGCAGCGTCTCAGCCGCGAGCTGGGGCGTGCGCGCCTGGCTGGTGAGGTGCTGCCGGGTGCACGTTTCGATTGCGCGCAGGAGCTGCCAGGATTGTTCGCGACCTTGTCGATGATTCATGACCACGGCCTGAGTCTGGACTGGCAGGCGCCGCCGGGCCTGGTGCTGCCGCGTGATCGTGAAGATTTGCTGGAGCTGCTCGGCAACCTGTTGGACAACGCCTGCAAATGGGCCGATCAGCGCGTGCAGTTGACGGTGGAGGAGAGTGCCGAGGGCTATCGCCTGTCTGTCGATGACGACGGCCCCGGCATCGATGCCGAACGCCGCGAGGCCGTGCTGGGCCGCGGTACTCGCCTGGATGAACAAGTGGCGGGGCACGGCCTGGGTCTGGGTATCGTGCGCGACATCATCGAGGCCTGGCATGGCCGTATAGAACTGCAGGACAGCCCGCTGGGCGGGCTGCGAGTGGTGGTCAGTCTGCCACGGCGTTGAGCCTCAGGCTCACGCCGGTCACTCCATCGTCTGGTGGGTTACGCGGCGCGGTAAGTTCGCTGGCGCCTGCAAACGCTGCCTTCAGCGCCGCTAACCCATCCTGCGATTCCCTTACATGCCGTTGGCGAAGGCCGGGTTGTCGAAGCTGATGGCGGCGCGTACCGGCTGCAGGGCGTGGGCGTAACGCACCAGTACATCGAGCGCGTAATCGATGCGGGCGCGGATACGCTCATCGGCTTCGTCCACCGCCTGTGGGCCGTTCAATACTTTCTCGACCTGACGCACGATCAGGTGCTCCGGCAGGTAGCACAGGCGGCAGTTCTTGTAGCTGGAGGCGCGCAGTTCGCTGATCGGGTAAGCGCCGCCAATACCGGAGGAAACGCCAACCAGCAGGCCCGGCTTGTGCGCCAGTTCGGCCTTGCTGGCGTAGATGAAGAAATTCTTGATCGCCGGGCAGGCCATGCCGTTCCACTCCGGCGCGATGATCACCACCGCATCGGCGGCGGCCAGTTGCTGTTGGTACATGCCCCAGGGGCCGGCATCTTCAGCGGGCCACAGCGGTAGCGGCGCCAGGCCCAGATCGATGATGCTGCTGGTGTCCTGAGTGGTTTGCCCCATCTCGATCAGGCGCTGACGCAGCACGCGAGCGATCTTTCCCGATTGGCTGTTGTTGCGGCTGGAGCCGGCGACCAAGGCGATATTGAGCATGCTGCTTCCCCCGAAAAAGAACGCAGGCTAGGCGATTGCCTGCCTGCGCCGCAAGGGAAGCGCCGCCAGAGCGAGGATGATTTGGCGTCATGTCCACCTGTGCGCGGCCCGGATTTGAGGTGCGCGCGGCGCGCCCTACCTGAGGTTACACGCGGAACTGATCCATCAGGCTCTGCTGGTGATTGGCCAGTCGATTGAGGTTCTGGCTCACCTGCGCCGACTCGTCGGCCTGTGCGGTGATGGCCTCGGTGACGTCGCGAATCGAGGCAACGTTGCGGTTGATCTCCTCGGCCACCGAGCTCTGCTCCTCCGCCGCGCTGGCGATCTGCAGGTTCATGTCGGTAATGGTGCTGACCGCCTGGCTGATGCGCTGCAGCGCGGCCACGGCCTGCTGAACCTGCTCGACGCTGCCCTGAGCCTGGCGATGACTGCTGTGCATGGTGCTGACCACCTCGCGCGTGCCGTTCTGCAGGCCTTCGATCACCTGGCGGATTTCCTCCACCGAATCCTGGGTGCGTTTGGCCAGGTTGCGTACTTCGTCGGCGACCACGGCAAAGCCGCGACCGGCTTCGCCCGCACGCGCGGCCTCGATGGCGGCGTTGAGGGCAAGCAGGTTGGTCTGCTCGGCAATCGAGCGAATCACCTCCAGCACCGAGCCGATCTGCTCGCTGCTGTTGGCCAGGCCTTCGACTTCCTGCATGGCCACATTCATTTCATTGGCCAAAAGATCGATGGTGCTGGTAGTGCGGTCGATCACCTGCAGGCCTTCTCGGCTGGCCTGGTCGGCATTGCGCGCGGCTTCTGCGGCCTGCGCGGCATTGTGGGCGACATCCTGGGCGGTGGCGCTCATTTCCTGGAAGGCGGTCGCCACCTGGTCAACCTCGCGATACTGCTGCTGCATGCCGGCGCTGGTCTGGCTGGCGATCGCTGCGGACTGATCGGCCGTGCTGCGGGCGTCGATCACGCTGTTCTTCACGTCGGCGATGATGGGCTGCAGTTTGTCGAGGAAGCGGTTGAACCAGCCAGCCAACTCGCCCAGCTCATCCTGCCGGGCGTATTGCAGGCGGCGGGTCAGGTCGCCTTCGCCGCTGGCGATATCCCTGAGCATGGCGGCCACACCGAGAATCGGCCGCGTTACGCCGCGTGCCGTCAGCCACATCAGCAGCAGACCGGCGATCACCGCGACAAGGCCCATCAGCAGCGCGACCAGACTGTCACTGGCACGGTTGGCATCGAGCTGTGCGCCCAGCGTGATGGCGCGCTCTAGCAGTACGTTCTGAGGTACTTCGAGCAGCACTGACCAGGGCTTTGACTCGGGGATGGGTTTGAACGGGCTGATCTCGCGGAGCATGTCACCGTGATGCAGCTCGGCATCGCTGCCGCTCTGGATCAGGCCGCGCAGTTCGCTGGCGTTTTCGGGAAAGGCGCGTTCGACCGGCTGGCTCAGCAGGCTGCCGTCGCGGCTGTGGCCCGCCAGCAGGGCGCTGGGGCTGAAGATGCTGATATGGCCCTGGCCGTCATACAGCTCGCGATTGGCCTCCTGGCTGATCTGTTGCAGGCTGGCCAGGCTGATATCGACGCCCATCACGCCGATGATCTTGCCGTCTAGTTCCAGCGGGAAGGCGATGCTGGTCATCAGCGTCTTCTGCCCGCCGACCTCGTCGTAATAAGGCTCCAGTACGCAGGGCTGACGGGTCTCGCGCGGGCAGGTGTACCAGGCGTTGTAGGCCACGCCGTTGTCACCCGGCGTGGTGTCGCCGAGCAATTCTTCGGTCATGGCCTCGGCTTCCAGCTTGCCGATCGTGGGTTGTGCCCAGTACAGCGCGAAGCGCCCTGCGTCATTGCTGCCCAGGTCGGGCTGGTCGGCGAACAGCTCGTCCTTGCCGTCCAGAGCGTTGGGTTCGAACACCAGGTACAGGCCGAGCAGGGCGGGGTTGGCTTCCAGGCTGCTGCGCACCTGGCGGGTCAGGTCCTCACGCAGGTCGAAGGCATCGAGAAAGCGCTTCTCAGCCTGCTCGCGCAGAAACAGAATCTGCCGGGAAAACCCCTTGCCGTACTGGTAGGCGTCCATGAAGTAACGCTGGATGCGAATCGCCTGTAATTCACTGCGCGCCTTGAGGCGCAGTGTCGCGCTCTCTTCCAGCATGGCAGAGCTTGCGTCGCGCACCAGGCTGGCGCTGCGGTTGGACTGATACTGCGAGGCACCCACCAGCAAGGTGACGATGGCGAGCAGGCACAGGCCGGCGAGCAGGGTGATCTTCCATTGGATCGAAAGACGGCTGAACAGCATGGTGCGTTCCTTTCTACATGGACTTAGAGGGTTATCGGTGTGCGGCCCGTATTCTTGATCGATACGTGTGTGGTCGGAATTATGCACGTTTCGATTTAAATAATGAACGAGCATGCGTTTTGACAGGTGTGGCTCGCTTACGGCAGAGTACGCGGCTTTTTGCGCCGTGCAGGTGGAGTGCTTTATGAACGCTGTAATCGCTGCGGTCGGCATCATGCTGGTCCTCAGTCTCTGTCGCGTACACGTGGTCGTGGCGCTGATCATTGGTGCGCTGGCCGGTGGGCTGCTTGGTGGGCTGGGCGTCGAGGGCACGCTGAAGGCGTTCAACCAGGGACTCGGTGGTGGGGCGACCGTTGCCCTTTCATACGCGCTGCTGGGGGCTTTCGCCGTGGCCATCGCCAAGGCGGGCCTGGCCCACGCCCTGGCGGACAAGGCGCTGGCGCTGGTCGGCAAGCAGCAGGAAGGGGCAGGTGGTGCGCTGAAGTGGCTGCTGATCGGGCTGCTGCTGGCGGTGGCGATCTCCTCGCAGAACCTGCTGCCGATCCATATCGCCTTCATTCCGTTGCTGGTACCGCCGCTGCTCTATGTATTGAGCAAGTTGCAGCTCGACCGTCGCTTGATCGCCTGCGTGCTGACCTTCGGTCTGATCACGCCGTACATGTTCCTGCCGGTGGGTTTTGGCGGCATCTTCCTCAACGAGATCCTGCTGGCCAATGTCGCCAAGTCCGGGGTTGATGTCACGGGTATCAATGTCACCCAGGCGATGTTCATTCCGGCCCTGGGCATGCTCTTCGGCCTGCTTGTCGCGGTGCTGTTCAGCTACCGTGGTAAGCGCGTCTATGACCTGGAGAAAGTCGCGCAGGCCGAACGCGTGGACGTGCACTACAACCCGCTGAGCCTGCTGGTGGCAGGGCTGGCCATCGCCGCGGCGTTCGTCGTGCAGCTGTGGCTGGACTCGATGATCATCGGCGCGCTGGTCGGTTTCGTGATTTTCTCGGTGTCCGGCGTGGTGCGCTGGAAAGAAGCGGACGGTCTGTTTACCGAGGGCATGAAGATGATGGCCATGATCGGCTTCATCATGATCGCCGCTGCAGGTTTCGCCGAGGTGATGAAGACCACCGGTGAGGTCAGGACGCTGGTCGATAGCTCCGCAGCCCTGATTGGCCATAACAAGGCCGTTGGCGCGCTGCTGATGCTGCTGGTCGGGCTGCTGGTGACCATGGGCATTGGCTCTTCCTTCTCGACCATCCCGATCATCGCCGCGATCTTCGTGCCGCTGGGCGTGCAACTGGGTTTCAGCCCGCTGGCCATCGTCTGCATCGTCGGCACGGCCGGTGCCTTGGGTGACGCGGGTTCACCTGCCTCGGACTCGACGCTCGGGCCTACCTCGGGGTTGAACGCCGATGGTCAGCACAACCACATCTGGGACAGCGTGGTACCCACCTTCCTGCACTACAACCTACCGCTGCTGGCGTTCGGTTGGGCCGCCGCTATGCTGCTGTAAAGGTGTGAACAGACGCCGGGTTAAGTTCTCGGCGCTTGGGTCGCTTAACTCCTGAACGGGGCTGCCGATAGACGGGTAGCCCCGTTTTTGCGTTGGCTTCGCACAAGGACAATAACAATGCACCTGACATTGAAAGCCAAGGTAATCCTGCTTGCGCTGGTTCCCGTCACCTCTTCGCGCTGGTGCTCAGCGCCACGGCGGCGAGGGTGTTGCAGAATCTGGCTGCTGATGAAGTGGCCGAGACCCGTGAGCGTCTGCTGCAGGAGAAACGCAGCGAGCTCGAGCACTACATCCAGATCGCACTGGGCTCGGTGAAGGGGCTCTACGATGGCGCCGCGCAAGGCGACATGGCCAGGCGCGAACAGGCCATCGCCATCCTCTCGAAGATCAAGTACGGCGCCGACGGCTACTTCTTCGGCCACGACTCCAACGTGGTGCGCCTGTTCCGTGGCGACAGCCCGGTGGATGTCGGCAAGAGCCTGGCCGAGCGGCACGACCCGAACGGTGTGTACATCAACCGTGAGTTGGTCAACCAACCGGTTTGTCGAGAAGGTGCATGGCCTGGTGCGGCAGATCGTCGAAATGACCGGGCAGCTTACCGAGCTGGTGGGCCAGGTTTCCGAGCAGGCGCAGCGCTCCGAGCAGGCCATGGGGCAGTAGCGCCACGAAACCGATCAGGTGGTCACGGCGATCAATGGAATGTCCGCTGCCGCGCACGAAGTAGCCAAGAGCGCGCAGAACGCCGCCGAAGCCGCGACCGCGAAGGGCAGGCAGCCAAAATCGTGGTCGATGGCAGCATCAAGCGTATTCATGCTCACCAGATAAGGCACATGGGCGCCGAGACCGAGGGCACTACCGACGATCAGGGTGGGGTGATGATGCCGACGAAGCTGGCCAGCACATGCTGCAGCGCCGCGAAGATGGCAGGGGCGAAAGCTGGCGTGTCGTCCAGCTGATAGATGAGGTCGCTGTTGTCGACGGGCGCAGCTGGGGCTTGGGTGTTGCTGTCTGCGGTCATGTCATAGCCTGCCAGTTGTTTTATATGGTCATGGGCTTACACGAGGCTTCACGGCACCTCTGCTCTGCTCGAAGGAAAGCTGTCCTGTCGGTCAGAATATGCCGACTATAGAAATTGTGGCCATGGCTAAAAACAATTTATTTATGGATTGTGCACAAAAAGCTGGGCGGCCGCTCAGCTTGCGCTGCCGGCGGTTCGGCGGGGTGCCGGGTTGGCGCTTGAGTCGCTCCTGCACGAAGCAGGGGGGCGTAGGGTGGACATGGCGCAGCTTTGTCCGCCAATGTCCTTTCGCCGTCCTCTGCGCGAGCGGCGCTGGACAAGCCTTTGGCATGTCCAGCGGGTTGTCGAGCTTCCAGCGCAAGCCATTTCTTGTGGAGCTGCGGCCCGAAGGGGCCCCTGATGGTAGGCCATAGAAAGGCTGTGTCTGCGTTAAGTGTTGGGAGTGGGTGCAAGGGTCAGTAGGGTGGGCTTCACGCCTCCTATACTGGAGCGACAATGAAGGTTTTCAAGGCGCTTGTGGCGCAGCCCGACATGGAATGAGTGTTCATTGATGGCAGCTATGCCAAGGCTCACCAACACAGTGCAGGCGCTGCCAGTGGCAACGATGAGGCCATAGGAAAAAGTCGAGCTGGCAATACCAGCACGATTCACCTGGCAGTTGATGCTCATGGACTGCCCATCGAGTTTGAAATTACGGGGGTCAAATCAATGATTGCACCCAGGCTCCCGCATTGATTGCCAAGCTCCCGGAGGCAGAAACCATTGTCGCGGACAAGGGCTATGACAGCGAGAGAGTTCGGGAGCAGGTTGAGCAACAAGGGGCCAAGGCCGTGATCCCGAGAAAGCGTAACACCGTTTGCGGCCCGATGCAGCGATCGATCCTGAGCCGGCTACTCGTGTCGAATGCTGCGATTCCTGCCCTGGGCTTTGGCTATGTAAAGGGCTTTGTCGGCTGCCGCCAGCAGACGCTCCAGGTAGCGGTCGCAGGGTTTCAGGCTGGCGATGCCGATGCTTACCGTGACCGGTTCGTTGGCGACCTCAAGCGCCTTGACCTGATCATGCACGCGCTCGGCGATATCGCTGGCTTCAGCGTGATCGGCGTGGGGTAGCCATATCGCGAACTCTTCGCCGCCGTAGCGCACCACACTGTCGCCACTGCGCACGCTGGCCAGAAGACGTTGCGCCATATCCACCAGAACTCGATCTCCCTCGGCGTGGCCGAAGCGATCATTGATCTGTTTGAAGTGGTCGATATCGATCAGCAGGAGGCTGCCGCAAGCCAGGTCGCTGACGCTGCCGAGCCACTGCTCGACATGCACTGACAGCGCTCTGCGATTACTCAGCGCAGTCAGTGGGTCGGTATGGCTCAGTTGTGCAAGCTGCTCGGCTTCACTCTGAATTTCCACCGCGTAGCTGGCCAACTGGGCGTAGGCGCTCTGCAGCGCCAGGTTGGCCTTGGCCAGTTGTGCTGCGCTTTCCTGCGCCTGTTCGCGAGCCTTGAGCAGCTCTGCTTCGAAACGTTGGCGATCCTTGGCGACGAAGAACAGCCAGATGACCTCCGGCGCGCCATCGACTTCGCTGATGCGTGCGTTGGCCATGACGGGTATTGCCTGGCCGTTTTCTGATTGCAGTTGCAGGTAAAGCTCACTGAACTCGCCGTTGCGCAGCAACAGGGGCCAGGCGTGGGTTTGCAGGAAGATGCGACTGGCCGGCGGAAAGAACTGGTCCATGCCTTCGGCCGCACCCGCACCTGCCAGGCGCTTGAAATCGCAATTGGAGTGCTTGATTCGGCCGTTGCAGTCAGTGACCAGTACCGGGCCGGGTAGGTGATCAAGATAGAACACGTGTGCGTGCTCCCTGCAGGTAGCGATGCATGGCGGCGCTCACCAGTTCAGGATGGCTCATGTGCGCGCAATGGCCGCTGACGTCCAGCGTTTCCAGGGTGCTGCCCGTGAGTGCGCTATGCAGATAGTCGGCAACTGATGTGGGAACCAGTGCATCACGCTGGTGGTGCAGGATCAGGCTGGGCGAAGGACACGACTGTAGCGCCGGGCGGATATCGGAAAAGAAGGTGGCTTGAGCGAAGGCATGGGCCATGATTGGGTCGGTCGAGCAGAAGCTGTCGGAGAGCTGCCGGGTGACTGCGGGAGTTTCGTCGGCCGATACCAACGGTGCGAACTGCTGGGCCCAGCCCAGATAGTTATGGGCCATCAGCTCCAGCAGCCCTTCCAGGTCACTGCGTTCGAACCCACCGCGATAGTCGGGCGGATCGTTGAGAAAACAGGGGGAGGGGCCGAGAAGAATCAGCCGGGAGAACAGCTCGGGCCGCCTGATGGCAGCAAGAATGCCGACGCTGCAACTGATCGAGTGGCCAACGAAGGTCAGATCACCCGAGAGTTCGAGCGCGTCGCATACTTCCAGAAGGTCTTCTACGTAACCCTCCAGCTGGGCATAGCGGGCAGGGTGGAAGGCACTGGCATCGGAGCGGCCGCTGCCGACATAGTCAAACAGCACCTGGTGCCAGTGCTGGCTGAAGGCTGGCGTGACCTTGCTCCACATCTCCTGATTGCAACCGAAGCCGTGGCCGTAGATGAGCGTCGGGGCATCGGCCGTTTCCGCTTTCAAGCGTTGAACGTTGTTGCGCTGGATGATGTTCATGCCGCCACCTTGCCATTTGCCGAGTTGGCCTTGGCCAGGGCTCAGCTGCTGTGAAGACGAAAAAATGGCGTCAGTATAGTGATTTTTCTGACTGGTGGCTTTTGGCTACGACTCGTTTCGCAGTTCTGCCAGGCTGCGATACAGCTCCAGCGCTTGTGGGTTTGCCAAGGCATCGGTGTTCTTCACCGGGCGGCCGTGGACGACGTTGCGTACTGCGAGCTCGACGATCTTGCCGCTGAGGGTGCGCGGGATATCGGCGACCTGGATGATTTTCGCCGGCACGTGTCGCGGCGTGGTGTTGGCGCGGATCATTCGGCGAATCTCTTCGCGCAGGGTGTCGTCCAGCGTCACGCCATCACGCAGACGTACGAACAGCACCACGCGCACATCGCCCTGCCAATCCTGGCCAATGACGATGGACTCCAGCACCTGCGGCACCTTTTCCACTTGGCGATAGATCTCTGCGGTGCCGATGCGTACGCCACCCGGGTTGAGCACGGCGTCGGAGCGGCCGTGGATGACCAGGCCGCCATGAGCGGTTTCCTCGGCATAATCGCCGTGGGCCCAGACGCCGGGGAACGTGGCGAAATAGGCAGCGCGGAATTTCTCGCCGTCTGCATCGTTCCAAAAGCCCACTGGCATTGAAGGAAAGTGTCTGGCGCAGACCAGTTCACCTTTTTCCCCTGTCAGCGCCTGGCCATTGTCGTTCCACACCTGCACGTCCATGCCCAGGCCCTTGCACTGCAGTTCACCGCGCCAGACTGGCAGGGTCGGGTTGCCCAGGGCGAAACAGGAGACGATGTCGGTGCCGCCGGAAATCGACGACAGGCACAGGTCACGTTTCACGTCGCGGTAGATGTACTCGAAGCTCTCGTGAGCCAGTGGCGAACCGGTGGAAAGAATGACCTTGAGGCTGCTCAGCTTGTGGCTTTCACGAGGTCTGACGCCGGCTTTCTCCAGTGCGGCGATGAACTTGGCGCTGGTGCCGAAGATGGAGATGTCCTCGGCGTCGATCAGATCGATCAGGCGGGCCGGTTCGGGATGGAAGGGCGAGCCGTCGTAAAGCACCAGGGTGGCGCCCAGGGCCAGGCCGGAAATCAGCCAGTTCCACATCATCCAGCCGCAGGTGGTGTAGTAGAACAGAGTGTCGTCGGGCCCAAGGTCGGTATGCAGGCCCAGCTCCTTGACGTGTTGCAGCAGGGTGCCGCCGACGCCGTGGACGATGCACTTGGGCACGCCGGTGGTGCCGCTGGAGTAGAGGATGTACAGCGGCTGGTCGAAGGGCACAGGGGTGAACTGCGGCGCGCCGCCGGGTTGGTAGAAATCCTGCCAGAGGGTCGTTAGAGCAGCTGACTTGTAATCAGTAGGTCTGGCCTCGACGCGTGAGTAGGGCACGATAACCAGCCGTTCCAGGCTGGGCAGTTGCGGGAGGATTTCGTTGAGCTTGTCGGTGAGGTCGATTCGCTTGCCGGCGTAGCGGTAGCCGGCGGCGGCGATCAGCACCTTGGGCTCGATCTGACCGAAGCGATCAATGAACCCCTGGGTGCCGAAATCCGGCGAGCAACTCGACCAGGTGGCGCCGAGGCTGGCGGTGGCGAGCACGCCCACCACGGTCTGCCAGGTGTTGGGCATGAATGCAGCCACCCGATCACCGATGCCCACGCCCGCGTTGTGCAGGGCGCGTTGCAGCCCGGCGACATGGGCGGCCAGTTGCGCATGGCTGAGTTGCTCGCGGCTACCATCCTCGCCGACGGCCACCAGCGCCGGGTGACCGTCACGGCGACGCAGCAGATGCTCGGCGAAATTTAGGGTGGCACCGGGAAACCACTGCGCATCGGGCATTGCCGGGCCTTCGCCTAGTACTCGTTCGGCGGGCGCGTGGAAGTGGATCTGGAAGAAATCGACGATGGCCTGCCAGAAGGCTTCGCGTTGCTCGACGCTCCAGGCATGCAGGGCAGGGTAGTCGGCCAGATGCAGGGCATGGCGGTCGTTGATGAAACGGCGGAAGGCATCCATTCGGCTGGCGGCGATACGCTCGGCGGAAGGCGTCCACAGAGGTTGCTGCATGGTCAGTCCTCGTCGTTCTTGTCCCTGGGCTGCAGCTTAGTGCGTTCGGGGCATTTGACCTTTAACTCAGACGACCTTTGCTGCTATCGCACCGACTTTCTCATCGGTTCCGAAACTCTGGATAAAACGACGGGGCGATACGCTGCAGCCCCTTGTAGGAACGGCTTTAGCCGCGAAAATCGCGGATGAATCCGCTCCTACAGTGCAGAAGGCGATGACATCTATCGGCTCAGGCGAGCACGCGCCACCCGCGAGCCATTGGCCTTGCCCAGTACCTCACAGATGCGTTGACCCGCGGCGATCAGCTTATCCATGTCCACGCCGGTTTCGATACCCTGGCCCTGCAGCAGGTAGAGCACGTCTTCGGTGGCAACGTTGCCGGTGGCGCCCTTGGCGTAGGGACAACCGCCCAGGCCGGCCACCGAGCTGTCGAACACATTGATGCCTTCGAGCAGGCTGGCGTAGATGTTGGCCAGGGCCTGGCCATAGGTGTCGTGGAAATGCCCGGCGAGCCTGTCACGCGGTATGTCGCGAGCGACCACCTCGAGCATCGAGCGCGTCTTGCCGGCGGTGCCTGTGCCGATAGTGTCGCCCAGCGACACCTCGTAGCAGCCCATGGCGTAAAGCTCGCGGGCGACGCTGGCGACCTGCTCGGGCGCGATTTCGCCATCGTAGGGGCAGCCCAGTACGCAGGAAACGTAGCCGCGCACGCGCACGTTCGCTGCCTTCGCCGCCTCCATCAGCGGTACGAAGCGCGCCAGGCTGCCGGCGATGGAGCAGTTGATGTTCTTCTGCGAGAAGGCCTCGCTGGCGGCGGCGAACACCGCCACTTCCTCGACCTTTACCTCCAGCGCGGCTTCGAGGCCTTTCAGATTGGGCGTCAGGGCGGCGTAGGTGACGCCCGGCTGGCGCTGAATGCCGGCGAACACCTCGGCGGAGCCAGCCATCTGCGGTACCCATTTGGGCGAGACGAAGCTACCTACCTCGATATAGCTCAGACCGGCTGCTGTCAGATCGTCCACCAGGCGTACCTTGTCGGCGACGCTGATCGGCTGCTTCTCGTTCTGCAGGCCGTCGCGCGGGCCGACTTCGACCAGGCGTACGGATTTGGGCAGGTTCATCGGTTGTCCTCGTATTCATCGTAGGGTGCGCCGTGCACACCGTCTGCGGCAAGAAATCGTAGGGCGGGTGCAACCCGCCAACACGATCTGGCGGGTTGCACCCGCCCTACACAGAGCAGAATCGGTGGGCTGAAACGGATTGGCGCCTGGCCCGCCCTAGGGTTCGAGCTCCACCAGCACTGCACCTTCGCTGACCATTTCCCCTTCGCGGCAGTACAGCGCCTTGACCGTCCCGGCTTGCGGCGCGCGGATGCTGTGCTCCATCTTCATCGCCTCCAGTACCACCAGGGCTGCGCCAGCCTCGACCGTCTGGCCGGGTTCGACCAGTACACGGACAATGCTGCCGTTCATGGGCGCGCTCAAGCCACCATGCTGGGCGTGGCTGGCTTCAACGGCCGCGATGGGGTCGAAGCGGGTGATCGCGTGCAGTTCACCGCGCCATTGCAGGTAGAGGGTTTCGCCACGGCGAATGGCGCGTAGACGCTGGCGTGTGCCGTCGATCTCCGCCAGCAGCTCTTCACCCTGCAAGCACGCCCGGTTGTTCGCGCGCACCTTGCGGCTCTCGCCCTGACTGCTCAGGTGCAGCTCGATTTCCGTCACGCCACCGGCGCGCCAGCCACTGCGGGTCGCCCAGGGCGAATGCGGGTCGTCGTCGCGCTCTAGCGGCGCCTCGCTCTGTACCCAGGCATCGGCTGCCAGTTGCCAGAAGGCCTCCGGCAACTCGCTCGGTGCAGGCAGCAACTGCTGCTGATGGCGCGAGATAAAGCCCGTATCCAGCTCGCACGCGGCGAAAGCCGGATGGGCGAGGATGCGGCACAGGAACGCCAGGTTGGTCTTCACACCGCCGACCAGGGTGTCGCCGAGCATGGCGAGCAGGCGCAGGCGCGCCTGCTCGCGGTTCTCGCCCCAGGCGATCAGCTTGCCCAGCATGGGATCATAGAAGGGCGAGACGCTGTCGCCCTCGGCCACGCCGCTGTCGATACGGCGCCCATCGCCACTGGCAGCTTCGCGGTACAGCGCCAGGGTGCCGGTAGCGGGGAGAAAATCGTGATCCGGGTCTTCGGCGTACAGCCGTACCTCGATGGCGTGGCCGTTCAGCGGCATCTGCGCTTGGCTGATGGGTAGTGGCTCGCCACGAGCAACGCGAATCTGCCAGGCCACCAGGTCGAGGCCGGTGATGGCTTCGGTGACCGGGTGCTCGACCTGCAGGCGAGTGTTCATCTCCATGAAGAAGAAGTCGCCGCGCTCATCCAGCAGAAATTCCACCGTGCCGGCGCCGACGTAGCCGATGGCCTGCGCCGCCTTGACCGCCGCCTCGCCCATGGCGCGGCGCAGTTCGGCGGACAGGCCGGGGGCGGGCGCTTCCTCCACCACCTTCTGGTGGCGGCGCTGGATCGAGCAGTCGCGCTCGTTGAGGTACAGGCAGTTGCCGTGCTGGTCGGCGAACACCTGAATCTCCACATGGCGCGGCTTGAGTACGTATTTTTCCACCAGCATGCGCGAGTCGCCGAAGGCTGACTGCGCTTCGCGCTGCGCGGATTCCAGCGTCTCGGCGAACTGCACCTCTGACTCGGCGACCTTCATGCCTTTGCCACCGCCGCCGGCAGCGGCCTTGAATAGCACCGGGTAGCCGATGCGTTTGGCGGCCTCGCGGAAGGTATCAAGATCCTGCTTTTCACCGTGGTAGCCGGGCACCAGCGGCACGCCGGCAGCCTCCATCAGCGACTTGGCCGCCGACTTGCTGCCCATGGCTTCGATAGCAGAGGCGGGTGGGCCGAGGAAGATCAATCCGACCTGTTCGATGGCGCGGGCGAAGCCGGCGTTCTCCGAGAGAAAACCGTAGCCGGGGTGAATGGCCTGCGCGCCGCTGGCCTTGGCGGCAGCGATGATCTTGTCGATCAGCAGGTAGCTTTCGCCAGGCTTGGCGCCGCCGAGATTCACCGCCATGTCGGCTTCGCGCACATGCCGTGCATTGGCATCGATGGCGCTGTGCACTGCGACGGTACGAATGCCCATGGCCTTGGCCGTACGCATCACACGGCAGGCGATCTCGCCACGGTTGGCGACCAGCAGGGTGTCGATCATGTCATTGCTCCTGCCAGGTGGGTTGGCGTTTTTCCAGGAACGCACGCAGGCCTTCCTGACCCTCGGCGCTGACGCGCAGGCGGGCGATGGCGTTCTCGGTGTAGCGGCGCAGGGCTGGGGTCAGGTCGCCGCTGCCGACTTCGCGCAGCAGATCCTTGCTGGCGCGCATGGCTTGCGGGCTGTTTTGCAGCAGGTTGGCGACCCAGGCTTCGACCTGAGCGTCCAGCTCATCGGCCGGGAAGCATTCGGCGAGCAGGCCCAGTTCGCGGGCACGCTTGCCGTCGAAACGCTCGGCGGTGAGCGCGTAGCGCTTGGCGGCGCGCTCGCCAATGGCCTGCACGACGAAGGGGCTGATCACCGCCGGGGCCAGGCCGATGCGCACCTCGGACAGCGAGAACAGGGCGTCCTCGGCACCGATGGCCATGTCACAGCAACTGGCCAGACCCACTGCACCACCGAAGGCGGCGCCTTGCACCACGGCCAGGGTCGGGATCTTCAGGCCGTGCAGGTTGTACATCAGCTCGGCCAGTTCGCGGGCATCGCCCAGGTTGGCGTTGTAGTCCAGGCCGGCGGCCTGTTGCATCCAGGCCAGGTCGGCGCCGGCGCAGAAGTGCTTGCCACGGCCACGCAGCAGGAGAAAACGCAGGCTTTTGTCTTCACCGACGGCATCGAGGGCGAGGATCAGCTCGCGGATCATCTCGGCGTTGAAGGCGTTGTTCTTCTCCGGGCGATTCAGCCACAGGGTGGCGAAGCCGCGTGGGTCTTTTTCAAGCTCGATGGTGGTGAATTCGGTCATGTCTGTCGCTCTCAGAACTCTGGTGTAAGAGCCGGCTTGCCGGCGATGCTTTTGATCGCCCGCAAGCGGGCTCCTACAGACTGGTGTTACATCCGGAACACACCGAAACGGGTCGGCTCGATGGGCGCGTTGAGGCTGGCCGACAGCGCCAGGGCCAGCAGCTCGCGGGTCTGCGCCGGATCGATCACGCCGTCGTCCCACAGCCGGGCGCTGGAATAGAAGGCGTGCGCCTGCTGCTCGTACTGCTCGACGATGGGCTGCTTCAAACGCTGCTCGTCTTCGTCGGAGTAGGGCTGGCCAGCACGCTGCGCCTGTTCGCGCTTGACCTGCACCAGCACGCCTGCGGCCTGCTGCGCGCCCATCACACCGATCCGCGCGTTGGGCCACATCCACAAAAAGCGTGGGTCGTAGGCACGGCCGCACATGCCGTAGTTACCGGCGCCGAAGCTGCCGCCAATGATCACGGTGAATTTCGGCACCTGGGCGCAGGCCACGGCGGTGACCAGCTTGGCGCCATGTTTCGCAATTCCCCCGGCTTCATATTTTTGCCCGACCATAAAGCCGGTGATGTTCTGCAGGAACAGCAGCGGAATGCCACGTTGGCAGGCCAGTTCGACGAAGTGCGCGCCTTTCTGCGCAGCCTCGGCAAAGAGGATGCCGTTGTTCGCCAGGATCGCCACCGGATAGCCGTTGATGCGGGCGAAGCCGCACACCAGGGTGGTGCCGAACAGCGCCTTGAACTCATCCAGCTGCGAGTCGTCGACGATACGCGCGATCACCTCGCGTACATCGAAGGGCTGCTTGGCGTCGGCCGGGATCACCCCGTACAGCTCCTCGGCGGCATAGCGCGGGGGGATGGGCGCGCGGCTGTCGAGTTGGCCGAGCTTGCGCCAGTTCAAATTGCTGATGCTGCGTCGGGCCAGGGCCAGGGCGTGTTCGTCGTCCTCTGCATAGTGGTCGGCCACGCCGCTGGTCTTGCAGTGCACATCGGCACCGCCCAGTTCCTCAGCGCTGACTTCTTCACCCGTGGCGGCCTTCACCAGCGGCGGGCCGGCGAGGAAGATGGTGGCCTGTTCGCGCACCATGATGGTCTCGTCGCTCATGGCCGGCACGTAGGCGCCACCGGCGGTGCAGGAGCCCATCACCACGGCGATCTGCGCAATGCCCAGCGCGCTCATATTGGCCTGGTTGAAGAAGATCCGCCCGAAGTGTTCGCGATCCGGGAACACCTCGTCCTGGCGCGGCAGGTTGGCGCCGCCGGAGTCCACCAGGTAGATGCACGGCAGGCGGTTTTCGCGGGCGATGGCCTGGGCGCGCAGGTGCTTCTTCACCGTCAGCGGGTAGTAGCTGCCGCCTTTAACCGTGGCGTCGTTGGCCACGATCATGCATTCGACACCTTCGACACGACCGATACCGGCGATCACCCCTGCGGCGGGCACGTCTTCGCCGTAGACCTCATGGGCGGCGAGCTGGCCGATCTCGAGGAAGGGCGAGCCGGGATCGAGCAGGCGGTTGATGCGTTCGCGCGGCAGCAATTTACCGCGCGAGGTGTGGCGCTCCTGCGCCTTGGCGCCGCCGCCTTCATGGACGCGGGCGAGCAGGGCGCGCAGTTCGTCCACCTGGGCGAGCATGGCCGCCTGGTTAGCGGCGAACTCCGGGGAGCGGGTGTTGATCTGGGTGTGCAGGATGGCCATGGATGCCTCTTCGCTTGGCTCCCTGTCTCTCCGGGAGAGGGGTGAGGTGAGGGGAAAGCCCCTCATCCGCCCTTCGGGCACCTTCTCCCAGCGGGAGAAGGGATCACTTGGTCTCGTTGAACAGCTCACGGCCGATCAGCATACGACGGATCTCGCTGGTGCCGGCGCCGATCTCGTAGAGCTTGGCGTCGCGCAGTAGGCGGCCGGCCGGGTATTCATTGGTGTAGCCGTTGCCGCCCAGCAGCTGGATGGTATCCAGGGCCATCTTGGTGGCCATCTCGGCGGTATAGAGGATCACCGCGGCGGCGTCCTTGCGCGATTCCTCGCCGCGGTCGCAGGCCTTGGCCACGTTGTACAGGTAGGACTTGGAGGCATTCATGCCGGCGTACATGTCGGCGAGCTTGCCCTGCACCAGCTGAAATTCTCCGATGGACTGCTTGAACTGCTGACGCTCGTGCACGTAGGGCAGCACCACGTCCATGCAGGCGCTCATGATCCCGGTCGGACCGCCGGAGAGCACGGTGCGCTCGTAGTCCAGGCCGCTCATCAGCACGCGTACGCCACCGCCCTCGCTGCCTAAGATGTTCTCTTCCGGCACTTCGCAGTCTTCGAACACCAGCTCGCAGGTGTTGGAGCCGCGCATGCCCAGCTTGTCCAGCTTCTGGTGGCGGGAGAAACCCTTGAAGTCGCGCTCGACGATGAAGGCAGTCATGCCACGCGAGCCGGCGTTGATGTCGGTCTTGGCGTAGATCACGTAGGTGTGGGCGTCCGGGCCATTGGTAATCCACATCTTGTTGCCGTTGAGCACGTAGCGGTCGCCGCGTTTTTCGGCGCGCAGCTTCATCGACACCACGTCGGAGCCGGCGTTGGGCTCGCTCATGGCCAGGGCGCCGATATGCTCGCCGGAGCACAGTTTGGGCAAGTACTTCTGCTTCTGCGCCTCGCTGCCGTTCTTGTGAATCTGGTTGACGCACAGGTTCGAATGCGCGCCGTAGGACAGGCCAACCGAGGCCGAGGCGCGGCTGATCTCTTCCATGGCCAGCACATGCGCCAGGTAGCCCATGTTGGTGCCGCCATACTCTTCCTTGACCGTCATGCCGAGCAGGCCCATGTCGCCGAACTTGCGCCACATGTCCATGGGGAATTCGTTGTCACGGTCGATCTGCGCGGCACGTGGCGCCAGCTCGTTCTGGGCGAACTGATGGACCGAGTCGCGCAGCATGTCGAGGGTTTCGCCGAGGCGGAAATTGAGGGTGGGGTAGCTCATGGGGTCACCTGCTGTTGTTCTTGTCGTGGAGGTGATTACGCGGTCGTTTCGGCCAAGGCAGCGAGACAGCGCTCCTCGGCGGTATCCAGTTCCAGCTGCATCTGCTGGATATCCAGTAACTGTTGCTCAAGCTGCAGACGGCGCTCGGCGATCTTGCCCATGAAGGTCTCCAGCTGTTTACGGCTGCCGGTTTCCGGGTCGTAGAGCTCGATCAGCTCGCGGCATTCAGCCAGTGAGAAGCCGATGCGCTTGCCGCGCAGGATGAGTTTCAGCGTCACCTTGTCCTTGGCGCTGTAAACGCGCTCCTGACCGCGCCGCTCCGGCGCGAGCATGCCTTGCTCCTCGTAGAAGCGGATGGCGCGGGTGGTGATGTCGAGCTCGCGGGCCAGATCGGAGATGGAGTAAGTGGTTGCCATGGTCATTGCTCGTTTACCTTTACGTTAACGTAAGCCTGTGCAAATCTGCCTGTCAATCTCACTCCACAACAATCACAGAGGTTGAGCATGCGTATCGACGAATCCGTATTCCTGATCTGCGGCGGCGCCTCTGGTCTTGGCCTGGCAACAGCCCGTGAGCTGGTCGGATGCGGTGGCAAGGTGGTGCTGCTGGATATCAACGTAGAAGCGGGCCAGCAGGCCCTCGTCGAGCTGGGCGGCAACGCCCGTTTCGTATGTGCCGATATCACCCGCGAAGAGGATGGCCAGGCCGCCGTGGCACAGGCGTTGGCGGCGTTCGGCGCACATGGCCTGGACAGTTTCCGCCGTACCGTCGAGATCAATCTGATCGGCAGCTTCAACCTGTTGCGCCTGGCAGCCGAGGCCATGGCGCAGAACACGCCGAACGCAGGCGGCGAGCGTGGGGTCATCATCAATACCGCCTCGGTGGCGGCGTTTGACGGGCAGATGGGCCAAGTCGCTTACGCTGCGTCCAAGGGCGGCGTCGCGGCACTGACGCTGCCGGCGGCGCGTGATCTGGCGCGCTCGGGCATCCGTGTGATGTGCATTGCCCCCGGCGTGTTCGAGACGCCGATGATGGCCGGTATGCCGCAGGAGGTGCGTGATTCGATGGCGGCCAACGTGCCGTTCCCGCCGCGACTGGGTCGGCCCGACGAATACGCCGCGCTGGTGCGGCATATCGTCGAGAACCCGATGCTCAACGGTGAAGCGATCCGTCTCGATGGCGCGCTGCGCATGGCGGCTAAGTAACCAGAATGCTTTTGGGGCGGTCGTGGCCTTTGTAGGAGCGGCTTCAGCCGCGAAAGTCATGGCATCTCGATTCGCGGCTGAAGCCGCTCCTACGCTCAGAGAGGGGGCCAGGATTTCATTCGGGGCGCCCCAGCAGAAATTTCCCGGAGTGCATCCGTATATGGACTCCTCCCGTTTTGCCAGTGAAATAATCTGCCTCTGAACCTAGGTACGACTGCTTCCGTATATTCGACTTCTGATAAGGCGTTAGCCTTGAGCCATGATGAATTTCGCTCCTGTGCGCCTAACCGGGCTAGCGGCCTTGCAAAGCAGAGGGCCGATGGATGCAGCAGGTTACACACAGGTCGGTGCGACCGGTTCGTCATCAGTTCATGTCACTGTGCAATCGAGTGGATCTCTACTACG
>NZ_QASO01000109.1 GCF_003052605.1 Ectopseudomonas oleovorans | reverse complement strand
TAATAGGCGAGAGCCTCTTCTAAGTCAAGCACGCGAAGTTGAATATGGCCGGGACGCATGACGCCTTTTTTCATTTCTCTGTCTCCTTTTCTAACACTTTGTGGTTGATGAATACAAGAAAGGCTACGTATCCTTTAAGCAAGATGTATGGCGGCTCATTCTGTTACTGGCACCAGTCGGGATTCGGCATCCCTCAAATGGCTCCGTCGTTGTGAGCTGAACCAACGTGAATCGAGATCGCTACCTCTCGTGCCGCTCTCAATTCAACCGTTGACACGAACGGGTGAGGCAACCCCTTTGCGCGGTGAAGTGGCGTCGAAGCTCGGCCGCTCCTTCATCCGCATATACCAACTCTGCAGGTTACTAAACTGCTCTGGAATTTCGACTCCATAGGCTTCCGCTAGACCGAATCGCGCAGTTAGAGCGCACTCGGCCATCGAATAGTCGTTACCGAAAAAATCCCTGCTTCCGAGCATCTTTGATAAGTAGACGAGTGCTTTCCCAAAGGCGTCCACCCCTGCATGAATTCGATTGAAGTCCCAGTTGTGTTCGTCCCTTTCCCGCTTCTCGAAGATGATTTCCTTCAGCGCGCTACCGATTAAGCTGTCGCTGTATGAATTAATCAAACGAGGAACGATTCGATCAGCTGAGTCCTGAGGTAGGAGGCGACCCGTGACATCCGACAGATATTCCAGGATTACATTGGATTCGTAGATGATCAATTCCCCATTGATCAAGACCGGAACAGTCTTTTTGGGCGTAAGCCGCTGCCAGACCTTACGCTGCTCTTCCGACTCAGAATCGATCAACCTGACGTCGATTTGCGATTCGTGCAAAGCAAGTCGAACTTTCCAGCAAAACGGGCACTCTTCCTTATTGTAGAGTATTAAGTTTTTCATCCCTTCCTCTCTCCACGCCCTTTCATCATTGTTTCCATCTTCACGGCCAATCGACGTATTGCACTTCCATTCATATCTTGGTGGCCCGCCTTTCGCGTAACTCGTCGAGCACGAAATCGATGCGATCCTGGCCCCAAAACACTTGCTCATCGATAACGAAGGTCGGCACGCCGATTACGCCTAGTTCTGCAGCTTCATCTGCATTTCTCGCGAGTTGCTCGAGGTTCGATGGACTGTGGATTGCTTTAGCAAGCTCCTGTCGGTCCAGGCCAATACGCTCTCCCACTTCCAGAAGTACGTCTTCCTGACCGATATCCCGGCCGTGACTCCACTCCTCGCGCATCACCTCGACGATATAAGGACGCAATAGACCCTTCTGCTCTGCAAGTAAGGAACCGGCCCCCGCAAGGGTCGGATCAGTGGATACCGGTGGCGGCACGACCGGAATGCCGAGGCGGCGTGCGAAGCGTCCCAGATCCTGACGTACAAGGGGCATCTTGCTCTTCGCGCGTTCTGGTGGCGAACGTAGGTCCCATCCTCCCACCGGTCGCCATATCAGACGGCTCTGAAACTCATCGACGATCGGCCATAGCTTCTTACTTGCTAAGTAGCAATAAGGACTTCTGAAATTAAAGAAAAGCTTGACGTCAACCAGGTCTGTCATATTTGTCACCTTAAAAGATTTGTGTGGCGAACGGCGTTGAGAACGACTAGTGAGCGGCATCCCTCATCGTGACAAACTCCTCTGCAGCTGTTGGATGGACCCCAATCGTAGAGTCGAAGACCGCCTTGGTTGCACCTGCCTTGAGCGCTATCGCGATCCCTTGAATGATTTCACCCGAATCAGGGCCCACCATATGGACACCTACAACGCGGTCACTCTCCCTATCCACAATAAGCTTCATGAATGTACGTTCGTCGCTGCCATCGAGAGCATTCTTAAGGGGCACGAATCGTGACTTGTATACAGCCACATCGGCATACCGACTGCGTGCCTGAGACTCGGTTAGCCCAACAGTCCCGATACTAGGTTGGCAGAAGACGGTCGTTGGGATCAGGTCGTAGTCCATTGCCGAAGTCACGCCTCCATAGAGATGCTTGACCAAATGCATCGCCTCAGCCAATGCCACTGGTGTCAGAGGTATGCGATCGATCACGTCACCGATCGCAAAAATTGACGGCTCCGCAGTCTGGAATTGGTCATTAACGATGATGGCTCCATTCTCACCTTGAAGGACTGCTGTGTTTTCCAATCCGAGACCGGCTACCTTCGGAGTCCGTCCAGTCGCATAGATGACACAATTGGTGAGTATTTCCTCCCCGCTCTTGAGCGAGACTCGAAGTTCCCTATCCGACAAACGATCAATTCGGAGAATCTCGGTATTGAAATTGAGTGAGATGCCCTTTCGAGAAATTTCATCCGCAACGACCGTGCGAACCTCGTCGTCGAACCCTCGCAAGAACAGATCGCCGCGATATACGATTTCGGTAATCGCGCCTAGACCCGAGAATATTCCGGCAAGTTCGACGGCAACGTAGCCCCCTCCGACAATGACCACATGATTGGGAAGACTCTGAAAGTGGAATACGTCATTGGACGTGCTAACGTGTTCTCGTCCCGGGAAATCCGGCACAAAAGGCCAGCTGCCAGTGGCAATGAGTATGCGCTCGGTGGAGAATGAGCGTTGTCCGACACGGACCGTGTGAGGGCCAACGATGACTGCGTGCCCTTCGATAAGTTCGCAGCCAGTACGGTTCAGAATATTTAGGTAGATGCCATTTAGACGCGCTATTTCACGATTCTTGTTTTTCAGTAGGACATTCCAATCGAAACTGGTTTTGGCCAAATTCCAACCGTAGCTAGATGCCAGTCGAAATTCGCTAGCGTACTGTGATGCAAGGACCAAGAGTTTTTTTGGAATGCAGCCTGCGTTGACGCAGGTTCCGCCAACGTATAGATCCTCCGCGATGGCGACGCGAGTGCCATGTGCGGCTGCCATACGCGCAGCTCGAACACCGCCAGATCCGGCGCCAATGACGAATAGGTCGTAATCGTAGGAGGGCATGAGGGCTTCCTTTTCGATTTCTCGATCGCTTACGTGAATGTTTCTTGGGTGCATAGAGGAGGAAGGATGATTTCAGGTCCGAGAGGAACAATACCTGTCGGATTGCGCTCGCTCTTGCGCCAATATCCTTGCTTGATGTGTTCGAAGTTCACGGTCTCGGCGACGTTGGGGTGATGGTAGAGGTCACGCATATAGCGCCATAGCGACGGGTACTCAACGAGTCGGCGGCGGTTGCATTTGAACAGAGAGTAGTAGACGGGATCGAATCGAATCAGGGTCGGAAACAAGCGCCAATCGGCCTCTGTAACTTCCATGCCGACCAAGTAACGGCGCCGACTTAGTCGGGATTCGAGAAGATCGAGTGCCTGGAATACATCCTGGTACGCGGACTCGTAGGCGGATTGTGTTCTTGCGAAGCCTGCGCGATAGACCCCGTTGTTCAAATGGTGGTAGACGAACTCGTTGATCTCGTCGATTTCATTTTGTAGTGCCAGGGGATAATAATTCGCACGGGAGCTTGTCAGCCTGTCGAAAGCAGAATTGAACATACGGATGATGTCGGCCGATTCATTGCTGACTATCGTGTTGCGCACTTTGTCCCACAGGATCGGCACCGTAAACCGATCTTTGTAATTGGGATCCGCGCGGTAGTAGTACTCGCTTAGCAAATCCGCATCAAGAACCGAATCTGCCATGCTTCCGAGGAATGGTTTAAATGCCCATCCCGCAGAGGTCCTTTGGGGATGGACGACTCCAAGCGATACCACGGACTCAAGGCGCTTGAGACGTAAGTAGATCAGCGTCCGGTGGGCCCAAGGGCAAGTCAATGCGACGATGAGGTGGAAGCGTCCAGCCTCGGCCGGAAAGCCACCCCCACCGCTGGGACCCGGTGTTCCATCCTGGGTAACCCAGTTGCGAAACGCCGATTTAGCTCTGACGAATGCTCCGTCGCGTTCCGGAGATTCTTGATTCACTGGCTGAATCATGTTGAATTCCGGTCTCCTACTTGAGGGCGTTGAGGTGTTGGCGGATCTTCTGTAGGGCTTGCTCACCTTTTGCCCTTAAGTCCGCCATGATTTCAGGGGGGAAATCGCATGCCACCGACGTCTCGTATGAATTGCGGGAACGACAGCGCTCGAACCAGTCGCCCACTCGTGGGCAGTCGTCGTACATTTCAGTCCAGCCAAACTGAAGGATCGTTTGAAAGTACGGGGCCAAACTGGCGTCGGCAAGGCTAAAGGTATCGCTGACAATCCATGGATGCTCTTTAAGCATGTCATTCATGTGAAGAATCGTCTTTCGATACACGTGCACGGCATCAATGACGTCGGGGGCGTCAAGACCGTGCGCGACGAGTCGCTTCTGGCGTTCCCGGCGAGGTTTTTCCGGAATTCTCTCGAGCAATGCCTGGCGCTCGTCCTCGGACTTTTCCATTAGTGCAGGCCGCATTACAAGTGGCCATTGAAGCGCCCCGCAGGAAGGATGGAGTTTGGTGTCGACGTGCTTCATCCAGAGGCGCATGTTGGCGACTTCATAGTGCGAACTTGGCCTAAGGCTTGGCGTCGGGTAAATGTCCTCCAGGTACTCGCAGATGACATTTGATTCGATTACGGGTCTTCCGTCATGAACCAACGTCGGAACGACGCCGAGGGGATTCAGCTTCAAGTACTCTTCGGTAAGGTTTTCCTTCTGCGACAACTCGATGTGGTGCTTTGTCCAATCCAGGCCTTTCTCAGCCAAGACAATCCGGACTTTTTGAGCGCAGGGCGACATCGGGTGGGTATAAAGCTCAAGCATGAGGACACCTCTCTTAAAAACTTTCGGGTTGGGGAGATTGCATTAGGTGCCGCCGATGTTATCGCTGGCGTAATTCTGTGATAATGGTCAAAATTGGAACATCAGTTTTGACGCAACATCACAGATCGGGGTGGTCCAGTGGATAAGTGGACGGAGATGCAGGTATTTGTTGAGTCCGTACGTCGGGGCAGCTTTTCGGCCGCTGGCCGCTACCTTGGCCTCTCACCGTCGGCGGTCAGCAAGTTGCTGAGCCGACTCGAAACGCGGCTGGGCGTGCGCTTGCTGAACCGAAGCACGCGTACACTCAGCCCGACCGAAGGTGGCCGCGCTTACTTCGTACGATGTGTTGAAATACTTGCGGAGATAGAGAGCGCGGAGGATTCTCTCACTGGCTTTGGCCATGTACCGGTAGGTACTCTTCGCATAAACAGTACTCCAGGCTTTGCCAAGCATCAGTTGTTGCCATTGATGCCTGAATTTCAGGGGCTTTATCCCGAGCTAAATTTGGAGTTTCAATTGACGGGGCAGGCTGTCGATCTGATCGCGGAGAATGTTGATTTGGCGATCAGGCTGGGGAAGCTTAAAGATATGAGTCTTGTAGGGCGCAAGTTGGGCGAGAGTCGTCGCATAGTCTGTGCAAGTCCAAGCTATTTGAAGAAGCATGGAAATCCGCTTACCCCTTCCGATCTGAATGACCACAACTGTCTGAGGTTATCGACGAATGAAGTATTCAATCGATGGAGTTTTACTGGAACTCGCGGAACCGAGATTGTTGAGGTGAAAGGAAACTTCGTGACGGACAACGTTGATGTGCTCCATGAATATGTTCAACTCGGAGGTGGAATCGGACGGCTATCAGCCTTTATGGTGGCGCGTGACATTGCGCGTGGACAGCTTGTGCAACTACTCCCGGACTACGAGATTGAGCAACAACAAATTCACGCGGTCTATCCTCACCGGAAGCACATGCCTGCAAAGGTGAAGGTGTTTCTTGATTTTTTGATTGATAAGCTTGGTTCCGGAATTATGCATCAGTAAGCTGCAGGTAGATGCCCGACGCGACCTGGGAAGTACGGTAGCCGTCGGTCCTCGAATCCGTGTGCCGATACCGGTTGACCCATTCGGCATCATGATCGGGAACGTTTACTCGTCGCTTCCTCACCGCAGCCGTAAGCACGTATGAATGTCAGCACGGCTGCGTTCGCCCACTGGTCAATCTGCGCCGAAGAAGGCGCGGCATCCGGATGAGTCAGGCACTGGAGCTGAGGCTCGCCCCGAACCAGGTTGATGAACAGATTGGCGGCCGTCTCGCGGCCAATCTCGCCAAGATCGACCTCACCGGATGCCGCCGCATTGGCCAGTTGTTCGGCCACCATCGTCGTCATGACCTGCGGGCCGGCCAAGTAGAACGTCCGTGCGAGATTGGGAAAGCGCGGTGCTTCGCCAATCACGACGCGAAAGACTGCCAGTCCTGCCGGGGAAAGCACAATGTTCAAGTAGGCCCGAGCCAGCATTGTCAGCGTCTCTTTCAGTTTGCCCGGACGGAACTTGATGCCATGGACGGTGTTCGTAAAGGCGGCACATTCAGCTTCGATCACCGCAGTGAACAACGCTTCCTTGTTCGCGTAGTGCGCATACACCGTGGACTTGGACACGCCAGCCTCGCGCTGGATCATGTCGGTGGTTGCCGCGCTGAACCCATGGGTCAGGAAGATGTTGCGCGCTGCACGCAGGACGGTGAGCGCCTTGGCGTTCAGTTCGCCGCTGCTCGGCGGCGGGGCGGTCATGACTTGGTTGGTGCGTGGCATCTGCTTGGTTTGGAAATTTTGACACGGTGGCTTGATTTGCGTATAGTACCAAACCGATCGGTACGAATCAACTTAGCCTACCATCTCACGGGTAGCTGCACTTAGCAGCTGCTGAAATCCTCTGTGAGCTAGTGGCCTAAATTTTGTCGCCATAGTACACCGAGCGGTTAGGTACTATTCGCATATTGGATGAGCCTTCATGACGCCACAACCGCCGCTCTCACAACTGCTGCGACAAGCAGGCACGGCGCTCTGCACGATCTCACTGGTCGGCTGCGC
>NZ_QASO01000108.1 GCF_003052605.1 Ectopseudomonas oleovorans | reverse complement strand
CGTAGTAGAGATCCACTCGATTGCACAGTGACATGAACTGATGACGAACCGGTCGCACCGACCTGTGTGTAACCTGCTGCATCCATCGGCCCTCTGCTTTGCAAGGCCGCTAGCCCGGTTAGGCGCACAGGAGCGAAATTCATCATGGCTCAAGGCTAACGCCTTATCAGAAGTCGAATATACGGAAGCAGTCGTACCTAGGTTCAGAGGCAGATTATTTCACTGGCAAAACGGGAGGAGTCCATATACGGATGCAATCCGGGGGCTTCTGCGCCGAGAGCCCCGGATTGCATCCGGCTACAGAACTCGCCCCTACGACGCCCGGGCTGAGAATCTCATTCGTCGTCGAACTGGTAGCTACCCGGCGCCAGGTTCTCGAAGCGCGAATACTTGCCGAGGAAGGCCAGGCGCGCGGTGCCCAGCGGGCCGTTACGCTGCTTGCCGATGATGATCTCGGCCACCCCCTTGTACTCGGTCTCGGGGTGATACACCTCATCGCGGTATACGAACATGATGATGTCGGCGTCCTGCTCGATTGCACCGGACTCACGCAAGTCGGAGTTGATCGGGCGCTTGTTGGGACGCTGTTCCAGACCACGGTTGAGCTGTGAAAGGGCGATGACCGGGCAGTTGAACTCCTTGGCTAAGCCCTTGAGCGAGCGCGAGATCTCGGAGATCTCGTTAACCCGGCTGTCGCCGCTGGAGCCGGGAATCTGCATCAGTTGCAGGTAGTCGACCATGATCAGGCCGATTTCGCCGTGCTCGCGCGCCAGGCGGCGGGTACGCGCGCGCATCTCGCTCGGTGAAATACCGGCGGTATCGTCGATGAACAGCTTACGGTCGTTGAGCAGGTTGACTGCGCTGGTCAGACGCGGCCAGTCATCGTCGTCGAGTTGGCCGGCACGTACCTTGGTCTGATCGATACGCCCCAGCGAGGCGAGCATACGAATCACGATGGATTCCGACGGCATCTCCAGCGAGTAGACGAGAATCGCCTTGTCGCTACGCATCAGCGCGTTTTCCACCAGGTTCATGGCGAAGGTGGTCTTACCCATCGACGGACGGCCGGCGACGATGATCATGTCGGCCGGCTGCAGGCCACTGGTCAAGTTATCCAGGTCATCAAAACCGGTGGACAGGCCGGTGATCGCGTCGCCGTTGTTGAACAGCGTGTCGATGCGGTCGATGGCCTTGACCAGAATGTCGTTGATGCCCACCGGCCCGCCAGTCTTGGGGCGGTCTTCGGCGATCTGGAAGATCAGGCGCTCCGCTTCGTCGAGAATCTCCTCGCCGGTACGGCCTTCCGGGGCGTAGGCACTGTCGGCAATCTCGTTGCTGATGCTGATCAGCTTGCGCAGCGTGGCGCGCTCACGAATGATCTGCGCATAGGCCTTGATGTTGGCCACCGACGGCGTGTTCTTCGCCAGCTCGGCGAGATAGGCCAGACCGCCGACCTGCGACAGTTGCCCTTCCTTGTCCAACTGCTCGGACAGGGTCACCACGTCGAAGGGTTCGTTACGCTCGGCCAGCTTGAAGATGGCGCGGAAGATCAGCCGGTGGTCGTGGCGATAGAAGTCGACATCCGACACACCATCGAGCACGCGCTCCCAGGCATTGTTGTCGAGCATCAGGCCGCCGAGCACCGCCTGTTCCGCCTCGATGGAGTGCGGTGGCACTTTCAGGGCGGCAGTCTGCAGGTCGTATTGCTCGGGAATGCTGATGTCGTTCATAGGCTCGGGAAGAAAATACTGCGATAGAAAAACAAAGGGCACGGATCGCAGAGCGATACCGTGCCCGATTGTCAGCAGACCTACGCTACAGCGCAAGTCCGCCTGGCGGCTACTTGATTAAGCAGCGACCACGATCACCTTGACGGTGGCTTCAACGTCGGTGTGCAGGTGCACAGCTACGTCGTATTCGCCAATCTGGCGAATGGTGCCGTTCGGCAGACGAACTTCAGCTTTGGCCACTTCAACGCCGGAGGCGGTCAGGGCGTCAGCGATGTCGTGGGTGCCGATGGAACCGAACAGCTTGCCTTCATCGCCAGCGGTGGCGGTGATGGTGACTTCCAGCTCAGCCAGCTGAGCAGCGCGAGATTCAGCGGAAGCTTTCTTCTCGGCAGCAGCTTTTTCCAGCTCGGCGCGACGGGCTTCGAACGCAGCTACGTTTTCAGCGGTAGCAGCGGTGGCTTTGCCTTGCGGCAGCAGGAAGTTACGGCCGTAACCGGCTTTAACGTTCACTTTGTCGCCCAGGTTGCCCAGATTGGCGATTTTTTCCAGCAGGATGACTTCCATTTGGGTCTTACCTCTTAACTTTTAACCTTCACCGTTCGCAGAGCCCGGGCCATTCTTGCGCGCCAGGCGACCGCGAAAATCAAACAGACTGTCGACGATGGCCAAGACCACCAGTAACGGATAGATCAGCTGCATGAACAGCAGGAGCGTGATGTACATGCCCACCAGCCAGAAGCGGGCGAGCCCACCCTTATCCACCAGGCCGTGCACCAGGGCGATCCCGGCGAACAGCAGCGGCACACTACACAGCGGCGTGAGCATGGCCAACTGCGGCCCCAGATTGGGACCTAGCATCATGCCCGCCAGCAGCAACAGCGCCTGCGGCAGCGACAGCCTCAGCGCGCGAAACTCGCGACCAAAACCGCCAGGGTTGTACAACACGGCCTGCCAGTAACGCCCAAGGATCAGGCTCAGCAAGCTCAGAATCTGCAGCAAGGCTGCCAGCAGTCCGGTCAGCACCGGTGCGATCAGTGCCTCGAGACGCTCGCGTTCACCCACCGACAATTGCTGGTGAGCCCCATCGAACATGGTTGGCAGCAGCTTCTGCAGCTCACCAGCCATGGCCGCGATGGGTTCGCGGAACACTGCCCCAAGGACAAATCCATACACCAGGCCCAGCGCCACACTGCTCAGCAGTATGCGGTTCCAGGTCCAGTTGGCGCGCAACAACAACGCCAACCCCAGCGCGCCGACCAGCACCAGCAAGGTGCGCGGTTCGCCGAAATACCACCAGGCAATCGCCGGTAGCATGGCCCAGGCCAGGATGCCGATGGCATCACTGGCTCCACGCCGCAACAGCACCAGGCTGCCAGCGGCGGCACTCAACCAGAACAACAGCGGCATCGCTGCCGATCCCACCACCACGAGGGTGGCCTGCATACGGCCGCGCATGATGTATTCAGCCAGGGCGCGCATGCGATCTATTCCTTAACTCTTGTCGACTGCCCGGTCTCAGCGGCCGTGGCTGTCGGTGTAGGGCAGCAGGGCCAGGAAGCGGGCGCGCTTGATAGCGGTGGCCAGCTGACGCTGATAACGAGCCTTGGTACCGGTGATACGGCTAGGAACGATTTTGCCGGTTTCCGAGATGTAGGCTTTCAGGGTGTTGAGATCTTTGAAATCGATCTCTTTCACGTCTTCAGCGGTGAAGCGGCAGAATTTACGACGACGGAAGAAACGTGCCATGTGATTGGCTCCTCAATAGATCCGTGGATTACTCGTCAGCGTTGTCGCTGTCGTTGCTGTCGCTGTCATCGCCGTCGTTGGACTCGGCGTTTTCAGGACGTTCACGACGCTCGCGGCGCTCACTGCGGTTTTCTTCGGCCTTCAGCATCTCGGACTGGCCAGTGACGGCCTCGTCGCGACGGATGACCAGGTTACGGATCACGGCGTCGTTGTAGCGGAAGTTGTCTTCCAGCTCGGCCAGGGCCTTGCCGGTGCACTCTACGTTGAGCATCACGTAGTGGGCTTTGTGGACGTTGTTGATGGCGTAAGCCAGCTGACGACGGCCCCAATCTTCCAGGCGGTGAATCTTGCCACCGTCTTCTTCGATCAGCTTGGTGTAACGCTCGACCATGCCGCCGACTTGCTCGCTCTGGTCCGGGTGAACCAGAAAGATGATTTCGTAATGACGCATAAATGCTCCTTACGGGTTGTAGCCTGCCAACTAAGGTGGTCAGGCAAGGAGTGGGTTTTTCTCGTGATGAGCTTGCCAGGCGGTAGGCGCGAAAGGGCCTGCCGTCACGGCAAGGGGCGCCATTCTAGAGAAGCCCCTCGCCGCACGCAAGGCAGATTGGCGATTATTTGAACAGCCAGCCGCGGGCGCATCCGTGGGCAGCAGGCCCCGAGCGTAAGACAACCTGGAGCGCAGAGCATAGGGCTAGGGTCTGTTGCCGTTTCGACGTGAGCCGCGTTGCTGCGCCTAGCCCCACGCAAAAACTGGCTCCGTCGCGGCCGTGCGCGAAACGGCAACAAACCCTAGGACGTAGGGCGGACCCAGGAGCGCAGCGAACAGTCCGCCAAGGCATACCGAGTCCAGCATTACGCTCCATCAGGACACCTGGCGTACTGCTTCGTGACGACTGCTGAATGCAGGAGGTAGAGCAGCGCAGAATGCCAAAGCCGAGTACGCCCTACGACGGCCGGGGTACGCAGCACGCACACCGGCCCGCAGTAATCGCTGTTACTTGGAGCTTTTTACCTGACGCTTATTGTTTCTCTGACGCACCGCCTCGAACAAGCAGACCCCGGTAGCAACCGAGACGTTGAGACTGCTGACACTGCCGCTCATGGGCAGCTTGACCAGGTAATCGCAATGCTCGCGGGTCAAACGGCGCATTCCCTTGCCCTCGGCCCCCATGACCAGCACGGTCGGCCCGGTCATGTCCTGCTGATAGACCTCAAGCTCGGCCTCACCGGCCGTACCAACCACCCACAGGCCGCGCTGCTGCAACTTCTCCAGACTGCGCGCCAGGTTGGTCACCGCCACCAGCGGAATCACCTCGGCAGCACCACAGGCCACCTTGCGTACCGTGGCGTTGAGGGTTGCCGATTTGTCCTTGGGCACAATCACCGCCAACGCGCCGGCGGCATCTGCCGTGCGCAGACAAGCCCCAAGGTTGTGCGGGTCGGTCACGCCGTCGAGCACCAGCAGCAAAGGCGGGCCCTCGCAGCGCTCAAGCAACTCCTCGAGCATCGCCTCGCCCCAGACCTGACTGGGGCTGACATCGGCAACCACACCCTGGTGCACACCCTCGACCCAGGCGTCCATCTCACGGCGCTCGCACTGCCCCACTTTTACGCGAGACTGCGCAGCCAGCTCCAGCAAGGGCTGCACCCGAGGATCACTGCGACCATCGGCCAGCCAGACCTGCTTCACCCGTTTGGGATGATGACGCAGCATGGCCTCTACGGCATGTACGCCGTAGATCTTTTCCAGATCACTCATGACTTGGCCTTACGCTTGCGCGGCTTTCCGGCAGCTGGCGGGGCACTGTCACTACGCCCGGAGCCTTTGCGCGCACCACCGGCCGGCTTGCTCGCCGACTTGCCGGCAGCGCCCTTGCCAGCCTTGGCGCCGGCCAGCAGCGCCTTCTTCACGTCTCGGCTCTTCTGCACGTCGGTATTGCCCATGCTCGGCGCCTTGCCAGCGCAACTGCCACGACCAATGGCCTCACGCTCAGCGGCCTGGGACAGTTCGAATTCAATCTTGCGCTCGTCGAGATCGACGCGCATGACCTTGACCTCGACGCTATCGCCCAAGCGGAAGCTGCGCCCACTGCGCTCGCCGGACAGACGATGGTGAACCGGGTCGAAGTGGTAGTAGTCGGCCGGCAGCGCGGTCACATGCACCAGGCCCTCGACGTATATGTCGCGCAGCTCGACGAAAATACCGAAACCGGTCACGGCAGTGATCACACCGGGGAAGGTCTCACCGACACGATCCTGCATGAACTCGCACTTGAGCCAGTTGACCACGTCGCGGGTCGCTTCGTCGGCACGGCGCTCGGTCATCGAGCACTGCTCGCCGAGCTTTTCCAGGGTCGCTTCGTCGTACGGATAGATACGCGCCTTGGGCATGACTGCCGCACCGGCACGCTCCACGTGCTTGGTGTCGCGCTTGGAACGGATCACGCTGCGAATGGCACGATGCGCCAACAGGTCGGGATAGCGACGGATCGGCGAGGTGAAGTGAGTGTAAGCCTCGTAATTGAGGCCGAAGTGCCCTTCGCTCTGCGCGCTGTACACCGCCTGACTCAGCGAACGCAGCATCACGGTCTGGATCAGGTGATAGTCCGGGCGCTCGCGGATGCTTTCCAGCAGGCGCTGATAGTCCTTGGGTGACGGACCATCCTTGGACTTGCCACGCTGCAGCGACAACCCCAGCTCACCGAGGAAGGCGTTGAGTTTCTCCAGGCGCTCCGGCGGCGGGCCACCGTGCACGCGATACAGTGACGGGATCTGGTGATCCTGCATGAAGCGCGCGGTGGCCACGTTGGCGGCCAGCATGCACTCCTCGATCAGTTTGTGCGCATCGTTGCGCTGGGTCGGGCGGATCTCCGCGATCTTGCGCCCTTCGCCGAAGATGATGCGGGTTTCCTGGGTCTCGAAGTCGATGGCGCCGCGCTCGTGACGAGCGGCGGCCAGTACCTGATACAGCGCGTAGAGCTGATTGAGGTGCGGCAGGACCTCCTTGTACTCGCTGCGCAGGGACTTGCCCTCGCTGCTCTTGGGATCTTCCAGCATCAGGCTGACCTTGTTGTAGGTCAGGCGCGCATGGGAGTGGATCACCGCCTCGTAGAACTTGTAGTCGACCATCTGGCCGCTCTTGGACATGGTCATTTCGCAGACCATGGCAAGGCGATCGACATGCGGGTTGAGCGAGCACAGGCCGTTGGACAGTTCCTCCGGCAGCATCGGTACGACGCGCTCGGGGAAATACACCGAGTTGCCGCGCACGACCGCCTCGGCATCCAGCGCCGAGCCGACCTTGACGTAGTGCGAGACGTCGGCGATGGCCACGTAGAGTTTCCAGCCACCGGAGAACAACTTCCAACGGCTGCTGTTCTTCTCGCAGTAGACCGCATCGTCGAAGTCGCGGGCGTCTTCACCATCGATGGTGACGAAAGGCAGATGGCGCAAGTCGATGCGCTTCTCCTTGTCCTTCTCCTCCACCTCAGGCTTGAGCTTGCGCGCTTCCTTGACTACCGCCTCGGGCCAGACGTGCGGGATGTCGTAGCTGCGCAGCGCCACGTCGATCTCCATGCCCGGCGCCATGTAGTTGCCGATTACCTCGACGATGTCGCCCTGCGGCTGGAAACGCTGCGTAGGCCAGTGAGTGATCTTGATCTCGACGAACTGACCAATGCGCGCACCGGCAGTGCGCCCTGGGGTGACCAGCACTTCCTGCTGGATCTTGGGATTGTCGGCAACGACGAAGCCGATGCCGTTCTCTTCGTAGTAACGGCCGACGATGCTCTCGTGAGCACGGCTGATCACCTCGACGATGCTGCCTTCGCGACGGCCGCGCCGGTCGAGACCGGCCACGCGCACCAGGGCACGGTCACCATCGAACACCAGACGCATCTGCGCCGGACTGAGGAAAAGGTCATCACTGCCGTCATCCGGCACGAGGAAGCCGAAGCCGTCGCGGTGACCGCTGATGCGCCCGCAGATCAGATCGAGCTTGTCCACCGGCGCGTAGGTGCCGCGGCGGGTATAGATGAGCTGACCATCGCGCTCCATGGCGCGCAGGCGGCGGCGCAGCGCTTCAAGCTGGTCCTCGGTATCGAGACCGAACTCTTCGACCAGCTGCTCGCGACTGGCGGGCGAACCTCGCTCGGCCAGATGGGCCAGGATCAGTTCGCGACTGGGGATGGGGTTGTCGTATTTTTCCGCCTCGCGGGCGGCCTCGGGATCGAGGGATTGCCAATCGGCCATGTAGGAAGGATTACCTATGCTTATGTATAAAGGTGTATGCCATCTGCCTATTGAAGCGCGAAAACGTCATTCGCGGCAGCTTTTCCGGCGACAATAATTTTTTTGCGGTCAGGGGTTTACAAGGTAAATGCCCGCCCGTATAGTTCGCGCCCACAGCGTCGAGCAGACGTTGTAACACGAAGCAGATGATGATTCATCAGTTTCAGTGCCCAGGTGGCGGAATTGGTAGACGCGCTGGTTTCAGGTATCAGTGGCTTAACGGCCGTGGAAGTTCGAGTCTTCTCCTGGGCACCAAATTTCGTGAAGTGGTCTGATAAGCCATTTTGCAAATAACGGATGCAACGCTCCGTGTCGGTAACGACGAACATTGCTGCAGTGCCCAGGTGGCGGAATTGGTAGACGCGCTGGTTTCAGGTATCAGTGACTTAACGGTCGTGGAAGTTCGAGTCTTCTCCTGGGCACCAAATTTCAAAAAACCGAGCCAATGGCTCGGTTTTTTATTGCCCACGAAAAAGCAGACCTCCTCGCAGGGCGCGCTACGCCCCCCGCCCAGACCATAGAACAGCGAGGTGCGCACTGCGTACCCTACACTTTGAATTGCCCTAGGCTGGCCTTGAGCTGAGCTGCCAGCTCGTCCAACGCGCGCGCATTGCCGGCTATCGCTGCCACCGCCTCTGCCGCACGCTGCGCTTCGGCATGAATGATCTCGACACGCCCGCGTACCGCTCCCGCACCGTCCGCCTGATGTGCCGCGGCCTGAGTTGCCGCATTGATGGCGCCATGCACTTCGTCTACCGACTGCTGCACCGATTGCTGCAGGCGCGCACTGTCACGCAGCACCTGCAGCCCTTCACTACCTTGCGCGCCCGCCTGGGCGATGGCGGCGACCGCCTCCTGCGCGCCCCGCTGCAGGGCAGCGATATGGGTCTGGATATCGCCGGTGGACTGCTGAGTCTTGCTCGCCAGCGCACGCACCTCGTCAGCCACCACGGCAAACCCGCGACCACTCTCACCAGCGCGCGCCGCCTCGATGGCGGCATTGAGCGCGAGCAGGTTGGTCTGTTCGGCGATGGACTGAATCACCGTCAGTACCACCTCGATCTGCTCGCTCTGCTTGGCCAGCCGCTCGATCACCGCCGAACCATCAGCCACCCGCGCCACCAAGCCTTCGATCAGCGCTGACAGACGCTGAGCAATCGCCGCATTTTCGTGCGCGGCCTGGCGGATGGTGTCGACGCGCTGCAGCGCATCCTGCATGGCCTGGCTTTCCGCCTGCGCCTCATCGGCCATTTGCTCCAACGCCTGCAGGCTGCCCGCCACCTCATCGCGCTGACGACCAGCAGCGGCCTCGGCCGCCACGCCGCGCTGAGTCAGGCTGCGAATCTGCTCACCGGTACGCAACGCCACCTCACCCGACTCACGCACGATGGGTTGCAGCTTGGCGATGAAGCGATTGACTGCATCGGCCATCTCGCCGACCTCGTCCTGACTGTCGATGCTCACGCGCCGGGTCAGATCGCCCTCGCCCGCAGCCAGATCGTTCAGCGCCGCGCTGAGCAGGCGCAAGCGACTGAGCACTCGCCAGCCAAGCACCAGCGCCACCACGACCATTGCCAGCGCCCCCACGATCAACAGGCCGAGGGCGATGTTCCAGCGCAGCGAATCCGCCGCCACGCGCACCGACTCACCACCGTTGCGTGCCATTTCCTGGGTGTAGCGCTCAGCCGACTGCAGACGCTCGCGCAGCGCACCGGTCGCCTCCTCGGCAGCACCTGCCAGGCTGCTGTCGACCAACTCACCGGCACCACTGACCAACGACGCAAAGCGGCCGTCGAGCGCGGCCAGCTCCTTTTCCACCACATCCAGTGACAGGCCCATCTGCACCTTGCCGATCGACGCCCCCATCGGACTGATTTGCGCCTCGACCACGTATACACGCGGATCACGCGAGGCCGCCTCCACCAGCTTCTCCAGCGGCGAGTCACCCTGCCCGGCAGCGACCAGCTCACGCACCTGCGCATTACTGCGATTGAAGTTGCGCGTCAGGCGCTGACCATCGGCGTCATAGATGATGGCGAACAACACCGCCGGATCCTGCTGGGCGATTCGGGTAAGCGCAGTGAGCGCAGGAATATCCAGATCCCAAATGGACTTCGGCGCCACCCCAGCCAGCAATTGCGCGAGCGCCTGACCGGACTGTTTGAGATTGCCCTCGAGTACCACGCGCAACTGAGCCTGCTCATCCTTCAACTGCCCGGAAAGCCCCTCACCAAGGCGAGCCCGGGTACTGCCGGCCAACGCAGCGAGGCCCTGACTCATCTCACGCTCAGCCATGTTCAACTCTTCACCCAGGCGGCGGCTCTCACCGCCCAGACGCTGCGCCAGATCCTCGACCATGCCGTCGACCGAGGCGCGCATCAGCCAAACAGCCAAACCGACCTGCACCAACATGGCCAGGCCAAGCGCGACGAACACCGGGCGCAACAAACGGCTACGCAACATGGAAACGATGGCGAACACTGGGGACACTCCTCAACAACCGTAATAGCTATAACGGCGACTTCCGGGATTTATTGAATATAAGCAAAGCGCATGCCCAGCTCCTATGCAGGAGCGCCCGTACGGACGGACACAAAAAAGCCGCCCGAAGGCGGCTCCTGTGCGACTCGAGAGCATCTCGATCAGGCAAACGGATGACGCAGTACGATGGTTTCGTTGCGATCCGGGCCGGTAGAGATGATGTCGATCGGCGCACCAACCAGCTCTTCCACACGCTTGATGTAGGCACGAGCAGCGGCCGGCAGGTCTTCCAGGGTCTTGGCGCCCAGGGTGGATTCGCTCCAGCCGGGCATTTCCTCGTAGACCGGCTGCAGGCCGATGTAGCTGTCGGCGTCGGTCGGCGCATCGACCAGCACCTGGCCATTGGCGTCTTTGTAGCCGGTGCAGATACGGATGGTTTCCAGACCGTCGAGCACGTCCAGCTTGGTCAGGCACAGGCCGGAGATGCTGTTGATCTCGATGGCGCGACGCAGGATCACCGCATCGAACCAGCCGCAACGACGGGCACGACCAGTGGTGGCGCCGAACTCGTGGCCACGCTTGGCGAGGAAGGCGCCAACGTCATCGAACAGCTCGGTCGGGAACGGGCCGGAACCGACCCGGGTGGTGTAGGCCTTGGTGATACCGAGGATGTAGTCCAGGTACAGCGGACCGAAACCGGAGCCGGTGGCGATACCGCCAGCGGTGGTGTTGGAGCTGGTCACGTAGGGGTAGGTGCCATGGTCGATGTCCAGCAGCGAACCCTGGGCACCTTCGAACATGATGTCCTTGCCCTCACGACGCAGGTCATGCAGCACCGCGGTGACGTCAGCCATCATCGGCTTGAGCAGCTCGGCGTATTCCATGCACTCGTCGAGTGTCTTCTGGAAGTCGATGGCCGGCTCTTTATAGAAGTTGACCAGCTGGAAGTTGTGGTAGTCCAGCAGTTCACCCAGCTTGGCGGCGAAGCGCTCGCGGTGGAACAGGTCACCGACACGCAGGCCACGACGCGCGACCTTGTCTTCGTAGGCTGGGCCGATACCGCGACCGGTGGTGCCGATCTTGGCATCGCCACGCGCCTTCTCACGCGCCTGATCCAGCGCCACGTGATAGGACAGGATCAGCGGGCAGGCTGGGCTGATGCGCAGACGCTCACGCACCGGCACACCCTTCTCTTCCAGCTTGGTGATTTCGCGCATCAGAGCATCGGGAGCGACGACCACACCGTTGCCGATCAGGCACTCGACGCCGGCACGCAGGATACCGGACGGAATCAGGTGCAGGACGGTCTTCTCACCGTTGATCACCAGGGTGTGGCCAGCGTTGTGACCGCCCTGATAACGCACGACTGCAGCGGCATGCTCGGTGAGCAGGTCGACGATCTTGCCCTTGCCCTCATCACCCCATTGGGTGCCCAGGACGACGACATTCTTACCCATAAACTTGTCCTCTTCGCGCAAGCTTCGATGCCGGCCGCGGGCCGGCGAAAATGTATTCAGGACGCCAGGGGCGCCACCTGCCAACGTCCATCGCGCAGCGTCAGCAGGCGATCACAGCCTGCTTCGCGCGCATCCGCCTCGCTCTGCCCGGGCAGCGCCTGTACCACGCGCTCGCCCTCACCACGCAGACGACGAACGGCCTGCCACAGATAGAGGTCATGATTGTCCGGCGCCCAGACACCGCTGAGCGCCTCATCCACACGCATGTCACCCAGGGTTACCAGGGTCTTCAGGTCCGTGGAGAAGCCGGTAGCCGGGCGCGCACGACCGAATACCGCGCCAGTATCGTCATAACGCCCCCCCTGAGCGATGGCACCGCCCTCACCCGGCACGAAGGCCGCGAACACCACGCCGGTGTGATAGTTGTAGCCGCGCAACTCGCCCAGGTCGAAGTACAGCGGCAGCTCCGGATAACGCAGCTCCAGCGCATCGGCGATGGCCACCAGCTCATCGAGCGCAGCGTGCACCGCATCCGGCGCCTCGACCAGCACGGCCTGGGCCAGATCCAGCACTTCCCGGCCGCCACACAGCTCGGCGAGCGAACGCAGCATGCTGCCCAGGCCCGCCGGCAACGCGGCGGTCAGGCTCTCGATCTCATCCATGGCCTTGCGCTGCAGCGCATCGAACAGTTGCTGCTCGGCCTCACCGGACAGACCGGCGGCACGCGCCAGACCACGGTAGATGCCGACATGACCGAGATCCATGTGCACGTCCGGCACCGCAGCCAGCTCGAGGGTCTCGACCAGCAGGCTGATCACTTCGATGTCGCTAGCCGGACTGGCGTCGCCATAGAGCTCGGCACCCAGCTGGATCGGGCTACGCGAGGTAGTCAGTGCACGCGGCTGCGCATGCAACACGCTGCCGGCATAGCACAGACGGCTCGGCCCCTCACGGCGCATGGTGTGAGCATCGATGCGCGCCACCTGCGGGGTGATGTCGGCACGAAAGCCCATCTGCCGACCGGACAACGGATCGGTGACCTTGAAGGTACGCAGGTCGAGATCCTGGCCAGCGCCAGTCAGCAGGGATTCCAGGTACTCGATATGGGGGGTGACGACGAACTCGTAACCCCAACGTTGGAACAGATCCAGCACCTGACGGCGTGCCGCCTCGATGCGTGCCGCTTCCGGCGGCAGTACTTCTTCGATGCCATCTGGCAGCAGCCAGCGGTCTACCGTTGCCATTTCGCCATTCCCCTCTCGATCCGGGCGGCACAAGCCTTCAGTGAAGCAGATATAGAAGGGCCGAACCCAGCAGCATGCTGGCCAGCCCCATAAGGCGCAGTCGGCGGTCGGGCAGACGAGCTGCCTGCATGACCGCTCCGCGCCAATGGCGCGGATAGAGGAAGGGCAGGATGCCTTCCAGCACCAATACCAGACACAGTGCGATGCCGAGTTCCTGCCACATGATTCCCACAGACGCAAAAAAGCCGGGATTTTCCCGGCTGCCGCATGATACCACGTTTTACCTTGCGGTCACCCTGGCGACGCATCGCGCCGCCAGGGTTGCCGATCAAGGCCTGGATTTTTCCAGGTAGCGGAAGAAATCGCTGCCCGGGTCCAGCACCAGCACATCACGCTTGTCAGCGAAGCTTTCGCGGTAAGCCTGCAGACTACGGTAGAAGGAGTAGAACTCCTGATCCTGACCGAAGGCGTTGGCGTAGATGGACGCAGCCTGGGCATCACCGTCACCGCGCAGCTCTTCAGCTTCACGATAGGCTTCAGCCAGCAGTACGCGGCGCTGACGATCGGCATCGGCGCGAATACCTTCGGCCAGCTCACGACCCTTGGCGCGATGCTCGCGCGCTTCACGCTCACGCTCGGTGCTCATCCGCTCGAACACGCTGCGGTTCACTTCGCGCGGCAGGTCGATGGCCTTGACCCGAACATCGACCACTTCGATACCCAACTCACGCTCGGCGGCGCGGTTGAGGGTCGCGGTCACGTCAGCCATCAGCGCATCACGCTCGCCGGATACCGATTCGTGCAGGGTGCGCTTACCGAACTGGTCACGCAGCGATGCTTCCAGACGACGCGCCAGACGCTCGTCGGCGACCTGCTTCATGCCCGAGGTGGACTGATAGAAGCGCTCGGCATCCTTCACCCGCCACTTGGCATAGGCATCGACCATCAGCGCTTTCTTCTCCAGGGTCAGGAAGCGCGAGGACGTCGAGTCCAGCGTCAGCAGACGACCGTCGAAGATACGCACCTGGTTGACGTAGGGGATCTTCACATGCAGGCCGGGCTGCACATCAGGCTGAACCACTCGCCCGAACTGCAACAGCACCGCACGCTCGGTCTGCGCCACGATATAGAAGCTGTTCCACGCCACCAGGGCCACAACCACGGCCACGATCAGGCCGATCAGGGACTTGTTGTTCATCAACGGCCCTCCCGGGTACGCAGGTTACGCTGCGACATATCGCTGCTCAGCGGCACGGCCGGATCACGCGCTGTCGAATTGCTGCTGTTGGCAGAACTGGAGGAAGAAGCACCACCACGGCTGTCGATCATCTTGTCCAGCGGCAGATAGAGCAGGTTGTTCTGCCCCTTGTCACCGGTGACCAGAACCTTGCTGGTGTTGCTCATCACTTCCTGCATGGTGTCGATGTACAGACGCTCGCGAGTGATCTCGGGCGCCTTGCGGTACTCGGCGACCAGCTTGGTGAAGCGATCAGCCTCACCCTGGGCACGAGCGATGACTTCATCACGGTAACCGTTGGCCTCTTCCAGCAGACGCTGGGCCTGACCACGCGCTTCCGGAATCACGCCGTTGGCGTAGGACTCGGCCTGGTTCTTCTCGCGTTGCTCGTCTTCACGGGCACGGATCACGTCATCGAAGGCTTCCTGAACCTCACGCGGCGCCGCAGCGCTCTGGATGTTCACCTGAGTGATGGTGATACCGGTGCGGTAGTTGTCGAGGAAACGCTGCAGGCGCTCACGCACCTCGCTGGCTATCAGCTCACGACCTTCGGTCAGCACCTGATCCATCTCGGTGGAACCCACCACATGGCGCACGGCACTGTCGGTAGCGTGCTGCAGACTGACTTCCGGCTGCTCGACGTTGAGCACGAAGTCCTGCAGGTTGCTCACCCGATACTGCACGGTCAGCGGCACTTCGATGATGTTCTCGTCTTCGGTCAGCATGGCGCCCTGCTTACTGTAGGCGCGCTCACGCGTGACGTTTTCCTGGAACTTGCGATCGATTGGCGGGAAATAGATATTCAGGCCCGGACCAACGGTCTCGTGGTACTTACCGAAGCGCAGCACCACGGCCTGCTCCTGTTCGTCCACCACGTAGATCGCGCTGTACAGCCATACCACCGCCAACAGGCCGAGACCGACGAACAGCAGGCCGAAGCCACCGCCGCCACTGCGACCAGAGTCGTCGTCACCACGTTTCTTGCCACCGCCAAACAGCCCGTTGAGGCTTTCTTGCAGCTTGCGGAACGCTTCGTCGAGATCCGGCGGCCCCTGCCGGCCACCGCCTTTGCGGCCGCCCCAAGGGTCTTGATTGTTCGAGTTGCCACCCGGCTCATTCCAAGCCATAGCGTTCACCGTACTAATAAAGCGAAGGCGCGCCCACGGCGCGCCGGCCAATGCTACCCAAAGCCCTATGGTGACAGCAAAGCCACCGTCCCAGGCTTTATTGCAAAGTATGTTGCTCGATGAAGGTTTGAGGCTCCAAACCTTCGCGACTCACCAGGCGATTGAGCTCGACTCGCGGCAAACGTACCGCCAGCAAGCTGCGCCCCAACTCGTCATGTTCTTCGCTCTGCACCGCCCCCAACGCGAAGAACTGCGCACGCAGTCGCCCCAAACGTTGCGGCAGCTGCAGCGTGGCGACGAACAAATCTTCGCCCAACAGCTCCGCCACTGCTTGACGCAACAGCTCAAGACCACGCCCCTCGCGGGCCGACAACCAGACACGCAGCGGCTTGCCATCAGCATCGCGCTGGATCTGCGGCTCGACACCATCCAACAAATCCAGCTTGTTGTATACCTCGAGCATCGGCAACTCGTGTGCGCCGATCTCCTTGAGCACGTTCTGCACCTGCTCGATCTGCGCCATGCGCTCAGGCTCATGGGCGTCGATCACATGCAACAGCAGGTCGGAATTGCTCGATTCTTCAAGCGTAGCGCGGAAAGCCTCGACCAGCTTGTGCGGCAGATGGCGAATGAAACCCACGGTATCGGCCAGTACCACGGGACCCAGGTCGTCGAGCTGCAGACGGCGCAGGGTCGGATCGAGTGTGGCGAACAGTTGATCGGCCGCATACACCTCGGAGGTGGTCAGGGCATTGAACAAGGTGGACTTGCCGGCGTTGGTGTACCCCACCAGGGAGACCGATGGAATATCCGCGCGCCTGCGCCCACGGCGCGCCTGCTCGCGCTGACTGCGCACCTTCTCGAGCTTCTGCTTGATCTGGCGAATACGCACGCGCAACAAGCGGCGGTCGGTTTCCAGCTGGGTTTCACCCGGACCACGCAGGCCGATACCACCCTTCTGCCGCTCGAGGTGGGTCCAGCCACGCACCAGGCGCGTGCTCATGTGATCAAGCTGAGCCAACTCGACCTGCAGCTTGCCTTCGTGAGTGCGCGCACGCTGGGCGAAGATATCGAGGATCAACCCGGTACGATCGAGCACACGGCATTCGAAGGCACGCTCGAGGTTGCGCTCCTGGCTGGGCGTCAGGGTGTGATTGAAGATGACCAGGTCGGCCTCGGCGGCCTTGACGTGGTCGCGCAGCTCCTCGACCTTGCCGCTGCCGATAAGGAACTTGGCAGTCAGACGACTGCTGGGCACACTGAAGAAAGCGACCATGTCGGCGCCTGCCGACATGGCCAATTCCTGGAACTCCTGGGGGTCTTCGCTCGCCTCGGAGTCTTGGCCTTCCAGATGAACCAGGATGGCCCGCTCACCGCCCTCATGACGCTCGAAGAACAATGCAGCCCCCTATCAGGCGTTACCTGGCTCGCCATCGGCCTGCTCGGCATCGCCAGCACTCGGCAGGCGCACCGGACGGCTGGGTACGACGGTGGAAATGGCGTGTTTGTAGACCATCTGGCTGACAGTGTTCTTCAGCAGGATGACGAACTGGTCGAAGGATTCGATCTGGCCCTGCAGCTTGATGCCGTTGACCAGATAGATGGAAACAGGGACGCGTTCCTTACGCAGGGTATTCAGGTAAGGGTCTTGTAGCGAATGCCCTTTTGACATGTGCCGCACTCCTTTCGAGGATCAATTTCAATAATTTTAGTAGGTAAACAATGGCTTCAGGCCGTCCCACCCCCAAGGATAGACGACCAGCGGCAAGGTCTCATTTCAATATGGAGACGCTTTCCAGGTATTTCAAGACGCGAGACAGATTGTCGCAGGCCAGGCTATCGAGCCAATGCAAGTTCTCCCAACCGCGTAGCCAGGTGAACTGACGCTTGGCCAATTGCCGCGTGGCGATGATGCCCCGCTCGACCATCTCGTCCCGGGACAGCTCGCCATCGAGGTATTCCCATACCTGGCGATAACCCACCGCCCGTATAGACGGCAATCCCGCGTGCAAGTCACTTCGTCTACGCAGGGCTTCGACCTCTTCCACGAAACCCTGTTCCAACATCACCCGAAATCGTTGAGCGATGCGGTCATACAAAACCTGACGCTGCGCTGGTGCGATAGCAAGCTGAGCAACAGTATAGGGTAATTGCCCGGCGCCTGATGTACCCGCATCGGGATTTCCTGCAGCCTGGCGCAGGCGATGCTCGGTCATGCTCAGGCCGCTCACGCGATAGACCTCAAGCGCCCGAGTCAGACGCTGCGGATCGTTGGGATGGATGCGCGCGGCGGACTCTGGATCGACCTCAGCCAGCTCCCGATGCAGCGCCTCCCAACCTTCGGCTGCAGCCCTTGCTTCCAGCTCGGCACGGATGGCCGGGGCGGCGCTGGGCATATCGGCCAAGCCCTCCAACAGCGCCTTGTAATAGAGCATGGTGCCGCCTACCAGCAGCGGAATACGGCCACGCGCCGTGCTCTCGGCCATGGCGGCCAGCGCATCGGCGCGAAACTCCGCCGCCGAATAGCTCTCGGCCGGATCACGAATATCGATCAGGGCGTGAGGAAACGCGTCGAGAATGACGCGCTCAGGCTTGGCCGTGCCGATGTCCATGCCACGATAGATCAGCGCCGAATCAACGCTGATCAGGTCACACGGCAAGACGCGCGCCAGCTCCAGGGCCAGGTCAGTCTTGCCAGCGGCTGTCGGGCCCATCAGGAAGATTGCAGGAGGAAGCGCAGGCATCGATATAACTCGGCAACAAAGACGGGAGCCCTCGGCGGGGCATTGCTCAATTACTGACCACGCATGAACAACTTGTCGAGCTGATCCATGCTCAATTGCGTCCAGGTCGGACGCCCGTGGTTGCACTGGCCGCTGCGCTCGGTCTGTTCCATATCACGCAATAGGGCGTTCATCTCGGGAATGGTCAGGCGCCGGTTGGCGCGCACCGCACCATGGCAGGCCATGGTCGCCAGCAGCTCGTTGAGGTGCGCCTGGATACGGTCGCTGGTGCCATATTCGAGCAGATCGGCCAGCACGTCGCGCACCAACTGGGTCGCTTCGGCCTGCTTGAGCAGCGCCGGAATCTGGCGGATCGCCAGCGTCTCCTCTCCCAGGCGCTGCAATTCGAAGCCCAGACGCTGGAACCACTGGCCATGCTCCTCGGCGCAGTCGGCTTCGCGCTGACTGAGAGCGATAGACTCCGGTACCAGCAACGGCTGGCCGCGCAACCCCTCACTGGCCATCGCATGCTTCAGGCGCTCGTAGGTGATGCGCTCATGCGCGGCGTGCATGTCCACCACAACCATGCCCTGGGCATTCTCGGCGAGGATGTAGACCCCCTTGAGCTGCGCCACGGCATAGCCGAGCGGCGGAATGTCGCCCTGCTCCTGCGGCAGCGCTGCGGACGACGCAGCGGGCAGCGGGGCGAAATACTCGCGATAGGTGGCTTGCGCTTCGGCAGCCGGTACGCCGGGGTTGCTAGCTTGTTGCTGATAACCAGCACCTGCACCACGCCAGGCCGGCTGCGCATTGGCCACCGGGGTTTCCAGCACACTGGCAGCCAGACCCATTTCGCCCTGCGGGCCAAATTCTCCGGCGGCCAGGCCGCTTGCACGCGACATGGGGGAGATGGCCGCCGGAGCGGCCACCTGATCTTCCGGGCGTACATCGGCCAGCGCACGGTGCAACGTACCGTAAAGGAAGTCATGTACCATGCGGCTGTCACGGAAGCGCACTTCGTGCTTGGTCGGGTGAACGTTGACGTCCACCGTGCTCGGGTCGATTTCCAGAAACAGCACAAAGGTCGGGTGACGGCCGTTGAACAGCACGTCGCGATAGGCCTGGCGCACCGCATGAGCGACCAGCTTGTCGCGCACCATGCGGCCGTTGACATAGAAATACTGCAGATCCGCCTGACTGCGCGAGAAGGTGGGCAAGCCGACCCAGCCCCACAGGCGCAGACCGCCGCGCTCGATCTCGATGGGCAGCGCCTGCTCGAGGAACGCCGGGCCGCAAACCGAGGCCACACGACGCGCCCGGCTGATCTCGTCACCCGCCTCGTGCAGGCTGAGCACCGTCTTGCCGTTATGGCGCAGGTGAAAGCCGACATCGAAACGGGCCAGCGCCAGGCGCTTGATCACTTCCTGCAGGTGATCGAATTCGGTTTTCTCGGCGCGCAGGAACTTGCGCCGTGCCGGGGTATTGAAGAACAGATCTCGTACTTCCACCGAGGTGCCCACCGGGTGCGCAGCTGGCTGCACCCGTGGCTCCATGTCACGCCCCTCGGTTTCCACCTGCCAGGCCTGGTCGGCGTCGGCGGTACGCGAGGTCAGGGTCAGGCGCGACACCGAGCTGATCGAGGCCAGCGCCTCGCCGCGAAAGCCCATGCTGAGCACGGCCTCGAGATCTTCCAGCTCGCGAATCTTGCTGGTGGCGTGGCGAGCCAGGGCCAGCGGCAGGTCGTCCGGGGCGATGCCGCTGCCGTCGTCACGCACCTTGAGCAACTTGACGCCGCCCTGCTCGACGTCGATATCGATACGCCGCGCACCGGAGTCAAGGCTGTTTTCCAGCAGTTCCTTGGCGACCGAAGCCGGACGCTCGACCACCTCGCCCGCAGCGATCTGGTTGGCCAGGCGCGGGCTGAGCAAATGAATACGGGACATGACACTCACTACTGGGCTGCCAGCGCTGTGGCGGGTATCTGCAATGTCTGGCCGACTTTGATCACGTCACCATTGAGCTTATTGGCACTGCGCAATGCCACCAGACTGATCTGGTAGCGCTGGGCGATCAGCGCCAGGCTCTCGCCGCGTGCCACCACATGCTCACGCGGGCCGGCAACGATCTTGCCTTCATCACGCAGCCAGGCTACGTAGGTGCCGGGCGGCGGATTCTCGTGGAAGAACTGCTTGACCCCGGTGGTAATGGAGCGCGCCAGTGCCTGCTGATGGCTGGCAGTGTGCAGCTTCTTCGCCTCATTGGGATTGGAGATGAACCCGGTTTCCACCAGGATCGAAGGAATATCCGGCGACTTCAGCACCATGAACCCTGCTTGCTCGACGCGCCGCTTGTGCAGCGGGGTGATGCTGCTCATGTTCGACAACACCTTCTGCCCGACATTCAGGCTGGAAGACAGCGACGCAGTCATCGACAGGTCCAGCAGCACGCCGGCGAGCATCTTGTCCTTGTCGTCGAGACTGACGTTGCCGGCACCGCCGATCAGGTCAGACTGGTTCTCGGCATCGGCCAGCCAGCGAGCGGTCTCGGAGGTTGCTCCGCGCTCGGACAAGGCATAGACCGACGCACCGAAGGCCGAAGCGCGCGGCGCTGCATCGGCATGAATGGACACGAACAGATCCGCGCCCTTCTTGCGCGCAATCTCGGTGCGCTTGCGCAGTGGAATGAAGTAATCCCCCGTGCGTACCAACTCGCCGCGAAAGCCTTTCTCGGCATTGATCTGTCGCTGCAATTCCCTGGAAATGGCCAAGGTCACGTTCTTCTCGTACTGCCCTTTGACCGGCGACAGCGCACCAGGGTCTTCGCCACCATGGCCGGCATCGATGGCGATAACAATATCGCGCTTGCCGTTGGGCACAGGCGTCAGCTTGGGTGGCGGCTGGGTCGGCGTGACCGGCACGGGCGGCGCGCTGGCGGCAACGCTGGAGGTCGGCGCAGAGGGCGGCGCACTGCCCTGATCGAACAGGTCGACAACCAGGCGATGGCCGTACTGCTGATTGGGCGCCAGGGTAAAGCTCTTCGGCGAAACCGGTGCCGACAAATCGATGACCACGCGCAGGTCATCAGCGCTGCGCTGCGCCGAGCGCACACCGGTGATCGGGGTGTTGGCCAGCGAAAGTTGCTCGAGACTGGTAGCCAACTTGGCGCCACTGACGTCGATAACGATGCGATCAGGTGCGGCAAGGGTGAACACGCTGTGCTGTACCGGGCCAGACAGATCGAAGACCAGACGGGTATTGTCCGGGGCACGCCACAGACGCACGCTCCGTATATCGGAGGCAGCCAGGGCCTCGGCAGCCAGGGCCGCCAACAACACCCCCACAGCTGTAACCAGCGCGCCTATGCGCATAACCAACCCCATCGCTTCTTATTCATTCCTTGCTGCTCAGGGCCTTGCACCAGGCCTCCCCTCGAGCCCCATACCCCTGCAGCAACAGCGAACGGCCGCTCGCTTGAGGGCTAATGGTAATGTCCAGGTCGGGCTTTGGCAAAACGCCCGCGCCACGCTGCGGCCACTCGATCAGGCACAGAGCGGCACCTTCGAAGTAATCGCGAATCCCGAGAAACTCAAGCTCCTCGGGATCGACCAGGCGATACAGGTCGAAGTGGAAGGCGCGTACGCCACCAATCTCATAGGGTTCGACCAGGGTGAAGGTCGGGCTCTTGACTGCCCCGACATGGCCCAGGCCGCGCAGAATACCGCGTGACAGGGTGGTCTTGCCGGCCCCCAGATCACCATGCAGATAAATCGTGCCGACACCTCCACTGACCTCGGCGATCGACGCGCCCAACGCCAGCATCGCAGCCTCGTCGGCCGCCTCGAATCTCACTTCGTACAAGGACACACCTCCTCCAATAACTGACGAATGGTACAGGGCAGATCACCGGCAGCCAGCCCGCGCCCCTGCGCAGCCAGCACCTCACCGGCACGTGCATGCAGCCATACCGCCAGGCAGGCCGCATCATACGCGGCCATGCCCTGCGCTAGCAGCGCACCAATCAATCCAGCCAGAACATCACCCAAGCCGGCTCCTGCCATCGCTGGATGGCCGCGATCACACAGCGCCAGACGTCCATCCGGCGCGGCGACCAGACTACCGGCGCCCTTGAGCACTACCACCAGACCAAAACGTTGCGCCAGGGCCCGCACGGCAGCCGGCCGATCAGCCTGCACGCTTGCGGTATCGATACCCAGCAAACGCGCCGCTTCACCCGGATGCGGCGTCAACACGCCATGACGCGGAGCACTGACCTGCCCAGCCGCAAGCAGATTCAACGCATCGGCATCCCATACCTGCGGCTGATCGCTACCCGCCACGCCAGACAGCAAACTACGGCTCCAGGCCCCCTGACCCAGGCCAGGCCCTACCACGCAGACATCGGCGCGCTCGACCAGTCTCAGCAACTGATTGGCCGAGGCTAGCGCGGCACACATGATTTCTGGCCGACGTACCAGGGCGGCAGCAACATGTTCAGCGCGCGTGGCCAACGACACTAACCCGGCACCGGCACGCAGCGCGCTATCGGCGCACAGCAACGCAGCGCCGCCCATTCCCAGGTCACCCCCAACTACCAGCAGGTGACCGAACTGACCCTTGTGTGCCACTGGCGAGCGGGCGGCCAGACGCGGCAGGTTAGCTGGATCGAGACGCTGCGCCACGCTGGGCGCCCGAGCCAATAGCTCAGCGTCGCCCTGTAGATCGTCGAACTGCAACTCGCCGCACAACTGCGGGCCGACACCCGTGAACAGGCCGAGCTTGAGCGCGATAAAGGTCACCGTCAGGTCGGCGCGCACCGCCACCCCCAGGCGCGCGCCGCTATCGGCGTGCAAACCAGAAGGAATATCCACCGCCAGCACCGGCAAGCCACTCTGGTTGAGCATGCGCATCGCCTGGGCATAAGGCTCACGCACCGCACCAGCCAGCCCCGTGCCGAGCATCGCATCGACCACGATGCCAGCCAGTGGCGCGCATTCGCTCCAGGGCAGCACATCCACGCCCGCCCTTCGCGCCTCGGCGCAGGCCTGCTCAGCATCGCCACTCAGAGCAGCAGGATCACCCACCGCCAGCACGCGCACGCGCCAACCGGTACGCTGAGCCAGAGCCGCAATCAGGTAGCCGTCACCGGCATTGTTACCACGCCCGGCCAGCACGGTGATTTCGCCGGCATCCGGCCAGCGTCTGCGCAAGGCGCGCCAGGCCGCGTGGGCGGCGCGTTGCATCAACTCGAAACCGGGCGTGCCGGCGGCGATCAACTGCGCATCCAGCGCACGCACCTGTTCGGCACTGTGCAGGCTCAACGGTAAAGAGGCTGGTAGTAGATGCATGGCTCGCTCACCACGGATGTCTGGCAGAATTATACCTACGTCCATCGCCTGCGCCCGCCCATGTCCGATCAAACCCTCGACCTCAATGCTCTGGCCCTGTCCATCAAGGACTGGGGGCGTGAGCTGGGCTTTCAGCAAGTCGGCATCACCGATGTCGAGCTGGGCGAACACGAGGCGCACCTGCAACGCTGGCTGGCAGCCGGCTATCAGGGCGAGATGGACTACATGGCCGCCCACGGCAGCAAGCGCTCACACCCGGACGAACTGGTACCTGGCACCCTGCGCGTGGTGTCGCTGCGCATGGACTACCTGCCCGGCGACACGCAGATGGCCCAGCGCCTCAACGAGCCGGAACAGGCCTACGTGTCGCGCTACGCCCTGGGCCGCGACTACCACAAACTGATCCGCAAGCGCTTGCAACAACTGGCCGAACGCATCCAGCAGCAGATCGGTCCGTTCGGCTACCGCGCCTTCGTCGACAGCGCCCCGGTGCTGGAAAAGGCCATCGCCGAAAAAGCCGGTCTCGGCTGGATCGGCAAGAACACCCTGGTGCTCAACCGCAAGGCCGGCAGCTATTTCTTTCTCGGCGAGCTGTTCGTCGACCTGCCACTGCCGGTGGATGTCCCACACGCCAGCGAGCATTGCGGGCGCTGCAGCGCGTGCATGGATATCTGCCCCACTGCGGCCTTCGCCGGGCCCTACGCGCTGGATGCCCGGCGCTGCATTTCCTACCTGACCATCGAGCTGAAAGGCTCGATCCCCGAAGAGTTGCGTGCGCCCATCGGCAACCGGGTGTTCGGCTGCGACGACTGTCAGATCGTCTGCCCCTGGAATCGCTTCGCTCGCCCCACCGAACAGGGCGACTTCCAGCCGCGCCACGGCCTGGACAACAGCGGCCTGGCCGAGCTGTTCATGTGGACGGAAGAGGAGTTTCTCAGCCGCACCGAAGGCTCGCCGCTACGCCGTGCCGGCTACGAGCGCTGGCTGCGTAACCTGGCGGTCGGCCTGGGCAATGCGCCCTCCACCATCCCGGTACTACAGGCTCTGCAGGCGCGCCGCGAACACCCTTCAGCGCTAGTGCGCGAGCATGTGGCGTGGGCCCTGGAGCGGCACGGCGCTTTGTAGCCTGGACGAAATCCGGGAGTGGCGCCGCCCGTTTGCCCGGATTACATCTGGGCTACGCACGCGCGACGCGCCGGGGTGGCTCATTTACACCTTGAGGAAATGCTCACGGTAGTGGCGCAACTCGGCGATGGACTCACGGATATCGTCCAGCGCCTGGTGGGTGGCGGTTTTCTGGAAGCTGTCCCTGACCTGCGGCGCCCACAGGCCGGCGAGGATCTTCAGGGTCGAGACGTCCAGGTAGCGGTAGTGGAAGTAGGCTTCCAGGGCCGGCATGTACTTGTAGAGAAAGCGGCGATCCTGGCCGATGCTGTTGCCGCAGATCGGCGACTGGCCCTTGGGCACCCACTGTTCGAGGAAGGCGATGGTCTGTGCTTCGGCCGCCGCCGTGTCGATCTTGCTTTCACGCACGCGCTGGGTCAGGCCGCTCTGGCCATGGGTGCGGGTGTTCCATTCGTCCATGCCGGCCAGAGCCTCGTCGCTCTGGTGAACGGCGATCACCGGGCCTTCGGCCAACACGTTCAGCTCGCTGTCGGTGACGATGGTGGCCATCTCGATGATCACGTCACGCTCCGGCTCCAGGCCGGTCATCTCCAGGTCGATCCAGATCAGGTTGTTGGGGTTTTGCATGGTTAGGCTCCTTGGCTCAGGCGCCAAGTCTAGCGGATCTCAGCGCCCTTCATGTGCCAGAGAAACAGGGACGTTTGCCGTCCTTCGTTGATCTCGAGCTCGCGATCAGCCGGCACGCCCGGAATCTCGAAGGTGTTGCTGATCAGCCAGCTATTGGCGTGCATCTCGACTTGCGCCTTGTTCCACAGGCGCGCCATCGGCACCGGCGAGAGAAAGCAGTAGACGACATCGAAGTCGCCGAGCTCGACCTGCCACAGACTCCGATAACGAATGCTGCAGTTCTCCTGTAGCAGGCAGCGTAGCCAGGCGAAAACGAAGAGCAGCGGCGCCGTCTCGACACCAACGAACTGCCCGCGCGGAAACCGTCTGGCCAGCTGTAGCACCGTGCCAGCAGTACCACAACCCAGGTCAACAAAGCGCAGCGGCGGCTCACGCTCGCTCAAGCACTGCTGCAAGCGTTGCTGCGCCTTGCGCCCACTCAGGTAGAGCGGCACCTGTTCGCGCAGACTGTTCCAGTTGACCAGTAGCAGCAGGACGAAGCCCAGCAGGAACAACCAGGCCGGTAAATCGGCGCGCTGCATCACCAGCAGCGCGGGCAGAAACGCCAGATTGATCCACAACCACCAGCGTGACAGGCCCAAGCGCCAGCCGATCCCGGCGGCCACAACACCTTGCAGCAGCGCCACCGAAAACAACGACATGCGCCAGGGCAGCAACGCCAGCAGATAGACCAGCACCACCACCAGCGCCAAGGCCAGACCCTGCGCTAAAAGAGCGCGCAATAACGGTAGCCGCAGCACCGTTCGTTCCTCGCCTGCCGTCATTCCCGACCTCTGTTCCTGACAGCCGAATGGCCGCCGAGCGCTCATGCTAAACTCGCCGCGATCAACACTCCACTACCCGGATGCTCCATGGCCAAACGCCAACTCAACCGCCGCCAGAACTGGCGGATCGAAAAGATTCAAGGCGAGCGCGCCGAGCGCGCCGCCAAGCGTGAATCGCGAGCAATGGAAGCACTGGAAGGCGGTGACCTCGGCCCGGAACAGACCGGCCTGGTAATCGCCCACTTCGGCGTACAGGTGGAAATCGAAGGTTTGCAGGGCGAGATGGCCGGCCAGGTGTTTCGCTGCCACCTGCGCGCCAACCTGCCGGCACTGGTCACCGGTGATCAGGTGGTCTGGCGCCCCGGCAATCAGGGTGACGGCGTCATCGTCGCGCAACTGCCGAGAAACAGCGAACTGTGCCGCCCCGACATGCGCGGCCAACTCAAGCCGGTGGCGGCCAACGTCGACCAGATCGTCATCGTCTTCGCGCCGCTGCCCGAGCCGCACGCCAACCTGATCGACCGTTATCTGGTTGCCGCCGAGCACGCGGGCATTCGCCCGCTACTGCTGCTGAACAAGGCCGATCTGATCGATGAGCAGAACCAGGTAGCGCTGGACGCGCTGCTCAAGGTCTATCGTGAGCTCGAGTACCCACTGCTGGAAGTCTCGGCCCATCAGGGCGATGGCATGGAGCAGCTGAAACATCGCCTGAACGGAAACGTCAGCGTATTCGTCGGCCAATCTGGCGTGGGCAAGTCATCCTTGGTCAACAGCCTACTGCCCGGTGTCGATACGCGTGTCGGCGCGCTGTCGGAGTTGACCGGCAAGGGGACGCACACCACCACCACCGCACGGCTTTTCCACTTTCCCGGTGGTGGCCAATTGATCGACTCCCCGGGCATTCGCGAATTCGGCCTCGGCCATGTCAGTCGTGATGACGTGGAAGCGGGCTTCATCGAATTCCACGACCTACTCGGGCGCTGCCGCTTCCGTGACTGCAAGCATGATCGCGAACCCGGGTGTGCGCTTTTGCAGGCCCTGGAAGACGGCCGCGTGCAGCCACAGCGCATGGCCAGCTACCGACACATCATCGCCAGCCTACCGGAAGACGATTACTGATTATTCAGTTGATCGAACTGCAAGGCGCCTTCTTCGAAGATATTCAGGCGCTGCTGCAGTTGCTCTGGCGCTAGCGGTTCACTCGCCGCGTCCGCCGGAGCTTCGCCTGGCGCGGGCGCAGCGCCTTCCTCAACGCCTTGTTCGCCCTCGATGGCGCGCTGCGCCTTCTTGGTCAGCACAACGATATCGATGCGCCGATTGACCGGATTGAATGGGTCCTCGCGGTCGAACAGCGCCGACGAGGCATAGCCGACCACCTGCGCCACCTGCTCGTCCGGGTAGCCGCCCGCCACCAATGTGCGCCTCGCGGCGTTGGCACGGTCGGATGACAGCTCCCAGTTGCCGAAATCGCCGCGCCCTACGAACGGCTTGGCATCGGTGTGACCGCTGATGCTGATCTTGTTCGGCACCGCGCGAATGGTGTCGGCCATGGCCAGCAGGATGTCTTCGAAATAGGGCTGAAGACTGGCACTACCGAGGGCGAACATCGGTCGATTCTCGGCGTCCATGATCTGGATGCGCAGGCCATCCTGGGTGATTTCGAACAGTATCTGGTCCTTGAAACGCTGCAGCTCGGGATTCTCTTCGACCTTGTTCTGCAGCTCCTGCAACAGCAGCTCCAGACGTTCCTGCTCCATCTTTTCAGCCAGGGTTTCGATCTGATCGGTGCTGACGCCGGACTCATCCGGTTGACTCTCCGGCGTCTCGGAGATGTCCGGATTGAGAGTGCGCTCGGGCGCTGGCGTAGGCGTGCCGCCCAGGTCGATAACGTATGGACTGGCACTCTCGGTGAAACCGATCGGATCCTGGAAATAGCCGGAAATGGCTTTCTTCTGTTCCGGAGTGGCCGATGTCATCAGCCACATGACCAGGAAGAACGCCATCATGGCGATTGCGAAGTCGGCAAAAGCGATCTTCCAGGCACCGCCATGGTGTCCGCCAGCGGTCTTTTTGACCCGCTTGACGATGATAGGTTGGTTATTTTCCATGGCTTAGCTGCCGCGCATGGCCTGTTCGAGCTCGCTGAAGCTCGGACGATGCGCCGGATACAACACCTTTCGCCCGAACTCTACAGCCAGGGTCGGCGGCATGCCGGACGCCGATGCAACCAGGGTCGCCTTGATCGCTTCGTAGAGATTCAGCTCTTCCTTGGCATCATGCTCAAGGGCGTTCGACAGTGGGCCAAAGAAACCGTAGGACGCGAGAATGCCGAGGAAGGTACCGACAAGGGCAGTACCCACCTTTTCACCGATCTGCGCGTTGTCCGCCTCGGCGAGGATCGACATGGTGATCACGATGCCCAGCACGGCCGCGACGATACCCATGGCCGGCATGCCGTCGGCGACCTTGGCCACGGCGTGCGCCGGGTGCTCCACTTCCTCCTTGAGACTGGCCAGTTCCATGTCGAACAGGCCTTCGAGTTCGTGCGGCGCCATGTTGCCGGAAGACATGATGCGCAGGTAATCGCAGATGAATGCAGTCATCCGCGCATCCTTGAGCACGCCTGGATACTTGCTGAAGATCGGGCTGGCGTTGGGATCTTCGACGTCTGCCTCGATGGCCATCATGCCCTCGCGGCGACTCTTGTTGAGGATCTCGTACAGCAGTTTGAGCACTTCGAGGTAATAAGCGTGGGTAAAGCGACTGCCAAACATGCTCAGCGATTTCTTGAAAACCTGCATGAACATGCTGCCGGGGTTGGCCTGGAGGAATGCACCCAGCGCCGCGCCGCCAATAATCAGAACCTCGAAGGGGTGGACCAATGCCATGAACTGCCCACCCGAGAGTATGAACCCGCCGAGCACGCAGCCAAAAACAACAATGATGCCGATGATTTTTACCATGAAAGGAACGCTTGTAGAGCCTAGTGGACGGGTTATTAAAAACAACCCTTCTAATTATCGGAATTTATACGCCAGACTATAGCCAGTTATGGTCAAAAGCCAGTTCGACTCGAGCCAATATGCCGACGTCAAAGTCTCTGCCACGCACGCTGGACACCTGGGTACAACATCTGGGCAAGTTGCCACTGCCTATCGAGCAGCAGCAGCATTTGCGCCTGCGTCGCATCCTGGGAGACAGTCGCCGAACCTGGCGCGAAATTGCCGAGGCGATAGAGTCCAGCCCCTCTTTCGCCCTGCAGGTACTGCGCGAGGCAAACCAATCGAGCAACAGCCTCAGCGATCCAGCCGAGAGCATCGAGACCGCGCTGTCGCGCCTGGGCCTGAGCCGCTGCGAAGCCCTGCTCAGCCAGGCGCCTGCCCTGCCAGAAAGCGACATCCCTCTAGCATTCAAGCAGATTTTGCTGATCAGTCAGCATGCCAGCCAACAGGCTCGTGGCCTGTTCGGTGCACGCCTGGCACGCCTGTGGAATGAACTGCACGGCTGCAGCCTGCTGTTTCTTTCACCCATCTGGCCATTGCTGTGCGCCCATCCGCAGCTGTTCGAGGCCTGGGAGCAACGCGTGCTGCTCAAGGGCGAACGGCCCGCTGCAGTCGAGAAAGAGCTGCTCGGCGTCACCTTGATCCAGCTGTGCGTCAAACTGGCCGAGCGCTGGCGACTTCCAGAATGGATCGTGCGCGGCTACCGCCTGCTCGAGCGTGATCGTCGCCAACTGGTCCGGGCGCTGCACATCGCTCGCGACAACGAGCATCCCCTGCATCAACAGCAGATGCTCGACGCCGACATCCCCCTGCGCCACTGGCTCACCCATCCGAGCAACTGCGTGCTGCTGGCCAACGGTTTGGCAGTATCCGCTCACCACGCCTGGGATACCGCGCACAGCCTGCGCTGGCAGCGCCTTACCGGACTTTACCTGCAGATCCCTCTGAATGAGCTGCAACAGGAAGTGCACCAGCACGCCGTGAGCAGCGCACGCCTGATTCACGATCCCGCGCTGTGGCACCCGGCTCAGGCGCTGATCTGGCCATGGGACGCCCATCGCCTGAAACCAGCCGTCAGCGCCGCAGCACCACCCAAGCGCGATGACCTTGCCGCCTGGCGCCAGCACTGTGCACGTTTGCTTGCCGACCCCAGCACCTTTGCCAATGTGCCGCAGCTGACTGCCTGCGCCCGCGACGCCTTGCAGGCCTGCGGCCTGAAGCGCGTACTGCTGCTTCTTGCCGATCGCCAACACACCCGCCTGCAAACCCAACAACAGGCGGGGCTCAATGCCAGCGCAGCCACCCTCAGCCTCGACCCGGCACAAAGTCAGGTGTTGAAACGCCTGCTCAGCGCGCCAGGACAACTGCGCCTGACGCCCAGCAACGTGGCGCAGTTTTCGGCACTGCTGCCAGGCAACCTCAAGGCCATGTTTCCCAGCGAGCATCTGCTGCTGCGCTCTGTGGCCAATAATGGTCGGGTAGTGATGCTGGTCGTGGCCGACCAGGGCGGCCAACCACTCAATGACGTCTGCCTGCAGGCGTTCGGCAAGACCATGCAGTGCATCGAGCGCGCGCTGGGCAGCTTTTCCAGGCGCGAGCGCTGACGCGCTCTGTTTCCGCTACAATCGACCTCTTTTCATTCAAGGAGGCCGTCATGTCCGCCTTCGACAACTTGCCACTGGTGATCGAGCCTGCCCAACTGGCCGAACGCCTGGATGCAGCCGACCTGATCCTGCTCGATCTGAGCAGCGCAGCGCGCTACGCCGCCGGCCACATACCGGGCGCGCGCTGGGTGGATGCCAAGCGCACGCAACTGGGCCTGCCGCCCGCCCCCGGCCTGCTACCCGAGCGAGCGCAGCTCGAAGCGCTGTTCGCCGATATCGGCCATCACGCGAATGCCGTTTATGTGGTCTACGACGATGAGGGCGGTCCCTGGGCCGGTCGTTTCATCTGGCTGCTCGACGTGATCGACCATCAGCGTTACCACTTCCTCAACGGCGGTCTGCAGGCCTGGATCAGCGATGGCCTCGAGCTGAGCCAGGAGGAGCCCGCAGTGACCCGCACCGAGGTATCACTGACGCTGAGCGATGCCCCCACCGCCACCCGCGAGTACCTGCAATCGCGCCTGGATGCCGCCGATCTGGCCATCTGGGACGTGCGCGGCGCAGACGAATATCGCGGCGAAAAACTGAGTTCAGCGCGCGGCGGGCATATCCCCGGCGCCACCCATTTCGAATGGACCGCCGGCATGGACCCGCAACGCGGTATGCGCATTCGCACGGATATCGCCGAAGTCCTGCAAGGCCTGGGCATCACGCCCGACAAGGAAGTGATCACTCACTGCCAGACACACCGTCGCTCCGGCTTCAGCTACGTGGTGGCCAAGGCACTCGGCTATCCACGCGTGAAGGCCTATGCCGGCTCCTGGTCCGAGTGGGGCAACCTGCCCGACACGCCCATCGAACGCTGAGTCCGTCGACCATTCAGTTGCACCCGGCCTGGCCACGCCAGTGTCGGTTCAGAACCTTCAAGGAAACACGATGAAACAACGTCTTTTTATCCTCAGCCAGTACCTGCTGCCTCATCACCTGCTGTCGCGCCTGATCGGCTGCGTTGCCGAATGCCGTATCGCCTGGCTGAAGAATCCGCTGATCTCGTGGTTCGCCAAGCAGTACCAGGTCAACATGAGCGAAGCGCAAGTCGAGGACCTGCGTGCTTACGAGCATTTCAACGCGTTCTTCACCCGCGCCCTGAAAGACGGCGCGCGCCCGCTGGATGAAACTCCCGGCGCCATTCTCAGCCCGGCCGACGGGGCGATCAGCCAACTCGGCGCCATCGAGCACGGCCGCATCTTCCAGGCCAAGGGCCACAGTTTCAGCGCTGTCGAACTCCTCGGTGGCGACGCCGAGCGTGCAGCGCCATTCATGGGTGGCCAGTTCGCCACCGTGTACCTCTCGCCGAAGGATTATCACCGCGTCCATATGCCGTTGGGCGGCACGCTGAAAGAGATGGTCTATGTGCCGGGCCGCCTGTTCTCAGTCAACCAGACCACCGCAGAAAACGTGCCGGAACTGTTCGCCCGCAACGAGCGCGTGGTCTGCCTGTTCGACACCGAGCGCGGGCCGATGGCCGTGGTACTGGTGGGCGCGATGATCGTGGCCAGCGTGGAAACCGTATGGGCCGGCCTGGTCACGCCCCCCAAGCGCGAGCTGAAGAGCACACGCTATGACGCGCAAGCACGCGGGCCGATCGAACTGGCCAAGGGCGCAGAAATGGGCCGCTTCAAACTGGGCTCCACTGCCATCGTCCTGTTCGGCCCGAATCAGGTGCAATGGGCGCAAGAGCTGGGCGCTGGCAGCGCGGTGCGCATGGGCCAACTGATGGGCACGGCTCAGGACTGAACCGTTGAGAAAAGGAACCCGCATCTCGACCGTTCGGTCATAGATCCGTACTCTGGCGAGGCAGGCCGTCCGCGCGGATGGGCTGCCAGCACAGGCAGATACTGTTAGAGTTCGCAAGACTATTACTAGAGCCGCTTGGTATTGCGTGGCCGGAGTATCCGAGTTTGATGGATAGACAGAGTACCCACCTTCAACTGTTGCGCGTTCCCACGCCGAGCAAGCAGAGCCTCAGTTTCTGCGACGGCAGCCCCCGTGATCTGAAACGCTGGATCGCAGGCCTGCCCAAGGCGAACATCGGTGAAACTGCACGTCAGTTGTATCAGAGCCTGGTGGAACTCAATCAATTCCTCACCCCTTCGGAAAATCGCCTGCAGTTGCTCGAATTGCTGCGCCCGGAAGTCAGCTTCGTCTGCCAACACCTGGAGCGTCACTTTCTCAACCAGGCCATCGTTCTCGACGAGCGCCCGCGCAAGGTGGCCAACCTGTGCCAGGCGCTGCAGAACCACCTGGCCGTCGGCTACAAGCTGATCATTTCCCGCGTGATCGCCCGCAGCGGCAAGGATCGCGACCAGTTGCTCGCCGTCTCCCTGCAGCGCGCCAGCCACAGCCTCTGCAAGGCGCTGATTCGTGCCAGTCAGCTTTACTGCCCGGTTCCGGAAGGGCTCTGGCTGGAGCTGCACCAGCTCTATCAGATTGCCTGCGAGCAGCGCCTGCAGCGCCAGGTCATTCGTGACCCGCTGGCACGCCATACTCCGGGCATGAGCACCGAGCAGACCTACGTGACCGCACTGCTGCTCGGCTGCGCGCGCACCAACCAGATGCGCCAGAACGGCATCGCCCGCCTGGCAGAAGCGCTGGAGCCCTGGAGCGCGCAGGTCAAGCTGCAGCCAGGCGACCATGCCGACAGCCTGTTCGTACTGGCGCCGCAGATCGACGGCCCGCCACGCTACAAGTCCCTGTATCAGAGCAGCGAATTGCACAACCTGCTGGGCATCGACACGCAACCGCTGGTCGATGCCATCAAGGAATACCTGGAACTCCCGGAAGAAGAACGCAGCAAATCGCGCCTGATGATTCCGGAAGGCATCACCCTCGATCTGCTGCAGCACGTTGCCGCAGCCTGGGGCGACATCGCCGAGCGCACCTTCCAGCGCACGCCGGGGCAAGGCAGCCTGACCCTGTGCATCGGCATGACCGCGCTGCATTTCTTCCTCTCCGGATGCCGCTCGTTCGCAGAAGTGCTCAAACGTCCGGTCGAGCTGGGCGCTGCGGTATTCAAGCCTGCCACGGGCGAGCCTGATGTCTGGTCTAACGCCTTCGATGCCCAGCGCAATGCGGCTGACGAAATCCACTTCGAAGAGATTCAGTACACCAAGGTAACCCCCGATGAACAGGCGCAGCCTGAGAACAATGGCAAGAGTTACCCGACCTTCCCCCTGCCCATCGTCAATCACAGCCCAGGCGGCTATTGCCTGTCCTGGCCCAAGGACGTCCCCAGCCAACTGCAGGCCGGTGAACTGCTGGGCGTACAAGACAACCCCAGTCAGGGCTGGAGCGTGGCCGTCGTGCGCTGGATTCGCCAGGTGCGCGGCGGCGGCACGCAGATGGGTATCGAGCTGATCGCGCCGCACGCACGCCCCTGCGGCCTGAAACTGCTACGCAAGGCCGAGCAGAACAGCCAGTACCTGCGCGCCCTGCTGCTACCGGAAATCAGCGCCATTTCTCGTCCCGCCAGCCTGATCACGCCGCGCCTGCCCTTCCAGGAAGGCAGCAAGGTACTGATCAACGACCACGGCGAAGAGCACCGAGCGGTACTGACGCGCAAGCAAGTCAGCACCGGCAGCTTCAGCCAGTTCGAGTATCACCGAGTGGGCGTGGAAGAAGCCTCAGCCGGGACACCGGTCACAGCCTCGCAAAGCCAGAAGCCTACGGGGGAGGAAGATTTTGACTCACTCTGGAAGTCGCTGTAGGCTCCGGCGAACTCACCATTTGTCGCCTTTTCGCGTCCGTTCGGCGCGGTATTAACCCCCCTATGGCCATCGAAAAAAAAACCATCCGCCTGCTGATTCTCGAAGACTCGCAGAACGAAGCAGAGCGCCTGGTCAGTCTGTTCCGCAACGCCGGGCACGCCACGCGCGTGCATCGCCTGACCTCCAGCGATGACCTTGCTGAAAGCCTGCAACAGACCTGGGACTTGCTCATCTGCGCCCCCAGTAGCGAGCACCTCGAACCCAGCGAGGCGATAACCGCCATCCGCCGCCAGGCCAAGGACATCCCTGTCATCCAGCTGGTCGAGGACAACGACTCAGAGATGATCACCCAAGCCCTGCTGTTCGGTGCACAGGACGCCCTACCGCAAGGCGAGGACGAACGCCTGGTGCTGGTGGCCAAGCGCGAGCTGGCCAACCTTGAAGAGCGTCGCGCCCGCCGTGCTGCGGAAGTGGCACTGCGTGAAGCGGAGAAGCGCTGCCAGCTGCTGTTGGAAAGCTCGGTGGACGCCATCACCTACGTCCACGAGGGCATGCACATCTACGCCAACCGTGCCTATCTCGAGCTGTTCAGCTACGAGGATGGTGACGAGCTGGAAGGCATGCCGATGATCGACCTGATCGCCAGTGCCGATCACGCTGCGTTCAAGGATTTCCTGAAGAACTACCAGAGCGCCGAAGGCAATGCCGAGCTCAATTGCCAGGGCGTACGCGCCGATGGCAGCAGCTTCGCCGTGCAAATGACCTTCTCCCCCGCCACCTATGATGGCGAGCCGTGCATTCAGGTGGTGATCCGCGCAAAAACCTCCAATGCCGAACTGGAAGAAAAACTACGCGAGATCAGCAGCCAGGATCTGGTCACCGGCCTGTTCAACCGCAATCACTTCCTCGAGCTGATGGACAACGCCGCCGAGCGCGCCGTCAACACCGGTCAGCCCTCGACCCTGGCGTACATCCGTGTCGACCGCTATGCCAGCATGCAGGGCGAGATCGGCCTGGCCGGCATCGACCTGCTGCTGACCGACCTGGCCGGCCTGCTGCGCGAACATTTCCCGGCGGATACCCAACTGGCCCGTTTCGGTGACGACGTGTTCACCGCCCTGCTCCCGGGCCAGACGTCCGAGCAGTGCCAAGCCAGCCTGGCGACCCTGCTGAAGAAGGTCGAAGCCCACCTGTTCGATGTCAGCGGCCGCACCGCGCAGACCACCCTGTCGATTGGCGTAGCCGGCCTCAGCGAGAAAACCGCCAAGGCGCAGGAAGTCCTCGATCGCGCGCACCGCTGCGCCGACGAGCTCAATGACGGCAATGCCATCAAAGTGTTCAACCCGGCCGATGAGCTGGCCGCAGCCGCCAACCGCGGCAACCTGCTGGCGATGGTGCAGCAAGCACTGGAGAACAACAGCTTCCGGCTGCTGTTCCAGCCGATCATTAGCCTGCGTGGCGACGCCCACGAACATTACGAAGTGCTGCTGCGCCTGCTCAACCCACAGGGTGAAGAAGTGCCGCCGGCGCAGTTCCTCGCCGCGGCCAAGGACGCGGGCCTGGGCGAGAAGATCGACCGCTGGGTGATCCTCAACTCGATCAAGCTGCTGGCCGACCACCGCTCCAAAGGCCATAACACCCGTCTGTTCGTGCACCTGTCCAGCGCCAGCCTGCAGGATCAAACGCTGCTGCCCTGGCTCAGCGTGGCACTCAAGGCCGCTCGCCTGCCGTCGGACTCGCTGGTGTTCCAGTTCAGCGAACCGGACGCCATCGCCTACCTGAAGCAGGCCAAAACCCTGACCCAGGGCCTTGCCGAACTGCACTGCAAAATCGCCCTGAGCCAGTTCGGCTGCGCCCTGAACCCGTTCAACACGCTCAAGCACCTGCAAGTGGACTTCGTCAAAGTCGACGGTTCGTTCTCCCAGGACCTGAGCAATGCAGAGAACCAGGAAGCGCTGAAAACCCTGCTCAGCAGCTTGCATGCCCAGGCCAAGCTGACCATCGTGCCCTTCGTCGAAAGTGCCAGCGTACTGGCGACGCTATGGCAGGCCGGGGTCAACTTCATTCAGGGCTACTACCTGCAGGGCCCGAGCCAGTCGATGGACTACGACTTCTCCGCTGGCGACGAATAAATCCCGCCGACGAAAAAGCCACCTGAACAGGTTAATGCCGATCAGATAAGGTGGCCGTGGCCAAAGCGGCTTTTCGTAGGAGCCCCGCCTCGGGGCGAAGTTTTTCGATGGCGCGTCACCCTGGTTCGCGGCGGGGCGCCGCTCCTACCCATTGGCTGCGTCGACGCTTAACTGACTGGCATTAACCTGAACAGGTGGCTTTTTATATCCGAGACGGCGCCGGTGCTTATTCCTGCCCCTCACGGTCGCGAAAACCCAGCAGATAAAGAATGCCATCCAGCCCCAGGGTGGAGATCGCCTGCTTGGCCGATTGCTTGACCAGCGGCTTGGCGCGGAAAGCCACGCCGAGACCGGCCAGACCGAGCATCGGCAGGTCATTGGCACCATCGCCGACGGCGATGGTCTGTTCCAGCTGCAAACCTTCCTTCTGCGCCAGCTCACGCAGCAAATCGGCCTTGCGCTGCGCGTCGACGATGGGCTCGACGGCCACGCCGGTGACCTTGCCGTTCTCGATCTGCAGTTCGTTGGCAAACACGTAGTCGATGCCCAGCTTGGCCTGCAACTGCCTGGCGAAGTAGGTGAAGCCACCAGAAAGGATCGCGGTCTTGTAACCCAGGCGCTTGAGCTCGGCGAACAGCACCTCGGCACCTTCGGTCAGACGCAGGGACGCGCCGATCTCTTCCAGCACGTCTTCCGACAGGCCCTGCAGCAAGCCCAGACGCTCCTTGAAGCTGGCGCGGAAATCCAGCTCGCCACGCATGGCGCGCTCGGTGATCTCGGCCACCTGCTCGCCAACACCGGCAGCCTTGGCCAGCTCGTCGATCACCTCGGCCTCGATCAGCGTCGAATCCATGTCGAACACCGCCAGGCGGCGGTTACGGCGGAACACCGAGTCACGCTGGAAGGCGATATCGACGTTGAGCTCCTGCGCCACGCTGAGGAATTCGGCGCGCAACGCCGCCGGGTCGGCCGGCTCGCCGCGCACGGAAAACTCGATGCAGCCCTTGCCCTGCTCAGCCGGCATATCCAGCGGCATGCGCCCGGAAAGGCGGTCGATATGGTCGATGTTCAGACCGTACTTGGCGGTGATCGCGCTGACGCGTTGCAACTGCTCGGCGCTGACCTTACGCGTCAACAGCGTCACGATATGGCGCGCCTTGCCCTGGCCACCGACCCACTGGCGGTAGTCGTCTTCGGAGACCGGGGTGAAACGTACCTGCTGATCGAGCTCGTAGGCGGTGAACAGCAGATCCTTGAGCACCGACTGGGAGCGGCCGTTGTCAGGAATCTCGATGAGGATGCCGAACGACAGGGTGTCGTGGATTACCGCCTGGCCGATATCGAGGATGTTCACCCCGCCCTGAGCCAGCACGCCGGTGATGGCTGCGGTAAGTCCGGGGCGATCCTCGCCGGTGATATTGATCAGGACGATTTCGCGCAAGACGCACCCTCCAAGGCAAACGATTGAGGCAGGCAAGCAGCGAATTGGCCACCGACCGACGAAAAGGCGCACATTCTACCCAGTTTCCCGTCGATCCGGGCAGCCATGCGCTTTGCCCACCCCAGACCGCTCGCTATACTGCGCGGCAACTTCAGTCGACAAGAGCCGTGCTCTGTGAACCGGCCTGCGCCCGTCAAACCCGATAACTTCTTCATCCTGATCTTCCACGCGCTGCGTCAGCGGCGCGTGCCTCTGGTGCTGCGCATCGCCAGCCACAGCCTGCTGCTGGTGGCCTTGGCGATGGTCATCTACGCCTGGGTCATGGGCATGCAGTTCAAGCAGGCCATGCAGCAGCAGGCCGATGCACTGGGTCAGGCGCTGATCACCCAGACGGCGGCCTCGGCCACCGAACTGCTGGTGTCCAACGACATCCTCAGCCTCAACGTGCTGCTGAACAACCTGGCGAAGAACCCGCTGGTGGCCCATGCGGCCATCTACAGCGTGGACAGTCGCATCCTCGCCGAAGCCGGCGCGCGCCCGACACGCAGCGTGCTGGGTGAAACCGAAGGTTTGTACTCCACCTCCATCACCTTCCAGGAAGTGATGGCCGGGCAGTTGCGCATCAGCCTGGACATGAGCCAGTTCCAGCAGCCGATGACCATCAGCCTGCAGAGTATGGGCATTCTCAGCCTGATCCTGCTGGCACTGACCCTGTCGCTGAGCATGCGCCTCGGCCGGCATATTTCCACGCCACTGCTGCAGATGCGCCTATGGCTGCGCGACCCGGACGACCCTGCACCGGGCGCCGGACGCAACGACGAGATCGGTGACCTGGCGCGCCAGCTACAGGCGCGCCTGGTACCGGAAAAACCGGAGCCCGCACAGGAACTGGATGACGAACAGCTGCTCGATGACAGCGAGGACTATCTGCACGAAGAAGACGACGAGCGCTTCGACAAGCAGGAGAAGATCCCAGCCGAACATGCTGCCCTCAATGCAGCGGACATCAGCGATAAGTATGGCGATGACGAGCCGCTCAAGCCCTGGCCTGACACGATAGAGCCGGATGATCCCTTTGCCGACCTGCGTGACGAGTCCGAGGCGCCTGCGCCGGTCGCCAAGGCTCCGCGCCCATCGCAAGCTAGCGCCGTACTAGCCATTCAACTCGGTGCTCAGGAGCAGCTGCGTCGCCTGCCGCGTACGCGCCTGCTGGACCTGCTGGATCGTTATCGGGGTTGCCTGGAACAGGCTGCTGCGCTCTATCAGGGACAACTTCATACCCTCAAGGACGGCAGCAGCCTGATGCTGTTCCACGAGCGCGAGTGCGGCGAGGATTACCTGACCCACGCGATCTGCTGTGGCGAGCTGATGCGCGCCTTGGGCCACGCCCTGCAGATCGAGGTCGCCGACAGCGGCATCACCCTGCAACTGGGGCTGACCCTGGGCAGTGATCTGGAAGAGCTGGGTCAGGCCGACCTGTTGCTCAGCGACAGCGCCCTGGACGCCCTGGCCTTGTCGCAACACAGCCGCAATCTGCTGCTGGTCGAGCAACGCGTCGCCCAGGATGCCCTGGCCCGCCAGCGTGCGCGCATCCGCCCGATTGCCAGCCCGGAAGGAGCCAGCTGCGTGGAGCGCCTGCTCGACCCTTATCCGGCGCTGCTGGAGCGGCAACTGACGCGCATGCGCGACAGCCGAGTGTGAAAGCGGCGCAGCCCATGTAGGGCGCGTGTAACCCGCCAGACGGCCAACGGCGGGTTACACCCGCCCTACGCGCTGGCCAATGCTCGCCGCTGCGGGGGTTTCACACCGTAGCGCTGCAGCCAGTCCTTCCAGCGAATCCGCTCGTCACGTACCAGCCAGCCATCCTGTTCGGCAAAGCTCTCCGACAGCCACACCCCTCGGGTGCTGGCAGGCAGCAACTCGCCCTTGCGTAGGGTGAACAGCCCACCGCTGGGCACGCCGCGCTGCAATGCCAGCAGATAGATGTCCGGCCGGCGACGCTCCAGACGCGCCACCAGGCGGCCGTCTTCCAAACATTCATCGACGTGGAACAGACTCAGCTGACGGGCATCTCGCGGCAGCTCCAGGCTCAGGTCGTAGACCAGCTGCAAGGATGCCGTAGGCAGATGCACATAGGCGCGCGGGCGCTCGAGCAAGGTCAGGTTGCCGCACTGCACGGGCCGCGCAGCGCCGGACAGCGGGCTGAGGCGAAAGTGACTCGACTCGCGATAACGCAGCGCGCCCTGATAGGGCGTGGGCAACCAGGTATCGGAGAAACGCCCGCCCAGCCAGCCATCGGCACACTCCAGCAGGCATTCCTCGGCTACTTCCTGAACCGCGGTAAGCAGCGGCAGATTCAACTCGTGCGCCGGCACATAGCCGGAAATCAGCTTGAGCACGGTATCACCACGATCCGGCCGCCGCTGGCGCACCAGCAACCAGTAGTCACGGCCATGCAGGCGCAGGGTCAGACGCACCGAAACTCCGAGGTTGGCCAGCTCGACGGAAAACCGTGAGCTGTCCGCCACCTCGACCGGGCGGCGGCGTTCGAGCATCTGCTGGAAATTCAGCGGCTGCCCGAGGCTCTGGTAGCTCAGCCCATCAGGGCCGGCTTCGACGAACAGCGGCAGGGTCTTGAAGTTACTCGGGTCCTTGCGGATCAGCGTACGCGGCATCTCGACTCCTTGTTCCAACTGGGCGTGAGACGGCTCGGCAGCCAGCGTTCACGCGAGGGTCAGGTTGAAGCGAAAACCGCTCAAGGCTGCCCCAAGCCGACCGCCCAGCACAACCCAAGGCTGTAAGAGGACGTGACCGGGGACCTTAGCGGATGCCCTGTAAAACCGCCGCCACAGTCGCGACATTGGCCGCCAGGTGCGCGGGCGTGATGGTGCCGACGATGGCGCTGCTGACGCCCGGATGCGCGAAGATCAGCTCGAAGCTGGCGCGCACCGGGTCGACACCCTCGGCCAGGCAGGCATGCCCGCTGGCCAGCGCCTTCTTGATCAGGATGCCCTTGGCATGACTGGCAGCGTAGTCCAATACCGGCTTCTCGCCCTGCTCACTGAGGTTATAGGTGACCATGGCGCAGTCGCCTTGTTCCAGCGCCAGCAGCCCACCCTCGACGGTCTTGCCGGAAATCCCGTAGCCGAGAATCTTGCCCTCGCGCTTGAGCTCGGCCAGCGTCTCGTACACACCTGTCTCGCGCAGCACGGCAAGATCGTTGCCGTCGGAGTGCACCAGCAGCAGATCGATACGATCGGTCTCCAGGCGCTTGAGGCTGCGCTCGACCGAAAAGCGAGTATGTGCGGGGGAGAAATCGAAGTGCGATCGGCCCTGCTCGAACTCCTCGCCGCTCTTGCTGACGATCACCCACTCATCACGCTGGCCACGCAACAGCGGGCCAAGGCGTTGCTCGCTGATACCGTAGGCCGGCGCGGTATCGATCAGGTTGATACCCAGCTCGCGCGCCTGCTGCAGCAAGGCCCGCGCCTGCGCATCGTCGGGAATGGTGAAGCCGTTGGGATACTTGACGCCCTGGTCGCGCCCCAGCTTGACCGTACCCAGGCCCAGCGGCGAAACCCGCAAGCCGGTGGAGCCCAGCGGGCGATGCAGATCGTGCAGAGTGCTCATGGCAGCAAAGCCTCCCATACCGGCTGGCCCAACGCAGGGCGCGGCAGCTCAGGCAACGGCGCATGGCCAGCCGGTTGCACCTTATCCCGCTGCAGCGTGGCCAGTACGCGGTCGGCGAAGTCCGGCGCCAGCGCCAGTTTGGTCGGCCAGCCCACCAGCAGACGCTGTTGCTCGGCCAAAAACGCGTTATCAGGGCGCACCAGACCCGACTGCGCGGGTTCGGCGCGATCGACGCGCAATGTGGCCCAGCGCGTCTGACTCTGGTCGACCCAGGGCAGCAGCGAAGCCATCTCCTTTTTCGCGGCCTCAATCTGCGCCGCCTCGTCGCGGGCGACGCCATCGGCTTCGGCCAGATCGCCGCCGAGGTACCAGACCCATTGGCCATCGGCCGCCGGATGGGTGGTCACGGTAACCCGAGGCTTAGGCCCGCCACCAAGGCAATGGGCGTACAAGGGTTTCAGCGCCGGCCCCTTGGCCAGCACCATATGCAGCGGGCGCAACTGCTGCGCGGGCTGCTCGACACCCAGTGCGGCGAGCAGGTCGGCATTGCCGGCCCCCGCGCTGAACACCACGCGCTGCGCACGAATCTCGCGACCATCGACGATCAGCCCGCACAGCTCATCGTTCTCCTGCAGCGGTTCGATACGCTCGGCGGCCAGCAGGCTATCACCGGCGAGCTCAGCCAGGCGTGCGATCAGGCTCGGTACATCGAGCACCAGCTCGGCCAGGCGATAGACCTTGCCCTTGAATTTCGGATGCTGCAGTGCAGGCGGCAATTGCTCGCCCTTGACCTGATCGACGCGGCCACGCACCGCCTTGCTGGCGAAGAAGCTGGTGAGGTTACCGGCCAGGGTGCCAGGGGACCACAGGTAATGCGCGTCGGAGAGAATGCGTACGCCGGACAGATCCAGCTCGCCGTTTCCGGCCAGCGCCTCGCGCCAGCGGCGCGGCATGTCGGCTATGGCCTCGGAGGCACCGGTCAGCGCGCCATGCAGGGCGTATTTGGCGCCGCCATGGATGATGCCCTGTGACTTCAGGCTCTGCCCACCGCCCAGGCTGCCGCGCTCCACCAGAACGGTGGCGAAGCCCTGCTGACGCAGGCGCGCATTGAGCCAGAGGCCGGCAATACCGCCGCCGACGATCAGGACATCGGTGCTGAGAGCTTGGGACATGAACGCGCCTCGCAGAAAAACAGGCGCGCAGTATAACCCTCGGGGCCGCTACACGCGGCAAGCTTCAGGACGCAAACGTAACCCTGACGCCCCGCTTCAATGGCCGGTGGAACTGGAAAACAACTGGATCACCACCACGCCACTGACGATCAGGCCCATGCCAAGCACGGCCGGCAAATCGAGTTTCTGCTGATAGATGAACATCGCCGCGATGCTCACCAGGACGATGCCCAACCCCGCCCAGATGGCGTAGGCGATGCCCACCGGGATGGTACGCACCACCAGAATCAGCATCCAGAAAGCGATCGCGTAACCGCCGATCACCAGCAACAACGGCAAGGGTTTGTTGAAGCCGTCGATAGCCTTCATCGAGGTGGTGGCAACCACTTCGGCCGCGATGGCAATGGCGAGATAGAGATATCCGGGCATGATGGCGACTCCTGAAAGATGAGCGCAATTCTAAGTTCTTCCATGATGGGATAAAGTCATTACCTATCTGTATTTGAGATAGGTCAGCCATGAACTGGAATCTCGATCAACTGCAACTGTTCGTCCGTACCGCTGAGAGCCGATCCTTTTCTGCTGCAGCTCGGCAAACCGGACGCGCGCAATCGGCGGTCAGCACCGCCATCGCCCTGCTCGAAAGCGATCTCGGCGTCACCCTCTTCGAACGCAACAGCGGTCGCCAGCCACAGCTGACCGAGGCAGGCGCGGCGCTGCTGGAGCAGGCCCGCAGCGTGTTGCAGCAGTGCGAGCGCCTGGATGGTCGCGCACTGGGCCTGGCACGCGGCGAGGAGGCACGCCTGAGCCTGGCGCAGGATGAGGCCATGCCCTATCAGCCAGTGCTGGCCAGCCTGGAAGCACTGGCGGCTGCCTTCCCCCTGCTTGAAGTGCAGCTTTCCAGCGGCGCCCAGGGCGACGTGGCGCGCAAGCTGCTGCAGCATCAGGCCGATCTTGGCCTGCTGTTTCATCACGAACAGATGCCACGCGCACTGGAAAGCCAGCGCCTGGGCACCATCGAGATGGTCACGGTGTGCAGCCCGCACCACCCGCTGGCCGAGCTCGACAGCGTGGAACGTCGCGACCTGGCCGAACACCGCCAACTGCTGATGACACCGCAGGACAGCCACTACCCCGGTGGCGAGCAGATCAGTCCGCTGGTGTGGCGCGCCGACAGCTTCTACGTCATGGCCGAGTTGGTGATACGTGGCGTTGGCTGGGCCTGGCTGCCACGCCACGTAGCGCAGTACCCGACCTACCAGGGTCACCTGCAGGAACTGCGCAGCGACTGGGCGCCACTACCACTGGTAGTGGAGCTGGTCTGCCGTCGCGACGGTGCGCTCGGTCCTGCTGCCAACTGGCTGGCCGACTGCCTGGCGCGTGAACTGCTGCGCCCGCAGGCATGATCACGCTTCCAGAGGATGACCGGCGGCGATAAGCTGCGCCCCCATGAACAGACTCCTCTACACCCTGCTGCTGCACCTGGCCCTGCCCCTGATTGCCCTGCGTCTGGCCCTGCGCGCACGCAAGGCGCCGGCTTACGCGCGGCGTATCAATGAACGCTTCTCCCTCGGCCTGCCAGCAATGAAACCGGGCGGCATCTGGGTACACGCGGTATCGGTCGGGGAAAGCATTGCCGCCGCGCCGATGATCCGCGCGCTGCAGGCACGCCATCCCGAACTGCCGATCACCGTCACCTGCATGACGCCGACCGGCTCCGAGCGCATCCAGGCGCTGTTCGGTGAAAGCGTGCAGCACTGCTACCTACCCTATGACCTGCCCTGGGCTGCCGCGCGTTTTCTCAACCGTGTGCAACCGCGCCTGGCCGTGGTGATGGAAACCGAGCTATGGCCGAACCACATCCACCAATGCGCCAAGCGCGGTATCCCGGTGGCCCTGGCCAATGCGCGCCTTTCCGAGCGCTCGGCACGCGGCTATGCGCGCTTTGGCAAACTCACCGCACCGATGCTTGCCGAACTGTCGCTGATCGCCGTGCAGACCCAGACCGAGGCACAGCGTTTTCTGACCTTGGGCGCACGCCCCGAGTGCGTGGAAGTGACCGGCTCGATCAAGTTCGATCTGAAGATAGATGCCGAACTGCTGCAACGCGCCATCGAGCTGCGCCGCCAGTGGCAGGCCGAGCAACGACCGGTGTGGATCGCTGCCAGCACCCACTCGGGCGAAGACGAAATCGTCCTCGCCGCCCATCGCCAGTTGCTGAAGACGCAGCCGGATGCACTGCTGATTCTGGTGCCACGTCACCCTGAACGCTTCAACTCGGTCCATGAGCTGTGCATCAGTGAAAGGCTGACCACTCGCCGCCGCTCCACGGCTGAAGCCGTGCAAGCCAGCGACCAGGTGCTGCTGGGCGACACCATGGGTGAGCTGCTGTTTCTCTACGCGCTGGCGGATATCGCCTTCGTCGGCGGCAGCCTGGTGGCCAACGGCGGCCATAATCTGCTGGAGCCGGCAGCACTGGGCAAGCCGGTGCTGAGCGGCCCGCACCTGTTCAACTTCCTGGAAATCGCCGCGCAGTTGCGTGAAGCCGGCGCCCTAAGCGAAGTGGAAAACGCCATGCAGTTGGCGGACAAGGTTGCGGCGCTGCTGAATGAACCGAGCGAGATGCAGCGCATGAGCCAGGCGGGCCTGAGCGTGCTCAAGGCCAACCAGGGCGCGCTGCAGCGCTTGCTGGAGGGTTTGCAGCGTCTTCTGTAGCCCAATGAGATGCAATCCGGGACAAGCATCACGCCGTTTGATAATCCCCGGAGTCCATCTCATTGGGCTACGGCTGGCAATCATCAGGGCGGGTAGGGTGGGATTCAGCCCACCACATCTAGAGCGGCCACTGTTGGTGGGCTGAAGCGGTTCGCTGCCCGCTCCACCCTACGCTCAGCCTGTTACGCCACCGCGCTTAAAAACAAAAGCCCGACTCGCGTCGGGCTTTTCGTCTCTGCGCCTGGCTCAGAAATCCTGATTGTTCTGCAAGCGCGCTTCGGCGGCCGAGGCCAGATCCAGCGGCAGGAAGTCCTTGTCCGGGTTGTAGTCCGGCTTGAGGAAGCTACCCAGCGCTTCCAGATCAGCCGGGCTCAAGGTGCCGGCTGCCTGCTTCAGGCGCAGGTTGTTGAGGATGTAGTCGTAACGCGCGTCGTTGTAATTACGCACGGCGCTGTACAGCTGACGCTGGGCGTCGAGCACGTCGACGATGTTGCGGGTACCGACCTGATAGCCGATCTCGGTGGCCTCCAGCGCGCTCTGGTTGGAGATGATCGACTGGCGACGCGCCTGCACGGTTTCCACGTCGGTATTCACCGCACGGAACAGGTTGCGGGTGTTCTGCACCACCTGGCGGCGCAGGCTCTCGCGCAGTTGCTCAGTCTGCCCCAGGCGCTGGTAGGCCTCGCGTACCTGCGAGCTGGTCAGGCCACCGCTGTAGATCGGAATGTTCAGTTGCAGACCGATGGAACGCTGTGAAACGTCGCCACTGAAGGGACGCCCAGTCGCCGCACTGTTGGTAAAGCCCAGGCTGTCGTTGTCGCCCTGCTGGTAACTGGCCACGGCATCCAGGGTCGGCGCATGGCCGGCCTTGCGCTGCCGCAGGTTCTCTTCGGCAGCCGTCACCGCATACAAACTGGCCTGCAGGTTGAGGTTCTGCGCCGCCGCCGTATCGACCCAGGACTTGGCATCGTTCGGCGTTGGCGCCAGCACTGGCAGGCTGTGCACGATCCCTTCGACCGCCACGTAATCGCGGTTGGTCAGGGTCACCAGCGCTTCGAAGGCATCATCTACCGCGCGCTCGGCGAGCAGGCGATTGGCACGGGCGGTATCGAAACCGGCCTGCGCTTCGAGCACATCGGTCTTGTCGGACAGGCCGACGTCGAAGCGCTCGTTGGCCTGATCCAACTGACGCTTGAAGGCCGCCTCTTCGGCCCTGGTCGAGGCCAGGCTGTCCTGGGCGCGCAGCACAGCGAAATAGGTTTCGGCGCTCTGCAGGATCAGGTTCTGTTCGGTGGCAGACAATTCCAGCGCAGCCTGCTCGCTGGTGGCCTCAGCCGCCTGCAGTTGGAACCAGCGGTCGGCACGGAACAGCGGCTGGCTGAGGTTGGCCTGATAGACCAGACCGCTACGCGAGACAGTGGCGCTGGGCGAATCTATTTCGGTGCGCGTATCGCCGTAGTTGGCGCCCGCGGACAGGTTGGGCAGCAGGCCGGCACGTGCTTGCGGCACCACTTCACGGCGAGCCTGATAATCGGCGCGAGCGGCAGCGATATCCGCGTTGTTCTTCGCCGCGTCCTGATACACGGTGACCAAGTCGGTCTTGCTGGACAGCGGGGCCTCTGCGGCCTGAACCAAGCCCACCGAAGCGACGGCCACGGCGATTGCCAGGGAAAGTCTGCGCAACATGATGGTTGTCGATCCTTGAATAGGCGGTAATCGGCAAGGCTACGGGGCGCCGCAGGCGGGGGTCAAGCGCGCCATGAGCAGCATCAGTCTAGCTGGCGGCAAGCTATGTTGCTCGTCGGGAACAATCCATCATTCGCCGCGCCAACAGTCGTTTTCCGACGCATGGGTCGATATTTATTGACCACCGAGTTGGTTTTCTCCCACCAGCTTGTTTAGACTGCCCGAGTTCTTGTCGGGGTGCCCCAAATGCGGGGCTGAGATTGGCAGCTGCCGGATCCCGTTGAACCTGATCAGGTTAAGGCCTGCGTAGGGAACAAGATGTCCTCGCCAGTAGATCGGCGAGTCCTCTCGGCACCACCCTTGGTGCATCTCGCGCCCTTCGTCCGCTCAGGTTCCAACTCCGACATCTATCCCGGAGAGAGCCTTGATGAGCGCACAACAACAAAAGAACCTGAGCGAATCTGCACAGGTCGATCAACAGTCGGTAAAGCCCTTCCCTCGTTCGCAGAAAGTCTATGTCCAGGGCTCGCGCCCGGATATTCGCGTGCCGATGCGTGAGATCAGCCTGGACGTGACGCCAACCGACTTCGGTGGTGAAATCAACGCCCCGGTCACCGTCTACGACACCTCCGGCCCCTACACCGACCCGAACGTCACCATCGACGTGCGCAAGGGCCTGGCCGACGTGCGCAGCGCCTGGATCGAGGATCGCGGCGATACCGAAAAGCTGCCGGGCCTGTCCTCGGAGTTCGGCCAGCGCCGCCTCAACGATGCCGAGCTGTCGGCGATGCGCTTCGCCCACGTGCGCAACCCGCGCCGGGCCAAGGCCGGGCACAACGTCAGCCAGATGCACTACGCCAAGAAAGGCATCATCACTCCGGAGATGGAATACGTCGCCATCCGCGAAAACATGAAGCTGGCCGAAGCGCGTGAAGCCGGCCTGCTCAATGAGCAGCACGCCGGCCACAGCTTCGGCGCCAGCATTCCGAAAGAAATCACTCCCGAGTTCGTGCGCAGCGAAGTCGCCCGTGGCCGCGCCATCATCCCGGCCAACATCAACCACGTCGAATTGGAGCCGATGATCATCGGCCGTAACTTCCTGGTGAAGATCAACGGCAATATCGGCAACTCGGCGCTGGGATCGAGCATCGAGGAAGAAGTGGCCAAGCTGACCTGGGGCATCCGTTGGGGCTCGGATACGGTGATGGACCTGTCCACCGGCAAGCACATCCACGAGACCCGCGAGTGGATCATCCGTAACAGCCCCGTGCCGATCGGCACCGTGCCGATCTACCAGGCCCTGGAAAAGGTCGGCGGCATCGCCGAGGACCTGACCTGGGAGCTGTTCCGTGACACCCTGATCGAGCAGGCCGAACAGGGTGTGGACTACTTCACCATCCACGCCGGTGTTCTGCTGCGCTACGTGCCACTGACCGCCAAACGCGTCACCGGCATCGTTTCGCGCGGCGGCTCGATCATGGCCAAGTGGTGCCTGGCGCACCACAAGGAAAACTTCCTCTACACCCATTTCGACGACATCTGCGAAATCATGAAGGCCTACGACGTCAGCTTCTCGCTGGGCGACGGCCTGCGTCCGGGCTCGATTGCCGACGCCAACGATGCCGCCCAGTTTGGCGAACTGGAAACCCTCGGCGAGCTGACCAAGATCGCCTGGAAGCACGACGTGCAGTGCATGATCGAAGGCCCAGGCCACGTGCCGATGCAACTGATCAAGGAGAACATGGACAAGCAGCTGGAATGCTGCGATGAGGCGCCGTTCTACACCCTCGGCCCGCTGACCACCGACATCGCCCCCGGCTACGACCACATCACCAGCGGCATCGGCGCGGCGATGATCGGCTGGTTCGGCTGCGCCATGCTCTGCTACGTCACACCCAAGGAGCACCTGGGCCTGCCGAACAAGGATGACGTGAAGACCGGCATCATCACCTACAAGATCGCCGCGCATGCCGCCGACCTGGCAAAAGGTCACCCGGGCGCACAGATCCGCGACAACGCACTGTCCAAGGCGCGCTTCGAGTTCCGCTGGGAAGATCAGTTCAACCTGGGGCTGGACCCGGACACTGCACGCGCTTACCACGATGAGACGCTGCCCAAGGATTCGGCCAAGGTCGCGCACTTCTGCTCCATGTGCGGGCCGAAGTTCTGCTCGATGAAGATCACCCAGGAAGTGCGTGAATACGCCAAGGATCAGCGCATCGACGCCGTCGACCTGGACGCCGAACAGGGCATGCAGGCCAAGGCTGCGGAGTTCAAGGCGCAGGGTAGCCAGCTGTACCAGAAGGTGTAACGGCGTACTTTCCTTCAGCCAGGCTTGATCGGCGGGGCGGATGCTCGCTAGTGTGATGCGTAACGGGCCGCAGTTTGGCCCGTTACGACCATCTGGGGAGTGCAATGAACAAAGACGACATCGACATCATCGAGCGCGAGAACTGCTTTCGCGGCTTCTATCGCCTCGACCGGATCAAGCTGCGCCATCGCCAGTTCGCCGGCAACATGGGCCCGCAACTGACCCGCGAGCTGTTCGTGCGCCACGATGCCGTCTGCGTGCTGCCTTACGACCCGCAGCGCGATGAAGTGGTGCTGATCGAGCAGTTCCGTGTCGGTGCCATGGACAAGGCCGACAATCCCTGGCTGCTGGAGCTGGTCGCCGGGCTGATCGACAAGGACGAGGAGCCCGAGGAAGTCGCCCGCCGCGAAGCGGTCGAAGAAGCCGATCTGATTCTTGGCCCGCTGTGGCCAATTACCCAGTATTTCCCCTCCCCTGGCGGCTCCGATGAGTTCGTCCATCTGTTTCTGGGTCGCTGCGACAGTAGCGGTGCCGGTGGCGTGCATGGCCTGCCCGAGGAGGGCGAGGACATTCGCGTGCATGTGATGCCGCTGGCCGATGCCCTGGCAGCCGTACGCGACGGACGCATCAACAACGCGGCCAGCATCATCGCCCTGCAATGGCTGGCGCTGAACCGCGACGAAGTGCGGGGCATGTGGTCGTGAATCTGCTACGCGAGCGCTATCGGGTCGACCTGGTCGAGCTGCAAGCGGCTTGCGAGGCCAACTACGCGCGCCTGATGCGCCTGCTGCCGAACATGCGTGAGCACACGGAAAGCCGCCGCGTGGCGCTGAGCCAGGGTGAGCATCTGCTCGGCGTGCTGGCGCTGGACGTGTTGGAAAGTTGCCCCTACACCACCACCCTGTGCGTGCGCCAGGAACACAGCCTGCCCTGGCTGCCGGTGCCGCAGCTGGAAGTGCGGGTGTATCACGATGCGCGCATGGCCGAGGTCGTCAGCGCAGAGAACGCGCGCCGTCTGCATATTCGCTACCCCTATCCCAACGCGGCCATGCACCAGCCGGACGAGAAGAGTCAGCTCAACCTGTTCCTCGGCGAATGGCTGAGCCATTGCCTGGCCTGCGGGCACGAACCGCAGCCGGTGATGTAAGCCGGCGATCAAGCTTTTCGGTGCCTGGCCGATAGCGCGGCGTTGTATTGTTTGGATGGCCCGCCCTGCCTGACGACTGTCGCGAACGATGGCAAACAGCGCTTCTGGTGTTTTTTCTGTGACCTGCGTCTGCTTCCCGGGTTTTCCCTTTACTGCAGCAACCACCATAATTCACCCGATTGCGCCCTAGGAGACGGTCTTGCCGAGCCTGCCCACCCAATCCACTGATTCCTCGGTACTGCTGGTGCAGTTGTCCGACAGCCATCTGTTCGCCGAAGCGGACGGCAAGCTGCTGGGCATGGATACGTGCGACAGCCTGCAGCGGGTGATCGAACGGGTCCTGCAGGAGCAGCCGCAGATCGACCTGATTCTGGCTACAGGTGATCTTTCGCAGGATGGCAGCGAAGCGTCGTATCAGCGCTTTCGCCAACTCACCTCAGCCATCGACGCACCAACCCGCTGGCTGGCCGGCAACCATGACGAAATCCCCCCCATGCAGGCTGCCTGCCAGGGCAGCGAGCTGCTGGAGCCAGTAATCGACCTTGGCGCCTGGCGCATCGTCATGCTCGACTCCTCGATCCCCGGCGCGGTGCCCGGCTTTCTTGCCGACGGCCAACTCGAACTGCTCGAACGCGCCCTCAGCGAAGCACCGCAGCGCCATCACCTGATCTGCCTGCACCACCATCCGGTCGCCATCGGCTGCAAGTGGATGGAACCCATCGGCCTGCGCAACCCCGACGCCCTGTTCGCCGTGCTCGACCGCTACCCGCAGGCGCGCACCGTGCTCTGGGGGCATATCCATCAGGAGTTCGACCAGCAGCGCGGCAATCTGCGCCTGCTCGCCTCGCCTTCGACCTGCGTGCAGTTCGCGCCGGGCAGCGAGGAGTTCCAGGTGGACAGCGAAGCCCCCGGCTATCGCTGGCTGCGCCTGCATGCCGACGGCAAGCTGGATACCGGTGTATCGCGCGTCACCGGCATCCATTTCGAAGTGGACTACAGCGTCAAGGGTTACTGACATACCCCCAATCAGCTTGAAGCTTGCAGCTTGAGGCCCCGGACGAGTAGCCTCCCGCTCCATGACCGCATCCATCCTCTATATACACGGCCTGAACAGCTCGCCAGCCTCGCACAAGGCCAGCCAGCTGAGCCGCGCCATGGTCCATCTGGGCCTGGAAAACCAACTGCGCGTGCCCGCTCTGCATCACCACCCACGCCAAGCCATCGTCCAGTTGCAGGCGCTGGTCGCCGAACTGGGCGATCCTGTTCTGGTGGGTAGCTCGCTAGGCGGCTTTTACGCTACCTACCTGGCCGAGCAGCACGGGCTCAAGGCGCTGCTGATCAATCCAGCCGTAAAGCCGCACCTGCGCTTCGATGGCTACCTGGGCCCGCAAAAGAACTACTACAGCGACGAGACCTGGGACCTGACCGCGGATCACGTCCACGCCCTGGCCGAACTGGAGGTGGCGCCGCCATTGGACGCCAGCCGCTACCAGGTATGGCTGCAAACCGGCGACGAAACCCTCGACTACCGCGACGCCGAGCGTTACTACCGTGCCTGCGCCCTGCGCATCCAGGCCGGTGGCGACCACGGTTTCCAGGGTTTTGCCGAACGCCTGCCGACCCTCTTCGCTTTTGCCGGTATTAACGCCACACTCTGGCGTGATACCGACTTTTCCGTATTCAATTGACGAACAAGAGACCCTATGGCCCAGCAGAACGCCTATAACGCAGACGCCATCGAAGTCCTTTCCGGCCTCGACCCGGTGCGCAAGCGCCCGGGCATGTACACCGACACCACACGCCCCAACCACCTGGCCCAGGAAGTGATCGACAACAGCGTCGACGAAGCCCTGGCCGGGCACGCCAAGTCGATCCAGGTAATCCTCCACGAGGACAATTCGCTGGAAGTGCTCGACGATGGCCGCGGCATGCCGGTGGATATCCATCCGGAAGAAGGCGTGCCGGGCGTCGAGCTCATCCTTACCAAGCTGCATGCCGGCGGCAAGTTCAGCAACAAGAACTACCAGTTCTCCGGTGGTCTGCACGGCGTCGGCATCAGCGTGGTCAACGCCCTGTCGACCCGCGTGGTGGTCACCGTCAAGCGTGACGGCAACGAATACCAGATGAGCTTCGCCGACGGTTTCAAGGCCAGCGAGCTGGAAGTCATCGGCAGCGTCGGCAAGCGCAACACCGGCACCAGCGTGCATTTCTGGCCAGACGCCAAGTACTTCGACTCCTTCAAGTTCTCCATCAGCCGCCTCAAGCATGTGCTCAAGGCCAAGGCCGTACTCTGCCCAGGCCTGAACGTCAGCTTCGAAGACAAGGCTTCGGGCGAGAAGGTCGAGTGGCATTACGAGGACGGCCTGCGCTCCTATCTGGTCGATGCCGTCAGCGAGTTCGAGCGTCTGCCGGTAGAGCCCTTCGTCGGCAGCCTGGCTGGCAACAAGGAAGCCGTGGACTGGGCCCTGCTGTGGCTGCCTGAAGGCGGCGACGCGGTGCAGGAAAGCTACGTCAACCTGATCCCCACCGCGCAGGGCGGCACCCACGTCAACGGCCTGCGTCAGGGCCTGCTCGATGCCATGCGCGAGTTCTGCGAGTTCCGCAACCTGCTGCCGCGTGGCGTGAAACTCGCCCCGGAAGACGTCTGGGAACGCATTGCCTTCGTTCTCTCGATGAAGATGCAGGACGCGCAATTCTCCGGCCAGACCAAGGAGCGCCTGTCCTCGCGCGAAGCCGCCGCCTTTGTCTCCGGCGTGGTCAAGGATGCCTTCAGCCTGTGGCTCAATGCCCATCCGGAAACCGGCCTGGCGCTGGCCGAACTGGCCATCAGCAACGCCGGCCGTCGCCTCAAGGCCGGCAAGAAGGTCGAGCGCAAGAAGATCACTCAAGGCCCGGCGCTGCCCGGCAAGCTGGCCGATTGCGCGGGGCAGAATCCGCTGCGCTGCGAGCTGTTTCTGGTCGAGGGCGACTCCGCCGGCGGCAGCGCCAAGCAGGCACGCGACAAGGAGTTCCAGGCCATCATGCCGCTGCGCGGCAAGATCCTGAACACCTGGGAAGTGGACGGCAGCGAAGTCCTGGCCTCGCAGGAGGTGCACGATATCGCCGTGGCCATCGGCATCGATCCAGGCTCGAGCGACCTGAGCCAGCTGCGCTACGGCAAGATCTGCATCCTCGCCGACGCCGACTCCGACGGCCTGCACATCGCCACCCTGCTCTGCGCCCTGTTCGTGCGCCACTTCCGTCCGCTGGTGGATGCCGGTCACGTCTACGTGGCCATGCCGCCGCTGTACCGCATCGATCTGGGCAAGGAGATCTTCTACGCCCTGGACGACGCCGAGCGCGACGGCATCCTCGACCGCCTGGTGGCCGAGAAGCGCCGTGGCAAACCACAGGTCACCCGCTTCAAGGGCCTCGGCGAAATGAACCCGCCGCAGCTGCGCGAAACCACCATGGACCCCAACACCCGACGTCTGGTGCAACTGACCCTGGATGATTTCGAAGGTACCCGCGAAGTGATGGACATGCTGCTGGCGAAAAAACGCGCCGGTGATCGCAAGAGCTGGCTGGAAACCAAGGGCAACCTGGCCGAGGTACTGGCCTGATGCGTAATCACCTCCTTGCACTCGGTCTGTTGGCCGGCGTCGCGAACGCCGAGCCAGTGGTGCTGGAAGAGCTCAAGCTGGAGGCCGAATACCCGGTGACAGAAATGCCGGGCGGCAACCTGTCCGGCCTGGCCCTGTGCGGCGAAACGCTGTGGGCGGTTTCCGACCGTGACGACGACCGCCTCTATCAACTGCATAGAGAGGAACGGCTGCTGCGCGCCGAAGCAGAAACCTTCGTCGCCCCCGAACCGCCCGAGAGCGCGCTGCCCTGGGGCCTGCGCATGCGCAACTGGGTGGCCGGCCTGGTACGCGGTGGCGCACTGGATTTCGAGGGCCTGGCGTGCGACGCACAAGGCAACCGTTACCTGGTCAGCGAAACCCGCGCCGCCGTGCTGCAGGTAAGCAGCAACGGCAATGCGCAGTGGCTCAACCTGCCCAGCGGACTGGTGCGCCAGGCTCGCGCCAGCGGCATGCTGCTGCACTTCAACCAGGGTTTCGAAGGCATCGCCATCGATCCGGCCGGTGATCGCCTGTGGCTGGCTGCCGAGCAGCGCCGCCGGGGCCTCACTGTACTGCATCGTCGCGGCAGTGGCTGGCGCTGTACCGGCGGCTGCGTGCTGACCAGCGAAAGCGGTGACGAAGCGTCGCCCGAAGCGCTCGGCGGCCATATGGCGCCACGCGACTTCTCCGGCCTGGCCTATTTCGATGAAAAGCTCTTTACCCTGGAGCGTCAGGCCCACCGTGTCTGCCGGCGCACCTTGAGCGACGGTGTCGCGGAGATCTGCTGGTCGTTCGCCAGCGAAGCCCTGAGCGAACCACGCCGCTACGCACCAGACTACGGCATGGCCGAAGCGCTGTGGATCGACAAGGATGGTGCCTGGATCGGCGTCGACAACGGCAGCCAGACCCGCACCGATGGCGAAGAGCGTCCCATCGTCTGGCGTTTTGCCGCGCCCAAGGGCGGCTGGAGCCGGCGCCCGTGAGCGAACAGACGCCGGGCCGTCGTGCCGGACGAGTGATGTTGGTGCTCGCCTGGGGCGCCGGCCTGCTGCTGGCCACGCACTTCTTCGGTAACTGGGAAGATCGCCAGCGCAACCCCAACCAGACACCGCAGTCGGTGCATGGCGATGGTTTCGTCGAGGTGAGCCTGGCCAGCAGTCGTCAGGGTCACTACCTGGTCGACGGGCAGATCGATGGCCAGAAGGTCACCTTTCTGCTCGACACCGGCGCCACCCAGGTGGCAATACCCAGCTCGGTGGCCGAGCGACTCGGCCTGCAACGCGGCGCCCCGATCATCATCAGCACCGCCAACGGCCGTGCCACCGGGCATCGCACGCGCCTGGACAGCCTGCGCCTGGGCGATATCGAACTACGTGACGTCGCCGCACTGATCGCCCCAGGCATGGACGGCGACGAAGTGCTGCTGGGCATGAGCGCCCTGAAACAACTCGAATTCAGTCAGAAGGGCGGCACCCTGGTGCTGCGCCAAACTGTTTTGCCGCGTCACTGACGCTTCACTTTTTTGCAATGAGGCCCGCATGAGCGAATCCCTCGATTTGAGCCTGGAAGGCGTTGAACGCCGGTCACTCGCCGACTTCACCGAGCAGGCTTATCTCAACTACTCCATGTACGTGATCATGGACCGCGCCCTGCCGCACATCGGCGACGGCCTGAAGCCGGTACAACGGCGCATCGTCTACGCCATGAGCGAACTGGGCCTGGACGCCGACTCCAAGCACAAGAAATCCGCGCGTACCGTCGGTGACGTGCTCGGCAAGTTCCACCCGCACGGCGACAGCGCCTGCTATGAAGCCATGGTGCTGATGGCGCAGCCGTTCAGCTACCGCTACACGCTGGTCGACGGCCAAGGCAACTGGGGGGCACCGGACGATCCCAAGTCCTTCGCCGCCATGCGCTACACCGAGGCGCGCCTGTCGCGCTACTCCGAGGTGCTGCTGTCCGAGCTGGGCCAGGGCACCGTCGACTGGGTACCCAACTTCGACGGCACCCTGAACGAGCCGGCGACCCTGCCGGCGCGCCTGCCCAACCTGCTGCTCAACGGCACCACCGGCATCGCCGTGGGCATGGCCACCGATGTGCCGCCGCACAACCTGCGCGAGGTGGCCGCGGCCTGCGTACGCCTGCTCGATGAGCCGGGCGCCACGGTCGAGCAGCTCTGCGAGCATATCCAGGGCCCTGACTTCCCCACCGAAGCCGAAGTCATCACGCCCAAGGCCGACCTGCTGAAGATCTACGAAACCGGCCGCGGCTCGGTGCGCATGCGCGCCGTCTACAGCGTCGAGGACGGCGACATCGTCGTCACTGCCCTGCCGCACCAGGTCTCCGGGGCCAAGGTACTGGAGCAGATCGCCGCGCAGATGCAGGCCAAGAAGCTGCCGATGGTCGCCGACCTGCGTGACGAGTCGGACCATGAGAACCCGTGCCGCATAGTCATCATCCCGCGCTCCAGCCGTGTCGATGCCGACGAGCTGATGACCCACCTGTTCGCCACGACCGACCTGGAATCCAGCTACCGGGTCAACACCAACGTCATCGGCCTCGACGGCAAGCCGCAGGTCAAGGACCTGCGCACCCTGCTCAGCGAGTGGCTGGTGTACCGCGTCGGCACCGTGCGCCGCCGCCTGCAGTTCCGCCTGGACAAAGTCGAACGCCGCCTGCACCTGTTGGAAGGTTTGCTGATCGCCTTCCTCAACCTCGATGAAGTCATTCGCATCATTCGCAGCGAGGATTCGCCCAAGCCGGTGTTGATGGAGCGTTTCGGCCTCACCGACGTGCAGGCCGACTACATTCTCGACACTCGCCTGCGCCAATTGGCTCGCTTGGAAGAGATGAAGATCCGTGGCGAGCAGGACGAACTGGCCAAGGAGCGCGAGAAACTCCTGGCCCTGCTCGGCAGCGAAGCCAAGCTGAAGAAGCTGGTACGCAAGGAAATCATCGAGGACGCGGAGAAGTACGGCGATGACCGCCGCTCGCCGATCGTCGCCCGCGCCGAGGCCAAGGCCCTTTCGGAAACCGAGCTGATGCCGACCGAGCCGGTCACCGTGGTGCTCTCGGAAAAAGGCTGGGTGCGTTGTGCCAAGGGCCACGACATCGATGCCACCGGCCTGTCCTACAAGGCCGGCGACGGCTTCAAGGCCGCCGCGCCCGGGCGCTCGAACCAGTACGCGGTGTTTATCGACTCGACCGGCAGGAGCTATTCGCTCGCGGCCCACTCACTGCCTTCGGCACGTGGCCAGGGCGAGCCGCTCACCGGTCGCCTGACCCCACCGCCGGGTGCCACCTTCGAATGCGTGTTGCTGCCGGAAGACGGCGCGCTGTATGTGATCGCCTCGGACGCCGGCTACGGCTTCGTGGTCAAAGGCGAGGATCTGCAGGCCAAGAACAAGGCGGGCAAGGCCCTGCTTAGCCTGCCAACCGGCGCCAGGGTGGTCGCACCCAAGCCGGTCACCAGTCTGGAAGACGACTGGTTGGCCGCGGTGACTACCGAAGGTCGCCTGCTGCTGTTCAAGGTCACCGATCTGCCGCAACTGGGTAAAGGCAAGGGCAACAAGATCATCGGCATTCCCGGCGAGCGCGTAGCCTCGCGTGAGGAATATCTGACCGATCTGGCCGTGCTGCCCAGCGGCGCCAGTTTGGTTTTGCAGGCCGGGAAGCGTACCCTGACACTCAAAGCCGACGACCTCGAGCATTACAAGGGCGAGCGCGGCCGCCGCGGTAACAAGCTGCCGCGAGGCTTCCAGCGCGTCGACCAGCTGCTGGTGGAATAGCGTCGGCAACACGCCCCGTTCGTCCGGGATATCCGCGCTACCAGCCAGCAGGCAAGGCTGGAGTCATCGCGCGGTTTGACGGATGATACGCGCCCCGGGTCATGCGCAAATGACCCCACAGCATGATATGGGATCGATATGCAGCTGCCCCAGAAGCGGCTGCCTGGAATTAATGATGACTGTAGTACGCCCTGTGGCTCTGCTTCTGACCACGCTGCTCGTATTGAGTGGTTGCAGTCTGCTGCAGCAGAAGCCGGTGCCCCTTTACCAACTCGACAGCGGCCAGGCCGTGACGCCGACCCAGGACAACGGTGTGACCGTACTGGTCGGCCCGATCAGCGTGGCCGATTACCTGCGCCAGCAAAATCTGCTGCAACGTCAGGCCGATGGCAGCCTGGTGGCCGCGCAGGACGCTCGCTGGGCCAGCGGCCTGGCCAACGACATCGACCAGCAGTTGCTGCGCCAACTGGCCTGGCGCCTGGACAGCCAGCGCCTGGCCCTGGCGCCGGCGGCACCAGGCTTCAGTGCCGATGCACAGGTCATGCTGACCATCACCCGCCTGGATTCCGGCCCGACTCAACCTGCCGTGCTGGAAGCTCAGTGGCGCTTGCTCGACCGCCGCGGACAACTGCGCGACAGCCGGCTGATTCGTTTGGAAGAAGCGCACGGTGGGCCCATGGCCGAACAGGTCAAGGCGCAGAGTGTCTTGCTGCAACGTCTGGCGGCTGAACTGGCTGTGGCCATTCAACCCATCGCTGCAGCCGAGCCTACCCCTGAGCCGCCGCGCAAGAAGCCTCCGGTGGCCAAAGCCAAACCGCAGGACCCAGCCGCTGCCGGGCCGAAGATCCCGGTGGCAGAACCGATCAAGATCGATACGGAAGTCTTCCGTTTCTAGGAATATCCTCCATCCATTCAACGGCACTCCCGCAAAAGCGGGAGCCTGAATGGAGGAGTTGGCTGTGAATGCCCATCTGCGCAGGCATACAGACCTGTTCGGTGTGTGCCCGAAGAAATCTCTGCTGCCAACTGACAGACATTGCGCACACCAGAGCCAACGGGCGATGCCATACGCAATGCGTTACTTGCTGCGGATCTTCTCGACGATGGCGGTGGTGGAGCTGTTCTCCACCAGCCCGAGTACGCGCACTTCGCCGCCATAGGCCTGGACGATATCGGCACCTACCACCTGATCAATACCGTAGTCGCCGCCCTTGACCAGCACATCCGGCTGCACCTGCTTGAGCAGGCGCTCGGGCGTGTCTTCACCGAAGCTCACCACCCAATCCACCGCCCCCAGGCCGGCGAGCACTGCCATGCGCCGGTCGACGGCATTGATCGGACGCCCCGGACCTTTCAGGCGACTGACCGAGGCATCGTCATTGACCGCCACGATCAGGCGGTCGCCCTGCGCGCGGGCCTGTTCCAGATAGGTCACGTGGCCGGCATGCAGAATATCGAAGCAGCCATTGGTGAATACGATCTTCTCGCCGTGAGCCCGCGCATCCTCGATGGCGATGAGCAGTTGATCCAGGCTCAGCACACCACGCTCGGAACCTTCCTCGCGCTGCACGGCGCGGCGCAGTTCCGGTGCGCTGATGGCCGCCGTGCCCAGTTTGCCAACCACGATGCCGGCCGCCAGATTGGCCAGAGCCACGGCGTTCGGCAACTCTTCGCCAGCGGCGATCGACGCAGCCAAGGTAGAGATCACCGTATCGCCGGCACCGGTGACGTCAAACACTTCGCGGGCACGGGCCGGCAGATGCAGCGGAGCATGCCCCGGGCGCAGCAGGGTCATGCCGTGCTCGCCGCGGGTCACCAGCAGGGCTCCGAGCTCCAATTCGCGCATCAGCGTCGCGCCTTTTCTGACCAGCTCGGCTTCATCGGCGCAACCGCCAACGATGAGTTCGAACTCGTGCAGATTGGGGGTGATCAGGCTGGCGCCACGGTAGATGGAAAAGTCCTTACCCTTGGGATCGGCCAGCACCGGGATGCCTTTCTTGCGCGCAGCCTGGATCAGCGCCTGATGATTCTGCAGCGCCCCCTTGCCGTAGTCCGACAGCACCAGCACCTTGACCCCGGCGAGCAGCGCCTCGACCTCGCGCGCCATGGCCGCGGCATCGGTATTGAAGGGCTCTTCGAAATCCATGCGCAGCAATTGCTGGTGCCGGCTCATGACGCGCAGCTTGACGATGGTCGGCTGATCCTCGATGCGCTGGAAATGCGCCTCGACGCCAGCGGCAGCCAGGCTGTCGGTGAGGCTGTCGGCGGCCTCGTCCTCACCGGTCACGCCCACCAGCAGCGCCGGCGCGCCGAGCGCGGCGATGTTCAGCGCGACGTTGGCCGCACCGCCCGGACGGTCCTCGATCTGTTCGACGCGCACCACCGGCACCGGCGCCTCCGGCGAGATGCGCGAGGTGCCGCCATGCCAGTAGCGGTCGAGCATGACGTCGCCCACCACCAGGACGGGGGCTTGATCGTAACGGGGCAGGGTCAGCTTCATGGTGGCTCCGAGGGCGGCAAAATCGTCGCGGATCATAGCATAGCGGCGAAGACGGCCCAGGCAACGGGCCGCCGCTCGCCGATGTTTAGCGCAGCGCCTCAGGCATCCTGCACGCAATCGACTGACTCGCCATCCTCCTCGAACTGCCGGGCGTGCAGGCGCGCATAGTAGCCATTGCGCGCCAGCAGCTCGGCGTGGCTGCCGCGCTCGACGATCTGCCCCTGGTCCATCACCAGGATCAGGTCGGCCTTCTCGATGGTGGACAGGCGGTGGGCGATCACCAGGGTGGTGCGGCCCTGCATCACCTTATCCAGCGCGGCCTGGATATGCCGCTCGGATTCGGTATCCAGCGCCGAGGTGGCCTCGTCGAGCACCAGCAGCGGCGCGTCCTTGAGCAAGGCGCGGGCGATGGCCAGGCGCTGGCGCTGACCGCCGGAAAGCAGCACGCCGTTCTCGCCGACCAGGGTGTCGTAGCCCTGCGGCATCTTCTCGATGAATTCGGCGGCGTAGGCATCCGCGGCGGCCTGCTTGACCGCCTCCAGCGGCGCCCCGGCCAGGTCGCCATAGGCGATGTTGTTGCGCACCGTGTCGTTGAACAGGGTGACGTGCTGGGTCACCAGGGCGATGTGCCGGCGCAGGTTGCGCAGCGTGTAGTCCTCGACATCGACGCCGTCGAGGAGGATCTGCCCCTGCTCGTGGTGATAGAAACGCGGAATCAGGTTGGCCAGGGTCGACTTGCCGCTACCGGAACGGCCGACCAGGGCGATCATCTGACCCGGCTCGGCGGTGAAGCTGACGTCGGCGAGCACGGCCTTTTCGCTGCCGGGGTAGCTGAAGCTCAGGTTGCGCACCTCGAGACGGCCGCCGACCCGCTCGCGCTCGACGCTGCCGCGGTCCACCTCGGCGGCCTCGTCGAGCTGCTGGAAGATGCTCTCGGCGCCGGCCAGGCCCTTCTGGATGGTCGAGCTGACCTCCGAGAGCTGGCGGATCGGCTTGGGCAACAGGCCGGCCAGGGTGATATAGGCCACCAGATCGCCGGCCGAGGCATCGCCGCGCATGAACAGCACCAGGAACATCAGCACTGCCATGGCGCTGTAGATCACCAGTTGCAGCATCGGCGTGTAGATGGCGCCAGTCTTGGTCATGCGCAACTGCTTGCGGGTGTTGTCGCTCGAGGCGAAGCGGAAGCGCTGCGACTCGTAGGTCTCGCCACCGAAGCTGCGCACCACGCGATAACCCTGGATAGTCTCGGAGGCGACATGGGTAACGTCGCCCATGGCCACCTGGATCTTCTTGCTCTGCTTGCGAAATTTCTTGCTGGCACTGCTGACCATCAGGCCGATCACCGGCAGGATCGCCAGCATCACCAGGGTCAGCTTCCAGTTCATCAGCAGCAGGGTGGTGAACAGGAACACCACCGTCATGCCTTCGCGGATCACCACCTTGATCGCGTCGGTGGCCGCGCCGGTGACCATGGTCACGTTGAAGGTGATGCGCGAGATCAGGTGCCCGGAGTTGTGGCTGTCGAAATAGCGGTTGGGCAGCACCAGCAACTTGTCGAACAGCTCCACGCGCAGGTCATGCACCAGTCCCAGGGAGACCTTGGCCAGGAAATAGTTGCCCAGGTAGGAGCCGATGCCCTGCCACAGCGCGATCAGCACGATCAGCAGCGGCACCGTCTGCAGCAGCTTCAAGTGGGCGAGGAAGGGGATCTCCGACAGGTAGGGGACGCTGGCGAAGAAGCTGGCCTCGGGATTCGACAGACCGTCGACGAAGTACTTGAGGACGTAACCCAGCATGGGCTGGGTTGAGGCGAAGATGACGAAGCCGACGATGCTGAGCATGAAGAAGCCGATATAGGGCTTCACATAACCCAGCAGACGGAAGTAGACCTTCAGGCTGGAGGGCTCGGACTGATCGTTGCGGCTCATAGGCTCTGCGCTCTAAAAGGGGGGCGGGAGTGTAACACAGGGCCTTTTTTCCTCTTTCAACAGGATGACTGAGTTAATATACGCGGCCTTCACACGAGACCCATTGATTGATGCAAGCCCTGGATCACGACGCTTACCTTAGATTGAGCGCTGACGCCAAAGTCCTGGAGGCCGACCGGTACGGTGACAAGGTACTGCGCCTCGCCGATGGCAACTTTCTTAAGCTGTTTCGCCGTAAGCGCCTGCTTTCCTCGGCCCTGTACTATCCCTACGCCCAACGCTTCGCTGATAACGCCAAGCTACTGCAAACACATGACATCCCCTGCCCCAAGGTGCTTGCAGTTTATCGGGTGAGTACCCTGGCGCGAGATGTCGTGCATTACCAACCGCTCCCCGGGGAAACCTTGCGTCAGCTCTACCTGCATCGCTCCGACAGCGCCGACCGGCACCTCAAGGAACAGCTGGGAGCCTTTATCGCCACTCTGCACGACCGGGGGATTTACTTTCGTTCCCTGCACCTTGGCAATATCGTGCTGACCCCTGACCACACTCTGGGTTTGATTGACATCTCCGACCTGAAAGGCCAGACAACGCCCTTGGGTCGACACAAACGCCTGAGGAATTTTCGCCACATGCTGCGCTACACCGAAGATCGACGCTGGTTACTGAATGATGCCGGGCAGGCTTTTTGGAATGCCTATATTGCCGCCAGCACACACCCGGCAGCGCTGGCCTTGGCCAACCAACTAAAAACGCTTTGACCTGAGAACTCCGTGACTGCACTCCTCGCTTTTGGCAATCGGCTGACCAAGACCTCTACTTGGCTGGTTCAATACATTCTGCCCACGGGCTGGTTCGCGCTGCTCACCGGAATGTTCTGGATAGGGGACAGGGCGCTCTACCACAAATTGTATTACCTCCTGCTGGCCGCCCCAACGCTGCTCGCCTTGCTCGGCCGCCCCCGAGATATCAAGGATCTGTTCACATCCCCGCTGATCGCCGCATTCTTTCTATTCGGCCTGTACACAGCCATTAGTCTTGCCTGGTCCAGCACCGACGACGCCTTCGGCTCACTGGTCAAAAGACCCATATACGTGCTGTTCCTGTTCTTCTCTGCAGCCCTGCTGGCACAACAAGCGCCGCAGCGACTGCTTTTCAGCCTCAAAGCCAGCGCCATTTTCGCCAGCCTGGCCGGCGCAGCAACCCTAGGCTTCCATCTGTATAACGGTGGGGCAGGACGCCTGTCTGGCTATGGTGCCCTATACAATCCCTTGCTCAGTTCGCACGTCTATGGCTTCTTCGCTGCGCTATGGGCCGGTTACTGGTTCAACGGCAAGAGTGTGTTCAACCCACTGGCACTGATCTCGCTAAGCACATTAGGCGTCCTGCTTCTGGAGACGGGGTCGCGAACCCCAATCATGGCCCTGACTGCTTGCCTGCTATGGCTGGTAATCGCCCACTGGAACAGGCGCAGCCTTATCGCACTGGCCGCCGTCGCAGTGATCGGCATCCTGCTCATCAATCTCTACCCCGACGAACTCACCAGCAGAGGGCTATCGTCTCGCCCGGAAATCTGGGGCAAGGCCTGGCTGCAAATCCTCGAGGCCCCCTGGCTAGGCCAGGGTTATGACGCCCCCCTGAGCATCTGGATCACAGCGCACAACTACGCGATGGCGGATCCGCACAACATGCTGCTGGCCGTCCTCTACTACGGTGGGACCGTGGGTTTGGCGCTCTGGCTCTCACTGTATGCAGTTGCCTTTATATTTGCCTGGCGCAACCGCAAGGTGCCCTCGGTGATGATCTGCTCAGGTCTATTGGTCTTTGGTTTGGCAGCCAGCATGACCGAGGGCGGCGCCTTTCTCTCGCGCCCCAAGGAGCATTGGTTCCTAATCTGGATCCCCATGGCTCTACTGACTGCCACCTGGTTCATCTGCAGAGGTAAGGAGCAGGCCCGTGAAATGGAAGGAACTTGAGCAGCGCATCAGGAAAGCCTAGAAACGCTGGCGGAAAGGCCCAGAGCAACCCCGTTTCTACCGGCCGCAAATCCGTTTTCGCCAGCGCTACCCCCAATATCAGATAGGCCTCGGCAGCTACGGCCTGCCACTGGTTCACGACTGGGACGAAGGCAGCACACTCAAGATCGGCAATTTTTGCTCAATTGCCGACAACGTGCAGATATTCCTCGGTGGCCACCACCGCATCGACTGGGTCAGCTGCTACCCATTTCCGGCCTACCTTCCGGAAGCAGCCCATATTACCGAGTACGGCGGGACCCGCGGCGACGTGATTATCGGCAGCGATGTCTGGCTCTGCGCGAACTGTACGATTCTCTCAGGCGTCACAGTAGGCCACGGCGCGGTGGTTGCCAGCGGTGCAGTCGTCAGCCGCGATGTTCCGCCCTACTCTGTAGTCGCTGGCAATCCAGCCAGGCACGTGCGCTGGCGCTTCGATGAGAAAACCCGAAACGAACTGCTCGACAGCGCGTGGTGGAACTGGCCCGAAGCAGAAATAAGACAAACTGTCGAAAAACTGTGCAGCAGCGACATACAGGGCTTCCTCGCTTATGCCCGCTCCCGTCCCGTCAGTGAGTAGGTAGCAGCATCCGCGCCAGGCCACGCAGCGTTTTCCAGCGCCAGAAGCGCGGCGGAATCTCGCGCAACAGGGCCCAGGCCAGGGCGCGGTCGCTGCGCGCGCACTTGAGCAGCATCGAGTTGCGAAAACGCGCGCATACTTCGGGGTAGGCCGGGTGGTCGCTGAAACGGGCATAGGTCTTCAGCACGTTGTCGACCATGAAGCGGTAGTTCTTGTAGGTGTTGCTGTCATGCACCCGGTAGAGCGCCAGGGGCTCGCCGAGAATATCGATGAAGTAGCCGGCATGGGTGATCTTCAGCTCGATCATCAGGTCCTCGAGACGCACCTCGGGTTCGAAACCGCCGACCCGCTCCAGCGCCTCGCGACGGAACAGCAAGGTAGGCGCCGGCGCGCCCGGCTTGCGGTCCATGAATACATCCTCGAAATCCAGCCGCCGCAACGGCAGCGCGCGCGGCTTGGCGCCGGGCCTGCCGTCGGCGTCGATGGTCTGGATAGCGCCGGCGCAAATTCCCACTTCGGGCTTGTCGGCCATATAGGCCACCTGGGTGGCGATACGCTGCGGCAGCATGATGTCGTCGGAGCCGAAGGGAGCGATCAGGCTGCCCCTGGCCCGCTCGATGGTCTCGTTCAGGGTGCGCGAGAGGCCCTTGTTGGCCTGCACGCGGAAGTCGAAGCCATGCACCTTCTGCAGCGCCTCGATGCGCGCCACGCTGTCGTCGCGGGAACCATCGTCCACCACCAACAGCTCGATGTTCGGGTAGCTCTGCTGCAGCACGCTCTCGATGCTCGCCTCGATATAGGGCGCATGGTTGTATGAGGCGATGATCACGCTGACCAGCGGCTGCGAGGAATCACTCGTGGACGTCATGGAGGCTACTCAAAAGAAATGGCTATGTCTGAGTTAACTGTTGCATATCCCTATACCCCAACGCCTCTTTCAAGCAAATCAATGGGTTGAGCTGTGTTTTGTAGCGCTCAAGCAGGCGGCGCCAGCCCAGATAGTTCGTTAGGTACTTGGTGGCCACACCATGAAAAGGAATCATCCAGCTCTTGAGTCGGCTGTCGTAGGCATTCACGTTCTGGATGTGGAAAGCACCATCAACCCGTCGATTCTGGCTCGGGTTAATCGGTCGGTGAGTGATGCCTTCAACCTTGGCGAAATGGGCGTAGACACCTGCGCTGTCAGTACAGAGAATCGCATCCGCGTCTATCAGCGGGCGTAGCCGCTCCCCTATGTGCTGTGCATCCAGCTTTTCCAACTTGAAGTCTGCCTGCTGACCACTGCGATCTCTTACCACCAGCACAGGAATTTGCTCGGCAGACAGTCCGC
>NZ_QASO01000107.1 GCF_003052605.1 Ectopseudomonas oleovorans | reverse complement strand
TGGGGGCAAGTCGTACAGTGGCACAACGGGTGGCGGCCAACAGCCGGCGCTGGTGGTGCAACAGCGGCAAGCTACTCAATAGGGTGTTGAACCTGGCCTGGTTCGACCGCCTGGGATTAGCCCGACTCTCATAACCTCAATCCCTCGAACCGCCCGGTGCGGACCCGCATGCCGGGTGGTGTGGCAGGGGCGCAGTTCATCAGAACTGCCCCCTATGCCGATTGTGCGTTATTTCTTCACGCAGCCGGCTTCGTCGAAGCTGACCTGTCGGCTGTTCCCGCCTTTACGTTTCTCTCGGTAGTGGTAGCGCTGCTGCCCATTGCTGCTGGTGACTCTGTCTGGCTTGCCCAGGCTGCTTTCCACGTCGGCGCGGCTCATGCCGAGGCGGACTTCCTTGCGGATGATCGCCTGGCGTCTCTCGCTGCTGGTCAGCAGGTTGTCGCAACCATCGTCCTGTTGGCCGACGATGACCAGCTCGCCACTGCCGGTCGTGGTGGTTGCTGCGCGCCGGCCTGGGTTCGCGAGAGGGATTGCCTTGCCGCTGCTGGGCGTGTGGTTGCGCGTATCCTGCAGGTGCTGCTCTTGATCGTCGGCGCAGCCGTGGCGGGTGAAGGTGACATGGCCATTTGCACTCACGCAGCGGAACACACTGGCCGCTGAGCTGTCTGCAATAGGGTAGAGAAGTGCAGCGGCCAATAGCGCTGCGAAGTGCAGTCCTCGCATGAGTCGTCCTCCCTGACGTTTGCCTGCTTCAGGTTAGACCGTTTTTTCGTACTCGCCAGGGTGTCCTGACGCGGGTAGCTGGCGTCGCATAGCCAGGTTTTCATGCGAGATCGAAGTTTGTGATGCAAGCAGTTGTTCTTGCCGCGCTTTTGTCACGTACAAAGCTGTTTTGCGGTGTTATCATTCGCCGCGTCAGCCCCGCCGGGGCTTGTGGAATACCACCATGGACTTACCCAGTAGTTACTCAATACTCCCCTCGCACAATCGTGTAAGACCTGATTGATCCCCTCTGGCGTGTCCGCCAACTGGGGTGGAGCGCGCTATGACTGAATTAGAAGCCAAAAAGCCGCAAGAGAGCTTGCAGGATCGCCTGGCCCAGGTGATCGAACTGCTGCATCGGCACAAGCTGGTCGAAGACTTGACTCATCGTCAGGAAGGCCAGCATCACGACCGGGTCGAGAATCTGGTGCATCGTCAGAATCTCGTCGAGCTGCAGCGCAAGCTCGAAGATCTGCACCCTGCGGACATCGCCCACATCCTCGAAGCCTTGCCGCTCGACGAACGTCTGACCGTCTGGCAGTTGGTCAAGTCCGAGCGCGATGGCGACATCCTGCTGGAAGTCTCTGACGCGGTACGGGAAACCCTGATCGCCGACATGGACGATCACGAGATTCTCGCCGCGGCCAAGGACCTGGACGCCGACGAGCTCGCCGACCTGGCGCCGGAACTGCCGCGCGACGTCGTTCACGAGCTGATGGAATCGCTCGACGCCCAGCAGCGCGAGCGTGTGCGTTCGGCCCTGTCCTACGAAGAAGATCAGGTCGGTGCGCTGATGGACTTCGAGATGGTCACCATCCGCGAAGACGTCAGCCTGGAGGTGGTTCTGCGTTATCTGCGCCGCCTGAAAGAGCTGCCGAGCCATACCGACAAGCTGTTCGTGGTCGATTACGACGGCGTGCTCAAGGGCGTGCTGCCGATCAAACGCCTGCTGGTCAACGACCCGGACAAGCAGGTCGGCGAAGTCATGGCCGACGATCCGGTGAGTTTTCACCCGGATGATGATGCTTATGACGCCGCCCAGGCCTTCGAACGTTACGACCTGATTTCCGCCCCGGTGGTGGACAAGAACGGCAAGCTGATCGGCCGTCTGACCATCGACGAGATGGTCGACCTGATCCGTGAGGAAAGCGAAAGCGAAGTGCTGAACATGGCCGGTCTGCGCGAGGAAGAAGACATCTTCGCCTCGGTGTGGAAGTCGGTGCGCAACCGTTGGGCCTGGCTGGCGATCAATCTGGTCACCGCATTCCTCGCTTCGCGGGTGATCGGCCTGTTCGAAGGCTCGATCGAGAAGCTGGTGGCGCTGGCGGCGCTGATGCCTATCGTTGCCGGTATCGGCGGCAACTCGGGTAACCAGACCATCACCATGATCGTGCGCGCCATGGCGCTGGATCAGGTCAGTACCGGTAACACCGCGCGGCTGGTGCGCAAGGAGCTGGGGGTTTCCCTGATCAACGGCATCCTCTGGGGCGGCGTGATTGGTGGGGTGGCCTATTACCTGTACGACAGCTGGTCGCTGGGCGTGGTGATGACCGCGGCAATGACGCTCAACCTTCTGCTGGCGGCGCTGATGGGGGTGCTGATCCCCATGACCCTGGCGCGCCTCGGGCGCGACCCGGCCATGGGGGCCAGCGTGATGATCACTGCGGTGACCGACAGCGGCGGTTTCTTCATCTTCCTGGGCTTGGCGTCGATCTTCCTGCTGTAAGCCGGGTCAGTTCATCAGTTCTACCAGGGCGCCAGGTATCGAGAAAGGCCGTGCTGCAGCAGGGTGCCGTCGACCGAGAAGTGCTCACCCGACATCAGTCCATGCTTCTCGGCCAGGCGCACCACTTCGCTCAGAAACTCGGTGGCCACGGCCTGAGCATTGAGGCGGTCACGGTTCTTCGAGAACACCGAGTGATCCCACACCGGGTCGTCGATGGCCAGGCCGACGAACCAGCGAAAAAGCAGGTTGTAGCCCAGTTGTTCCATGAGCATGCGCTCGCTGTGTAGCGAGTAGAACAGCTGCAGCAATATCGTAAACCACACGCCGCAAAACCAGGCAGGGCGTGGGCGAATTTCAACAAGCTGCTAGCTCGCGAGACTTTGAACAGGCTCTTAGGGCTCGCCTCAGGCTTCTTCGGCGGCCATTTCCACGTCGTGGGCAATCAGAGCAACCAGCGCGTTCTGCTGGCGGCGCGACAGCTGACGAAAACGCTGCAGCAATTCACGCTCATGGAGGCTCAGTTCGGGGCTGTCGAGGCGCAGGCTGAGATCGTCATCCAGAGCACCTTCCTGAAGCATGCTTTGCTCCAGGCGGGCGATGATTTCCGAGTTCATGCTGCGGTGATGGTTGCGTGCTACGTCAGCGATACGCTCACGCATGCCATCTGGCAAGCGAACGACAAATTTGTCAGCCGTGCGGCTGGAATAAATAGCCTGTTTCATAGGGCGCATACATTACCGGTTAGTTCAGGGAGCGATACTGGTAGTCAGTGTCGAGATTGTCACCGGTTTGACCGTGTTTCGCACTAGCCGTTCAACCGGTATCGCGTTCTGCGTCATTATGACCCGAGGGTCATCTGAACAGTTCCTTGACGCCAAATACGTGTCGGATTGTGATTCAGGTGGCGGCTTTATGCCAGCACCGATTGTCTGAAATGCGTGGTATTCGGCAGAACTCATCTTGTTGCGTCGCTCGAGCATAAAAGTTTCAAGTTTCGGTCACTCAATCGTCATCCGTGGTTCACGGGTCTGACACAGCTTGCGCCTACCTTGGTCTACACCAGAAGGCGCGAGTTAGCTGCCTTCGTATCGACAATGATAGTAGAGGGCCAGCCCATGCGCGCAGCGATTCGAGTCGACCGTCTGAACAAGAGCTTCGGCCGCAAACAGGCGTTGTTCGACCTGGCGCTGTCGGTACAGCCAGGTGAAATGGTGGCCTTGATCGGTGCTTCGGGGTCGGGCAAGTCGACCCTGCTGCGCCATCTCGCCGGCTTGGCACGCGGCGATGCCGGCAGTATCGAAGTGCTCGGTCGCCAGGTCCAGGCCGACGGTCGCCTCAACGGCGACGTGCGCCGTCAGCGCGCCGATATCGGCTACATCTTCCAGCAGTTCAATCTGGTCGGCCGCCTCAGTGTGATGCAGAACGTGCTGCTCGGCGGTCTGGGGCGCATGCCGCGCTGGCGCGGCAGCCTCAGCCTGTTCAATGCCGAGGAAAGGCAGCGCGCCATGCAGGCGCTGGAGCGCGTCGGTCTGGCCGAGTTCGCTGCGCAGCGTGCTTCGACCCTCTCCGGCGGGCAGCAGCAACGCGTGGCCATCGCCCGCGCGCTGTGCCAGCAGGCCGAGGTGATTCTCGCCGACGAGCCGATCGCCTCGCTCGACCCGGAGTCGGCACGCAAGGTGATGGAGATTCTCGCCGACATCAACCGCTGCGACGGCAAGACGGTGGTGGTGACCCTGCATCAGGTCGACTACGCGGTGCGCTATTGCCAGCGCGCCGTGGCGCTCAAGGGTGGGCGTATCCATTTCGATGGCCCGACCACGGGCTTTAACCCCGATTTCCTCAACGACCTCTACGGCGGCGATCTCGATATCAGCCTGCTGCTGCCGCAAGGGCAGCGCCCACGGGCTGTGGAGCGTCCGCTGACACTGGCCAAGGCCTGACGTCGCCTGCCTCATTCGAAACAACAACGCCAACCCGCAACAGGAGTGTGCTCCATGTTCAAACGCATCGGCCAGGTGCTGGCTGCCTCTGCGCTCGTCACCGGTTCCCTGCTGGGCTCGGCCCAGGCGACCGAGGAACTCAACTTCGGCATCATTTCCACCGAGTCCTCGCAGAACCTCAAGGCCATGTGGGATCCCTTCCTGGCTGACATGAGCAAGCAGACCGGCGTGAAGATCAACGCCTTCTTCGCCCCGGACTATGCCGGGATCATCCAGGGCATGCGCTTCGACAAGGTCGACGTGGCCTGGTACGGCAACAAGTCGGCGATGGAAGCGGTGGACCGCGCCGGCGGCGAGATCTTCGCCCAGACCGTGGCGGCCAACGGCGCACAGGGTTACTACAGCCTGCTGGTGGCGCACAAGGACAGCCCGATCAATTCGGTCGAGGACATGCTCAAGAACGCCAAGAGCCTGACCTTCGCCAACGGTGACCCGAACTCCACTTCCGGCTATCTGGTGCCCGGCTACTACGTGTTCGCCCAGAACAACGCCGACGCCGGCAAGATCTTCAAGCGTGCGCTCAACGGCAGTCATGAGGTCAACGCCTTGTCGGTGGCCAACAAGCAGGTCGATGTCGGCACCTTCAACAGCGAGGGCATGGAGCGTCTGGAAGTGACCGCGCCGGACAAGGCCGCGCAGCTCAAGGTGATCTGGACGTCGCCGCTGATCCCCTCCGACCCCATCGTCTGGCGCAAGAACCTGCCGCAGGAAACCCGCGACAAGCTGCGCGACTTCTTCATGAGCTACGGCGCCAAGCCGGAAGAGAAGAAAGTGCTCGAAGGCCTGCAGTGGGGCCAGTTCAAGCAGTCCGACAACGATCAGTTGCTGCCGATCCGTCAGCTCGAACTGTTCAAGAAACGCAGCGAAGTGGCTAACAACGCCACGCTCAAGGACGCCGACAAGCAGGCTCAGCTCAAGGAGCTGGACGCCGAGTTGGCCAAGCTCGAGCAGCGTATGGCCGAGCGTGAGAAGCAGGGCGGCGCCAGCGCCGGCTGACCCCGAGAGCCGCCCTGCGAGAATGGGGCGGTTCTCGCAAAGCTCGCCGCTGAAGCGCCTCCCACAGGATCGAGAATTACCCATGACCACACTGACCACCGCCACCCCGGCAACCGAAGCCAAGCGTAGCTGGCTGCAACTGATTGGCTGGGGGCTGTTCTTTGCCGTACTCGCCTGGTCCTGGCAGGGTGCGGAAATGAACCCGCTGGCGCTGGTGCGCGATGCCGGCAACATGGCCACCTTCGCCGCCGACTTCTTCCCGCCGGATTTCAGCAACTGGCAGCACTACCTCAAGGGGATGGTCGTCACCGTACAGATCGCTCTTTGGGGCACGGTGCTGGCCATCGTCTGCGCCATTCCGCTGGGCATCCTCTGTTCCGAGAACATCGTGCCCTGGTGGGTGTACCAGCCGGTACGCCGGGTGATGGATGCCTGCCGTTCGATCAACGAAATGGTCTTCGCCATGCTTTTCGTCGTCGCGGTCGGGCTCGGCCCCTTCGCTGGCGTGCTGGCTCTGTTCATCAGCACCACCGGGGTGCTGGCCAAGCTGTTCGCCGAGGCGGTCGAGGCCATCGATCCAGGCCCGGTCGAAGGCGTGCGCGCCACCGGCGCCAGTGCCCTGCAGGAGGTGATCTTCGGCGTCATCCCGCAGGTACTGCCGCTGTGGATTTCCTATTCGCTGTACCGCTTCGAGTCCAACGTGCGCTCGGCCACCGTGGTCGGCATGGTCGGCGCCGGCGGTATCGGGGTGATCCTCTGGGAGGCCATACGCGGCTTCCAGTTCGCCCAGACCTGCGCCCTGCTGATCGTGATCATCCTGGTGGTGAGCGCCATCGACATTCTGTCCCAGCGCCTGCGCAAGCTCTTTATCTGAAGGAGAGGGAGGGCGCCTGCGTGCGCCCTTTTCAAACGATGAACTTGTCTAGACAAAGCGAGCCGCTGTACCGCGAGCTGGCCGCCGTGTTGCGTGAAGACCTGCAGCACATGAGTCCGGGCGACTATCTGCCGGGCGAGATGCAACTGGCCGCGCGCTTTTCCGTCAACCGTCACACCCTGCGCCGCGCTGTCGACGAGCTGGTGCTCGAAGGCCGCTTGCTGCGCCGCCAAGGCAAGGGCACACAGGTGCTGGCCAAGCCGCTGGTGTATCCGGTAGAGGCCGGCAGTGCGTTCAGCCAGTCGCTGTCTGCGCTTGGTCACCGCGTCGAGGCGCAGTTGATCGAGCGCCTGCGCCGCAGCGGCAGCAGCGAGGAGTGCCGCCACCTGCAACTGCCCGATGGCAGCGAACTGCTCGAGCTGGTCACCCTGCGCCTGCTCGACGGCCAGCCGCTGAGCCTGATCCGTCATCGCTTCTGCATCAGCCTGGCGCCGCTGCTGGCCGACTATCAGGGCGGCTCGCTGCGCCAGTACCTGGCCGAGCGCGATCTACCGCTGACACGCACCTTCAGCCTGATCGGCGCGCGCCTACCCAGCCGCGAGGAGGCTGCGCATCTGCTGATGCCGCGCCATGCGCCGCTGCTCAGCGTACTCACTTTGTCCCGCGATCCCGCTGGCCGGGCGGTGGAGCTGGCGCAGTCCAGCAGCCGCGCCGACCGCTTCCAGTACCAGGTAGCGACCTGATGGAGACCCGCATGAACGAAACCGATCCAAACATCGCCGCGCGCCAGCGCTGGATGGGCGTGCTGGCCCGCGCCGGCGACGCTCTCGATGCCCATGAAGCGGCGCTGAAAGACAGCGCCTACCAGCTGATCCGCGCGCCTGAGGTGGGCATGACCCTGGTGCGCGGGCGCATGGGCGGCACCGGTAGCGCCTTCAACCTCGGCGAGATGACCGTGACCCGCTGCGTGGTGCGCCTGGCCGACGGCCGAACCGGTTACAGCTATCTGGCAGGCCGTGACAAGCGCCGCGCCGAGCTGGCCGCCCTGGCCGACGCGCACCTGCAGGGCAACGACCAGGCGCGCTGGTTGGATGACCTGATCGAACCCCTGGCCCGCGAGCAGCGCGAACAGCGCCTGAACCGGGCCGCCCGTACCGCCACCACTCAGGTGGAATTTTTCACCCTGGTCAGAGGAGAGGACTGATGACTACGCCGCACAGCTCGCACTGGCTGCAACCGGCTTTCGACGACCCGGTGCTGGACGCCCAGGTCAGCTTCCGCGCGGCCCTCGGAGCCCTGGCCGAACCGGGGCTGCCACGTGCCATGGAGCGCGCACATACCCTGGGGGATCTGGCGCCCGCCACCTATGGCCTGTGCCTGGCCTTCCTCGATAGCGATACGCCGCTGTGGCTGGCACCACGCTTCGATACGCCATTGATCCGCGCCAATCTGGCCTTCCACTGCGGTTGCCCGATCGTTGCCGAGCGCGAGATCGCCCTGTTCGCCCTGCTTGATGAGGGCGAGTTGAGCGATCTGTCGGACTTTGACAACGGCAGCGAGCGCTACCCGGACCAGTCCTGCACGCTGCTGATTCAACTCGATGATCTGCACGCCGGCCCGGCCTTGCGCTGGCGGGGGCCGGGCATCAAGGACGTGCGCAGCGTCAACCTGCCGTTGCCTACCTCGTTCTGGCAGCAGCGCCAGGCACGCAATGCTTTTCCACGCGGCCTGGACTGCTTTTTTGCCGCAGGCGGAGAAGTCATCGGCCTGCCGCGCAGCACCCGCGTGCTGATCGAAACCGAGGAGGCTGCCTGATGTATGTCGCCGTCAAGGGTGGTGAACGCGCCATCGACAATGCCCATCAACTGCTGGCCAGCCGTCGCCGTGGCGATACCACGATCGCTGAACTGGGCGTTGAACAGATCCGCCAGCAACTGCCGCTGGCTGTGGCCCGGGTGATGAGCGAAGGCTCGCTGTACGACGAGGAGCTGGCCGCACTGGCGATCAAGCAGGCGGCCGGTGACCTGATGGAAGCCATCTTCCTCTTGCGCGCCTACCGCACCACGCTGCCACGTTTCGGTGCCAGCGAGCCGCTGGACACCACGAAGATGCAGCTGGAGCGGCGCATATCCGCCACCTTCAAGGATCTGCCCGGCGGCCAGTTGCTCGGCCCTACGTTCGATTACACCCACCGTCTGCTGGATTTCACCTTGCTGGCCGAGGGCGAGTATCCGGCACCGGACACCACGCTTGCCGACGAGCCCAAGCCCTGTCCTCGGGTGCTGGATTTTCTCGCCGAGGAGGGGCTGATGGCCCGCGAGCAGGACGACGGCGCACCGGTGCCGGACATCACCCGCGAGCCGCTGGCCTTTCCCGCGAGCCGCGCCGAGCGCCTGCAGGCGCTTGCCCGTGGTGATGAAGGCTTCCTCCTGGCGCTCGGCTACTCGACTCAGCGCGGCTACGGGCGCAATCACCCATTCGCCGGGGAGATCCGCATCGGTGATGTCGAGGTGTGGATGACGCCCGCCGAACTGGGTTTCGCCGTGCCGTTGGGCGACATCGAAATCACCGAGTGCGAGATGGTCAACCAGTTCGTCGGTGACAGTGCCGAGCAGGCGCAGTTTACCCGCGGCTATGGCCTGGCCTTCGGCTACGCCGAGCGCAAGGCCATGGGCATGGCGCTGGTCGACCGCGCGCTGCGCGCCAGCGAGTACGGCGAAGAGGTGCAGGGCCCGGCGCAGGAAGAGGAGTTCGTGCTGATGCACTGCGACAACGTCGAAGCCGCCGGCTTCGTCTCGCACCTCAAGTTGCCGCACTACGTCGACTTCCAGGCCGAACTGGAACTGATCCGCAAGCTGCGCCGCCAGGCGCCGGCAGAGGAGAACCGCTGATGAACGTTCTGACTTGCACCGACGCCCGTGAGGCATCGGCCTACAACTTCGCTTACCTCGACGAGCAGACCAAGCGCATGATCCGCCGCGGCCTGCTCAAGGCGGTGGCGATCCCCGGCTACCAGGTGCCTTTCGGCGGCCGTGAGATGCCGCTGCCCTACGGCTGGGGCACCGGCGGCATGCAGCTTACCGCCGCCATTCTCGGTGCGGACGATGTGCTCAAGGTGATCGACCAGGGTGCTGACGACACCACCAACGCGGTGTCGATCCGCCGCTTCTTCGCCCGCACCTCCGGTGTCGCCACCACCGAGCGTACGGTGGAGGCCAGCGTGATCCAGACCCGCCACCGCATCCCGGAAACCCCGCTGTCGGCCGGGCAGATCATGGTCTATCAGGTACCGATTCCCGAGCCGCTGCGCTTTATCGAGCCCAGCGAGCAGGAGACGCGAACCATGCATGCGTTGGAGGACTACGGCGTGATGCACGTGAAGTTGTACGAGGACATCGCCACCTTCGGTCATATCGCCACCGCCTACGCCTACCCGGTGACGGTGGACGAGCGCTACGTACTGGACCCGTCGCCAATCCCGAAATTCGACAACCCCAAGCTGGACATGAGCCCGGCGCTGATGCTGTTCGGCGCCGGCCGTGAAAAGCGCCTCTACGCGGTGCCGCCCTTTACCCGGGTGGTCAGCCTGGACTTCGAAGATCACCCCTTTGCCGTGCAGCGCTGGGACGAGTGCTGCGCCTTCTGTGGCAGCAGCGAGTCCTTCCTCGACGAACTGATCGTCGACGACGCCGGCAGCAAGCGCTACGTCTGCTCCGACACCGACTACTGCCGCCAGCGTACCGAGGAGAACCTGCAATGAGCGCCGCCGAACGTCTGCAACCTGCTCTGGCAGCGGCCGAGCCGCTGTTCTCGGCGCGCGATCTGACCCGCCTGCACGGCCCGGAAAAGGGCTGCCAGGGCGTCAGCTTCGACCTCTATTCCGGTGAAGTGTTGGGCATCGTCGGCGAGTCCGGCTCGGGCAAGTCCACCTTGCTCAGCCTGCTCTCCGGGCGCTGCCAGCCGGATCGCGGCATGGTGCGTTATCGCGGCCGCGACGATCAGTGGCTCGACCTGTACAGCGCCAGTGAGGCAGAACGGCGCACGCTGTTGCGCACCGAATGGGGCTTCGTCGAGCAGAACCCTCGCGACGGCCTACGTATGGCGGTATCGGCTGGCGCCAACATCGGCGAGCGGCTGATGGCGCAGGGCGTGCGCCACTATGGCGAGCTGCGCGCCGCCGGGCTCGACTGGCTGAGCCAGGTGGAGATCGACCCGGCGCGTATCGACGACCTGCCACGCACCTTCTCCGGCGGCATGCAGCAGCGCCTGCAGATCGCTCGCAACCTGGTCTCGGCGCCACGCCTGGTGTTCATGGACGAGCCGACTGGAGGGCTGGACGTATCGGTGCAGGCGCGCCTGCTCGACCTGCTGCGCGGCCTGGTGCGCGAGCTGGATCTGGCGGTGGTGATCGTCACCCACGATCTGGCGGTGGCGCGGCTGTTGGCCGACCGGCTGATGGTGATGCGCCGCTCGAAGGTGGTGGAGGCGGGGCTGACCGACCAGATTCTCGACGACCCGCAGCATCCGTATTCGCAGCTGTTGGTGTCGTCGGTGTTGCAGCCCTGATTTCGTCCTGTGGGAGGGGCTTTAGCCGCGACCCCTCTTTGTCGCGGCTAAAGCCCCTCCCACGAACGCAGAGAGTATTGACCATGGAAAACCTGATCGAGGTCAGCGGCCTCAGCAAGACCTTCACCCTGCACCAGCAGAACGGCGTCGTCCTGCAGGTGCTGCGTGACCTGAATTTCGCCGTGCGCGGCGGCGAGTGCCTGGTGCTGCACGGCCAGTCCGGCGCTGGCAAGTCGACTCTGCTGCGCACGCTGTACGGCAACTATCTGGCTGCCGGCGGCAGCATCCGCATCCGCCACCAGGGCGCGTCGGTGGAGCTGGTCGGCGCCGAACCGCGCCAGGTGCTGGCGGTTCGCCGGCAAAGCCTGGGCTATGTCAGCCAGTTCCTGCGGGTGATTCCGCGTGTCTCGACCCTGGACGTGGTGATGGAGCCGGCGCTGTCGCGTGGCTGGACGCGCAGCGACTCCGAGGCGCGGGCCAAGGCATTGCTAGGCCGGCTGAATATTCCCGAGGCGCTGTGGCAACTGGCACCGGGCACCTTCTCCGGGGGCGAGCAACAGCGCGTCAACATCGCCCGCGGCTTCATGGTCGAGTGGCCGGTGCTGTTGCTCGACGAACCCACCGCCTCGTTGGACGACGCCAACCGCCAGGTGGTGCTGGAGCTGATCAATGAGGCCAAGGCCGCCGGTAGCGCCCTGATTGGCATTTTCCACGACCGCACCGCACGCGAGGCGGTGGCCGACCGTTACCTCGACATGAGCGCCGCGGCGGAGCAAGCGGAGTACGTCTATGTCGTCTGAACAGGTTCTCAGCAACGCCCGTATAGTCACTGCCGAACGCGAGTTCCTCGGCTCGCTGCTGCTGCGCGACGGGCTGATCGCCGCGGTGGACGAGGGCGCCAGCCGCCTGCCGCAGGCCCAGGACCTGGGCGGCGACTACCTGCTGCCGGGGCTGGTGGAACTGCACACCGACAACCTGGAAAAGCATATGAGCCCCAGGCCGGGAGTCGATTGGCCCTCGGCCTCGGCGGTGCTGACCCACGATGCGCAGATCGTCGCCGCCGGTATCACCACGGTATTCGATGCACTGTCCATCGGTGACATCAACCCGCGCGGCCGGCGCATGCAGCAATTGCCGGCGATGATCGAGGCCATCGCCGCCAGCGAGGCGGCCGGGCAGACTCGCGCCGAGCACCGCCTGCACCTGCGTTGCGAGCTGTGCCACCCCGATGCCCTGACCATCTACCGTGACCTGGTGGAGCATCCGCTGGTGGCGCTGGTGTCGGTGATGGATCACTCGCCCGGCCAGCGCCAGTTCGCCAAGGTGGAGAAGTACCGCGAGTACTACATGGGCAAGTACCACCTGAGTCCGGCGGAAATGGAGGATTTCCTTCAGGAGCAGATCGCCAACTCGCGCCAATACAGCGACCGCCAGCGCCGCGCCATCGTCGAGGACTGCCACGCCCGTGGCATTTCGGTGGCCAGCCATGACGACGCGACCCTGGCCCACGTGCAGGAGTCAGCCGGCTTCGGCATGGCCATCGCCGAGTTTCCCACCACCCTGGAAGCGGCCCGGGCCAGCCACGAGGTGGGGCTGAAGGTGCTGATGGGGACACCGAATGTGGTGCGTGGCGGCTCGCACTCCGGCAATATCGCCGCCGCCGAACTGGCGCGCCACGGTGTGCTGGATATCCTCTCCAGCGACTACTACCCGGCCAGTCTGCTGCATGCGGCCTGGCTGCTCGCCGGGCAGGACAACGACTATGATTTGCCTGCGGCCATCGCCACCGTGAGCCGCGCGCCGGCCAGGGCGGCGGGGATGGATGACCGCGGCGAGATCCGCGTCGGTCTGCGCGCCGACCTGGTACAGGCCAGGGCCCATGGCCAGCAGCCGGTGATCCAGCAGGTGTGGCGCCAAGCACGAAGGGTGTTCTGATGCAGGGCAGGTTGATCTATCTGATGGGGCCTTCGGGCTCGGGCAAGGACAGCCTGTTGCAAGCCGCGCGTGCGCCGCTGGAGGCGCACGGCTGCCGTTTCGCCCGGCGGGTTATCACCCGCAGCGCGGAGTCGGTAGGTGAGGACGCACTGGGTGTCACCCCGGACGAGTTCGAGCGTCTGCAGGGCGAGGGCGCCTTCGCCCTGAGCTGGCGCGCCAACGGCCTGGCCTACGGCATCCCGCGCGAGATCGACGACTGGCTGAGCGCCGGCCAGGACGTGCTGATCAATGGCTCGCGCGGTCATCTCGAAGTCGCCCGCCAGCGCTATCCGGATCTGCTGGCGATTCTTCTGCAGGTCGACGAGGCGGTGCTGCGCCAGCGCTTGCTGGCCCGTGGCCGGGAAACGCCGGAGCAGATCGAGCAGCGCCTGGCGCGCAGCCGCAGCTTTGCTGTTGTGGGAGGCGCTTCAGCGGCGACTGTTGCGCAGGAGCACATTTGCGTTCTAGACAACTCCGGCCCACTGCAACAGACCGTGAATTGCCTGCTGCACCTGCTCGACGAGACCCGCCGATGCGCCTGACCCTGCTCGGCACCGGCGATGCGCGCCAGGTGCCGGTGTACAACTGCAGTTGCCCGGCCTGCGACGCGGCGCGCGTCTATCCCGCGCGGCGTCGCGGCCCCTGTTGCGCGCTGATCGAATGCGGCGCGCAGCGCTGGCTGATCGACAGCGGCCTGAGCGATCTCACTGAGCGCTTCGCGCCGCACAGCCTCAGCGGCATCCTGCAGACCCACTACCACGCCGATCACGCCCAGGGTCTGTTGCACCTGCGTTGGGGGCAGGGGCTGGTGATTCCAGTGCATGGCCCGGACGACCCGGAAGGCCTGGCCGACTTATACAAGCACCCCGGCATCCTCGATTTCAGCCAGCCATTCGCCGCCTTCGAGCGCCGTCAGTTGGGCGAGTTGAGCGTTACCGCGTTGCCGCTGACGCATTCCAAACCGACCTTCGGGTATTTGTTCGAAGGGAAGGGGTTCGAAGAGCAGGGCAGGCGCATCGCCTATCTAACCGATACGGTGGGCGTACCCGAGGCCAATTGCGTCGAGCTTGAGCGCGCGCCGCTGGATTTGCTGGTGCTCGACTGCTCCACCGCGCCGCAGCCAGTGGCGCCGCGTAACCACAACGACCTGACCCGCGCGCTGGAGGTCATCGAGCGTCTGCAGCCGACGCAAGCGGTGCTGACGCATATCGGTCACAGCTTCGATGCCTGGCTGCTGGAGCATCCCGACGCCTTGCCGGAAGGCGTCAGCCTGGCCAGCGACGGTCTGCTGCTGTAGCCCGGAGGCATCCGGGGAGGCTTGCTCAAACTCGGGCGGCCCCCGATTACATCCGTATATGGGCTACGCCTTGCTGCCCAGTGCCTCAGCCTTGCGCAGCCAGCCTTGGCGCTGTTCCTCATTGGACGGGCGAACCGGGGCGAATTCGCTCAGGCGGCGAGTCTTGATGCCGCAGAAACCGAGAATGGTGCGCACCATCTGCCGATGCGCCGGGGCTCCGTAGATCCAGCGGAAGTACCAGCGCGGCGTGTCCAGGGTCACCAGCAGGTCGGCGCTGCGCCCACTGAGCAGCTTGTCCCAGAGTTGTGAGCGGTTGCGGTACTTGAAGGCGAAACCAGGCAGGAACACTCGGTCGAAGAAGCCCTTGAGCAGTGCTGGAACACCGCCCCACCAGACCGGGTAGACGAACACCAGATGCTCGGCCCAGTGGATCAGACGCTGAGCTTCGAGCAGGTCCGGCTCCAGATTCTGGCTCTGCTCGTAACCTTCACGCAGGATCGGGTCGAATTGCATCTCGCCCAGTCTGAGCTGGCGCACCACGTGCCCCTTGCTACGTGCTCCCAGGCTGTAGGCCTCGGCCAGGGCGTGGCAGAGGCTGTCCTTCTTGGGGGTGCCGAGAATCAGCAGGATTCGTTTGCCATCGCCTTCCAGCGGTGTGGCGCCGCTCTTGCCTTCAGTCATGCCGCCCGGCTCCGAGCATGTCCTGTGGTCGTACCCATTGGTCGAATTCCTCTTCGTTCAGGTAGCCAAGCTGCAGAGCGGCCTGGCGCAGGGTGCTGCCTTCGGCGTAGGCCTTCTTGGCGATCTCCGCGGCTTTGTCGTAGCCGATATGGGGATTGAGCGCGGTCACCAGCATCAGGCCGTTTTCCAGGTGCGCCGCCATTTGCACGGCATCCGGCTGCAGGTCGGCGACGCAGTGCTGCTGGAAGTTGCGGCAGCCGTCGGCGAGCAGGCGGATCGATTGCAGCAGGTTATGGATGATCACCGGCTTGAACACGTTGAGCTGCAGGTGGCCCTGGCTGGCAGCGAAGCTGATGGTGGCGTCGTTGCCCAGCACCTGGCAGGCGAGCATCGACAGCGCTTCGCACTGGGTCGGGTTGACCTTGCCGGGCATGATCGAGCTGCCCGGCTCGTTGGCTGGCAGGCGCACCTCGGCGAAGCCGGCACGCGGGCCCGAACCAAGCAGGCGCAGGTCGTTGGCCAGCTTCATCAGCGCCACGGCCAGGGTTTTCAGGGCACCGGACAGGTGTACGAGAGGTTCATGGCCGGACAGCGCAGCGAATTTGTTCGGCGCGCTGGTCAGTGGCAGGCCAGTAAGCGCGGCCAGCTCGGCAGCGATGGCTTCGGCGAAACCGGCCGGGGCATTGAGGCCTGTGCCGACGGCGGTACCCCCCTGGGCCAGTTCGCAGACGGCGGGCAGGGCAGTGCGAATTGCGGCCTCGGCGTGGCCGAGTTGAGCGACGAAGGCCGACAGCTCCTGGCCGAAAGTGATCGGCGTGGCGTCCATCATGTGTGTGCGCCCAGTCTTGACCAGGTTGGCGTGACGCTGCGCCTGCTCCTGCAGGCCGTCACGCAGCTCGGCCAGCGCTGGCAGCAGGCAATGGCGCACGCCCTGTACGGCGGCGATGTGCATGGCCGTGGGGAAGCAGTCGTTGGAGCTCTGCGCGCGATTGACGTGGTCGTTGGGGTGCACCGGGGTCTTGCCGCCACGGTTGCCGCCAGCCAGTTCGTTGGCGCGCCCGGCGATCACCTCGTTGACGTTCATATTGCTCTGCGTGCCACTGCCGGTCTGCCAGACCACCAGGGGGAACTGCGCGTCGTGCTGACCGTCGAGCACTTCGTCGGCGGCCTGTTCGATCAGGCGGGCGATGTCCGCCGGCAACTCGCCGCTGCGGCTGTTGATCCGCGCCGCGGCTTTCTTGATCAGCGCCAGGGCGTGCAACACGGCCAGTGGCATGCGCTCCTGACCGATGGCGAAGTTGATCAGCGAGCGCTGGGTCTGCGCGCCCCAGTAAGCGTCGTTAGGGACTTCGATGGGGCCGATGCTGTCGGTTTCGGTGCGGCTCATGGCGTTCTCCGGGGCAATTGCAAGGTTGCTGGCAGTTTAGGTCGTGCCGCCGAAGACTGGTTCCACAACTTATCTATAAGCTTGATTGGAGCCTTTGAGCGCGCGTCTACCAGCGGGCGTGGGTTTCACCCAGCCAGCCCAGCGCTCCGTCCACCGGCACGCGCTCGCCTTTGGGGCCGCGCAGCACGCCATCGTAATGACCGAAGCGCTGTACGGTGCTGGCGTGGAAGGGGCCGAGTTTGGGGCAGGCCTTGTGCAGTTGGCGGGGCGTGAAGCGCAGCGCCACGCAATCATCTTCGCTGTCCAGGCGCCAGGGGGCCAGTGGCGCCTGTGAACTGCGCTCGATATGCAGGGGGCTGTCGAGCAGTTGCACTTCACCGCCGAACCACAGGGAATTTTCCGACAGGCCGCTGTGATCGAGCCAGCCAGCACCGAAGTTGCCGGCGATGCCGCCCGCTGCAGCGAATGCTGCCCGCTGCCAGTAAGTGTTCAGCGGCCAGACGCCGCGACCGAAGTCCAGTGCGGCGAAGCTCTGGCCCGGCACGCAGCTGTAATGCTTGCCACCCAACTGCAGACTGCCGGCGGTGGGCAGGCCGAGTTGCCGACAAGTGGCATGAAAGCCGCCATGTTGCAACGGCGCGACCAGGTTGACCGATTGCAGATGGGCAGGGCGCTGAATGTCCAGGGCCACCTGCAGGGGCTGGCCGCCGATATCCGGGGCGGCAGCGGTGAGGCGCAGGCGTCCGGGGTGCTCGTCGATGCGCAGTTGCAGGCGAGAGTGGCTGAAGGCGTGGCTCTCCAGCGGCAGGTCGGGCAGTTGGCAGCCCAGAGCGAAGGGGCGGAACTGGGCATGGGCAACGGCCTGACCGGATTCCAGATCGAGAAAGTAGGCGGCGCCGTAGCCCAGGTAATCGAGATCGGCGAGAGTCAGCGAGAGCATCCACTGCGGAGTGGTGATGCACCAGTGATTCCAGCGCTTGCGCCGCCCGGCGTGGCCATGCAGGGTGCAGTCCACCTGCGGTCGATTGGACCAACCAATGGCCTCGTCCAGCAGTCGACCTTTGCTGTCGCAAAGCGGCTGGAGCGGAAGGGGCGCGTGTGAGGTGAGGCTGGTCATCGGGCACGTCCGTGTGTGTGCGCGGGCTGGCGATCAATTGCCGGCTCTTGAGGTGCGCACGCCTTGTTGAATAATTGGGAGGTCGCAAAGAATGCCGAGCCCACCTGAGCATGAGCAAGTACTGGCATTTTGGCAACTGACCAGTGGGTGCGCCGATCAACATGACGCGTGTGAGCCAGCGCACAACGCGCATCGCTTGAGGGATTTCCGCGCAGGGCACAAAATGCCGCCTTCGTAGTCTACCCAGACTCATTCACAACCTCTGGACGCTCTCCATGCTCCGTTTTTCCAAACTCTGCACCGCCGTTCTGCTCAGCGCGAGCGCATCCCTGGCCATGGCCGATGCTGCCAGTCACGCCGCCGATGCCGAGCGTTTTCTCAAGCTGGCCCACGCCGACAAGCTGACCGTGCCGGTGTACGGCCAGGTGCAGCAGATGTTCGCCCAGCGTTTCGCCGAGGCCCCGAACGGCAAGAAGGCGGTGCTCGAGAGTTATCAGGCCAAGGCCAACACCGCGCTGGACAAGGCCGTCGGCTGGGACAAGCTGAAGCCGGACATGGTCAAGCTCTACACCAGCAACTTCAACGAGCAGGAGCTCAAGGACCTGATCGCCTTCTACGAGTCGCCGCTGGGACAGAAGGTGCTGCAGAAGATGCCGACCCTGACCGCACAATCCGCACAGATCACCCAGAGCAAGCTGGAAACCGCTGTGCCCGAGGTGAACAAGCTGCTGGCCGACATGAGCAACGAGCTCGGCCTGCCGAAACAGCCCTGATGGAGCCCGAGATGTCCAAGCAAGACCTGATCGTCACCGCCCTGGCTGCGCTGCAGCCCGAGTATCTCGATGTGCTGGATGAGAGCCATATGCACAGCCGCGGTCTGGAGACCCACTACAAGGCGGTGATCGTCAGTCCGGCCTTTGCCGGCCTGAATGCGGTCAAGCGACATCAGAAGGTCTATGCCACGGTCGGCGAGCTGATGGGGCAGATCCACGCGCTGGCGCTGCACACCTACACCCCGGAGGAGTGGGCGGCGCAGGGTGTGGCCCCGGCCTCGCCGACCTGCCGTGGCGGTCATTGATGTAGCCCAATCCGCGGCAGCGATCCTTTCCCGGATTGCATCCGTATATGGACTCCTCCCGTTTTGCCAGTGAAATAATCTGCCTCTGAACCTAGGTACGACTGCTTCCGTATATTCGACTTCTGATAAGGCGTTAGCCTTGAGCCATGATGAATTTCGCTCCTGTGCGCCTAACCGGGCTAGCGGCCTTGCAAAGCAGAGGGCCGATGGATGCAGCAGGTTACACACAGGTCGGTGCGACCGGTTCGTCATCAGTTCATGTCACTGTGCAATCGAGTGGATCTCTACTACG
>NZ_QASO01000106.1 GCF_003052605.1 Ectopseudomonas oleovorans | reverse complement strand
GCGTGTTCCCCGCATACGCGGGGATGAACCGTACTCGGCCGCATCATACGGCCCATCGACGCCGTGTTCCCCGCATACGCGGGGATGAACCGCCTCGGGCGATCATGTGGGGCTGAGTGCGGGCGTGTTCCCCGCATACGCGGGGATGAACCGTACTCGGCCGCATCATACGGCCCATCGACGCCACCCCGGACCCGGGTGTTCCCCGCATACGCGGGGATGAACCGTGCCGTCAATTTCCGGCCTTATCCAGCGTATCGTGTTCCCCGCATACGCGGGGATGAACCGCACCTGGGGCGCGCAGTGCAGCGGGGAGGGAGGTGTTCCCCGCATACGCGGGGATGAACCGATCCGGCTGATCCTGGCTGCCCAACTGATCAGGTGTTCCCCGCATACGCGGGGATGAACCTTGCCCACGCCCACGGACGGCTCCAGCACGCGCGTGTTCCCCGCATACGCGGGGATGAACCGGCGCGGGATACGTCGTGCTCGGTGCGGTTCACGTGTTCCCCGCATACGCGGGGATGAACCGCGGAGAACACCTCCGCACTGTCACAGCTGGCTCCGTGTTCCCCGCATACGCGGGGATGAACCGCGTGCTCGCGTGCTGTTCTGCGCTGAGTGGTAGTATTCCCCGCATACGCGGGGATGAACCGCGCACGCAGGGCCGCCAGTTCGGCCTGCAGTTGTGTTCCCCGCATACGCGGGGATGAACCGTCCTCGCCATGCTTCACACTGGGCGGCTGCACGTGTTCCCCGCATACGCGGGGATGAACCGTCCTCCTTGGTGGGCAGCAGCGGCATGAATGCGTGTTCCCCGCATACGCGGGGATGAACCGCGTGGTTGCCGGGGAGTTCTCGGATAGAGATGGTGTTCCCCGCATACGCGGGGATGAACCGGGTATCTGGCTTAGCCATAGGCGCTGGCAGGTGTGTTCCCCGCATACGCGGGGATGAACCGCCGCCATGGAGGCGAGGGCTTTCTTGCGATATGTGTTCCCCGCATACGCGGGGATGAACCGCGCATGCTGGACGTCCAGAACAAACATACGGCGTGTCCCCCGCATACGCGGGGATGAACCGGAGCCAACTTCGAGCTGAAGATGGCGAATCCGGTGTTCCCCGCATACGCGGGGATGAACCGCTCGACATGAACAGCATGGCGCGGCTGTTTACGTGTTCCCCCGCATACGCGGGGATGAACCGTGGGCGCTGGGCTGGTCTGACGGCACCGCAGCCGTGTTCCCCGCATACGCGGGGATGAACCACAATTGGCCGAGCATTGCGCGGGCGTATCCCTCGCGTCCGCAGAGGAACCGACCTTACTACCCTGCTCCGAACTGCTCCGGCCAATCCCGTCGGGTGAACACCTGCCCCTGCTCACGTACGCGACGGACCTCGTCCAGGTCCAGGTCGGCGATCAGCCAGCGGCTTTGCGCCGGGCAGAGTTCCGGGCTTTCGGCGAGCACGCCGCTGGGCGGCATGCCGTAGTCGGAGGGGACGTAGAGGGCGGCGCGGCCGTAGTTCTCGTCCAGCGCCGGCGACCAGGGCGCGAGGCCGACGGTCGAGGCGTGCAGCACGGCAAGCTGGTTCTCCAGGGCGCGGGCCTGACAGCCGATGCGCACCCGGTAGAAGCCGGCCTCGGTGTCGGTACAGCTGGGCGCGAGGATCAGGTCGGCGCCGTCTTCGGCCAGCCGGCGCGCCAGCAGGGGGAATTCATTGTCGTAGCAGATCAGGATGCCCAGCTTGCCCAGCGCGGTATCGAACACCTTCAGCCCGTTACCCGCTGCGATGTGCCACTGCTCAAGCTCGAAGCGGGTCATGATCAGCTTGTCCTGAGTGCCCAGACAGCCGTCCGGGCCAAACAGCCAGGCGCGATTGCGGTAGATGCCGTCATCATCCAGCACCGCCACCGAACCGGGCTGCAGGTAGATACTCAACCGCCGCGCCAGGCTCTCGCACAGTTCCAGCCAGCGTGGCAGCAGCGGCTGGATGCCGGCGATGGAGCCATGCAGATCGCCGCGCTCGGCTTCCTGCAACTGGCCGGTCAGCACCAGGCCAGCGTATTCCGGCAGCAGCAGCAGCTCGGCGCCCTGCCCGGCTGCGTCCTCACACAGCGTGGTGAGATGCTCGGCATAAGCGTCCCAGGTGGCGAACAAGTCGATGTGATATTGGCAGGCGGCGACCTTGATCATGACGCGAGCTCCTTCAACCAGAACGACATGGGTTTGGCCGACTCCTCGGCTTCATCCAGATCGCGCCAGTGGTAATAGGTGTGCAATTCGGGGTGATGGCGATAGCCGCGGCGCGCCCAGAAGGCGTCCAGCGGTTGATAGTCGGCTGGCCGCCGCGGATGATCGACGGGGCGCTGCACGGCGCAGAAGGCGCACCAGTCGAAACCGCCCAACGCGCGTGCATGGCCCTCGCGCTCGACGAAGAAGCGCATGCCCAGGCCACGCCCGCGCCAGGCCGGCAGGACCACCGATTCGGCGCAGTAGAAAATCCGCGCCGGATTCCAGCCCGCGGCGGTGAATGGCTGCTGAAATTCCTCGGTTTCATCAGCCAGCGGCAGTGCCGTGGACGCGCCGACCACACGCCCCTCGTCACGTACCAGCACGCACAGGCTATCGGCACTGCGCACGTAGGTGGCCAGGTATTCGGCCTCGTAGTCGAGGTTGCCGTCGTAGAGGTAGGGAAACTCGCGGAACACCTGGATGCGCAGGCGCGCCAGGTCGTCGATATGGGGTTCGATCTCCGCCCCCCGGAGCAGTCGGATATCCATTGCAGTCGCTCGCCAGCAACAGGGTGACGCCAGCAGCTATACCAGCGGTAAACGGTGAACTTATCATGCGGGCCAACGAACCACTAACCACGCCACGAAAGGAACTTAGCCATGACCGCCACCGAACTGGTTCAGGCCTACTACGCTGCCTTCAACGCCGGCGACATGCCCGCCTTCTTCGACCTGCTGGCAGACGACGTGGTGCACGACATCAACCAGGGTGAACGTCAGGTCGGCAAGGCCACCTTCGCCGCTTTCATGAACAAGATGAACCGTTGCTACCGCGAGCGCCTGGATGACATCGTGGTCATGCAGAACGCTGCAGGCGACCGCGCCGCTGCCGAGTTCGTGGTACACGGCGAATACCTGGCCAACGACGAGGGCCTGCCGCCGGCCAATGGCCAGACCTATGTGCTGCCGGCCGGCGCCTTCTTCGAGATCAAAAACGGCAAGGTCGCGCGCATCAGCAACTACTACAACCTCAATGACTGGGTTGCGCAGGTCGGCTGAATATCCTCAGGCCCGGGGCCGAGCCTGGCAGCCGCTCGGTGCCCTGATGCACAACCCCCTCCCAGCTCAGTGAACCCAGTACAGCCCACGTTGCTCGGCCAGCCGCGCTCGCTCCCGATCCAGCTCGGCCCGTAGCTCTTCTTCGCTGGGCAACACCAGCTTGTATTTGCTGGCGAACAGTTGCTCATTGCCCTGCAGCACCGAATAACGCACCACTGACGCATCCCTCTGCGCACAGAGTATGATGCCCACGGTCGGGCCATCTTCCGGGCCGCGCCTGAGGTCATCGAACATGCGCACGTACATGTCCATCTGGCCGATGTCCTGATGGGTCAGCTCGCCGCGCTTGAGGTCAAAAATGACGAAGCACTTGAGCAGGTAGTTGTAGAACACCAGGTCGATATAGAAATCCTTGCTCTCGGTGCTGATGCGCTGCTGCCGGCCGACGAAGGCGAAACCCTTGCCCAGTTCCAGCAAAAAGCTCTGCAACTGGTCGATCAGCGCCTGCTCCAGCTCGCCCTCCAGCATGGTGCCGGCATTGGGCAGGCCGAGGAACTCCAGCAGCACAGGATCGCGCACGAACTCACGCGGGCTCTTGCCCAGGGCCTGCAGCTTGCTCGCCGCCTCCTGCTCGACCGCCGCGCGATCCTGGCTGGCCAGCAGGCGCTCGTAATACAGCGTACCGATCTGCCTCTCCAACGCACGAGTGCTCCAATTCTGCGTCGCGGCCTCGTTCATGTACCACTGCCGTGCACTGTCGCTGTCCAGCTTGAGCAGGATGCGATAGTGCGTCCAGCTCAATTCGTGACGCAGTGCGTCACGAATCGGAAAAGCTTGGTAGAACAGACGCATGTAGCGCAGGTTAGAGGCATCGAAGCCCTTACCGAACTCAGCCGTCAGCTCACTGGCCAGCGTCGGCAGCAGCTTCTTGCCGTAGGCGGCACGCGCCTGCCCAGCCTGCTCGAACTCGACGATATGCCGGCCCACTTCCCAGCAGGTTTGCACCTGAATCGTATCCACGGCCCGCACTGCCTGCTGCCGCGCCTGGCGGATCAGCTCGGCCAGTTCGGTGAGCAGAGGTTGCAGCTTGGGGTCAGCCTTGGCTTGCGTCATTTTTTCCTCCCTGAATGCCTAAAAACATTCGACTGCCGATCCTGACAGCGATGGCCTGCTCAGCGTGAACCTTATCCGCTCACCAGCCCATGAACATCAATACACATGCATTCGCGATAGCGCGGCGCCCGAAAGATTTTGCAAAGTCTTAATACAGCGTTAAGCCAACCACTCACACAATTGGCCCCAGGTTCATCACCGAGGTTCCGAGCATGGAACTACCCTGGGCGCATCATGATCGTCCCGTTGCTCGTATCGGGCGCGGCGATAGTTACGAACTCCACCTGGCTTCCCCTGGCAGCGCGCGGCGCGAAATGCTGGAGCAGTTCATCCGCCAGCGCTTCGAGTTGCAGCACGGCGCTCGCATACGCCACTTCATGCCCTGCCTGTTCGGCCTGGAAAACCAGGCCGGGCAACTGCTCGGTGCGGTGGGCGTGCGCGGTGGCAATAGCGGGGCGCTGTTTCTCGAGCGCTACCTGAACGAGCCGATCGAAACCGCTATCGGCGCCCGCCTGGGTCATGTCGAACCCGGTCGTGGCGAGGTGGTGGAAGTCGGCAACCTGGCCGCTGACAGCCCCGGCGCGGCGCGTCTGCTGATCGTTGCGCTGACCGACTTGCTGGTAGCCCTGGGTTTTCGCTGGGTCACCTTCACCGGTACGCCGACGCTGCTCAACAGCTTCCAGCGCCTGGGCCTGACCCCCATCGCCCTCGGCGAGGCAGACCCGACCCGCATGGGCGAAGAGCTGGCCGACTGGGGCAGTTACTACGACAGCCGCCCGCTGGTCATGGCCGGCGACATCCATGGCGGCCATCAGCGTCTGCTGCAACTGGGCGCCTACCCCCGTCTCGGTCACCAACCACTCTATGCCCTGGAGGACATGCCCCATGTGGTCTGCAGCTGAATCCTTCTTCACCCGCCTCGGCGAGTTCGGTACGCACATCGCCCTGGCCGAAGGCGAACGTACCCTGACCTATGCCGAAATGCTCGGCGCGGTCGCCGCGCGCGGCAGGCACCTGCGCGCCCTCGGCGCCCACCGCGTGGCGCTGGCCCTGGACAACGGTATCGACTGGGTGCTGTGGGACCTGGCTGTGCTGCACGCCGGCCTGGTCTGCGTACCGGTTCCAGCATTCTTCTCCGCCGACCAGCAGCGTCATGTGCTCGACAGTGCCGGCATCGACTGCCTGATCGGCACACGCGCACCTGGCTTCGCGACCGTGGAGGCCGATATCCATCGCCGTTCGGTGGCGCAACCTGCGGCGCTGCACCAGAACACCTGCAAGATCACCTATACCTCCGGCACCACCGGCCAACCCAAGGGCGTGTGCCTGGATCTGGACACGCAACTGGCGGTGGCCGACAGCCTGATCAAGGCCAGCGCCAGCCGCGAGGTGCAGCGGCACCTGTGCATCCTGCCGCTGGCGACCCTGCTGGAGAACATCGCTGGGGTCTACGCGCCGCTGCTGGCCGGCGCCCGGATCGAACTGATGCCCATGGCCCAGATCGGCCTGACCGGTGCCAGTGGCTTCGACCTGGCGCGCTTTCTCCAGGCGCTGCACGCCGCTCAACCGCACAGTCTGATCCTGTTGCCGCAACTGCTGCTGGCGCTGGTCAGCGCAGGCGAGCGCAAATTGCCACTGCCGACTTCGCTGCGTTTCGTCGCCGTCGGCGGCGGCCGCGTTTCTACGCAGTTACTACAGCGTGCCGACGCGCTGGGCCTGCCGATCTTCGAGGGTTACGGGCTGTCCGAGTGCGCCTCGGTTGTCTGCCTGAACACGCCCGAACAGCGCCGCATCGGCAGCACCGGCCAGCCGCTTGGCCACCTGCAGGTGAGCCTGGCAACTGACGGCGAAGTGCTGGTCAAGGGCGCCCGCATGCTTGGCTACCTCGGTGAGCCGGCGCCGCAAGGCGAATGGTTGGGCACCGGCGATCTCGGTCATTTCGAGCACGGTTTTCTGGTGCTGCACGGGCGCAAGAAACATCAGTTCATCACCGCCTTCGGGCGCAACGTCAACCCGGAATGGGTCGAGTCCGAGCTGGTGCAACAGCTGCCCATCGCCCAGGCCTGGCTGCACGGCGAGGCGCTGCCAGCCAACGTCGCGGTGCTGGTGCCGCGCTTCGCCAACACCCCCGATGCGCAGTTGCAGAAAGCCGTGGACGCCGTCAATCACGGCCTGCCGGACTACGCCCGCGTGCACCACTGGTTGCGCGCCGATGCCTCTTTCAGCGCGAGCAATGACCTGGCTACAGCCAATGGCCGCCTGCGCCGCGCTGCCCTGTTCAACCATTACCAAAGCGCCATCCATGACCTGGTGGCAGAAGGAGTACACGCATGAGCTTCTATGAATCCCTGCTGGCCCAGACCCAAGCCGAGCGCGACTACCTGCTCGGCGCACCGATCATCCATCAGGCCATGACCGGCCAGGTCGCCCTGCGCAGCTACATCGCCTTCCTTACCGAGGCCTACCACCACGTCAAGCACACCGTGCCGCTGTTGATGGCCTGCGGTGCGCGCCTGCCGGAACGCCTGGAATGGTTGCGCGAGGCCATCGCCGAGTACATCGAGGAGGAAACCGGCCACCAGGAGTGGATCCTCAACGACATCGCCGCCTGTGGTGCCGATAAAGAAGCGGTGCGCCATGGCACCCCACAGCTGCCGACCGAGTTGATGGTGGCCTACGTCTACGACCGCATCGCCCGGCACAATCCGGTGAGTTTCTTCGGCATGGTCAACGTGCTCGAAGGCACCAGCATCGCCCTGGCCACCCAGGCCGCCGGCATCATCCAGGACAAGCTGCAGTTGCCGAACAAGGCCTTCAGCTACCTCAACTCCCACGGCAGCCTGGACCTGGAGCACATCGAGTTCTTCAAGAAGCTGATGAACCAACTGGACAACGACGATGACAAGGCCGCCGTGGTGCACACCGCCAAGGTCGTCTACCGCCTGTACGGCGACATGTTCCGCAGCCTGCCGCTGTCGAGCGAGGAGTAAGGTCATGCAACCGACGGATTGCCGTGCCCTGCTCACCGGTGCCAGTGGTGGCATCGGCCTGGCCTTGGCCCAACGTCTGGCCAGCGAGGGTGCCCATCTGCTGCTGGTGGGCCGTCGCCTGGAACCTCTGCAACCGCTGCTGCAACGCTTCCCGCAGAACGTGCAGCTGGTGCAGGCCGACATCGCCACCCGCAGCGGCCGTGATGCACTGCTCGCCGCGGCGCAGAACTTCGGCGGGTTCAATTGCCTGATCAACGCCGCAGGGGTCAACCGTTTCGGTCTGCTCGACCAGCAGGACGAGCAGCAGATCGCCGAGCTGATCGGCCTCAACGTCACCGCCACGCTGCAACTGACCCAACGCCTGCTGCCATTGCTGCGCGCGCAACGGCGTGCCCTGGTGATCAACGTCGGCTCCACCTTCGGCGCCATCGGCTACCCCGGCTTTGCCGCCTACTGTGCCAGCAAGTTCGCCGTGCGCGGCTTCTCCGAGGCCCTGCGCCGCGAACTGGCCGACACTCACGTACGCGTCCTCTACTTCGCACCGCGCGCCACCCGCACGTCGATGAACGCCCCTAGCGTGGTGGCGATGAACGATGAGCTTGGCGTGGCCATGGACGACCCCGCGCAGGTGGCCGAGGAACTGCTCGACACCATCCGCCGCGAGCAGGAGGAACGTCACCTGGGCTGGCCGGAACGCCTGTTCGTGCGCCTCAACGGTCTGCTGCCACGCGTGGTCGACCAGGCCCTGCGCAAGCAGTTGCCGATCATTCAACGCTTTGCCCGTCACAAGCACTGAGGAGATTTCCCGTGAACGCATTTCGCACCCTGATCATCGCCGCCCTCGGCTTCACCGCCCTGCCCGCCTTCGCCCTCAGTGACAACGGTCAGGCTCAGTTGCATCAGTTGCAAACACGCTGGGCAGAGATCAACTACCAGACGCCGGAGAAGCAGCGTGAAGAGGCCTTCGCCAAGCTCGTCACGCAGGCCGACGCCGCGCTAGCCAGCGAGCCCAAGGCACCGGAGCTACTGATCTGGCGCGGCATCATCCTCAGCACCGAGGCCGGCGCCAAGGGCGGTCTTGGCGCCCTGGGCCTGGTCAAGGAAGCCAAGGCCAGCCTGGAACAGGCCCTGGCCATCGATCCGCAAGCCCTGGCCGGCTCGGCCTACACCAGCCTCGGTAGCCTGTACTACCAGGTTCCGGGTTGGCCGATCGGCTTCGGCGATGACGAGAAGGCCGAGAAGATGCTTACCCAGGCCCTGGCCATCAACCCGGACGGCCTCGACCCGAATTACTTCTATGGCGACTTCCTGCAGCGGCAGAAACGCTACGAGGAGGCCCGCGCCGCCCTGGAGAAAGCCCTGGCAGCCAAGGATCGTCCTGGCCGCGAACTGGCTGACAACGGTCGCCGCGCAGAAGCCACGGCGCTTTTGCAGCAAGTCGAGAGTAAACTCCAGTAACTCGGACGCATCCCTACAGGAGTTGCCATGCGCATTCTTCTCGTCGAAGACGATCAGGCCCTGGGCGAAGGCATTCGCACCGCGCTGAAACCCGAAGGCTACACCGTGGACTGGCTGCAGGACGGCGCCAGCGCGCTGCATGCGCTGAGCCACGAGAGTTTCGAGCTGGCCATTCTTGACCTCGGCCTGCCGCGCATGGACGGCCTGCAGGTGCTCAAGCACCTGCGCGCCAACGCCAACCCGGTGCCGGTGCTGATACTGACCGCGCGTGATGCCACCAGCGACCGCATCGCCGGGCTCGATGCCGGTGCCGACGACTACCTGATCAAACCTTTCGACGTCGCCGAGCTCAAGGCACGTCTGCGTGCGCTGCTGCGGCGTAGTTTCCAACGACCGCAACCGGCGCTGGAGTACCGCGGTATCAGCCTCGACCCGGCCAGCCAGGTGGTCGAATACCAGGGCCAGACCATCAACCTGCCACGCAAGGAATTCCTCTTGCTGCACGAGTTGCTGATCCAGCCCGGCCGCGTACTGACTCGCGACAAGCTGCAACAGGCGCTGTACGGCTGGGATGAGGAAGTGGAAAGCAACGCCCTGGAAGTGCACGTGCACCACCTGCGCAAGAAATTCTTCCCGGAACTGATCCGCACGGTACGCGGCGTCGGTTATCTGGTGGACAAATGAGGTTGCTGAAAACCTTCGGCTCCATCCGCACTCGTCTGCTCGCCTTGCTGCTACTGCTGGTAGCGGCCAGCTTCGGGTTAATCAGCCACAAGATCTACAACGACTCGGTGCATGAAGTACGCGAGCTGTTCGATGCGCAGCTGGCGCAGACCGCCCGCCTGCTCATGGGCCTGGTACGCCACGACCTCAGCGAGACCGAGCGCCGTGAGATGCAGGCAGTGCTCGATGAAGCCCTGCTGCTGCACAGCTCGCGCAATCCGGAGAACCTGTTCGGGCACGAATACGAAGGCAAGCTGGCCTTCCAGATGCTCGACGACGATGGCGAGCTACTGTTCCAGTCTGCCAGCGCGCCACCCGGCCTGCTCAACGACATGATCCAGCAGCTTGGCCTGGCTCTGCCCAATGATGACCAACCGATGCGCGAACGCCTGGCGCAGCTGGCTCGCTACCTGATCGGTTACCACAACCTGACCATCGGCGAGCACAACTGGCGGGTGTTCGTCCTGCATGACAGCCGCGACTACCACTGGGTACTGGCGGGCGAGCGCGAGGACGTACGCGGCGAGTTGATCGGCAAGATCGCCCGACGCAGCCTGCAACCGCTGCTGATCGGTCTGCCCATCGTCGGTCTGCTGTTGTGGCTGACCGTGGGTTGGGGCCTGTATCCGCTCAAGCGCATGGCCGATGCCATCCGCGGCCGCGCCCCGGACAACCTGGCGCCGCTGGTCTTTCCGCCCCTGCCCAACGAACTGGAGCCGATGGCCGCCGCGCTCAATCGCCTGCTGATGCAGGTCAACCAGTTGCTGGAACAGGAAAAGCGCTTCATCGCCGATGCCGCCCACGAGCTGCGTACGCCGCTGGCGGTGCTGCGCATTCATGCGCAGAACGCACTGGAAGCACCGGATGCCGGCGACCGTGAAGAGGCGCTGAGGCAATTGGGCAGCGGTGTCGACCGCGCGACCCGCGTAGTCGCGCAACTGCTGACGCTGGCACGCCTCGATCCCAACAGCATCCGCCTGAACATGGACCACCTCGACCTGCTGGCCTTCCTGCGTGGCGAGTTGGCCGAACTGACACCACTGGCGCTCAATCGCGGCCAGGAGCTGATTCTCGACGCTGAGGAACCAGGCGACTACCACCTGCCGGCGGATGCCCCCAGCCTGGGTATCCTGTTGCAGAACCTGGTGAGCAATGCCGTGCAATACACCCCGGCAGGCGGCTGCATTCAGGTGCAACTCCAGGCCACACCGCAAGAACTGGTGCTGCAAGTGCTCGACAGTGGCCCAGGAGTCCCGGTGGAATTGCGCGAGCGCTTGTTCGAGCGCTTCTTCCGCGTTGGTGAGGGCCAGGGCGCCGGGCTGGGCTTGTCCATCGTGCGCCGCGTCGTTGAATTGCATCAGGGCAGTATCGCCCTTGATGAGTCGCCGCTCGGCGGCCTGCGGGTCAGCGTGCGCTTACCCCGACGTCCCGGCAGCCTTGCTTGAGTGATCGCGAGCCTCAATGATCATTTATAGCCATACCCAATCATCAAGATAGAGACAATCCGTTTCATCAATCGAAGCGTTTATCCAATCATGCACGCCTGTTCAACAGCCGCTACAGGAGTAACTTCGCATGAGCCTGATCAAACGTTTCTTCCAGCAATCCCAACCGAGCCAGCAGCCGGCCACCGCGAACGTGCAGGAACACCCGAACTTCTGGATGTACCAGTGATTCAGCCGCTGGCCCCAACCACTCTCAGCGGCACCTGACGCCCGGCCTTCTGTGCCAGGTAGCGGGTGCAGCTGACACGCAGGAACGAGGCGAAATTGACCACTTCGCCGCGAAAATCCATGACTTCGTCATGCAGCTTGGCGATTAGCTGGTTGGTGGTCATGCCATCGACTTCGGCGATTTCACGCAGGATGTCCCAGAACTGATTTTCCAGGCGCAGCGTGGTAACCACGCCGCGGATACGCAACGAGCGTGAGCGCGACTCGTAGAGAATCGGATCGGCCTTCACATAGAGTTCGCACATCGGTCGTGCTCCTGAAAGGTAGGGCGGGTGCAACCCGCCACGTATGGACTGGCGGGTTGCACCCGCCCTACGTCTTGCCCGCGCCATAGCCCGGTGCAGTCAGTGCGTGAATGCCGGCGATGATGCGCCCGGATTGCATCCGGGCTCCGGCTGCTCACAAGCGGATTTCAGTCCCCAGCACCTTGAGAAACGCCGCCAGCCAAGCCGGATGCGCAGGCCAGGCCGGCGCGGTGACCAGCTTACCCTGCACGTGCGCCTGGTCCACCGGGATTTCCACGTACTTGCCGCCGGCCAACGCCACTTCCGGCGCACAAGCAGGATAGGCGCTGCACTCACGTCCCTCCAGCACCCCTGCTGCCGCCAGCAACTGGGCACCGTGGCAGACGGCAGCGATGGGCTTGTCGGCCTTGGTGAAGGCCTTCACCAGAGCAATGACATCGGCATTCAGGCGCAAGTATTCAGGAGCACGGCCACCGGGAATGACCAGAGCGTCGTAATCTTCGGCACGCACCTTGGCGAAGTCATAGTTGAGGGCGAAGTTGTGGCCGGGCTTTTCGCTGTAGGTCTGGTCGCCCTCGAAATCGTGGATGGCGGTGCGTACCGTCTGCCCGGTCACCTTGTCCGGGCAGACCGCATGCACGGTATGGCCAACCATCTGCAGCGCCTGGAACGGCACCATGGTTTCGTAGTCCTCGGCGTAGTCGCCGACCAGCATGAGAATCTTCTTGGCAGCCATGATCGTCTCCTGAAGGTAGGTGGAAGGAACGCCATTATTCGCCCCTATTTCTTCCGACAGGTAACAGCCGAGTACTACTCAACAAAAAGCCAAGCGTCGATATACCGACTGTGTAGGAGCGGCGCCCCGCCGCGAACCAGAGCTGCATGGCCTGGCCAAGCCTCGCCCCGGAGCCGGACCACGAAACACCGCGTTGCCTGATCGCTACCGGCCTTTCAGCGCTCGCATGTGGTCTAGAGCGCGTACTTCTGCAGGTTCGCCATCATTTCCTTGAGCGCCTCGACGTTGTCGGCCGGGTGCGCAGCACCCTCGAAATCGCAGATACGTTGCCACTGCGCCGCGACATCCTCGGGACTGAAACCGGCCTTGGGATCGAAGCCCGCGCCCAGGCTGCGCTCCCAGCGCACCTTGCCCACCCAGCCACCGCCGACTTCGTACAGGCCGCCGGTGTCCTGACAGGCGGCGCTGCCGAGGTACACCACCAGCGGGCTGACCAGTTCGGGCTTGAGCTGTTCGAACACCTGCGGCGGGATCAATCCTTCGGTCATGCGCGTGGCACCGGTCGGGGCAATGGCGTTGACCAGGATGTTGTTCTTGCGCCCTTCGATGGCCAGGGTGCGCGTCAGCCCGTAAAGGCCGAGCTTGGCCATGCCGTAGTTGCTCTGGCCGAAGTTGCCGTAGATACCAGACGTGGACGAGGTGAAGATGACCCGGCCGAAGTTCTGCTCGCGCAAATGAGGCCAGGCTGCATGAGTAGTCTTGTAGGCGCCTTCGACATGGACCCTGTAGACCAGATCCCAGTCAGCGTCCTCCATCTTGTGGAAGCTCTTGTCGCGCAGAATGCCGGCATTGTTGACCAGCACATCGATACGGCCGAAATGATCCAGCGCCGTCTGCACGATCTTGTCGCCATCGGTGACCGAGTCATGGTTGGCCACCGCGGTCCCACCGAAGGCGCGAATCTCTTCCACTACCTTGTCTGCCGCCGAAGCGTTGGCCCCCTCGCCGTGGGTGCTGCCACCGAGGTCGTTGACCACTACCCTGGCGCCATGGCGGGCGAACAGCAACGCATGGGCACGGCCCAGACCACCGCCAGCACCGGTAACTATGACTACTTGATCTTCGAAACGGATGGCATCGCTCATCGACAGGCTCCTAGGCAGATTGCGAATACCCCGAGTGTCAGGCAGCCCTGCAGACGGCACAAGGCGCGCGCAGGCGCTGAATGACAAGCGATAATGCGACCTTATACGCGCCTCAGGCGAGGCGAATCAGGCTGAGGTGGTTGTACAGGTGCATGACGTGCGCCTGGCCGTACTCGGCATGGTTCAGTGCACCGTAGGCGAAATGTGGCTGCAATTCACCGGCATGGCTGGCGAACCGCTCGAACGCTATCTGCAGGCGCTGCAAGGCCTCGGCCTGGCTGGCCGGTTCAAGCAGAGGCGCCGCGCCGGGAATGACCTCATCCAGTGGATGACGCATGGCACCGCGCGCGCTGAATACGGCGAATGCGGCCGGCCCCAGGCTGTGGCGGAACCAGACTGGCCTCAGCTCGGGGTAACCGTCGATGGAATAGTCGATGCTCTGCGCACAGTGGTTGAACACTTGGCTCGGGCTCCAGCCTCGCACGCTGCGTAGTGTCTTGCCCTGCAAGTCAGCCAGCACCTGGCGCGCACCCTGCAGACTGACGGCCGCGGGCTGCGGGCCAGTCGGCAAGGCCCAGTAACCGGCGCCGAGGGCGGCGGCGCTGGTCAGTGCTGCGCCTTTGAGCAGGGTACGTCTACGCATGTGGGCTCCTTGTGCTGCGAAACTGCAGATAATGTTCGAGTACCGCCGCCGGCGCTTCGAGTTGTGGATAGTGACCAATGCCGTCGAGCAGCACCGTATCCGGGTCACTGATCAGCTCACGGTAGCGCGCCACCATATGCGCCCCGGAGATGGGGTCGAAGGCGCCGTCGATCACCCGCATCGGTAGCGTCGTGGCCTGCATCGCCGTGACCCAGCGCTGCCGCTGCTGACGCCGCTCGGGCATGTAGCGAATCAGACGATGCATCACCGCCGGGCCGTTGTTGTACGCCACCAGTTGCCACAGGGCATCCAGTTCGGCCTCACTGGCCTGGGTGTGCGGGCCGAAGATGCGGGCAAAACTCTGTGCCAGCTTGCGTCGTGAGAACAGGCGCCCGAGCAGCGGACCAAGCGGCCCGAGCAGCAACTTCTGCACCCGCACCGGATGATGGGTTTCGGGGAACAGACCGCCGTTGAGGAACACACAACCCGCCAGCTGCAGTTGCCCCTCCTGATGCCGCGCGATCAGCTCCTGGGTAACGCTGTCACCATAGTCGTGAGCCAGCACATGCACCGCGCGCCGCTCGCCGAGATGGGCCAGCAGTGCCTGCTGCAGATCGGCCTGTTCCAGCAGGCTGTAGGCATGCCCGCGCGGCTTGGCCGAGTAACCGAAGCCCAGCATGTCGCAGGCGATCAGCCGGTAACGCTCGGCCAGCGGCGCCCACAGGCGATGCCAGTCCCAGCTGGCGCTGGGAAAGCCGTGAATCAGCAGTAGCGGCTGGGCTTGCGTGTCTCCAGCGGTCCAGTAACGAATCGTGTGACCACGAAAGTGAAAAGCCTGGCTTTGCGCGCGCCAATCATCCAGGGCGATGCCTGGCAGCCCGTTCACTGATCGTAACCCGGCATCTGCTGGTCCAGCTTGCGCAGCAGCGCCGGCCAAGGCAGCGAGCCCCCCATGCCCTGTGGCGTTTTCATCACACCGGCGATCATCGCCCGCGCACCGTCGAGAATCTGCTGCGGAATATGGATCAGCTCGGCACCGCCGCTCTGCGCCATGACCTGGATCTCACAGGCACGCTGCAGGATGAACATGCCGAGGAAGGCGTCGGCGATGCCGCCGAAAGCAGTGAGCAACCCATGGTTGGGCAGGATCATGAAGTTCTTGTCGCCCAGGTCCGCCTGCAGCCGCGCTTTCTCGTCATGATTCAGCGCCACGCCTTCATAGCCGTGATAGGCCAGGCTGGCGAGGACGAACAGCGATTGCTGCGACAGGGGCAGCAAGCCCTGCTTCTGCGCCGACACGGCGATGCCCGCCGGGGTGTGAATGTGCAGCACGCAGCCGACATCGTGGCGCACCTCGTGCACGGCGCTGTGAATGGTGTAACCGGCCGGGTTGATGTCGAACGGGCTGTCCATCAGCTTGTTGCCCGCCAGGTCGACCTTGACCAGGCTCGACGCCGTGATTTCGTGGAACATCAGGCCATAGGGGTTGATCAGGAAATCTTCCGTACCCGGTACCTTGGCAGAGATATGGGTGAAGATCAGATCATCCCAGCCATAGAGGGCGATCAGCCGGTAGCAGGCGGCGAGGTCGACGCGTGCACGCCATTCGGCCTCGGAAACCAGATTCTTCACGGCAGGGAGTTTCAGCGGAGCATTCACGGCGGTCACCTCGATATTCTTGTTGGTCGGTGGTGTCCGCAGTCTAGCCAGGCGCGTCGCTGGCGGTAGTTGCCCAGGCAGCCATCTTGATGGCTTTGCGGGTCACGGCGCTCACGCGCCGCGGTGCGATAGGCAGGTATTCGCCGCTTTTATCGCCGGTCAAACCAGCTCGGGGTATTGGGGCACGTCAGGCCTTCAGCGCCGCCACGAAGGCTTGCAGCCAAGGTTCGGCATCGGTTTCAGGCGTGACGGTTTCGCTGGAGTCCAGGCGCAGCATTTCCACCACTTCGCGCAGGCCCAGCTCGGCATACAACTCACGCATCAGTTCACCGCCACCACAGAAGGTGTCATAGCTGGAGTCGCCCAGCGCCAGCACCGCAGCCGGTTTGCCGCTCCAGGCCGGCAAACGGTCTCTGATTTCGCTGTACAGCGGCAGCAGGTTGTCCGGCAGCTCACCCATGCCAGTGGTGGACGTGACGGTAAGGAAGGCGTCCGGCGCGAAGGCCAGCAGCTCCTCGAGGCTCACGTTCGCTTTGTGCCAGGCATCCAGCCCGGCGGCCTTGAGCTGGCGCTCGGCGTGGCGAGCGACTTCCTCGGCCGTACCGTAGACCGAGCCCGAGAGAATGGCGACTTTCATGACAACTCCGGAAACAGGAAAAACGCCGCGCATTATGCCGCAAGTGGACAGCCCGACCCGATGTTTTAGAATGCAGCCCATAACCATCGCGGAACCGGACTCATGATCAATGCCAAACTGCTGCAACTGGTAGTCGACGCCTCCAACGATGGGATCGTGGTGGCCGAGCAGGAGGGCGAAGACAATATTCTGATCTACGCCAACGCGGCATTCGAGCGCCTGACCGGCTACCCCTGCGATGACATCCTCTATCAGGATTGCCGTTTCCTGCAGGGCACTGACCGTGCACAGCTCGGCCTGCAGGCCATTCGCGAAGCGGTCAAGGCGAACAAGCCCTGCCGACAGATCATTCGTAACTACCGCAAGGATGGCGGCGCGTTCTGGAACGAGCTATCGATCACTCCGGTGCTGAACGAAAGCGACCAGCTGACCTACTACATCGGTATCCAGAAGGATGTTACCGAACAGGTCGAAGCCAAGCAGCGGGTGCGTGAGCTGGAGGCAGAGGTCGCCGAGTTGAAGGCCGAGCTGGCGCGCCTGAAAAGCTGACGAACGGATAAAACTATCCTTCGTCAGCGCAGTCAGATGGGTTTGAACCCGTGCAGTATCATCCCATGCAAAGCGATCCGCTGCTGACTCAGGACGAACTGGATTTCATCCAGAAGATCCTCTTCAAACCTCCGCAAAAGCGGCGCCCTGACGCAGCGCCGCCATTGGCTCTGGGCAAACGACTCAGTGAGCTGCTGGCTCGCCTGGGCAACGAAGAACAGCTAAGCCTGGACACCCATACCGACAATCAGCATCTGAGCTTTCCCCTGCACCTGATTCAGGACGACCACAGCCAGTCGCGCCTGGAACTGGGGGCCCCGCTGATCTTCGAACAAGGGGTGAACGAACGCCCATGGCGTCTTGTCCTGCCCACGGCATTAGCACTGCTGGACGACAGCGACCAGCCCAGTGGCCTGAAGGCGCTGGAGCTATCGAACAATGGAATCCTGGTGGAATACAGCAAAACAGGCACGCCGGCCAAGGATCAGTTGCTGCAACTGCTTTTGCCCCAGGAGCGCCGCGTTCAATTGCGCGCGCGGCTCGCAAGACGCGTCAGCCAGAAGCGTTACGCTTACAGCCTGCAGACGCTACATACGGAAGATGAGCAAACTCTGCGTCAGTACCTGTTCGAACAGCACAGCGAACAACAGTCGCAGACCGCAGCAGTCAGCTGAAGCTCAGTAGCCTGGACCACCTCAGGTATCGAGATGGCCAGCCAGAAACTGCTGCATACGACGCTGCATCAGGCGTCCCTCATTACCCAGGCAGGCAATGGGCGAACCGGCCAGACTTTCCTCCGCCAGATCGGCACTGTCACCGGCCAACAGCAGCGGACACTCCAGACCCAGCGCCAGGCGCGCCAGTTGCCGCGGGAACTCCTCGCCTGGCGGCTGGTTGCTGAAGACCACCAGCGCCTGGGGCTGCATGCGTTCACAGACCAGGGCCAGATCGGTCATGGGTACGCCTGGCCCCATCACCGACACGTCGACGTCCTGATTGCCCAGCAGCAACGCTGCAACCAGCAACTCCAGTTCCCGGCAGTGGCCAGGTAGCGCCACCAGCAGCACGCGCTCACGCGAATCATCACGCCCCAATTGCAGACGCTGCCAGCAGCGCCCACGCAGGAAGCCGTCGAGCATCAGCCACTCGCCGCGCAGGCCGACTTCGTCCTGACGCAGCAGCAGTTCCTGCCAAACCGGCATGAAAATATCCTGGAACACCACCGGCAGCGGATAGCAGGAGAAGATCTGCCCGTACAAGCGCTCCAGACTAGGCTCATCGAAGTTCTGCAGCGCGCTACGCACCTGGCCCTGCCACTGATTCCAGTCGTCACTGCTGACTTCGTTGTAGGCCGGCGTGGCGACGCTGCGACTGCTGGCGCTCTTGGCCAGGATCGAACCGACCTTGCTGACCGCGACGCCACGCTCGATCCAGGCGAGGATGCTGCGCACCGCGTCGATGTCGGCCTGCGAATACAGGCGATGGCCGCTATCGGTCCGTGTCGGCTGAATCAGGCCGTAACGCCGCTCCCAGGCACGCAGGGTGACCGGATTGACACCGGTAAGGCGGGAAACCTCGCGAATGGGGAACAGCTCTTCCTGTTTCAAAGCGCTGGACGCGAGCGATGTGACGGAGGCGAGTTCGGGCATGGCTTCGGGCATCACGGCAACGAATATTGGGCAATTGTAACCCAGCAACTGCTCACTGGCATTGTGCAAGATATGTACAAAACCATACCAAGCACAACAACAAGGATAACGGCAGCCTCAAGCGCGATGTTTATCCATGCCTGGCGCCCTTCACCGAACCATAGCACACAGCCCATGCCCTTGAATGGTGCAAATCCCGCCCAAGGTTTCTCCTTTAACCCGTCTGGAGCCCCTTGTCAGGCGGGGCTGGCTAATTTTCACGAAACGGGAATAATCCTTGCTGCAATTTTCGTCGAGCACACCACCCCGTGCTTGATCGCGCCCTACGCCACACCCCGGCTGACGGCAATACTCGAGGAGATACACAATGTCCCCCGTAACCCTGATGGTGGCGCGCCGCGTCGCCAATGGTCGTTATCACGACTTCATCGCCTGGCTGCGTGAAGGCGAACACCTGGCAACCGACTTTCCGGGCTATCTCGGCTCCGGCGTGCTGGCACCGCCCGCCGATGACGATGAGTTTCAGATCGTTTTCCGCTTCAGCGACGAACAGACCATGGCCTCCTGGGAGCATTCCGCTTCGCGCCAGGCGTGGCTGCAGCGTGGTGCGGGACTTTTCGCCCAACCGCAGGAAAAGCGCGCAGTCGGCCTCGATGCCTGGTTCGGTAGCGCCCACCGCCAGGCTCCGCGCTGGAAGCAAAGCGTGGCGATCTGGCTGGCGTTCTTTCCGGTGTCCCTGGCCTTCAACCTGCTGTTCGGCCCCTGGCTCGCCGACCTTTCGCTGGTCACCCGCGTGCTGCTGTCGACGCTGGCCTTGACGCCACTGATGACCTACTGGTTCATCCCGCTTTCCACTCGCCTGCTGGAACCCTGGCTACAAGATAACCATCCGCAGCGCCTGAGCAGGCGAGCCGCCAGCATCGGCAAGCCCTGAAAGCATCCACTTCTACCAATCGGCCAGCCTCGTGCTGGCCGATTTCGTTGTACAAGCAGCCAATATCTGTACAAAAACAGTAATTCGTACAGGTGAAGTACAAAAACCCCTTCTCCACCTCCTCAGTAAAAACCCTTAAAACTCAGCAAAATAGGCAAATCTACTCAGCCTGATAGCAAAACCACATGTCGCACAGGGTTGTACAACCTACAGCTCTGGTATAGCTTTATCCACGGTCTGGTGAGTAGCGCCTGCCACTGGTCAGGTATCCCGAGGCGGTACGAGCCAGGCCTTCATTTCTTTCTCACGAGTTGCACATGAGCGCTGCCAGCTTCCCCATCCTGATCACCGGCGCCGGCCAGAGGGTCGGCCTCTACTGCGCCGAACGCCTGCTCGACGAAGGCCAGCCGGTGATCATCAGCTACCGCCAGAACCGCGACGACATTGCGCGGCTGCGTGAGCGCGGCGCCATCGCTCTGCAGGCGGATTTCAGCAATGAGAGCGGCATCATGGCGTTCATCGAACAGGTCAAGTTGCAGTGCAATGGCCTGCGCGCGATCGTGCACAACGCCTCGCAGTGGCAGGCCGAAACACCCGGCGAAGAAGCCGATGCCTTTCGCCAGCTGTTCAGCGTGCACATGCTCGCGCCGTATCTGATCAACCTGCATTGCAGCGAGCTGTTGCTGCAGTCGAATCACGCCGACATCGTGCATGTGAGTGACGACGTGGTGCGCAAGGGCAGCGCCAATCGCCCCGCCTACTGCGCCAGCAAGGCGGGCCTGGAAAGCCTGACACTGTCGTTCGCCGCGCGTTTTGCTCCACGCATCAAGGTCAACACCATCGCGCCAGCACTGCTGATGTTCAACGATGGTGATGACGACGCCTACCGCACCAAGACCTTGGCCAAATCGGCGCTGGGCATAGAACCCGGCCCGCAGCCCTTCTACCAGACACTGCGCTATTTGCTGGACAACTCCTACGTAACCGGAACGACCCTTACCCTCAACGGCGGCCGCCACCTCAAGTGAAGCGGCTGCTCAGGACACTGCCATGAGCCAACCTCTTTCCCAGCAATACCGCGAGATTCTCGTAGGCCTCGGTGAAAACCCGGAGCGCGAGGGTCTGCTCGATACGCCCAAACGCGCGGCCAAGGCCATGCAGTATCTGTGTCATGGCTACCAGCAGTCACTGGACGAGATCGTCAACGGCGCACTGTTCGAGTCCGACAATGACGAGATGGTGATCGTCAAGGACATCGAGCTGTACTCGCTGTGCGAACACCACCTGCTGCCCTTCATCGGCAAGGCGCATGTCGCCTACATCCCCACCGGCAAGGTGCTCGGGCTGTCCAAGGTGGCGCGCATCGTCGACATGTACGCGCGGCGCCTGCAGATCCAGGAAAACCTCACCAAGCAGATCGCCGATGCGATCCAGCAGGTGACCAACGCCGCTGGCGTCGCGGTGGTGATCGAGGCCAAGCACATGTGCATGATGATGCGTGGCGTGGAGAAGCAGAATTCGGTGATGAGCAGCTCGGTGATGCTTGGCGCCTTCCGCGAGTCCTGCAACACTCGCCACGAATTCCTGCAACTGATCGGACGGAACAACTAATGCCGCGACTGGAACCCGGAATGGCGCGCATCCGCGTCAAGGACCTGCGCCTGCGCACCTACATCGGCATCAAGGAAGAAGAGATCAACAACAAGCAGGACGTGTTGATCAACCTAACCATCCTCTACCCCGCCGTCGATGCGGTAGAGGTCAACGACATCGAGCATGCGCTGAACTACCGCACCATCACCAAGGCGATCATCGCCCATGTCGAAGGCAATCGCTTCGCCCTGCTCGAGCGCCTGACCCAGGAAATCCTCGACCTGGTGATGACCCATCAGGCCGTGCGTTATGCCGAAGTGGAAGTGGACAAACCGCATGCCCTGCGTTTCGCCGAGTCGGTATCCATCACCCTGGCCGGCCATCGCTGACAGCGGCTTGTCGCTCTCCAGCAAGGCTCTTATCATCGCCGCCACCTAATACCGGAGAGCCCACCATGACCGAGCAAGAACGCCTCGAACTGGAAGCTGCAGCCTTTCGCGCACTGGTGCAGCACCTGCGCAGCCGTCCTGACGTGCAGAACATCGAGCTGATGAACCTGGCCGGTTTCTGCCGCAACTGCCTGTCCAAATGGTACAAGGCCGCTGCCGACGACCTCGGTATCGAGGTCAGCGCCGACCAGGCTCGCGAGACCGTATACGGCATGCCCTATGCCGACTGGAAAGCCAAATATCAGAAAGAAGCCTCCGCCGAACAGCAAGCCGCATTTGCCAAAGGAAAGCATGAATGACCGCCCTGAGAGAACTGCGCAGCCGCCTGCAGCAGGACGACTACGCCTTCAGTGAAACCCTGGCCTTCGTCGCCGAGCACTATGACTATCAGCCCAGCGCCTTCCGCAATGGCGACGTGGAAAACGCCGCGGGCCAGAACGAAGGCTCCTGCAAGACTCTGGGTCTGGCCCTGTTGGAAGGCTTGAGCAAGGACGAAGCGCTGCGTGCCTTCGGCGAGCACTACCGCAGCGTGCTGGCCACGCCGCAAGGCAGCGACCACGGCAACATCCGCGCGCTGATGGTGCATGGCCTGGACGGCGTGAAGTTCGAACAGCAACCGCTGAAGCCGAAAGCCTGAATCTATAGCGCAAAAACCTGCGCAACTGTCAGCAAAAGCTGACAGACATCACATCGCTGTCGCTTTATGCTGCGCGCCACAACAAACATGGAGCACGAGGGAATGTGCTCTGCGCGCAAGCGCCCTTCCCTCCTGTTTCGCGCTCGGCATGGAGTCGACCGATGCAGCAGACCTTGGTCTGGAAACCCAGGCACACCCCCGGCGTGGAAACGCTGCGTCTGAGTCAGGATGCCAATGGCATTCACGCCACCAGCCACCTCATGCAGGTCATCAAGGGCAACAGCATCGTTGCCAACTACCTGATCGATTGCGACGCGCGCTGGCGCTTCCGTCGCCTCTGTCTCAAGGTCGACAACCACGGCCAGCGCAACCTCTGCCTGCAGCGTGATCTGTGCGGCAACTGGCTGCTCGATGGCGTACCGCGTCCCGATCTGCAGCAATGCCAACATGTCATGCTCTCGGCCTCGCCCTTCATCCACACCCCAGCCCTGCAACGCAGTGCGCTGGAGACCGGGCAGAGTGATGAGATGCAGGTCGCCTATATCGACATGCTCAGCTTCAAGGTGGAACCACGCCAGCAGCGCTACCAATGCCTGCGCCGCCGCCCCGGTGAAAGCCTCTACCGCAGCCAGGCCGAAGGTCATGCTCATGAAGAACTGAGCGTCGACGACCACGCGCTACTGCTCAAGGCTGACCAACAGTACCTGCGCTTGAGCCAGCGCGAGCTCAAGGTCAGCGCGCTGGTGTAGCGGGCTTCCAGCGATCCTCCCCGGTAGGGTGCGCCACGCACACTGTGAATACGGCGGTATTTGTCTGGTGCGCGCAACGCACCCTACGCAAAGCCAAGGCACGCGCCACTCAGATCGGTAACTGCCCGAACGCCCAGCGCAGCAGAAAGAACACCAGCAATCCCCCACCGATGGTCGCCAGCAAGTGCCGCGTGAACGCCGCGATAGCAATGGCCGCCACACCTGCCAGCAGGTAGGCGTTGCTCCAGCTGAGCATCCAGGACTGTCCGTCCGGCATCAGCATGCCGGGCACCACAATGGCCGTCAGCACTGCAGTCGGCACGTAATGCAGCCCCTGCCTGATCAGCGGCGGAAAGCGCAGATCAGGGAAGGCAAACAGGCTGTAGCGGGTGATGAAGGTGATCGCCAGCATGCCCAGAATCAGCAACCAGATATCCATCAGACCAACTCCTCCTGCAGCGCCGGATTGCGCCGCTCCAACCACACGCCGACGACGATGCCACTGGCCGCAGCCGCCATCAGCCCAAGCTTGTAGGGCAAGGCATGGCACAGCAGCGCCACGGCACCCGCAACCAGGGCGGCCGCCACTTGCGGCTGATTGCGCAGCATCGGCACGACGATACCAATGAACGTCGCCAGCATGGCGAAATCCAGCCCCCACTCACCGATGTTCGGCACTGCCTGACCGAACAGCACGCCGACCAGCGTGCACAGCTGCCAGTTGCAGTACATGGCCAGGGCCGCGCCGAGAAAGTACCAATGGCGGTAGGCGCCCTTGTCACCACGCGCGTAGCGCTGCACTACCACCGCGTAGGCCTCGTCGGTGAGCCAGAAAGCCAGCGGCATGCGCCAGCGCTTGGGCAGATGGCGCACGTATGGCTGCAGGCTGGCGCTATACAGGGCATGGCGCAGGTTGACCACGAAGGTGGTCAGCAACACCACGGCGATACCGGCACCGCCGGTCAACAGACTGATGGCGATGAACTGCGCCGAACCAGCGAATACCAGCAAGGACATACCCTGCGTCTGCCAGGGATCGAGCCCGGCAGCGCCTGCCAGGCTGCCGAAGATGATGCCGAAGGGAATGGCGCCGAGCAGCATCGGCAGCATATCGCGGGCGCCCTGGGTGAATTCGTGATGACGGGACATGGAACCTCCTTGGGCCGACCAGCTTAACCAAGCAGCCCCAGGCAGGTCTTGAACGTTCTTGCTCAGAATCCCACAACCAGCTCCTCAGGCATTGTCGGCTCAACACCTCGTTCCATCACCACCCCTTCGAGCCCCAGCAAGTCGCCGAGATCCGAGTAGATGCCCCGGCCACGCTCGCTGACCCATTTCTCGCTGCCGTCGGCGCATAACAGGCGATAGTCGAAGGCGAACGGGCGCGACTCGCGCAGTGCTTGCTGAACCCCGTGCCAGACCCGTTCCCGATCATCTGGGTGGATCAGGCCATTGAACGTCAGGCAATGGCTATCGACGAGACGCTGAGCCGGGTAACCGGTCAGCTCCAGACAGCCTGCGCTGACGTACTCCATGCTCCAGCTACGGTTGTTGCGGCAGCGATAGACCATCAGGGGCAGGCCATCGAGCAGGTTGCTCAGGCTGCGGTGGCGCGCCTGCAACTGCTGATGCTCGGGCATCTGTGCACTGATGTCCGCCAGGCTGGCGACGAAGCCGTCCCTATGCCGCACCAGCCGCACCTCGACCCAGCGCAGCTCTGCCCGGCGATGGAGATAACGCAGGTTGCCGACCCAGAACCCGGCGCCCTCGGCCAGGCTGCGCAGAGCCTGCTGCCAGACGGGACGATCCTCGATATGGAGAAACTCGCGATGGTCGACGTGAAGACAATCACGCAACCGATGACCGCTGAGCTGCTCCCAGCCGCGGTTGGCCTGACGTATTTCCCCGGCGTCATCCAGATGGATAAGCGCGATCGGCAGCACGTCGAAATCCACCGCCCTGCGGTCGCCACTCAATGCATCGAGTAACCGTCTCCACCAGCTCATCGACGCGCTCCATCGCTCTCGGACAAACCACCTCGATGCGCCCAGGCCGCCAGCTCCAGGCGCGAACGCAGGTTGAGCTTGCTCAACAGATGCTTGACGTAGACCTTCACCGTACCGTCGCTGATACCCAGCTGGCGTGCGATCAGCTTGTTGCTGAAGCCCTCGGCGATCAGAGCCAGAGTCTGCCGCTCGCGTTCGGTGAGCCCCACGTGCTCGCTGCCAAGGCCCCTGTCCCGCTCGCGCAGATTGCTGGCGAGCAGCAGCGAAAGCGCCGGGGCGAGCCGTGCCTGGCCATGGGCACAGGCGCTTACCGCCGCCAAGAGTGCCTCCGGCTCGCTGTCCTTGAGCAGATAGCCATCGGCGCCTGCGCGCAACGCTGCCAGCACATCCTCGCGCGCCGCAGAGGCGGTCAGCACCACCACGTTCACCTCCGGCAGGTCACGCTTGAACCACTCCAGCGTAGCCATCCCATCGATGCCCGGCATGTGCAGATCCAGTATCACCACATCGGGGCTCAACTCACGCGCCAGATCGATGCCTGCAGCCCCGCTGGAGACGCTACCGACGACGCGGAACTCACCGCTGGACTCGAACAACTCTGCCAGGCCACGGCGCAACAAGGGATGGTCATCGATCAGCAGGAGGTTGAACAGCGCAGTCATGGCCGGCTCCAGCGCAGGTGCACCCGTGTGCCGCCGCCGTCCACCGGCGCGATTAACAGTTCGGCGTCGATGGCAGCGGCGCGTTCGCGCATGATGCTCAGGCCGAAGTGACCGCAGTCGGGCAGGTCGGACGGCAGACCGATGCCGTCGTCGCGCACCTCGACCTCAAAACCGTTGCCGGTCGGCCAGAGACGGATATGCACCTGCCGTGCATGAGAGTGGCGCACCACGTTGGCCAGGGCCTCACGCACGATCTGCAGCACCTGCAGCTCGCTATCCCCGGGCAGATCGTTGCCGGGCAACCTGTTGTCCAGGCTGAACACGCAACTGCTGCTGCGGGCGAACTCGGCCACCGAAGCCTCCAGAGCCTGGCGCAGGGTGCGCCCGTCCATGGTCAGGCGCGCGCTGCTGATCAGCTCGCGGACTTGGCGATGCAGACCGCGCAGGGTGTCGCGCAGATCCTCCAGCATCATGTCGGCCTGCCGGGCATCGCCAAGAACGCCCTGCAGCCGCGCGGCGCGAATCTGCAGATAGCCGAGCTGCTGGGCCACCGAGTCGTGCAGCTCGCGGGCCAACACACCGCGCTCGGCGCTCAGCTCACGGCGACGCAAGCGGCGATCTTCGGCAAACGCTTGCAGCACCTCACCCAGTCGCCGGGCGATATCGCGCAGCTGGTTGCGCTGCCAGGCGCCGGGACAACTGGCAAAGCTCATCAGCAACAGCGCGCTACGCCCCTCTTCATGCTGCAGCCCGCAAAGCGCTTGAAAATGCCCACGCTCCAGGCAAACACGACAGAGTTGCACCACCCCCGCCGCAGGTAGCTGCGCTACATGCCCGACGCATCCCGCATCGGCCGAGGCCTCACCTACTCTGCGCCAGCCCGGCCCCGTGCCTGCCGGCAGCAGCAAACAGGCCTGCTTGGCTTCCAGCGCCTGCGCCAGCAGCGGCAGCAAGTCCAGCAAAGGCGCCTCGCCACCCTGTTGCAACAGACGCAGCGGCAGGTCCAGCAAGGCCTGGCGATAGGCCGGCGGCGCAGCCTGACGGGACTGTCGCTGGACCAGCAGAGTGCGCAGCAGCAACTGAATCATCCGGCCTCCGGGGACGGCTAACTGCTGCTTGCTTCAGCAAGTTCCATGCCTCGCCTGCTCACCACCGGAACGCACTGATAAGAAATAAATTTTCCTCAAGAGAAATAGCTTCAGAAACCCTCGCGCACCAGCACGTGGCCTGAGCGCCCTGCGCCGGTGCAAACCGCGGTTCCCCCTTACCCCCAAGGAGGTATCACCAACGAGTGAATTGCAGTGGCAAGCCAAGCCCGTAAGGTATTTCTCAAAAGGAAATTTTAATTCCTGAAAATCATTAACAAGATCGCCCGGGAGACTTCCATGACCACTCGCATAGCCATCATCGGCGCCGGCCCCTGTGGCCTGGCCCAGCTCCGCGCCTTCCAGTCCGCTGCCGCCAAGGGGGCGGAGATTCCCGAGCTGGTCTGCTTTGAAAAGCAGAGCGACTGGGGTGGCATGTGGAACTACACCTGGCGTACCGGCCTCGACGAACACGGCGAACCGGTACACGGCAGCATGTACCGCTATCTGTGGTCGAACGGCCCGAAGGAATGCCTGGAGTTCGCCGACTACACCTTCGACGAGCACTTCGGCCGGCCGATGGGCTCCTACCCGCCGCGCGAGGTGCTGTGGGATTACATCAAGGGCCGCGTCGAGAAGGCTGGCGTGCGCAAGTACATACAGTTCAACACCGCCGTGCGCGGGGTAACCTTCGATGCGGCCAGCGGCCAGTTCGAGGTCACCGTGCACAGCTACGACCGCGACCTCACCAGCACCGAGCGCTTCGACTACGTGGTGGTCGCCAGCGGCCACTTCTCCACGCCCAACGTGCCCTATTTCGAGGGTTTCGAGAGCTTCGCCGGGCGCGTGCTGCATGCCCACGACTTCCGCGATGCGCTGGAATTCAAGGGCAAGGACGTGCTGATCGTCGGCTCCAGCTACTCGGCCGAGGACATCGGCTCGCAGTGCTACAAGTACGGCGCCCGCTCAATCACCAGTTGCTACCGAACCGCGCCGATGGGCTACAAGTGGCCGGAGAACTGGGAGGAGAAACCGCTGCTGAGCCACGTCAAAAGCAGCACGGCGTTCTTCGCCGACGGCACCAGCAAGCATGTCGACGCCATCGTTCTGTGCACCGGTTACAAGCACCATTTCCCCTTCCTGGCCGAGAACCTGCGGCTGAAGACCGACAACCGCCTGTGGCCGCTGAATCTGTACAAGGGCGTGTTCTGGGAGGACAACCCGAAGCTGATCTACCTCGGCATGCAGGATCAGTGGTACAGCTTCAACATGTTCGACGCCCAGGCCTGGTACGCCCGCGACGTGATCCTCGGGCGTATCGCCCTGCCCGAGCACGCCACCATGCACGCCGAAGACCTGGCCTGGCGCGAGGAAGAACTGACCCTGAAGAACGCGCAGGAAATGTTCGAGTTCCAGGGCAAGTACATCCAGACCCTGATCGACGCCACCGATTACCCCAGCTTCGACATCGCCGCGGTGAACCAGACCTTTCTCGACTGGAAGCACGACAAGTACGAAGACATCATGGGCTACCGCAACAAGTGCCACCGCTCGCTGATGACCGGCACTCTGGCCACGCCGCATCACACCCCCTGGCTGGAGGCGCTGGACGACTCCCTCGAAGCCTACCTGGCCGATTCGCCGCAGACAGCCATCAAGGCCGTGGGCTGACCGCCCTACGCCACCGTGCGCACACCCCGTAGGGTGCGCCGTGCGCACCGGCAGCAATCATAAGAACCAAGGTGCCTTGCATGCAGATGCCCGTGATTTCCCGGCCATACGAGCCGGCGCTGTTCGCCCGCGCACCCGGCCTGGAGCGCCAGCGCGTCGCCCCAGGCGGCCTGACGGTGATCGCCCTGGAGCCGGGCGACCGTCTCGAAGTGATCGATATCGAGGGCGACCAGCTTGCCGAGCTGCTGGCCTTCGACGAGACGGGCCGCGAGGCACTCGCCGCCCTCGGCCTGCAGAGCAGCCCTGGCGCCGATTTCATCGCGTGCCTGCTGAGCGATGGCAGCCGCGAATCGCAACAGGTGGCCAGCGGCCTGGGCAAACGCCATGTGGATTGCCGCCACCTGCCCATGGCCGCGCGCCTCTGGCAGACGGACACACCTGCCGGCTTCAGCCGCAACCTGAACGCCAGCGCGCCGCTGCTGGTGATCGTCGCGGCGCCCGGTGGCCAGGTGGCGGTGGACAGCCAGCAGCGCGCCAGCGAACTGCGCCTGATCATCCAGCGCGCCAACCCGTCGAGCCTGCTGGTTCCGGCGCTGCCGGCGCCCCTCGGCGAGCTGGTCGACGAGTTCACCATCCGCCCCGGCACGGCGCGCGACTATGTCGTCGCGGCCGGTCAGTACATCCAGGTGATCGACGTTGCCGGCCGGCAGTGCTCGGACTTCGTCGCCTTCGACCGCCGCGGCCTGGATGCCGGCCGCGAGATCGACCTAGACCCCACCGTCACCCGCACCCTGAACGGCAACGCCTACCCCGGCCCAGGCCTGTTCAGCCGCTTCTTCGACCGCGACCTGCAACCGATGCTGGAGGTGGTGCGCGACACGGTGGGCCGCCACGACACCTTCGCCCTGGCCTGCACCGCCCGCTACTACGAAGCCCAGGGCTACTTCGGCCACGCCAACTGCAGCGACAACCTCAGCCGCGCCCTCGCCGCCCATGGTGTGCAGGGCCGTCGCGGCTGGCCGGCGATCAATTTCTTCTTCAACACCGGGATCGACGCGCACCAGCAGCTTACGCTGGATGAGCCCTGGTCGCGCCCCGGCGACTACGTGCTGCTGCGCGCCCAGCGCGAGCTGGTCTGCGCCAGCAGTTCCTGCCCGGACGACATCGACCCGGCCAATGGCTGGCAGCCGACCGACATCCATATCCGCGTGTATGCCGACAAGGAGCGCTTCAGTATCGCCATGGCCAACCGCAAGACGCCCGACGCCGATCCGGTGCTGACCCGCGAAAGCGGATTCCACCCGGGTACATCCGCCCTCACCCGCCAGTTCGTCGATTATCGCGGCTGGTGGACGCCCACCCAGTTCGACGGTTACGGCACGCTTGCCGAATACCACGCCTGCCGCGAACGGGTGGCGGTGATGGATCTGTCCGCGCTGCGCAAGTTTGAGGTGCTCGGCCCGGACGCCGAGGCCCTGCTCAACCATTGCCTGACCCGCGACGTGCGCAAGCTGGCGGTCGGCCAGGTGGTGTACAGCGCCATGTGCTATGAGCACGGCGGCATGCTCGACGACGGCACGCTGTTGCGACTCGGCGCGGATGCCTTCCGCTGGATCGGCGGCGAGGACTTCGGTGGCGACTGGCTGCGCCAGCAGGCCGAGAAACTGGGCATGAAGGTGTGGATCAAGTCCGCTTCCGAGCAGATCCACAACATCGCCGTGCAGGGCCCACTCGCCCGCGAGCTTCTCAGGCAGATGATCTGGACGCCAGGCACCCAGCCGAAGCTGGAGGAACTGGGCTGGTTCCGGTTTCTCATCGGCCGCCTGGACGACTACGACGGTGCGCCGCTGATGGTCTCGCGCACCGGCTACACCGGCGAGCTGGGCTTTGAAATCTGGTGCCACCCGAGCGATGCGATGACGATCTGGCAGCGCCTCTGGCAGCTCGGCGAACCGCTGGGCCTGGCGCCGCTCGGCCTGCACGCGCTGGACATGCTGCGCATCGAGGCGGGCCTGATCTTCGCCGGCTACGAATTCAACGACCAGACCGATCCGTTCGAGGCGGGCATCGGCTTCTGCGTGCCACTGAAGGGCAAGCAGGACGACTTCATCGGTCGGACCGCCCTGCAGCGGCGCAAGGAGCACCCGATGCAGCAGTTGGTCGGCCTGGAGCTGGACGGCAACGAGCCGGCCGCCCATGGCGACTGCGTGCACGTCGGCCGCGCCCAGGTCGGGGTGATCACCAGCGCCACGCGCTCACCGATGTTGGGCAAGAACATCGCCCTGTGCCGTCTGGCGGTGGACTACTGCGCGCCCGGCACCCGCGTGGAGATCGGCAAGCTCGACGGCCAGCAGAAACGCATCGGCGCCACCGTCGCCGCCAGCACCGTGGCCTATGACCCGGACAAGAGCCGGGTCAGGGCCTGACACCGGCGTGCCGCCACCCTCCGGACTGACACATGCAATTCGGACGCTGCTCTTGGAAAGAGAATTGCTAGGGAACCGGGTAGCGGCTGCCAATCAGGAGGGCAGCACTCAACGACCCCGAGGAGGATCGGCCGATGTGGTTCAGCAATACGACTCGAAACCTGGCCAGTGAACTCAATCAGTGGCTCGAACACCTGCTTAGCCAACGCCAGCCTGCAGGCGAGCGCACGCATCTGCAGCAACAGCCGCAGTTGCTCGGCAGCCTGGAGCGCTTGCAACGCGACTGGGAGGAATTGCAGCGCATCCGCCAGCATAGCGAACAGCAGCCACCACCGCCCTGCAGCACAAGCGAATACACCGCCCTGCAGCAGCGCCTGGCCCAGGCCGAGCAGCAATGCGCCCTGCTAGAAGATGAGCTGCGCGCCAGTCACGCGCAGAACCAGGACGTCGCCGCCGAGCGCGCACAATGGGAAGAGGAACGCCAGGTCTGGGAGCTGACCAAGCGCACCCTGACCGAGGGCTGCTGGGCGATGAACGTGGTGGGCGGCGACCCGGATCACCCGCAGAACCTGATCCGCTGGTCCGAGCAGTTCCGCGAGCTGATCGGCTACAGCCGCGCCGAATTCCCCGATGGCTGGGACAGCTATTTCCAGGTGGTCAACGCGGATGATCTGAAAGCCGTAATGACCGCCTTCAACGCCTCGATGGTGGACAAGAGCGGCGATGGCTTCTACGCCGTCGAGTACCGCATGCGCCACAAGACCCGCGGCGAACTCTGGTACCGCGAGCGCGGCCGCTGCCTGCGCGATGCCCAGGGCAAACTGCTCTACGTCACCGGTGCGGTGCGCGAGATCACCGATGAGAAGGCCGCCGCCAGCCTGCAGGAACGCGAGCAGGCCAGCATCCAGGCCACCTATGCGCAGATCGCTCAGGTCGCCGGGGTGATCAAGGGTATCGCCGAGCAGACCAACCTGCTGGCCTTGAACGCGGCCATCGAAGCCGCACGCGCCGGGGAACAGGGGCGCGGTTTCGCGGTGGTCGCCGACGAGGTGCGCAACCTGGCGCGCCGGACCCAGGAATCGGTGCAGCAGATCCAGGGCATGCTGCAGAAGAACACCTGAGTCGCGACCCATTTTCAGGCGCACCCCCAGGCAGATGAACACAAACAGGGCACTTTGCAACCAGAAGTTTCAGCGCTACCGCAGTCTGCGGGCCTTACAGGCAGGAGACTTCTGGCACAGCCATTGCTTATTCACCAAAAGAACTTTTTATAACTACAGATAATTTCATTTAGGGCGCAACACCTTCAGTTCCACTGCCAATACCGACGAACCTTCTAAGAACAGCATCGAGGATTGATTGATGGAAGAGCAAAAGACACCCACTCTGGAGGAGTTGCAGGCTCTGATAGAGATGACCAACACGCTGAATATGGAAATATTCTACTGGTGGTGTATCGCGCTGATGATCTGCATCCACGCCGGCTTCCTGTCCTACGAGATCGGTGCATCGCGCCTGAAGAATGCCCTGGCCGCCGGGGTGAAGAACATCCTCGCCTTCGGCTTCATCGTGCCCAGCGTGTTCCTGCTCGGCTGGGCCGTGTACAACGCCTTCCCGGACGGCCTGGTACCGCGCATGGACGCCTTCCTCGCCGGCATGCCGTGGAGCGATGCCATGGGACCGAACATTCAGGACAACGCCACCGGCATCTTCTGGGCCGCCTTCGCCATGTTCGCCGCCACCACCGGCTCGATCATGTCGGGAGCGATCATCGAACGTGCGCGCATGAGCGCGTTCATCATCCTCACCATCGTCCTCGGTGGCTTCCTCTGGCTGCTGGCCGCTGCGTGGGGCTGGCACCCGGAGGGCTGGCTGACCGTCAAGTGGGGCTACCATGACGTCGGCGCAGCGGGCGTGGTACACATGATCGCCGGTTTCTTCGCCCTGGCCGTGGTCATGAACCTGGGCGCGCGCATCGGCCGCTTCAACGAAGACGGCAGTGCCAATGCCATCGTCGGTCACAGCATGCCGATGAGCGTGGTCGGCCTGATGCTGATCATCGTTGGTTTCTTCGGCTTCCTCGGCGGCTGCATCATCTACAACTCCGGCGCCCAGTGGATCAACATCTACGGCCAGCCGACCAACCTCTCGGCCTTCGCCTTCAATACCCTGATGGGCTTCGCTGGCGGCCTGATCGGAGCCTACCTGACCACTCGCGAACCGTTCTGGATGATGTCCGGCGGTCTGGTGGGCATCATCTCTGTCGCCCCGGGTCTGGACCTCTACCACCCCGGCCTGGCCTACCTGATCGGCATGGGTGTTGCCGCGACCGCGCCACTGGTCAACAACCTGCTGCTCAAGTTCAAGCTCGACGACGCCGTCGGTGCATTCGCCGTGCACGGCTTTGGTGGCTTCGCCGGCCTGGTGATCAGCGGCATCTTCCTCGCCGGCTACCCGAACATGAACGGCATGGCGCCGATCAGCTTCTTCGGTCAGTTGGGCGGCGCCCTGGTCATGGCGGCACTGGGCTTCATCCCGGGTTACGTCATCTCCTATGCGCTGAACAAGGCTGGTCTGCTGCGTGTTCCGCCGCATGCCGAAGAGCGTGGCCTGGACCTGACCGAAGTACCGGCGCAAGCCTACCCGGAATGGAGTTCGATGTACGGCAACAGCACCAGCGTCGACGGCTCCGAGCGCCCCGTTGATGGGTGAAACCAAGCCGGCCTGATCAGCAAACGGCCCGCGCCATGGGGTGACGGGCCAAACCCAAGGAGCATCGCCATGAGCATCACTACTTTCGAAGGCGCCAGCGCCGTGTTCACCTTCGCCGACAAGCCCGCCATCCTGATCTTCATCAGCCTGCTGGTGGCCGGCGTCAGCCTCTACGCGTTGATCGCCACCATGATCCACGAGAAGCACAGCTACGCCCTGCCGGATGACAAGCTGCCCAAACTCAAGTAAGGCCCTGGCCGGCGGCGCTCGCCGCCGGCTCCTCTCTTCGCCCACGCGGCGGATGCGTTAACCTCCCCGCGACAACCCATTCCACCCGATCACAGCAAGGAGCCGCCATGCTCGACCGTCCACACCTGTTCATCGACGGCCAGTGGCTCGCACCACAGAGCGGTAAGCACCTCGAGGTCTTCGACCCCAGCGATGCCAGCCTGCTGGCGAAAGTCGCCGCAGCCGGCCGCACGGATGTGGATCTGGCCGTAAGTGCCGCCCGCCGCGCCTTCGATGAAGGAAGCTGGCCGCGACTCAGCGGGCACGAACGTGCCGGCGTGCTCAGGCGTATCGCCGATGGCATCCGCGCGCGCCAAGACGAACTGGCCGTGCTCGAGGTCCGGGACAATGGCAAACCATTGCCCGAAGCGCAGTGGGATATCGCCGACGCCGCCGGCTGTTTCGATTTCTACGCGGACCTCGCGGCGCGTCTGGATGACGACGAACGCCCGATAGCACTGGGCGACAAGCGCTTTCGCGCCAGCGTCGTGCGCCAACCCGTGGGCGTGGCCGCTGCGGTCATCCCTTGGAACTACCCCCTGCTGATGGCCGCCTGGAAAGTCGCTCCGGCACTGGCCGCCGGCTGCGCCATGGTCCTCAAGCCTTCCGAGCTGACGCCGCTGAGCGCGCTGGAACTGGCGACCATCGTCAACGACGCCGGCCTGCCGCCGGGCGTGCTCAACGTGCTGCCCGGCCTGGGCAGCGAAGCCGGCGCGGCGCTGGTGGAACACCCAGGCATCGACAAGATCGCCTTTACCGGCAGCGTGCCGACCGGCAGCCGGATCATGCAGACCGCTGCCCGTGAGGTGAAGAACATCAGCCTGGAGCTGGGCGGCAAATCGCCCTTCATCGTCTTCGCCGACAGTGACATCGAAGCGGCAGTGGAATGGATCATGTTCGGCATCTTCTGGAACCAGGGCCAGGTCTGCTCCGCCACCTCGCGCGTGCTGGTGGAACGCTCGCTGTACCCCGCCCTGCTGCAGCGTCTGAGCGATGAAGCGCAGAAGATTCGTATCGGCAACGGGCTGGAGGCAGGTGTGCTGCTCGGCCCGCTGGTCAGCGCCGGCCAGCACGCCAAAGTCAGCACCGCCATTACTCAGGGCATCGCCGATGGTGCCCGCCTGATCTGCGGCGGCAAACGGCCTGCCGAGCAGGACAAGGGCTGGTTCATGCAGCCCACGGTATTTGCCGACGTACCGCTGGATTGCGCCCTGTGGCGCGAGGAAATTTTCGGCCCGGTGGTCTGCGTCAATCCGTTCGACACGGAGGCCGAGGCCTTGCAACTGGCCAATGACAGCGAATTCGGCCTGGCGGCCGCGGTGATGTCCAGGGATCTCCAGCGCTGCGAGCGCGTCGCCCAGACCTTGCAGGCCGGCATCGTCTGGATCAACTGCTCGCAACCCACCTTCAGCGAACTGCCCTGGGGCGGCGTCAAACGCAGCGGCATCGGTCGCGAGTTGGGCGAGTGGGGTCTGGACAACTACCTGGAAACCAAGCAGATCACCCGCTATGAAAGCAGCGAAGCGTGGGGCTGGTACTTGAAATAGGAGAATGTTGGCGCTGGGGTGGTTAACGCCCCGCCAACAGATAGTCCAGCACCTGCGCCATCAGCACGTTGCCTGGCAGGTAGCTATGTGGTTCGCCAGCCAATTGCGCGGGGGTTTGTACCCAGGGACCGGGCCTGAGCTCATCGGCGCATGCATCCAACAGGTCAGCGATGATGGCGGGCGTCATCTCCGGATGGCATTGCAGGCCGATCACCCGCCGCCCGAGCTGGAACGCCTGATGCCGGCACGCCTCGCTGCAGGCCAGCAGCCTGGCGCCTTCGGGCAATGCGAAGGTTTCGCCGTGCCAGTGCAACAGCTCGATACGGTCGGGAAAGACGAAGCAGTCCTCGCCGACCGACTCCGCCCGCCAGACCGGAAACCAGCCGATCTCGGCCACAGGATTGGGGTGCACACGAGCGCCCAGTGCGCTGGCAATCAATTGCGCCCCCAGGCAGACACCCAGCATGGCGACGCCCTGCTCGATGGCCTGGCGCAGGAAGGTCTTCTCCTCGATCAGCCAGGGCAGCTCGGCTTCGTCGTTGACGCTCATCGGCCCACCCATGGCGACGATCAGGTCGCAGCTAACGGGGTCGGGCAAGCGTGCATCCGTCTCGAAGAAACGCGTGTAGTGCACAGTGGCGCCGCGCGCCTGGAACCAGTCGGCCATGCTGCCAACACCTTCGAAAGGTACGTGCTGCAGTACCTGTACATGCATGTCCTGCTCCTTATGCCGTCTCGTGGCTGGCCAGTTTCAGGCCGACGATGCCGGCGACGATCATCACCAGGCACAGGCTGCGCAACAGGTTCAGGCTCTCGCCGAGAAACATGGCGCCATAGGCCACCGTGCCCAGGGTGCCGATGCCAACCCACACCGCGTAGGCCAGCCCCAGCGGCAACTCGCGCACCGACAGGCTCAGCAGATAGATGCTCAGTGCCAGGAAAAACGCGCAGTACAGGCTTGGCCATAGACGGGTGAAACCATCGGTACGCGGAATGATCGAGGCATAGAACACCTCACAGATACCGGCCAGCAGCAGGAAACCCCAACCGTTCAACCAGGCCATCGCCTTCTCCTTGAAGTGGAGGCAAATCGGGCCATGTCCCTATGGCCCTGCTCCCTTGCCCCAGGAACCCTTGTCCGCGACGACTCCGGGTCGCGGTACCGAACACTCAGCCCTTGGCCGTACGCTTTTTCTTCTCCGGGTCATCGAATGGCAGACTGTGGGCGATGGCGCTGACCGCCAGGCTGCCTTTGACTTCCAGCGGCGCGCCCTGCTCTGCGTAGGGCACGTCCATGCGCGCAATGGCCATGGATTTGCCGGACAGTCGCGAGTACATGGCGCAGGTGATCACACCCACCTGCTTGCCGTCGGCCCACAAGGTGTCGCCGGCCTCGGCTGCCTTGTCGCCGTCGAGCAGCACGCCGAAGATCTTGAAGCGCTCCTTGCCCTGCAGGCGGCGGTGCTCGTTGCCCCCGCGGAACTCCCCCTTGGTCGGCGACACGGTGAAGTCCAGACCCAGCTCCCAGAGCGTGTCGCCGGCCGGCTGGTCGGCGAAGGGATACATCTCGGAGTTGTCGTAGGGGAAGAACAGCAGGTAGCTCTCCACCCGCAGCCAGTCCAGCGCGGTAAAGGCGCAGGGGATGATGCCCAGGCCCTTGCCCTGCTCCAGGATGCCGTCCCAGATCGCCGGCGCGTCGGCCGCCTTGCAGAAGATCTCGTAGCCGCGCTCGCCGGTGTAACCGGTACGCGAGATCATCACCGGGCGCTCGAACAGCTTGGTCTGCAGGTGGTGGAAATACGGCAGCTCGCGAATGCCCGGCACGTGCTCGGCGAGAAAGTCCACCGCCAGCGGGCCTTGCAGCGACAGGTCGTGCAGGTCGTCGTCGAACAGCACCGCCACCTGCCGGCCCTGAGCCGAGCGCACCAGCATCTCGTGGCCGCTGCCGGAGCCGTGCACCACCATGAAGGCATTGGGACCGGTGCGGTAGATCACGCAGTCGTCGACGAACTTGCCGGCTTCGTTGAGCATGGTGGCGTAGACGCTCTTGCCCGGGTAGACCTTGGAAATGTCGCGGCTGGTGGCGTACTCCAGCAGGCTTTCGGCATGCGGGCCGACGTAGTGCACCTTCTTCAGCCCGGATACGTCCATCAGGCCGGCGCGAGTGCGGATCGCCTCGTGCTCGTCGGCCAGGTCGCTGGCATAGGTCCAGGCGGTCCCCATGCCGCTCCAGTCCTCGAGCTTGGAACCCAGTGCGCGGTGACGCTCGGCAAGGGCGGAAATACGCCAGGAATTGGCCATGTCTGTGTCTCCTGTTGTTCGTCGTTGGGCCTGCGCATGCAGGAAATGGATTCAGGCGGCCTGGGCCTGTGGATCGAACTGGCGCAGCCAGTCCACCACGGTCTGCCGGTAACGGGTCAGGCCCTTGTAGTCGGCGATCTCGTCCGGCAGGTCGCGCAATACACGGTGCAGCCGGCAAGCCCAGGCCGGATTGCTAGCCAGCTCCTCGAGGCTGATCAGGTAGGTGCGGATGCCGAACAGCAGCGCATTGCTGCGCGGCAGGCGCGGCATGAACTGCAGCTCGACGCGCAGGTGCACCAGGCGCGCGACGTTCTCCGGCGTCACCAGACCGCGCTCATGGCCCCACTCGTGGAAGGTCTCCGAGGAGGTGTCCAGGCGCGGGTTGATGGTCATGGTCCAGTTCAGGCGACGCACCGGCTGGCCGACCTGGATGTTGAGCAGGTACTTCAACGCACGGTCGAACACGCCGAGCTGGTGCGCCACGCCCGGTACCGGGGCATGCCACTGCTTGAAGCTCATGCCGGCGTCGAACTTGATCGACCAGTCCGCCGGGCAGGTGACCATGCCGGCGTCCATGAACAGGTCGCCGTCGCGCTGATCGAGCACGGCGAAATCGCCCTGCGCCTGGCGCGTGATGTACTCCAGCGGCTCGTAGGGCAAGGTGCTGGCATCGCCGAAGGTGAAGCGCTGCTCGATGCCCAGCGGGCGGTTGATCCACAGCCATCGATCGCCCTCGCGCTGCAGGGCGAAATGCTCGGGGTAGTCGGCGGCCAGGTGCTCCATCAGCATTTCCAGGGTGTCCCAGGCGGCCTGGGCCATGTGCGGCATCACCAGGCAGCGATCCGGATCCTTCTCCAGCACGCAGGCGCGCTCGGCCATCTCCGAGACATAGTGCTCGTCGATGTCGAACCAGTGCTCGAACACCGAACCCGGCTCACGCGGCGTGGCCGGTTCGAGGTTGACCGAGTACATGTAGCTGTCCTCGGCAAACGGAAAGGGAAAGCGGGCGATGGCCTGCGGGCTGTTGCTGAAGGTGAAATCGTCCCGGTAGGTTTCCAGCGGCTTCATCACGACGGACATGACTCTCTCCTGTAGGGTGCGCCCTGCGCACCATGACCAAGCGTTAGGGACACACGCCCCTAGAGATCGAGCAGCAGCGTGCCGGAGCAGCCGCCACGGGAAACACAGGGCATCAGCGCCTCACCGCGCTGCAGCTCGTCCAGAAAGTGATCGCGATGCTCCACCTCGCCACTCAGGTAGCGCGTGGTGCATTGCCCGCATACGCCGCCCCGGCACAGATTGGGTACCTCGACACCGGCCGCCTCCAGCGCTTCGAGCAGGCTGTGGTCACCCGGCACTTGCAGGCGCTGACCACTGCGCGCCAACTCGACGGTGAAGGGCTGGCCCGGCTCGGGTGCGGCGAAGGCCTCCCAGTGCAGGCGCCCGGCCGACCAGCCCTGGGCCTCGGCCAGGGTCTTGAGCTCATCGAGCAGGCGCTGCGGACCGCAGACGTAGAGATGGCTGCCAAGCGGCTTGCCGGCGAACAGGCTGGCGCAGTCCAGGCGCTGGCCGGCGGCAGCGTCGTAACCGTGGAAACGCTCGCCCAGACGCTCGCGCAGCTCGCTGGCATAGGCGTCGGTCAGACCGCTGCGGTAGGCGTAATGCAACTCGAAGGAGGCACCGGGCGTCGCTACGTCGCTGGCCTGCAGGTCGGCCAGATAGGCCATGAACGGGGTGATGCCAATGCCACCGGCCACCAGGATGTGATGGCGGGCCTGCGAATGCAGGGCGAACAGGTTGCTCGGCGCACCGATCTGCAAACGGTCGCCCACCCTGACCTGCTCGTGCAGGTAACGCGAACCGCCGCGCGAAGTTTCCTGCAGGCGCACGGCGATGCGGTACACACCACTGTCGTGCGGATCGCCCAGCAGCGAATAGGCATTGCGCAGCGTGCGCCCCTCGGTGGGCAATACCACCTGCACGTGGCTGCCGCAGGAAAAGCCCGGCAGCGTGCCGTCGATCGCGCGGAAGCTGAACTCGCGCACCACCGGGGTCAGTTGACGCACGTCGGTGACCTGCACCTCGATCATCGCGCTCATGACCGCACCTCCGGCGCATAGGGGCTGTCCGGGTCGATGCAGACGCCCATGTAGGCGCCGAGGCGCTGGGAGAAATGCTCACGGACGAATAACTTCACCCGGCACTGGCCACAGGTGCACTCGCCTTCGCTGCCGATGTCCTGAAAATGCCCGCAGTGCACGCAGTACAGGCGGCGTCGCGCGCCCTGCTTGAACAGTTCGATCTCGTCGCCGAGCAGGCCGGCCTGCCGCGCCAGGCGATGAACGTGCCAGAGAAAGCTTTCATCGCCACAGACGTACAAGCGGGTGCCGGCCTGGGCCTGCTCCAGCAGCATCTGCAAGCGCAGGTACAGCGCTTCGCTGCTGGGCAGGCTCTCCTGCTCGACACTGCCCGGCAACGTCTCGCCCAGGCACAGCAGCAGAGTCGGCGCAGGGTGGTGGAGCAGCCTGGTGGCCAGGCTCGCCTGCTGCGCCACCACGATACGGCGACTGGCCGTATGTCGGGACACCTCGGTGGCATAACGTGGGGTACTGAACATGGGTTCGGCACTGGATGCTGTCATCGGAAACCCTCCGGGTGAGAGCAAGGCGATGGTCGGTTTGCTCCAGAGAAAATTCCCCTGGAGAACTTTTTGTTCTTACAGAGAAAGCATGAAATGTGCCATTTCTTGATCCGCGCGCAGCCACTGGGGAAACGACAGGCAGGCATCCACAACTGCTCAAAACCTGCACAACGGCAGGGCAGAGCGCGCTGCGATGGCGCACCTGGGCATTTTTTGAAGAGCGTTCTTGAGCGGTGAAACCAGGACAGAAGAGAGACCACGGATGAAGTGCGCGCGCAGTCAGGTCAACCGAACGCGCCTCAACATTCTCGACGAAGACCTGTGACTTCGGCCGGCACTAACCCAAGCGCTGGCAAACGGCGCTTGGGTTGGTATCCGTAGCCGCAGCGGCCAGTCCCGTTCGCGAATGAATCCGCGTCGACCGGCCGCATGCAGACCTCTGGGATGGGGAAGCACCCTGTAGGCGCTCATCGATGAATGAGCGCCTACCGCTTCAGTATTGCAATTGCCCCGGCACCCAGTTGGTACCGGCCAATGGCACACGGGCCATGGCAGCGGCTTCCACGGTCAGCGCTACCAAGTCCTCGGGGTCGAGGTTGTGCAGGTGCGACTTGCCGCAGGCGCGGGCCATGGTCTGCGCCTCCAGCACCAGCACGCGCAGGTAGTTGGCCAGGCGGCGGCCGGCGGCGACCGGATCGAGACGCTTGGCCAGCTCCGGATCCTGGGTGGTGATGCCGGCTGGGTCACGGCCGTTCTGCCAGTCGTCGTAGTAACCGGCGGCCGAACCGATGGCCTTCAGCTCCTCGTCCAGGCGCGGATGGTTGTCACCCAGGGCGATCAAGGCGGCGGTGCCGATGGCCACGGCGTCGGCACCCAGGGCCATGGCCTTGGCCACGTCGGCGCCGGTGCGAATGCCGCCAGAGACGATCAGCTGCACCTTGCGATGCATGTCCATCTCCTGCAGGGCCTGCACGGCCTGCGGGATGGCCGAGAGAATCGGGATGCCGACGTGCTCGATGAACACTTCCTGAGTGGCGGCGGTGCCGCCCTGCATGCCGTCGAGAACGATCACGTCGGCGCCGGCCTTCACCGCCAGCTTGACGTCGTAGTAGGGGCGGCTGGCGCCGATCTTCACGTAGATGGGTTTTTCCCAATCGGTGATCTCGCGGATCTCGGCGATCTTGATCGCCAGGTCGTCAGGGCCTGTCCAGTCCGGGTGACGGCAGGCGCTGCGCTGATCGACGCCGATCGGCAACGTGCGCATACCGGCCACGCGCTCGGTGACCTTCATGCCCAGCAGCATGCCGCCGCCGCCCGGCTTGGCGCCCTGGCCGAGGACGATCTCGATTGCATCGGCCTTGCGCAGGTCATCCGGGTTCATGCCATAGCGCGACGGCAGGTACTGATAGACCAGATGCTGCGACTGGCCGCGCTCTTCCGGGGTCATGCCGCCGTCGCCAGTGGTGGTGCTGGTGCCGGCAATGGTGGCGCCACGCCCGAGGGCTTCCTTGGCCTGGGCCGACAGCGCACCGAAACTCATGCCGGCGATAGTCACCGGGATCTTCAGGTGGATCGGTTTCTTGGCGAAGCGGTTGCCCAGCACCACGTCGGTACCGCATTTCTCGCGGTAGCCTTCCAGCGGGTAGCGCGACATGGAGGCGCCGAGCAGCAGTAGGTCATCGAAGTGCGGCAGCTTGCGCTTGGTGCCGCCGCCGCGGATGTCATAGATGCCAGTCTCGGCGGCACGCTGGATTTCCTGTATGGACAGGCGGTCGAAGGTGGCGGACTCGCGCAGCACCGGGGTGATTTTTTCGCTCATTGCAAATTCCTCTTCGGGCAGGGTGCGCGATCAGTACGCCGAAGCGTTGTCGACCTTGAAGTTGTACAGCTGACGAGCCGAGCCGTAGCGTTTGAAGCTGGCCGGGTCTTCGTCGAAGCCGGCGCGGTTGAGTAGTTCGGCAAGTTCTTCCAGATGCTCGGGACGCATGTGTTTCTCCATGCAGTCCGAGCCCAGCGACTTGACCGTGCCCTTGACGTAGATACGCGTCTCGTAGAGCGAATCGCCCAGTGCATCACCGGCATCGCCGCAGACGACGAGCCTGCCTGCCTGGCCCATGAAGCAACTCATGTGACCAATGTTGCCGCCGACGACGATGTCGACGCCCTTCATCGAGATACCGCAGCGCGCACCGGCGTCGCCCTCGATCACCAGCAGGCCGCCATGAGCGGTAGCACCGGCCGCCTGTGAGGCGCTGCCCTTGATGCGCACCATGCCGCTCATCATGTTCTCGGCCACGCCGACACCGACGTTGCCGTGGATGGTGACGCTGGCCTTCTGGTTCATGCCGGCGCAGTAGTAGCCGGCGTGGCCGTCGATCTCCACGCTCAGTGCTTCGTTCAGGCCCACGGCGAGGTTGTGCTTGCCGCCCGGGTTGCTCACCACCCATTCGCGCTCGGTGAGGGTCTTGGTCTGGTCATGCAGGGCCTGGTTCAGGTCGCGCACGGTGGCGCTGGAAAGGTCGATGGTTTTCATGGTTCGGTCTCCAAAAATCGCGAAATCAGGCGCTGCGTTCCCAGATATACATGGTCGCCGGCTCCGGCTCCCACACCTTGGCCTTGTCGATGCCCGGCAGGGTCGACAGGGCCTGGTATTCGGAGGCCATGGCCACGTAGTCATCGGTCTCGGCGAGGATCGCCGGCTTGCAGGCGATGGGGTCGCGGATCACCGCGAAGCCGTCGCGGGTGCCGATGGCGAAGGTGAAGAAGCCATCGAGGTCTTCCAGCGAATGGTCGAGCGCTTCCTTGAGCGAATCGCCCTGGCGCAGGCGCCAGGTCAGGTAGCCGGCGGCCACCTCGGTATCGTTCTCGGTCTCGAACTCGATACCGTGGCGGCGCAGCTCCTGGCGCAGACGGAAGTGGTTGGACAGCGAGCCGTTGTGCACCAGGCACAGATCCTGGCCGGTGGAGAACGGGTGGCTGCCTTCCATGGTCACCGCACTCTCGGTGGCCATGCGGGTGTGGCCGATGATGTGGCTGCCCTTCATCTTGGCCAGCGAGAAGCGCTCGGCGATTTCCTTCGGCAGGCCCATGCCCTTGAGAATCTCGATGCTCTGGCCGACGCTCATCACGCGCACGGTCGGTGCCAGTTCGGCGAGCACGGCGCGCACAGCCGCCTCGTCGGCATTGGTCTTGAGCACGGCGGCACTGGCGTTCTGGAACCAGTCCAGCGAGCAGCCCAGGCGTCCTTCCAGCTCGCCCATCAGGGCCTTGAAGTCATAGCCGGCGCTGGTGCTTTGCAGGGTCAGCTTGATCCAGCCGTCCTTCACCTCGTCACCGTAGATGGCAAAGCCGGCGCTGTCCGGGCCACGGTCGGTCATGGCCAGCAACATGGGTTCGAAGAGTGCGCCAAGCTGGTTCTCCAGCGCCGGGTTCTTCAGGTACAGACCTACGATTCCACACATAAAAAATCCTCATCACCTCCCTGGGGGAGGCTCGTTCAGTGGCGTTGGCGTGTGCCCGCGCGGGCGGGCGTTCGGCTAGAAGAATTCGGTGTAACGCTCGATCTCCCAGTCGGAGACGTGGCGGCTGTACTCGACCCACTCCATGCGCTTGAGCTTGAGGAATTCGTCGACGATCTCGGTGCCCAGCACCTCGCGGAACAGCGGGTCGGCCTCCAGCTCGTCGCAGGCTTCCTTAAGCGACTGCGGCAGGGTCTTGATGCCGCGTGCGGCGATCTCTTCCAGGCTGAGCTTGTAGAGGTTCTCGTTGCAGGCCTTGCCCGGATCGAGCTGGCGATCAATGCCGTCGAGGCCGGCGGCGATGATCGCGGCGGTGACCAGGTAGGGGTTGCAACCGGCGTCCGGCAGGCGGAACTCGATACGGCCGTAGGGAATGCGCAGCATCGCCGAACGGTTGTTGTCGCCATAGGCGATGAAGGCCGGCGCCCAGGTCGCGCCGGATAGCGAGCGGCCAACGACCAGGCGCTTGTAGGAGTTCACCGTCGGCGCGGCAAAGGCGCACAGCGCCGGGCCATGGGCCAGCAGGCCGCCGAGGAAGTGATAGGCCAGCTTGGACAGGCCCATGCCGCTGGGGTCGCTGGCGTCATGGAAGAGGTTCTTGCTGCTGGCGCTGCCGATCGACAGGTGGAAGTGCATGCCATTGCCGGCACGGCGCGGATCCGGTTTGGGCATGAACGAGCAGATCATGCCCAGATCATTGGCGATCTCACCGGCAGCCATGCGGAAGAAGGTGAAGCGATCCGCCGACTCCATGGCATCGCTGTAGGTGTAGTTGATCTCGAACTGGCCGCAGGCGTCCTCGTGGTCGATCTGGTAGATATCGAAGCCTACCGGCTGCAGCGCCTCGGTGAGCTTTTCCAGGAACACGCGCGAACGCGACAGGCCCTTGTAGTCGTAGCAGGGCTTCTCCAGCTTGTCGCTGGCATCCACCGGCACCAGTTTGCCCTGGGCGTCACGGCGGAACAGGCTGAATTCCGGCTCCAGGCCTGTGTTCAGCGTCCAGCCCCGATCCGTCAGGCGCTGCACCTGCTGCTGCAATACGTAGCGGGTGTCATAGGGGTGCGGCTCGCCATTGACATGACCGATGCACACCACGCGACCATAACCCGGCTGCCAGGGCACCGGCATCAGCGTGGAGAGATCGCCACGGGCCATGAAGTCCGGGCCGTGCGGCTCCATGCCCATGCCCCAGATGGCGAACCCGGCGAAGCCGGCGCCCTCCTCGGCCACGGCCTTGAGCCCCGAAACCGGCACCGACTTGGTCTTGGCCGCACCATGGATATCGACGAACTGGGCCAGCACGTACTTGATGCCGTGCTGGTCGATGATTTTCTGGGTTTCACTGGGCAACATGGTTAAGGCCTCCGGTGGCGTCGCCATTATTCCGCTGGGGAATTTTAATTTCCCCAAAAGAAATGCAAGCAGCTTGCCAACTGACCATGCCAGGAGGCGACCTCACGGGAACCCGCGTCTTTCTTCTATCTGCCGAAGAAAAATGCTTTCATACGAGGAAAGTCGCGAACGAAAAACGCACCGAAGCAAGGCAGTCCGCACATTCCTGGTGCGAATTTTTTATTCATAGAAGAAATAAGCCTGTATGACGACCACGCCGGAAACGCCTCCCCGCCTCAAGCTCGAGCAATACCTGGGCATGCAGATTCGCCGCCAGCGCCAGGCCCAGGAACTGAAGATCGCCGACGTGGCACGCATCGCCGGGATCAGCCAGGGCATGTTGAGCAAGATCGAGAACGCCCAGGTTTCCACCAGCCTCGACACCCTCAGCCGTCTTTGCGACGTGCTGGGCATGCCCATGTCCAAGCTGTTCAGCCAGTACGACCAGCAAGGCGGCGGTGCCCTGCTGGTGAAGGGCGGCGAAGGCCTGGAAGTGGTTCGTCGCGGCACCGACAAGGGTCACACCTATCACCTGCTCAACCACACCCGTGGGCCGAAGAAGAGCTTCGAGGCCTACATGGTGAGCATGGACGACGCCAGCGAGGAGTTCCCCACCTTCGCCCATCCCGGCACCGAGTTCCTGCACCTGCTGGAGGGTGAACTGGTCTACCGCCACGGCAACCAGCTCTACCCGATGCAGGCCGGCGACAGCCTGACCTTCGACGGCGAAGTGCCCCACGGCCCGGAGAAACTGGTGAAGGTGCCAATCCGCCTGCTGTCGATCATGAACTACGGCGCGGATTGATCGCCAAGCGCTTAGGGTCGCTCCATATCCCGCAGTTGCAGGCTCAGGCCGTCGCAGCTGGCCGACCACTGCCGCAGCCAGTCGGGCAATGCTGGTGACTGCTCGTCCAGGCCCAGCTCACGGGCGAATTCGGCGGGCACCACCTTGCCCGTCGGCCCACGGAACAGCCCGCGCATGGCCACCACGGCGATGATCCGCTGATCCTTGACGAAACGGTGCTCGACGAAGCTCCACTTGTCGTCCCAACCCAGCATGCGCGTGTGGATCTCGAAGCGTTCGAACAGCTTCAGCTCACGGCGGAACTTGCCGCACGCATCTCCGACGATGGGCAGCGCACGGTGGCGCAGGGCCACGCAAAAGGCGCCGCTGCAAAGCGGCTACCTGCTGACCGACAACGTGCGCAGCGAGCGGTCCGTCGATATCAGTTGGTCGATGCACCGTGGCATCGACGAGCTGGCTGCGCGTTTCGGCTTCGGCGTGCGCAATTTCAAGCACCGCTTCAAGGACGCCACCGGCCACACGCCGCTGGCCTATCTGCAGGCCTTGCGCCAGGGGCCCTAGCCGGCAATCGCCTTGCGTTGTTGGGCGATACGCTTGACCAGGTATTCGGCGTCGCGGGCGATGCCCGAAAATCGCCCCGAGCCCCAGGTATGCAGCCAGGGCAGACCGAGGAAATACAGCCCGGAAGCCGCGGTGACACCACGGTTATGTACCGGATGACCACTGCCATTGAATACCCCGGCATCGACCCAGGAAAAATCCGGGCTGAAGCCGATGCACCAGATGACGCTGGTGATGCCGGCCTGCCGCAAATGCAGCTCGGTCGGTACTTGCCGAGGTTGCCAGACCGGCTGATAGACCCCACCGGGCGGCGCATCGATGCCCTTCTCGGCGATGTAGGCATCGATGCTGGCGTTGATCCGGTTGTAGACCGCATCGGCGGCATCCAGCCTGGCTTGCAGATCGTCGCTGAAGGTCAGGGTCTCGCCATCGAGGCCCTGCAACAGGCCGAACAACTGCATACCCTCCAGGGCGAACCTGCGCAGGTCGATGTCACGCCCACCATCGCGGCCGGTCACGTAGTGGTTGGTATTGTCGCGCACGCCCTCGCGCAGCGGATGCTGGTCGACCCCGATGTCGTAGTAGCCCATCTCGGCCAGCCAGTCGACAACGTCGCGGCCACGGTGAAAACGCGCGCAGCGCGGGGCATCACCGACGGCCAGGTAGACCTTGCGCCCGGCCAGATGCAGATCCTCGGCGATCTGCGCACCGGATTGCCCCGAGCCCACCACCAGCACGCCGCCTTCGGGCAGCGCCTGCGGGTTGCGGTACTGCTCGGAATGCAATTGGACGATATCCGCCGGCAAACGCTCGGCCAGGCGCGGGATGATCGGCGTGTGATAACCGCCAGAGGCGACGATGACCTGATCGGCGCTGAACTCGCCAGCGCTGGTCTGCACCAGATAACCGCCCTGCGGTCGCGTGCTGACGCGCTGTACCGCGACGCCCTCACGGGCGGGGGCGTTGACACTGCGGATGAAGCCGTCGAGGTAGTCGATGATTTCCTCGCGCTGCATGAACCCGTGCGGGTCGTCCCCGGCATAGGGGTAGCCTGGCAGGGCGCACTGCCAGTTCGGCGTCACCAGGCAGAAGGCATCCCAGCGCTGGGTGCGCCAGCTATGGGTGAGGCTGTGCTTTTCCAGCAGCAGATGGTCGATGCCTTGCTGCTGCAGGTAGTAGCTGGCGGACAGACCGGCCTGCCCGCCGCCGACGATGATGACCTGATGATGGGGAACCTGTACGGATTTGAGATGACTGGGCATTGGGCGCTCCACGGGTGACTGGTGCTGATGAAAGGGGCAGCTAGAACGAGCTCCAGCCGCTGTTGACTTGCCCGGCATGGGCCGTTTGCATGTCGAGAATCTGTACCTGTCCACCGTCGAAGCGACGCGCGTGGTATCGCAGGGCGCTGAGGGTGTCCATGGCCGAACTGCAGTAGAAGCCTTTGACATCCTTGACCCGCTCGGAAGCCGCGTTGAGGGCGTTTTCGGCACGCAGGATGAAATCCTCGAGCGCGTAGCTGCAGCCGGCGCAGAGGTGCTCGTAGATGATGGTGGACGGTGAATAACCGGACATTTCCTGGCCATCGGGCCAGCGCAGTTTGAAGTTGACGGCAGGCATCTCAGCAGTCCTCGCTCGCGGGGGGTGATTGGGTGAAACCGGTGAACGGCCGCTGCCAGAGGTTCCAGAACTCCATGGTCTCGGCGCCCAGCCCGACCTGCAGACTGGCGCTGTCGTCGATATGGCCGATGCGGGCACAGGTCAGCCCCTCCAGGGCGAAGGCGGTGCGCACGTCGGCCCAGGCGCTTTCCTCCAGGGTCAGCAGGAAGCCGTAGCTGGGAAACGCCTGCAGCCAGCGCAGCAGGTCGCCGTCGTCAGGGCTCGGCAATGCATCCAGCATCAGCCTTGCGCCACATCCGGTCGGCTCCAGCAGCATCAGCAGGGTGCCCAGCAGGCCGGCGTTGCTGATGTCCTTGGCGGCCGCCAGCAAGCCACCTTCGGCCAGGCGTGGCAGCACATCGAGCTGGCTGCGCAGGCGCTCGCCGGAGCGTTGCTCGAAAGCCTTCCAGTACGGCACGCCGGGGTGCCAGCGACCATCCAGATCGACCGCCATCGCCAGTACCTGGCCGGGCGCGACATGCAGGGTGGAGAGCAGACGGTGGGCGATGCCGGTAATGGCCACCGCCAAGCCGGCATGGGCATCGGCGCCCTGGTGGGTATGCCCGCCGGCCAGCAGCAGGCCATAGGCCTGGCAGGCCTCGCGGATCCCCCGCAGCAGTTCGTCGGCCTTGCCCTGGTCGTGGTGCCAGTAGGCATTGACCACGGCTGTGGGGCGCCCGCCCATGGCAGCAATATCGCTGACGTTGGCCATCACCGCCGACCAGCCGGCGAACCAGGGGCTGGATTCGACGAAGGCCGGCAGCATGCCCTCGATGGCCAGCAACTGGTAATGCTCGCCGCAGCGAATGGCCGCCGTGTCGTCGCCGGGCAGCGCATAGCGGGCATCGCCCTGAGGCGGCGAGCCGGAAAAACCCTGGGCCGGTCGCTGAATGGCCTGCTTGGCGCGCATGGCCGGGGTGTCGTGCAGTGCCGCGAGCAGTTCGCCCAGGCCTGTGGCTGGGGTCTTGCGCAGTGCCTCAGGCATGACGCCGCTCCTTGAGGGGCAGCAACGACACCTCGCGTGGCATGAAGGGGTAATGCTGCAGGTGCGCCTGCATCAGCACATGCTCGCGCTCGAGCAGTTGCAATGGCCGCAGGCTGTGCCAGTGCAGGCCTTGGAACCAGGCCTCGTTGTGCGCCTGCACGGTGGCCAGAAAGGTATGGCAGCCCAGTTCGATGGCCCGTGACACGGCCTCGTTGACCAGCGCCTTGCCGATCATGCCGTGGCGGCGATAGTCGCGCTCCACGCACAGGCGCCCGCCATACCACAGCCCAGGCGCCTGCTCGTAGATGCGTACCGCACCGACCACCCGGTCGGCCAAGCCACAGTTGTAGGCGATGGCGACGATCGGCAGCGCGGTGAAATCGTGCGCATCACGGTCCTGGGCGAACAGCCCCTGCTCGTCGGCGAAGACGGTGCGGCGCAAGCGGTAGTAGGCTTCGCGCTCCCAGCGCTCGGTGGCGGGCTTGACCAGCAGGTCGCCGGTGAGGAAGTCGCCGAAGGTGTCGTCATTCAGGGCGAAGGCATGCTCGGCCATGTTCGTGTCCTCTCACTCGTGGCGTTTCAGGGCCGAGCAGGCGCCACACTTGGCGCAGCCAGCCTTGATCTGTGCGGAATGCAGCCCATGGCGCCGCAGGCTGGCACCGATGCGCGGGTAGAGGCGCTGCATGAAGGCGCTGTCGGGCTTGGGGTGCTGCGCCAGCGGCGTGCCGTCGATGGGCACGAAAGGCACCACGAAGGGGTAGACGCCCATTGCCGCCAGGCGCTCGGCCATGGCCACGATGGCCTCTTCGCTGTCGCCCAGGCCGGCCAGGATGTAGGTGCTGACCTGACCACGCCCGAAGACCTCGACGGCCGCCTCGAAGGCCGAGAAATAACGCGCCAGCGGCACCTGCGCCTTGCCTGGCATGATCCGCCGGCGCACCTCGTCGGTGACCGCTTCCAGGTGCATGCCCAGCGAGACCACGCCGCTGTCGTGCAGGCGGCGAAACCAGGCATCCTCGTCCGGCGGTTCGCACTGCGCCTGGATCGGTAGAGCCACCGCCGCGGTGACGGCAGCGGCCGACTCGCAAAGGATGGCCGCGCCTCGGTCGGAGGTCTGCGGCGTGCCAGTGGTCATCACCATGTGCTTGACGCCATCGAGTTCCACCGCCGCCTTGGCTACCTCGGCGAGCTGGGCCGGGCGCTTGCGCGCGATGGTCTTGCCACTGGCCAGGGACTGGCCGATGGCGCAGAACTGGCAGGCACTGGCGGCATCGTTCATGCGGATGCAGTGCTGCAGCAGGGTGGTGGCCAGCACGTCATGGCTGTGCAGGGTGGCGATCTTCCAGTAGGGAATGCCATCGGCGGTGCTGCGTGCGTAGAAATTCGGCACCCCAGGCACCTGCACCTGGCCCACCTGTTGGCCGTCGCGGTAGATCAGCGCCAGCTCGCCCGCCCCCTGCGGGCGCACCTCGTAGGGCGATACCAGCGAGGCCTGGTTGAGCATCGGCACCATGGCGGTATGCCCGTCCAGCGACAGCGCCTTGTGATCGGACGGCCCGGCACCGCCCTTGCGCGACAGACCGTGGCCGTCGTCCTGCCAACGCGCGCCATGGCACTGCAGTTCGCTGAGCAGATCCAGCGCGGCAATGCGTTCAGAGGCTGACATGCTCGACCTCCTCGGCGTCGTGACGCCCCGGCAGCGCCGTGACACGCTCATGCAGGTGGGCAGTCGGGGTGCGGTCGATCAGCAGGCTGAGCAGTTCCGGACGGCTGTAGTGGCCCACCGAATCCATCATGCGTTTGCGCTTGTCGATCAGCGTCAGATCGAGATCGGCGATCACCTCGCCCTCACCGCTGCGCAGCGGCTCGCCCAGCAGCCTGCCCTCGGGGCTGACGATGGCGGTGAAGCAACCGCCGGAAATCGGCCCCAGCGCACAGCCGGTGTCGGCCATGATGCGCTGCTGCTGTTGCGGCTCCAGCCAGGCGGTGGCGTTGACCACGAAGCAGCCGGACTCCAGCGCATGGTGGCGGATGCTGACCTCGATCTGCTCGGCGAAGATTTCCCCCACCAGCGAACCGGGAAACATCGCCGCATGGATCTGCTCGCCGTCGGCCATCAGCGCATAACGCGCCAACGGGTTGTAGTGCTCCCAGCAGGCCAGCGAGCCGATGCGCCCGACCTGGCTGGCCACGGCACGCAGACCGGAGCCGTCGCCCTGCCCCCAGACCATGCGCTCATGGTAGGTGGGGGTGATCTTGCGCCGATGCTGGAGCAGGCTGCCGTCGGCATCGAACAACAGTTGGGCGTTGTAGATCGTGCCACCGTCACGCTCGTTGATGCCCAGCGACACCACCATGCGCGCCTCGCGGCAGGCCTCGCTGATGGCCGCAGTGGCGGCAGAAGGCACCTGCACCGACTCCTCGAGCAGGCGCAAATGCTCCTTGCCCATCATGAAAGGTGGCTGCACGAAGGAAAAATAGGGGTAATAAGGCACCACGGTTTCCGGGAAGACGGCGAACTGCACGCCCTCGCGGCCCAGGCGCAGGATGGTCTGGACGATCTTCTCGACGGTGCCCTCGCGGCTGTAAAGCACGGGCGAGAGCTGCACGGCAGCGGCGCGGACGATGGCCATGGCGGACTCCTTGTACGAAGGTGGCCCCTCCCGCAGGAGGGGCGGGATGGATCAGGCAGTCCAGGTATCGATGATCAGTGCGCCTTCGCGGCGCATCAGCAGGCGCAGATCCATCACGTCCAGCGGGTTGATGGCGCGAATGCCTTCGATCAGCGCTTTCTCGGTCTGCCCGTACAGGGCCTGCAGGGCGAACCGGCAGGCATAGACCTCTCCGCCCTCCTCGATGAACGCCTTGATCTGGTTGTTGACGGCCAGGTGGCCGGGGAAGGCTTCATTGCCCAGGGTGGGGAAACCGCGCTGCACACCAAGCTGCACGCCCGGCCCGTAGAGCAGTACCTTGGTCTCGAAGCCTTTGCGCAGCAGGCGTTTGGCCTGCAGCATGTTGACCAGGCCGATGGAGCCCTCGAAAGCGATGGTGTGAAAGGTGATGAGGGCTTTCTCGCCCGGTTCCGCCTTGACGTCCTCGAAAACCTTCTCTTCGTAGTTGACCAGGAAGTCGCCGTCCTTGTAGTGGGCGATATCGACGCTCGGCATGGGTGCTCTCCTCTTCTGCTTGTAGCCACGGTGGAAGTCACCGTGCGTGAACGAGCTAGAGCGAAGGCTGTGCCAATTTTTGCAGTTCGTTTTTTTATCCTTTCAAATCAAACCGTTAATCATCTGATTCGGTTTTTCATGAGCCATCTGCACCTATGCACCGGCTACGAAGTCTCGTATAAAAACGAAAGTTCGTAGGGGCGATTACGAGGTTTCGTAGCATGAGCACGAGCGAACCGGACTATCTCGCCGGCTGGGCTGACATGACCTATGCCTCCCGACACATGGTGTTCGAGCACTGCAGCGAGGCCATCGTGCAGTTCGATCCGGTGGCCAACCGCTTCGTCGACATGAACATCGCCGCCGGCAAGCTGTTCGGTTATGCCCGACACGAATTGCTGGACATGACGGTCACCCGCCTGCTCGGGCATCAGTTGCCCGAATTGATCGTGTTCACCCAGGCACTCCTGGAAACCGGTAAGGGCTGGAGCGACGAACTCAGTTGCACGCGCAAGGATGGCGAACGTGTGATGCTGGAAATCTCCGCCACCACGCTACGCCTCAAGGGCGTGCTCTACCTGATCCTGGTACTGCGCGAACGCAGCGAGCAACGCTACCTGCTCGACCAGGCGCAAACCGAACGCACCATGCGCGGCGGCCTGCTGGAATGGCGCAACATCCTCAACCTGTTCCAGGAAACCGAACGCGACAACCACCTGCTACTCAGCGCGGTCGGCGATGGCATCTACAGCATCGACAGCGAGGGCCTGGCCACCTACGTCAACCCCGCCGCAGCGCGCATGCTCGGCTGGGAACAGGACGAGATGATCGGCAAGAACATCCACCGCATCCACCACCACAGTCACGCCGATGGCAGCCACTACCCGGTGGAGGATTGCCCGATCTACAAGGCCGTGCACGACGGTCTGGTACATGAAGGTCGCCAGGAGGTGTTCTGGCGCCGTGACGGCAGCATGTTCCCGGTGGAATTCACCAGCACACCGGTGATCTCCGACGGCCGCATCGTCGGCTCGGTGGTGGTGTTTCGCGATATCACCGAACGCATGAGCACCCAGCAGCGCTTGCACGATGCGCTGGAGGAGCTCAAGGAACTCAAGCAGCGCCTGGAACAGCAGAACGAATACCTGCAGGAAGAAATCCGTATCGAGCACAGCTACCGCGAGATCGTCGGGCAGAGCGAACCCATCCTGAAGATCGTGCGGCAGATCGACGTGGTCGGCCCCACCGACGCCAGCGTGCTGATCCATGGCGAATCCGGCACCGGCAAGGAGCTGATCGCCCGCGCCATCCATCAGGCCAGCCGCCGCGCCGCGCACCCGCTGATCCGGGTCAACTGCGCGGCCATTCCCGCCGACCTGTTCGAGAGCGAGTTCTTCGGCCATGTGCGCGGCGCCTTCACCGGCGCACTACGCGACCGGGTCGGGCGTTTCGAACTGGCCCATGGCGGCACGCTGTTTCTCGACGAGGTCGGTGAAATCCCCCTGGAGCTGCAGAGCAAACTGCTGCGCGTACTGCAGGAAGGGCAGTTCGAGCGGGTTGGCGAGGAACGCACGCGGCGCGTCGACGTACGCATCATCGCCGCCACCAACCGCGACCTACGCACCGAGGTGCAAGCCAAACGTTTTCGTGAGGATCTGTATTTTCGCCTCAATGTCTTCCCGCTGCAGTCGCCGGCCTTGCGCGAGCGCCGCGAGGACATCCCCTTGCTGGCCAGCCATTTCATCGAACAGGTCGGCCAGCGTCTGAACCTCCCGGGGCGCCGTCTGAGTAACGGCGACATCGCACGCCTGCAGGGCTACCACTGGCCAGGCAACATCCGCGAACTGCAGAACGTCATCGAACGGGCGCTGATCACCTCCAACGGCCCGCTGCTGCGCATCGACCTGCCTTCGCCGGGCCTGGCAGAAGAGGCCCCCAGTCTGGAGAGCAGGACGGAGAAGCCCGAGGGGATTCTGACCGAGCAACAGCTCCGCCAACTGCAGATCGATAACCTGCATGCCGCGCTCGAGGCCGCTGGCGGCCGTTTGTTCGGCCCGGGCGGAGCGGCCGAGCTTTTGGGTATCAAACCCACCACCCTGGCTTCCAGGCTGAAGAAACTCGGCCTCCCAGCCAGTCCGAAGGCCGGGCCGCGGCAGCGCGGGTGAACATCAGGCTGCCCTCGATGGCTTGGCTGCCACCAAGGAAGTCTTCGCCCAGGCCGAAGCAGCGCAGTAGCCTCAGCCGGGCCCCGGCTCAGCTTCTGACATCGCCGGACATGGCGCTTACCAGGTGCTGCGCCTCCTCCTTCATGGTCTGCGCCAGTGCCTGGCGCCGGGCATCGGTCATGCGCGGCCTGGCCAACGCGCAACTGAGAGCGCCCAATGGCTGGCCATCGCCATCGAGGATGGGCACTGCCAGGCCGGTGTAGCCCGGCAGGCGCGTGTCCACCAGGCCGCTGGCGTAGCCCAGGCGCCTGACACTGGGCAGGCTGGCGGCGATACGCTGCACCTCCAGACCATAATCCAGGCGTAGAGTCGCGGCGTTGTGGGCGAGGATCTCGTTGCGCTCGCTACGCCCAAGCCAGGCCAGCAGCACCTGCGAGGCCTGGCCAACGCCCATGGGAATACGTCCGCCCACCGTGCCGCTGTAGCTCTGCACCGGCAGCTGACCGGCCAGCATGTCCAGGCACAGCACCTGATGACCGTCCGCCACCAGTAAAAAGAAGGTATCGCCGAAACGCTGCGCCAGGCGCAGCAGCACCGGCCGTGCCCGTTCACGCAAGGCACTGGCATTGCCGGCCTGGGCACCGAGGGCGAACAGCTCATAGCCAAGCACGTAGCGCCCGCGCTGCGGCGCGCCACGCACGAAGCCCTGGCGGCGCAGGTACTGCAGCAGACGGTAAGTGGTGGCCTGCGAACAGCCAAGCGCCGCGCGCAGGTCATCCAGACTGGCGCCCTGCTGGCCGGTCGCAGCGATCACACGCAACAGCAGAAATGCCCGCTCCAGGCTCTGAGTGCCACTCATGGCATTTCTCACATACTGATAAAGGAAGGCCGGCGAGCACGATGCAAATTGCACGCCCCATCGGCCTGGGCATGCTCGCTGAACCTTCCTTCGGTGCGCACAGCGCACCCTACACCGGAGAGTGTGCATGTATCCGCAGATCGAACAGGTGGTCAGTGACAAGCTGCCGGAAAGCACCGAAGTGGCCATCATCGGTGGCGGCATCATCGGCGTCAGCACCGCCTACTGGCTGGCCCGCCGGGGCATTCCCGTGACGCTGCTGGAGAAGGGCCTGATCGGGGCCGAGCAGTCTTCGCGCAACTGGGGCTGGTGCCGCAGCATGGGTCGTGACCTGGCCGAAATTCCCCTGGCCATGGCCAGCCTGAAGCTTTGGGATAGCTGGCAGGCTCAGCTCGGTGAAGATCTGGGCTTTCGCCGTAGCGGCGTGCTCTATGCCTGCGAAACCTCACAGCAGTTGCAGCAGCAGGCGGACTGGCTGCAGGCAGCCAGCGCCCATGGCGTACACGCACGCCTGCTGGAGGGTACCGAGCTGCTGCGGGTGATGCCGGAAGGCGCCGCCGCCGGCTGGAGCGGCGCCTTGCATACCCCCAGCGATGGCCGCGCCGAACCGCACCGCGCCAGTGCAGTGATCGCCCGCGCCGCGCAACGCATGGGCGCCCGCATCGTCACCGGCTGCGCGGTACGGGGCGTGGACATCGCCGCGGGCCGAATCGCCGGGCTGTACAGCGAACGCGGCCGGCTGCGCTGCAACGGCGTGGTGCTGGCCGGCGGCGCCTGGTCGACGCTGTTCTGCGCCAACCTCGGCCTGCGCCTGCCGCAACTGAAGGTGGTGGCCTCGGTACTGCGCACTGCGGCGATGGCCGGCGGCCCGGAACTGGCCGTGGGCGCCGGCCGCTATGCCTTTCGCAAGCGCGCCGACGGCGGCTATACGATTGCCCAACGCAACGGCAACCTGGCCCCGATCACACCGGACAGCTTCCGCTACCTGGGTGATTTCCTGCCGGCACTGAGCAGGCAGTTCCGCGAAGTACGCCTGCGCCTGGATGGCCGTTTCATCGAGGAGCTACGCCAGCCCAGGCACTGGGCCATGGACAGCGAGAGCCCCTTCGAGCGCTGCCGGGTGCTCGATCCAAAGCCCTCTCCGGCCATCCTGGCCGAGGCACGCGAAGCCCTGGCGGCGGCCTTCCCCTTCTTCCGGCAGATTCGCGTGGAGCAAAGCTGGGCCGGGGTGATGGACGTCACCCCGGACGCCATCCCGGTGATCGGCCCGGTGCAGAAGTTGCCGGGGCTGTTTCTCTCCACCGGCTATTCCGGCCACGGTTTCGGCATCGCCCCAGGCGCCGGGCACCTGCTGGCCAACCTGATCGACGGCAGCACGCCGCTGGTCGATCCCCGGCCCTTCGCCTACGAACGGCTCTGAGCCGCCAGGGCAGCTGCAACGCTTTCACTCAGCGGCGTGGTCGGGCGACCGATAAGCTGGCTCAGCGTCTTGCTCGGCTCGAACAGCGAACCCTTGGCTGCCTTGGCATCGCTTTCGGCGAGCAGTTCGGCGAAACCTTCGGGCAGGCCGACGCTGATCAAGGCAGCCTTGTAGTCGGCCTCGGGCATATTCTGATAGCGCACAGGCCGATTGCTGCGGCGGGTGATCTCGGCGGCGAAATCCGCCAGGGTGCAGGCCTGGTCACCGGACAGTTCGTAGACCTTGCCGGCGTGCCGTGTCACATCCTCGGCCAGTACCACGGCAGCCGCTTCGGCGTAATCCTGGCGCGCGGCCAGTGACAGCCGGCCATCGCCGGCAGCCCCCAGCACCACGCCATGCTCCAGCGCCGCCGCCACGCCCTGGGTGTAGTTCTCGCTGTACCAGCCATTGCGCAATAGGACGAACGGCAAACCCGAAGCGCGGACCAGCGTCTCGGTTTCACGATGCTCGACCGCCAGCGCCATCGGGCTGCTGTCGGCATGCAGCAGGCTGGTGTAGGCGATCAGCTTGACCTCGGCCGCCACGGCGGCGTCGATCACGTTGCGATGCTGAGCCGTACGCTGACCGACCTCGCTGGAGGAGATCAGCAGCAGCTTGTCGATGCCCACCAGCGCGCTGGCCAGTGCCAGCGGATCTGCGTAGTCCGCCACTCGCAATTCGACGCCCTGCTCAGCCAAATCACGCGCCTTGGCGGCATCACGCACCATGCCGACGAGTTTTGCCGCCGGTGCCCGGCGCCGCAGGGCGGCTATCACCAGGCGCCCCAATTGACCGGATGCGCCGGTGACCAGAATGGTTTCTGCCGTTGTCATCGTATTCACCTCATGGACTAGAATTACAACCTGGTTCCATTCTGAGACCGACTCAATGAATGCGGAAGGAGGCAGCTTTTCGTGACCAGGTTACCCAGCGATAACCCCGCCACTGCGCGGGCCAGACTGGCCGCCAGCTTCCAGGCCTGGAGTGCGATGCCACTCGACGCCGAGCGCTGCCCAGTACGCGACGTGCTCGACCACATGGGCAGTAAATGGACGACACTGATTCTCCTTGCCCTCACCCAGCAAGCACTGCGCTTCAGCGAGGTGCACCGCGCCGTACCGGATATCTCCAAACGCATGCTGACCCAGAGCCTGCGCGAACTGGAACGCGACGGTCTGATCGAACGGACGGTCTACCCCACCAAACCGCCCAGCGTGGAATACCGCCTGAGTGTATTGGGCGAGTCGCTGCTGGTGCCGCTGGCAGGGCTGATTGCCTGGGCCGAGGACAGCCACGGCGCCATCGGCAACGCCCGTGCCCGCTACGACGCCACACAGGCGCAAACGGCCTGAGCTGCCCGGCTCACTCGTATCGTTGAAACCTTCGCGGCACTGGCCCTGCCCAGCCCTCCCGGATTGCATCCGTATATGGACTCCTCCCGTTTTGCCAGTGAAATAATCTGCCTCTGAACCTAGGTACGACTGCTTCCGTATATTCGACTTCTGATAAGGCGTTAGCCTTGAGCCATGATGAATTTCGCTCCTGTGCGCCTAACCGGGCTAGCGGCCTTGCAAAGCAGAGGGCCGATGGATGCAGCAGGTTACACACAGGTCGGTGCGACCGGTTCGTCATCAGTTCATGTCACTGTGCAATCGAGTGGATCTCTACTACG
>NZ_QASO01000105.1 GCF_003052605.1 Ectopseudomonas oleovorans | reverse complement strand
CCCCGCCCTGGGGCGAATTGTTTGTAATCCAGCGCGATTTCGCTGAGGCTGCGATTCGCCGCGGGGCGCGGCTCCTACAGTGAGTCGGTGGCTTGCTCTGGCACCAGGTGTGGGCTGCGTCCGACGGATTACGCTCGCTAATCTATCCCGCGCGATGCCTTCAGCAGCCCTGAAAATTGTAGGAGCCCCGCCCCGGGGCGAATTTTTGTAATCCGGTGTGATTTCGGTGAGGCCGCGATTCGCCGCGGGGCGCGGCTCCTACAGTGGGTCGGTGGCTTACGAGGCCAAGTGCATCGACAAATCCACCGCCTTCACATCCTTGGTCAGCGTCCCCAGCGAGATGTAATCCACGCCTGTCTCTGCAATAACGCGCAAGGTGCTGTCGTTGATCCCGCCCGAGGCTTCGAGCTTGGCGCGGCCGGCGGTGAGTCTTACGACTTCGCGCATATCCTCCAGTGACAGTTCGTCGAGCATGACGATATCGGCGCCCGCGTCCAGCGCTTGGCGCAGTTCTTCCAGGCTTTCCACTTCCACCGGCTTGCCCGGGGCGATCTGGTGGGTGGCGTTGATGGCCTGGGGGATGTGTTTTTCCTTGATCAGGAAGGTGTCGAATATCTCTGTGTATGGGGGTTCGTCTCGCGGTACGGCGGATTCGTAGAATGGAATAGCCGCAGGCGTGACCGTGATTTGCCGCTGTGGCAACCGTCAAAAAGGGCGCAGCGGCGAATTGCGAGCGGTATGATGGCGCAGCTTTCAACTCCTGGCATGGAGCAAGGGTTTGCTATGACTGATCAAGATATCCGCTGGCTACAGCGACTGAGCAACTATCAGCGTGCCCTTGGGCAACTGACCCGGGCGGTTGAGCTGGCGCAGAGTCGTCCGCTCAGCGAGTTGGAGCGACAGGGGCTGATCCAGGCATTCGAGTTTGTTTTCGAGTTGGCCTGGAATCTGATGAAAGATTACTTTGTTTATCAGGGCAATCCGGCTATTACGGGGTCTTGCGATGCGATTCGCACGGCGTTCAAGCAGGGGCTGGTCGTCGATGGCGAAGGTTGGATGGAGATGATCAAGAGCCGTAATCAGACGGCCCATGCCTACAATGAATCCATCGCTATTGAGATCGCCGAGCGCATTCTGGCGCGTTATCAGGATCTCTTCGTGCAATTTCAGCAACGGATGCAAGGGCTGGCCAGCGAACTATGACGGGTGAGAGTCGGTTCGGGTTGCCGCTGCATGCGGTCGAGAAGTTATGCGCTGTTTTTCGCGCGTGTCCGCAGGTCGAGCGAGTCATTCTGTATGGCTCACGTGCCAAAGGTAATTATCGAGTTGGGTCGGATATCGATCTGACGGTTGAGGGGGAAGGGCTTTCACTGGCGCAGTTATTGGCCATGGAGAGCCAGATCGACGAGTTGTTGCTGCCCTGGATGGTCGATCTTTCTCTCAAGGATCGTATCGATAACCCGGCGCTGCTCGATCATATCGCTCGCGTCGGGTTGACCTTTTATGAGCGCGGCAGGGCGGATGTGTAGGGTGGAGTCGTCGTAGTTGCCTCCATCATCATCGTTTGTCACCAGGCTGCTGGTGATGCAGATAGCTGTACTCAGCGCGATGCCTTCAGCAGCCCTGAAATTATAGGAGCCCCGCCCCGGGGCGAATTTTTGTAATCCGGTGCGATTTCGCTGAGGCTGCGATTCGCCGCGAGGCGCGGCTCCTACAGTGGGTCGGTGGCTTACTCTGGCGCCAGGTGTGGGCTGCGTAACGACGGATTACGCTTCCGCTAATTCATCCCGCGCGATGCCTTCAATGGCCCTGAAATTGTAGGAGCCCCGCCCCGGGGCGAATTTTTGTAATCCAGCGCGATTTCGCTGATGCCGCGATTCGCCGCGGGGCGCGGCTCCTACAGTGAGTCGGTGGCTTACAAGGCCAGGCGCATCGACAAATCCACCGCCTTTACATCCTTGGTCAGCGTCCCTAGCGAGATGTAATCCACCCCCGTCTCTGCGATCACGCGCAAGGTGCTGTCATTGATCCCGCCCGAGGCTTCGAGCTTGGCGCGGCCGGCGGTGAGTCTTACGGCTTCGCGCATGTCTTCCAGTGACAGTTCGTCGAGCATGACGATATCGGCTCCCGCTTCCAGCGCTTCGCGCAGTTCTTCCAGGCTTTCCACTTCCACTTCCACCGGTTTGCCCGGGGCGATCTGGTGGGCGGCGTTGATGGCCTGGGCGATGCCGCCGCAGGCAGCGATGTGGTTTTCCTTTATAAGGAAGGCATCGTACAGACCGATACGGTGGTTGTGGCAGCCGCCGCAGGTCACGGCGTACTTCTGGGCCAGGCGCAGGCCCGGTAGGGTCTTGCGGGTGTCCAGCAGTTTTACCTGGGTGCCTTCAACCAGGTCGGCATAGTGGCGGCAGCGGGTGGCGACTGCAGACAGGGTCTGCAGGAAGTTCAGGGCGCTGCGCTCGCCGCTGAGCAGGGCGCGGGCCGGGCCTTCGAGGCGCAGCAGGGTCTGGTCGGCGCTGACCTTGTCGCCATCCTGCACCTGCCAGTGCACTGCGACGCGCGGGTCGAGCTGACGAAATACCGCATCGACCCAGGCGGTGCCGCAAATTACTGCTTCTTCCCGTGTGATCACGCGGGCGCTGGCCAGGCGCTCGGCCGGTATCAGCTGGGCGGTGATGTCGCCGCTGCCAATGTCTTCGGCCAGGGCGCGGCGGACGTTGGCTTCGATTTCGCTGCTGAGGTCGGCGAGGGTCAGGTTGGGCATGATCGGCTCCGGTGTAGACGAGCGGCGATTATAGAGCCAGGCAGGGGCAGGGCAATGGGCTGAAGTGTGCTCGCAGCCATCGAAGGGCAGAGGATTTCGCTGCGGCGTGCAGCGTCAGAAAAGGCATGTGCGGCCCGACCAGCGGGGCAGCGTCACAGGGCTGTCAGCGTTAGGCTGCAGAGATACGGCTGTCGTGTGTTGGCTACCGTCTGGAGGTGGCGTGAGGCTATCTGTGATCTGGGTCATGTCTGTGGGAAAAATTGGCTTGGTATGACGCGCAGCCTCCCTATAATGGCTTTACTTTTTTCATTATTGACGCCAGGCCTTTGACGTTACGGACGACGCTCGGTTGACGCTGTGCAGACCAGGAAGCCCGGGTTCGGGCAGTCTGCGGGAGACTAGAATGAAGACCGACGCGAATGTGGTGCACCTGGCCAAGGTCATCGCAGAGCAATCGCCAACTTCGCCGGTAGGAAGACTGCCCGTGGCGCTGATTCAGGTGCGTGACAAAGCCGCGCAACAGCTCAAGCAGAGTCTGCAGAGCCTGTTCGACAATGCCGACGATACCCTCTTCGAGATGGCGGATCGGGCGACCAGTAATGCCGAGCAGAATGCCTTCTTCGAGGCCATGCGTGACCTGCGTCTGAAGCGCAAGAACATCGAGCGTGGTTTTCTGCAGAAGGTGTTCGAGTCCTTCGCCAATCTCAATCAGTACGAAATCGGCAAGCCGCAACCCGCGCTTGACGCGGTGTCGTTCGACAGCCTGAGCCTGGTACAGAACGACGAGCTGGAAGAAACCGTGGCGCTGGACGCCATGGTAGCCAAGGTGATGAGCCGAGACGCTGTTGCGTTGGGCCATCTCACCACGCGCCTCAATGCGGTGATCAGCAAGAAGCTCGATGACAAGAGCAACCCGCTCGGCCCCACCCTGCTCAGCGAATACTTCCTCGACGCCTGCAGTGGCCTGGGTGTGGAGATCAAGGTCAAGCTGATCATCCTCAAGCTGTTCGAAAAGTACGTGCTCGGCAGCTGCGACATGCTATACGCCGAGGCCAACCAGGCGCTGGTCAGCGCCGGCGTGTTGCCTGAACTGAAGTCCGCACCGCCGCGCCGTCAGCAGCGCCCGGCAGCTTCCGCTTATGTCCAGTCGTCCGGCGAGGAAGGCATTCCCTTGCTCGAAGGCGCCGATCAGGGCGTGCAGGAAGTGTTCGGTGCGTTGCAGGATCTGCTCTCGCAAGTGCGCGGCACGGCGATGCCACGCCGGGCTCAGACAGCCGATGCAATGCCGATCACCAGCAATGACCTGATGCGCCTGCTGTCGCACATGCAGCAGCGTGCCCCGGCGCAGGCCAATGTCGAGGATTTCGATCTGCGTGACCAGCTCGAACAACTGCTCGAACGTGCCAGCGCCAAGAGCGGCAAGGCGCGGGTGGTTGGCGAGGTCGACGAGGATGTGATCAATCTGGTGTCGATGCTGTTCGAATTCATTCTCGATGACCGCACCCTGCCGGATTCGCTCAAGGCACTGATCGGCCGCCTGCAGATCCCGATGCTCAAGGTCGCGGTGCTGGACAAGACTTTCTTCAGCCGTGGCAGCCATCCGGCGCGCCGTCTGCTCAACGAAATCGCCTCTGCCGCGCTGGGTTGGGTCGATCAGGACGATGCGCAGCGTGACAGCCTTTATCAGAAGATCGAGCAGGTGGTGCAGCGTCTGCTGAACGACTTCGTCGATGATCCGGCGATCTTCTCCGAACTGTTGGCCGAGTTCATGGCGTTCACTGGCGATGAGCGTCGTCGTAGTGAGTTGCTCGAACAGCGTACCCGCGATGCCGAGGAAGGCAGCGCCAAGGCCGAACTGGCCCGCCGCCAGGTCGAACATGCCCTGAACGAGCGGCTGCTGGGCAAGACCCTGCCGGAAGTGGTGGTGCGGCTGCTGCAGGAAGCCTGGAGCAAGGTGCTGATGCTCACCTGTCTCAAGCATGGCGTGGAGTCGGACGAATGGCAGGCTGCGCTGCAGACCATGGACGACCTGGTCTGGAGTGTTGCTCCGCATGAAGACCCGGAAGCACGCCTGCGCTTGCTGGAGCTGGTGCCGGGGCTGCTCAAGGCATTGCGCGAGGGCATGGCCAGCGCGGCCTTCGATCCGTTCTCTACCAGCGAATTCTTCAGCCAATTGGAAGTGCTGCATGTGCAGGCCTTCCAGCGCTTCAAGCGCGCAGCACCGGAGGCCGAGACGGCCGTTGCCGAGGATGCTGCGCACACCGACCCGAGCGAAGCCGGCATCGAGCTGCCACTGCTGGAGCTGCCGGCCGCCGAAGAGGTCGAGGACGCTCCGGCGATGGTCGAGGTGGTCGAAGAGATCATTCTGCTTGCGCCAGGTCAGACCCGTCCGCAGGAGCCGGATGTGGTGCTCCCGGACGACGACGAGGCGCTGCTGCAGGTGGACAGCCTGCGTGTGGGTAGCTGGGTGGAAATCCAGGAAGATGAAGAGCACAAGCTGCGCTGCAAGCTGGCGGCCATCATCAAGCCCACTGGCAAGTACGTGTTCGTCAATCGCACCGGCATGAAGGTGCTGGAGAAGACGCGCAACGCGCTGGCGGTGGAGTTCCGCCGCAACGCTGTGCGCCTGCTTGACGATGCGCTGCTGTTCGACCGCGCCCTGGAGTCGGTCATTGGCAATCTGCGTAAGTTGAAGAACGCCTGAGAGCAACTCCGCTGCTGATATCTGTAGGAGCCGGCTTGCTGGCGATGGTCCTTGTCAGGCGAGCATTTGATCGCCAGCAAGCTGGCTCCTACAAACTCCCGCCTGCGTTTGGTTGATTGGTATCGCCCACCCGCTAACGTTTGCCACTCTTCGTTTTAGCGTGAGATTTTCCCGCCTTTGCACATCCTGTTGCGGCCTCGCGCTTGGCCGCCGTAGCCACCTGCTCTAGAGTGGTGACACGTTCAGGAGTGCCACATGCTGCTCGACCCTTCCACTGGCTGGTTTCAGGGCATCCCTCACTGCCCATCGCCGAATTTCAACGCTCGCCCCGGTGGCGAGATCTCTCTGCTGGTGGTGCACAATATCAGCTTGCCGCCTGGGCAGTTCGGCACCGGCAAGGTGCAGGCGTTCTTTCAGAACCGTTTGCCCGTGCACGAGCATCCTTTCTTCGCCGAGATCGCATCCCTGCAGGTTTCCGCGCACTTCTTCATCGAGCGTGATGGCGGGCTGACGCAGTTCGTCTCCTGTCTGGATCGCGCCTGGCATGCGGGTGTGTCGAGCTTCGAGGGGCGCGATAACTGCAATGATTTTTCGCTAGGAGTGGAGCTGGAAGGGACGGATGATCTGCCCTACACCGACGCTCAGTACGCCAGGTTGGCCGAGCTGACGCGGCAGTTGCTGGACGCTTACCCGGCACTGTCGACGCAGCGCATCCGCGGCCACAACGATATCGCGCCTGGGCGCAAGACCGACCCGGGGGCAGCGTTCGACTGGCCGCGTCTGCACGCCGAATTGAAGGAGAGGTAGCAATGAGTTTTCTGGTGATTCTGCTGGTGCTGTGGGTCGAGAAATTTTCTGCCTGGCGTCTGCGCATCCAGCAGGACGGCCCCTGGTTGGCGCAATTGCAGCGCCTGCAACAAGGCGGCCTGCAGCAGGCCCCGTGGCTGTGCCTGGCCATTCTGGTACTGTTGCCGGTGTTGGCGCTGGGCCTGCTGTTGCTGATCCTCAAGCCGCTGGCTTACGGTTGGCTGGCGTTGCCCGTGCATTTGCTGGTGCTGATCTACAGCCTGGGGCGTGGCGATCTGCTCGCCGCCCTGGGGCCGTTTCGTGATGCCTGGCGGCGTGGCGATGGTCAGGCGGCTTATCACGTGGCCGAACGTGACCTTTCGTTAGAACCGGAGGAGGGTGCCGAGCTGCTGGTGCAGGTTCAGGGGCACTTGCTGTGGCAGGCGTATCAAAGCTTCTTCGCGGTTATTTTCTGGTATCTGCTGCTCGGGCCGATGGCGGCGCTGGCGTATCGCCTGCTGGCGCTGAGCGCCGAGCAGGCCGAGCAACCGGCTCTGCGCGAGCGGGCCGTGCAGGTGCGGCATGCCTTCGATTGGCTGCCGGCGCGGGTGCTGGCCTCCAGTTTCGCCCTGGTCGGTAATTTCGTCGCCGTCAGCCGCGCCTTGCTGCATGAGCTGCTGAGCTGGGACATTTCTGCCGCGCAACTGGTGATCAAGGCCGGACGTGCGGCCGCTGAGATGCCGCCGCCAGTGATGGGTGAGGAGGGTGTCGATACCCTGGATCAGCTGTGGCAACTGCTGATTCGTGCCGCAGTGGTCTGGTATGCCGGTTATGCGGTTTGGGTGTTATTAATCTAGAGATCCTGCCCAAGCGCTATGCAGGGCGGGGGCCAATGCCGATCAGATAAGCTTGCCAAAGCGGTCTTTCGTAGGAGCCCCGCCCCGGGGCGAAGCTTTTCAATCGCGTATCGCCCTGGTTCGCGGCGGGGCGCCGCTCCTACCCATTGGCAGCGTCGACGCTTAACTGACAGACATTAGGGCGGGGGCAGCCTGCTGTCACGCACAGTGGCGGGTTGCACCCGCCCTACGTGCCGGCTTTGTGGAAGCCGCGCCCTGCGGCGAATGGCAAAACAGCATTCGCCCCGAGTCGGGGCTCCTACACGGCCTTAGCTGGATTCGCTGGGCGCGCATTTAACCTTAAGTTACAGAGGTGCGTGTCGATAAGGGGTACAAGGAGGCGGTAGCCGACCCTGTTTGGTGATTTTCGTCACATTTATCTGCCTGTATTCGCCGCGTAGATTCACGCGCCACAGGTCGGGCTGCACAGGACGCCGTCGTCAGCCCGTGAGAGGCTCTGCGGTCGTTCAAGCGATACCAATAACAATAATGGCAACTGGAGACGTCTAGTGAAGACCGTGTTGTACCCGGCCATCGCGCTGATGAATCGCCTCAGCTTCGGCATGAAGTTCAGCCTGATCAGCGTTTTGTTCTTCCTGCCTATGCTCGTCACCAACTTCTATCTGGTGCGTGACTCCTATCGTCAGTTCGTTGGTACCCAGACGGCTCTGCAAAGCCTGGAACTGCTGGGGAGCAGCCTGCAGTTGCGGCGTGATCTGGAAAACCTCAACGACCTGGTGCTGATCAATTCGATGATCGGTCAGTCCGGTCAGGCGGGTGATCTCGAGGGGCGCATCGATCAACTGCAGCAGTCGCTCAGCGCCAGTTTGCAGGGGCTGCAACCGGTGACCAGCGATGCCGAGCAGGCAGCGGAGTTCCAGGCCAAGCGCGATGAGCTGCTGGCCGAGCTGAAAAGTGCAGTAGCCGAGACGTCTTTGCAGAGCAAGGCCGTCATGGTCGAGAAGCTGTTGGGAGATTCGCAGGTCTTTATCAAGCTGGTGGCCAGCCAGGCGGGGTTGAGCCAGGATCCGCAACGCCAGGTGCGGCAGATTACCGAGCTGATCACCAACGTCACCCCACAGATCACCAATGTGCTCAGCCAAGGCCGTGCCATCGGCGCCTATTCCCTGGGGCAGGGTTTTCTCAATTCGGCGGCCAGTACCAAGTTCGATGATCTGCTGCTGCAGTTGGAGAAGTTGCATGCCGAGTACGGCCTGAATCTGCAGGAGGCACTGGCCGGTAACGTCGCTGCGCAGAATGGGCTGGGCAGCCTGGCCGAAGCCAGTCGCCAGAGTCTTAAGGACAGCGGCGTGCTGTTCGAGGATCAGGTGATCATCGCCGACAGCCTGGATACGCCCTGGGCGCAGTTCTACGATCAGGTCAGCCAGGAAATGGCCAAGACCTACGCTTTCAACGATGGCCTGCTGGCCTTTCTCGACAGCCAGTTGAGCGAGAGGCTCGCGGAGAACCGTGGGCAGATGGTGCTGCTGGTCGTTGCCCTGGTGCTGGTGTTCCTGCTGATCGTCTATCTCTACAGCGGCTTTTACGTATCGACCCGCACCACCCTGAAGAATCTGGGGCGGGTGATGGACAAGGTGGCGGCGGGCGACATGACGGTCAGCTTTCAGGCGCACAGCCGTGACGAGCTGGGCGTGCTGGGGCAGGTATTCAATCAGACCGTGCAGCGCATTCACGATCTGATCGAGCGTGTTGGCCATACCGTGGGCGAAGTCGGTGGCCAGGCTGACCGGGTTGAGGTGATCTCCGGCGAGAGTAATCAGGCCGTGGCGGGGCAGCGTGCACAGATCGAGCAGGTGGCCACGGCGATGAACCAAATGGCCGCTACCGCTCAGGAAGTCGCACGCAGCGCCGCGGCGGCAGTGGGCAGTGCGCAGAGCGTGAATCAGGAAACGGTCAGTGGCCGTGCCCTGGTCGAAGCGCAGGTCGGCGCCATCGAGCGTCTGGCCGGCGAAATCGATCAATCGGTGGCGGTAATCAATCAGCTGGCCAGCGACAGCGCTTCGATCAGCCAGGTGCTGGATGTGATCAAAGGCATCGCCGAGCAGACCAACCTGCTGGCGCTCAATGCTGCCATCGAGGCGGCGCGGGCTGGTGAACAGGGTCGCGGTTTCGCCGTGGTGGCTGACGAGGTGCGCAATCTGGCCAAGCGCACGCAGCAGTCCACCGAAGAGATCGAAGCAATGATCGCCAAGCTGCAGGGCGGTGTGGGGGCGGCGGTGAAGGCGATGAACGCCAGTCACCAGATGGCGGATGGTACGGTCAGCCAGTCGGCCAAGGTGCAGCAGGCCCTGGAGAACATCCTCGGTGCAGTGGGCATGATCGTCGACCAGAACCAGCAGATCGCCGCTGCTGCCGAACAGCAGACGGCGGTGGCGCACGATATCGATCAGAACATCGTCGAGATCAATCATGCCGGCGAGCGCACTGCTGCCGGTGCCAGCCAGACCGAGCAGGCCAGCCGCGAATTGAGCGAGTTGGTAACGCGGCTCAAGCAACTGATCGGCGCGTTTCGTGTGTGAGGACTGGCCTCGTGGGAGGCGCTTTGGCGGCGATGCTTTGTAGTCGTCGTGGCCAAAGCCCCTTCCACAGGCCTCCACGCTCAGGGGTAGGAGCGGCGCCCCGCCGCGAATTTGGGCGACGCGGTCTGGCAGCATTCGCCCCGGGGCGGGGCTCCTACCCTGGCTGCATTTATCCCCAGCCGAACAACTCATCCGCGTTACGGCTGCTGGCCGCCGCCAGTTCTTCGGTGCTGATGCCACGTAAGGCGGCCAGTTCAGTGCAGATATCTGCCAGGTACTCCGGACTGTTGCGCTGGTACGGGTGCATGGCTGGAGCCATGTCCGGGGCGTCGGTTTCCAGCACGATGGCGTCCAGTGGCAGCCCGGCCACCACCTGGCGCAGACGGTTGGCCTGTGGCCAGGTGGCGGCGCCGCCCAGACCGAGACGAAAGCCCAGCTTGATGTATTCGCGGGCTTCTTCCTGACTGCCGGCAAAGGCGTGGATGATGCCGCCGCGCTTCAGGCGAAAGCGTTTGAGCGTGGCGATGGTCGCGGCATGGGCGCGGCGTACATGCAGCAGCGCCGGCAGTTCGAACTCGGCAGCCAGCTCAAGCTGCGCCTCGAACAAGGCTTGCTGGCGCTGTCGGTCCAGGTTCTCCAGGTAGTAATCCAGGCCAAATTCGCCAACGGCGCACAGCTTGGGCTGTCCGGCCAGTCTGCTTAACCAGTCGCGCAGTTCATCGAGGTGCTGCGGGTGGTGATCGTCCAGGTAGACCGGATGCAGGCCGAACGCGGCATGCAGGCCTTCGTTTGCCTCGACCAGGTGCCACAGCCGCTGCCAATTGGCCTTATAAATCCCGAGCACCACCATGCGCTGCACGCCGAGCGCCCGGCTGCGCGCGAGCAGGGCGTCGCGGTCGGCGTCGAAGTCGGGGAAGTCGAGGTGGGTATGGGTGTCGATCAGGCGCATGGGCCAAGCTTCGGTGATTTTTCAGGCAGATGCCAGGCGTGGGTACGTCTACTACCCGTCATGATCGCCCGCCAGCGGGCGTCAGAAACTACAGGCGCGCCTTGAAACTGCGTTCGATGGCCTCGATGCCGGGGCGATAGTCGTTGTTCTCCACCGCCTGTAAGGTCCAGGCCAATGCCCGTTCGGCAATGCGCTCGTGCTGCTGGCTCATGGCGTTGACCCGCAGCGGCAGAAAATCCAGCAACTGGGTGTCGCCGAAGGTGGCCAGTCGCACGGCTGGCCAGTGCTCGCTGCCCTGTTCGCGCAGGGCATCGAACACCCCTTCGAGCAGCACGTAGGCGGTGGTCAGCAGGGCATCCGGTGGGCTGCCTGCGTCCAATAGCGTCTTCATCTGCCGGTAGCCGCAGGCGCGGTTGAACTGCTCGCCGTGGCAGACGCTGAGGCCTCCGTCGAAACCGGCCAGCGCGGCACGGAAACCGCGCTCGCGCGCCTGGCTGATTACCAGTTCAGCGCGTGCGCCAAGCAGCGCGATATGACGCGGTTTGGGCGTCAGCAGGCTGGCGGTGAGGGTGCGTCCGGCTTGTTCGTCATCGCTGACCACCGAGCGGATGTGGGTTGGCGACAATGCCCGGTCGACAGCGATCACGGGCAGGCCGGCGGCGACGATGCTGGGGTACAACGGGTCGTCCGGCGGCAGGCAACTGGCGACGATCAGCGCCTCGCAGCGACGCGAGCGAAACAGGTCGAGCAACTGCCGTTCGCTGCTCGGGTCGTCATCGGAACTGGCGATCAGCAACTGGTAGCCGGCGGCGCGGGCCTTCTGCTCGAGCAGCTTGGCCAGGCGCGCATAGCTGGGGTTTTCCAGGTCCGGCAGGATGAAGCCGAGGCAGCGACTCTGCCCGCGGCGCAGACTGGCGGCCTGCTGATCCGGGCGATAGCCATGCTGTTCGACCACCGCCAGCACCCGGGCCACGGTGGCAGGGCTGATCCGCCGTTTCTCGGCCTGACCGTTGATCACGTAGCTGGCGGTTGTAACCGAGACCTGAGCCAGGCGGGCGATGTCGCTGAGTTTCACGGGCGCATCCTGAATCGCTGAGTGAGAGGGCGTGCGAGCGCCGCGAGTCTACGCGACTCGGCGACGGCCGGGCTTCAAGGATCACTCATTATCGGATAAGGTGCCAGCGCTTGATGAATCGTTTCAGCAAAGCGGATTCATCGGCTAGTCTTAGCCAAAACAACAAGTCGGAGACCACCATGCTCGAACTCGATTCCAGCCAAATCCAGATGGGCCGGGTTGCGGCGAACAAGGGCGAAGCCCTGGCCATGCTCGGTGATGCCCTGGTCAGTGCCGGCCTGGCCAATCCGGCTTACCTTGAAGGCCTTGAGGCGCGTGAAGCCCAGGGCTCGACCTTTCTCGGCCAGGGCATCGCCATTCCCCATGGCACGCCGCAGACCCGCGATCAGGTGCTGCGCACCGGCGTCAGCCTGATCCAGTTCCCCGATGGGGTGGACTGGGGCAATGGCCAGCAGGTGTACCTGGCCATCGCCATCGCCGCGCAATCCGACGAACACCTGCATCTGCTACAACTGCTGACCCGCGCACTGGGCGAAGGGGACCTGAGCCAGGCGCTGCGTGAGGCCCGCGAGCCGGCGCAGATTCTCGAACTGCTGCAGGGCGCGCCGCAGGCGCTGGCGCTGGACGGCCAGCTGGTGGCACTGGCGCAGCCGGCCGAAGATTTCGACGAATTGCTCTGGCAGGGCGCGCGTCTGTTGCGCCAGGCCGGTTGCGCGCGCAGCGGTTTTGCCCTCGGGCTGGCCCGTGGCGAGCCGCTGCCGCTGGGCGATGGCCTGTGGTGGCTGCACAGCGAGGCCAGCGTCGAGCGCCCGGGTCTGGCATTCGTTACCCCCGCTCAGCCGCTGAGTTTTCGTGGTGAGGCGCTGCGTGGCCTGTTTTGCCTGGCCAGCCAGGGTGAGGCGCATCGCCAGGCACTGGAGCGGCTGTGTGATGTGCTGATCGGTGGCCGTGCGGCGGCGTTCAGTGAAGCCAGCGACAGCCGCCAGGTGATCGAGGCACTGGGCGGTGAGGTGCCGCCGGACTGGCCCAGCCTCAGTGTGCCGCTGCTCAATGCCCATGGCCTGCACGCGCGCCCGGCCAAGGCGCTAAGCGAGTTGGCGCAGGGTTTTACCGGCGAGATTCGTGTGCGCTTGCTCGGCGACAGCGGCGCGGGCGTGTCGGCCAAGAGCCTCAGCCGTTTGTTGGTTTTGGGGGCGCGGCGTGGGCAGATACTGGAATTCAGCGCCGAGCCGGCGATTGCCGACAGCGCGCTGCCGGCCATTCGCGCCGCACTGGAAAGCGGCCTGGGTGAAACGGTCGAACCGCTGAGCGAAGCATTGCCGGAAGTGGCCGCGCAGTTGCAGGCGCTCGAGGCTGTCGCGCCGGTTGCCGGGAGTCGCCTGCTGGCGGTAGGTGCGTCGCCGGGGATCGCTATTGGTCCGGCATTGGTGCGTACGCCACCGGTATTTGATTTCGCCGAGCAAGGCCAGGGTGTCGAACAGGAACGAGCGCGACTGGCGTCAGCCCTGGCGGCGGTTGCCGCGCAGATTCAGCGACTGGTCGACGGTGCTGGTATGGCGAGCATCCGCGAGATTTTCAGTGCCCATCTGGCCATGCTGGCTGACCCGGCGTTGCGCGAGGATGTCGACGCGCGCCTGGCCAAAGGAGCGAGCGCCGAGGCGGCCTGGCAGGGCGAGATCGAGGCAGCGGCCACCCGTCAGGAAGCATTGCACGACCCGCTACTGGCCGAGCGCGCGGCAGATCTGCGCGATATCGGCAACCGCGTGCTGCCGCATCTGTGTGGCGTGGAGCTGCCCAGCGAGCCGAACGAGCCTTACATTCTGGTGATGGCCGAAGTGGTGCCGTCGGACGTCGCCAGCCTCGACCGTCAGCGCGTGGCGGGCATTTTGACCGCGCGCGGCGGTGCGACGGCACACAGCGCCATCATCGCCCGTGCCCTGGGGATTCCCGCCGTGGTCGGTGCCGGTGACGGCGTGCTGGCGCTGGCGCAAGGCACACCACTGCTGCTCGATGGCGACAGTGGCCTGTTGCGCATCGCCCCGGATGCCGCCGAGCGTGATCAGGCGCTGCAGGAACGCCAGACGGCGCAGCAACGCCGCGAACTGGCGCATGCCGCGCGCTTCGAGGTGGCGCAGACCCGCGATGGTGTGCGCGTGGAAGTGGCCGCCAATATCGGCGCCAGTGGCGAAACCGCCGAGGCGGTGGAGCTGGGCGCGGAAGCAGTAGGCCTGCTGCGCACCGAGCTGGTGTTCATGGAGCATGCCCAGGCGCCGGATCAGGCGGCGCAGGAGCGCGAGTGCCGGCGTGTGCTCGATGCCCTGGACGGGCGCCCGCTGGTGGTGCGTACCCTGGATGTCGGCGGCGACAAGCCCCTGCCGTACTGGCCGATGCCTGCCGAGGAGAACCCGTTCCTTGGTGTGCGTGGCATTCGCCTGAGCCTGCAGCGCCCGGCGATTCTGGAAACCCAGTTGCGCGCCTTGCTTGCCTCGGCCGATGGCCGGCCGCTGCGCATCATGTTCCCCATGGTCGGCTCGGTGGAAGAGTGGCGCGCAGCGCGTGACATGGTGCAGCGCCTGCGTGAGGAGATCGCCGTCAGCGATCTGCAGGTCGGCATCATGATCGAAGTGCCCTCGGCAGCGCTGCTGGCGCCGGTGCTGGCACGCGAAGTGGACTTCTTCAGCATCGGCACCAATGACCTGACCCAGTACTGCCTGGCCATTGACCGTGGCCATCCGCAGCTGTCGGCGCAGGCCGATGGCCTGCACCCGGCCGTGCTGCGCCTGATCGAGATGACCGTGACCGCTGCACACGCCCAGGGCAAGTGGGTCGGCATCTGCGGGGAGCTGGCCAGCGACCGCCTGGCCGTGCCGCTGTTGGTCGGCCTGGGCGTCGATGAGCTGAGCGTGACGCCGCGATCGATTGCCCTGGTCAAGGCGCGCGTGCGCGAGCTGGATAGCCGCCAGGCGCGAACCCTGGCCGACCGCGCCCTGACCCTGGACAGTGCCAGCGCCGTGCGCGCGCTGGTGGCGGAGATGCACTGATGGCCCGAATCCTGACCCTGACCCTGAACCCGGCGCTGGATCTGACCCTGCGCCTGGATCGCCTGCACCCCGGTGCGGTCAACCGCTGCCATGAGCTGCGCAGTCACGCCGCCGGCAAGGGGCTGAACGTCGCCCAGGTGCTGGCCGACCTTGGCCATAGCCTGAGCGTTGCTGGCTTTCTCGGGCGCGCCAACGCGGCGCCTTTCGAGAGCCTGATGCACAAGCGCGGTTTTCACGATCTGTTCGTCCGCGTGCCGGGCGAGACGCGCAGCAATATCAAACTGGCCGAGGCCGATGGCTGCATCACCGACCTCAATGGCCCGGGCCCGCAGGTCGAGGCCGAGCATCTGCAACGTCTGGAAACTGAGCTGGAGCCGCTGCTCGCCGGGTATGACGCCGTGGTGGTCGCCGGCAGCCTGCCGCGTGGGGTGACGCCGCAATGGTTCGCCGGCCTGCTGCGGCGGATCAAGGCCAGTGGCGTGCCGCTGGCGGTGGACAGCAGTGGCGCCGCACTGCAAGCGGCCCTGGGCGTCGCGCCCTGGCTGATCAAACCCAATGAAGAAGAACTGGCTGAGGTCTGTGGCAGCGATCTGCCGACCGCCGTGCAGCGTCTGCGCGCGCAGGGCATCGAGCATGTGCTGCTCTCGCGTGGCGCCGAGGGGGTCGACTGGCATGGGCCGAACATCGCCCTGCGCGCCGTACCACCGCGCGTCGAGGTGGCCAGCACGGTCGGTGCCGGTGACTCGCTGCTGGCTGCCAGCCTGCATGGTCTGCTGCAGGGCTGGCCGGCTGAACGCACCCTGCGCCTGGCCACGGCGGTGGCGGCGCAAGCGGTTACCCAGATCGGCTTCGGCATCCATGATCGCGAGCAGCTGGCCCGTCTCGAGGCGGCTGTGCAGTTGCACTCCATAGAACAATAAGAGGCGCCCACCATGAATCTGTTGATCGTCACCGCCTGCCCCAACGGCCAGGTCACCAGCGTGCTCTGTTCGCGCCTGCTGCAGGCAGCGGCTGAGCGTCTGGGCTGGCAAACCTGTGTCGAGGTGCACGACAGCCGTGCCATCGGCGCGCCGCTGAGCGAAGCGCAGATCGCCGCCGCCGACTGGGTGCTGGTGGTCAAGACCGGTGAGTTGTCGCTGGCGCGTTTTGCCGGCAAGCGTCTGCTTCAGGCTGCGCCGGCCGAAGCGCTGGCCGACCCGCAGCGCTTCCTGCAGGACGCCGCCGAGCGTGCTCAGCCCTATGTCGAACGTGCCGAGTCTGAAACCGCTGGCCGCCGTCGCCTGGTCGCCATCACCGCTTGCCCGACCGGCGTGGCGCACACCTTCATGGCCGCCGAAGCGCTGCAACAGGCGGCGCTGCGCATGGGCATCGAATTGCAGGTGGAAACCCGCGGCTCGGTCGGTGCGCGCAACCTGCTCGACGATGCGGCAATCGATGCGGCCGATGCCGTGCTGCTGGCCACCGATATCGAGGTGGACACCAGCCGCTTCGCCGGCAAGAAGGTCTACCGCTGCGGCACTGGCGTGGCGCTCAAGCAGCCGCAACAGACGCTCGAGCGGGCGCTCAGCGAGGCGCGACCGCTGAGCGAAGCCGCGCCAGTCGGGGGCAAGGCCGTCGCCAGTAGTGGCGAGAAAACCGGCCCCTACAAGCATCTGCTCACCGGTGTTTCCTACATGCTGCCGATGGTGGTGGCCGGCGGTCTGTTGATCGCCCTCTCGTTCGTCTTCGGTATCGAGGCGTTCAAGGAGGAGGGCACCCTGGCCGCCGCGCTGATGCAGATCGGCGGCGAGAGCGCCTTTCAACTGATGGTGCCGCTGCTGGCCGGCTATATCGCCTATTCCATCGCCGACCGTCCGAGCCTGGCGCCGGGGATGATCGGCGGGTTGCTCGCCAGCTCGCTGGGCGCCGGCTTTATCGGCGGCATCGTCGCCGGTTTTCTTGCCGGCTATTCGGCCAAGGCCATCGCCCATTGGGTACGCCTGCCGGCCAGCGTCGAAGCGCTCAAGCCGATTCTGATCATCCCGCTGCTGGCCAGCCTGTTCACCGGGTTGGTGATGATCTATCTGGTCGGCAGCCCGGTGGCGGGCATGCTGGCGGGGCTCACCGCCTTTCTCGATGGCATGGGCAGCACCAATGCCATCCTGCTTGGCGTACTGCTCGGCGGCATGATGTGCGTCGACCTCGGTGGGCCGATCAACAAGGCGGCCTATGCCTTCTCCGTCGGTCTGCTGGCCTCCAGCAGCTATGCACCGATGGCGGCGACCATGGCTGCCGGCATGGTGCCGCCCATCGGCATGGCCATCGCCACCGTGCTGGCGCGGCGCAAGTTTGCCGAGAGCGAACGCCAGGCCGGCAAGGCCGCCGGGGTACTGGGGCTGTGCTTCATCTCCGAGGGGGCGATTCCCTTCGCGGCGAAAGACCCGCTGCGGGTGATCCCGGCAAGTATCGCCGGTGGAGCGCTGACCGGCGCGCTGTCGATGTACTTCGGCTGCAAGCTGATGGCGCCGCACGGCGGCTTGTTCGTGCTGCTGATTCCCAACGCCATCAACCATGCGCTGCCCTATCTGTTCGCCATCGTCGCCGGCAGCCTGGTCACGGGTGTGCTCTACGCGTTGATCAAACAGCCCGAGCTGCAGCCGCAGGCAGTTGGGGCATGATGAGTGCAAGGTGACGAGGCTCGGTTACACTGGCTGCACTGACGCCGGGATTTGGGGTGGCGTTGTACTGCTCTGCCCCGTGGCGTGACACCTTCACCCAGAAAGGAACTGCTCTAGATGACCCAAGCTCTCGCGCATCGCTGGCGCTTCTTCCGTGCCGGCGGTTTCGATCAGGTGCAGCTGGAAACCCCTGCCGACCTCGCCGCCCTGCGTGGCCTGGATCAGAAACTCTGGGCCAGCCTGGCCTGCCCGGTGCAGAACCTCGAGTTGGACCGGCGCATGCTCGATTACATCGACCTGAACAGGGACGGGCGTATTCGGGCGCCGGAAATGCTCGATGTGGTCGACTGGACCCTGGCGCGCCTGGCTGATCCTGCCGTGCTGTTTCAGCAAGGCCCGCTGCTGCTGTCCTCGCTCACCGACGATGCCGTGGGTACACGCCTGCGTCTGGCTGCGCAGCGTCTGCTGGGTGTACTCGGCCGGCCCGATGGCGATAGCCTGACCCCGGCCGATACGGCTGACCTGGCGCAACTGTTCCCGCCGCATCAGCCCAATGGCGATGGTCTGGTGCCGGCGACCCTGACCGACGATGCCGAGCTCAAGGTGGCCATCGCCGACATTATTGGCTGCCTCGGTGCGCAGACTGATCGTAGCGGCGAGCCGGCCATCGGTGCTGAGCAGATTACGGTCTTCTTCGACCAGGCGCGCCTGCTGCATGCCTGGCACGCACGGGTTGCCGAACAGGGGCTGGATGCATTCGGTGAAGGTACCGTGGCGGCGGTCGAGGCGCTGAGCGCCGTGCGCGAGAAGGTCGACGATTACTTCACCCGTGTGGCCATGGCCGAGTTCGATCCGCGTGCAGCCGCCTTGATGAATGCCAGGGAAGAGGAGCTGGTGCGTCTGGCTTCACTGTCTCTGGCCGATGTCGGCGAGGTTGCGGGCCTGCCGTTGGCCTCTCTGCAGCAGGGCGACGACTTGCCGTTGAGCAAGGGCCTCAACCCAGCCTGGCAGAGTGCCATCGACGAGTTCCGCCAGCGCGTGGTGGTGCCGGTGTACGGCGAGCTGGAAAGCCTGTCACGCGAGCAGTGGCAGCACCTGGTTGCGCTGTGCGGCAACTACCTGGCCTGGCGCGCCGAGACGCCGAGCGTGGCGATTGCCGAGGTACTTGAGCGCGGACGTATTCTCGAACTGGTGGAGCAGGGCGCCGAAGCGCGTCTGCTGGCGCTGGTGGCAGAGGATAAGACCGTGGCCGAGGCGGCGGACGGGCTGGTTGAGCTGGACAAGCTGATTCGCCTGCGTCATGGCCTGGTCACGTTGCTACGCAACTTCGTGTCCTTCCAGGCGTTTTATTCGCGTCAAGAGAAGGCCGTTTTCCAGGCCGGGGTTCTGTACATCGACGGCAAGAGCTGTGATCTGGTGGTCGAGGTGGGCGACATCGAGGCGCATGCCAAGGTGGCGGCGGCCAGCGACTGCTTCCTGCTCTATTGCACCTGTACCCGTCGTGGTGAGCCGGTGCGGGGGCGGGAAACGCTGAACATCGTGGTGGCCGTGACTGCTGGTAGTGAAGGCGATCTGCAGGCCGGTCGCCACGGGCTGTTCTATGACCGCGATGGCAACGACTGGGATGCCACGGTGGTCAAGGTGGTGCAGCACGCCATCAGTATTCGCGAGGCGTTCTGGTCGCCGTACCGGCGCATCTCCAGCCTGGTGTCCGAACAGATACAGAAGCTGGCGGCCAGCCGTGATGCCGATATGGTCAGCAAAACTGCCGCCAGGGTCGGCGAAACCGGTGCTGCGCCGGCTGCTACAGCGGCGCCGGCCTTCGACATTGCCAAGTTCGCCGGGATTTTCGCCGCCATCGGCCTGGCGGTCGGCGCCCTGGGAACTGCGCTGGCGGCGGTTGTCACGGGGATTCTGGCGCTGGCCTGGTGGCAGATGCCATTGTTGTTGCTCGGTGTGTTGCTGGCCATCTCCGGCCCGGCGATGCTGCTGGCCTGGTTCAAGTTGCGCCGGCGCAGCCTGGGACCGATCCTCGATGGCAACGGCTGGGCGGTGAATACCCAGGCGCGGCTCAGCATTCCCTTCGGTACTGCACTGACGCAGATGGCGGAACTGCCCAAGGGCAGCGACCGCGCGCTACGCGACCCCTATGCCAACAAGCCGCTGGTGTGGCCCTGGATCATCGCTCTGCTGTTGGCGCTGGGGCTGGGCTATTACGCCTGGAGCAACGGCGTGTTCAGCCCGGAGCCGGAGGTGCCGGCCGAAGCGGCGGCGCCTGTTGACGCCGCTGCGCAGTAGGTGCTCGTCTCCCCCTCTCCCGCTGTGGGAGAGGGGCAGTCAGCTGATAAGCGTAGGGCGGGTGCAACCCGCCGGCTCGACAATTGGCGGGTTTCACCCGCCCTACATTCCCGCTCAACCCGCCAACAGCTCTGTCACCCAGCCGGGTAGGGCGTCCCGATCCGCCCTACATGCCGGGTTCTTGTAGGAGCGGCTTCAGCCGCGAAAGCTGTTCGTGGCTGAAGCCACTCCTGGGGGTTGGAATGCTTAGCCGGCCGGCCATTTGCGTATTGGCGGGTTTCACCCGCCCTACGTTCTCTCTCGGCAGGCCAGTTGCTCCGCCACCCAGCGCGGCAACTGCTCGGTGGCCGGGCCGTAGCGTTTCTCGGCGAACAGCGAATGGCCCTGGCTGGGCTCCAGATTGATCTCCAGGGTATGCGCGCCCGCGCGACGTGCCTGCTCGACGAAACCGGCAGCCGGGTAGACATGACCCGAGGTGCCGATGCTGACGAACAGCTCGCACTGCTCCAGCGCGTCGTAGATGCGCTCCATGTGATAGGGCATCTCGCCGAACCAGACGATATCCGGCCGTAGCGTGCCCTTCAGGCCGCAGCAGGCGCACGCCTGTTCGACCGGCATGTCGTCCAGCAGCGGAAAACGCTGCTGGCTGTTGCTGCACAGCATCGACTGCAACTCGCCGTGCATGTGCAGCAAGCGTTTGGAGCCGGCGCGTTCGTGCAGGTTGTCGACGTTCTGCGTGACCAGCAGAAACTCGCCCTGCCAGCCAGCCTCCAGCTCCGCCAGGGCCAGATGCCCTGCATTCGGCGCGATGGCCGAATCGCGCAACTGGGCGCGGCGCATGTCATAGAAGCGCTGTACCAGTGACGGGTTGCGAGCGAAGCCTTCGGGCGTGGCCACCTCTTCGATGCGGTGGTCTTCCCAGAGGCCGTCAGCGGCGCGGAAGGTGCGAATGCCGCTCTCGGCGGAGATACCGGCGCCGGTGAGAATGACGATATTGGGCTGGGGCATGCTGGCTCCGAAGCAGGTGCGTTGCTGCAACTCTAAGCCAATTGCAATGCCGTGTGCTCTTCGTAGGAGCCGGCTTGCCGGCGATGCTTTTTCGTCAGCCATGATCGCTGGCAAGCCAGCTCCTACGGGGTGTTGCAGCTCGTAGGAGGGTGGCCGATGGTAGGGCAAGGCGTGCTGCGCTTTAGCAATTGGCGGGGCACCCGCCTTAGGCGCGCTCGCTCATCGCCGCCAGCGCCACCGAGGCGGCGGCGGTGCGGGTTTCCACGCCGAGTTTCACGTACACGTGCTCCAGGTGCTTGTTCACCGTGCGCGGGCTGAGGCCGAGGATGTCGCCGATATCGCGGTTGGTCTTGCCGCAGGCTACCCAGCGCAGTACCTGCACTTCGCGTTCGGTGAGCTGGAAGCGCGCGGATAGCTTGGCATGCGCCGGAGCATCGTCGAGGCTGAGGCTGACGGGTTTCGACGCCGCGCGTGCAGCCTGCAGGATGCGCGCGGTACGCAGGTGCGAGGCGACGCGGGCGAGCACTTCCTCGGGGTTGATCGGCTTGGTCACGTAGTCGTCGCAGTCAGCGGCGATGCTGCGTTCGCGGTCGTCGGTGAATGCATTGGCGGAAATGACGATGATCGGCGCCCGGCAGCGCGTGTTGCGGCGAATCAGGCGACTGGTTTCCCAGCGCTCCATTGTCGGCCAGGATGCGGTGCTGGCGCAGGTCGAGGCCATGCTCAAGGTGGTCAAGGCCGATATCGGCGAGCGCGAGCGGCCACTGGCGGTCAATCTGTTCATGGGCCCCACCGGTGTTGGTAAGACCGAGATCGTGCGCCTGCTGGCCCAGGCCATTCATGGTCGCGCCGATGCCCTGTGCCGCATCGACATGCACACCCAGGCCCAGGAACACTACGCCGCCGCGCTGACCGGTGCGCCGCCTGGTTACGTTGGCAGCAAGGAAGGCGCCACGCTGTTCGATGCCGAGGCCATTGCCGGCAGTTTCGGCCGGCCCGGCATTGTGCTGTTCGATGAACTGGAGAAGGCCAGCCCCGAAGTGCTGCGCAGCCTGCTCGGGATTCTCGAACATGGCCGTTTGACCCTGACCGCCGGCAGCAGCACCCTGGATTTTCGTAACAGTCTGATCTTCATGACCAGCAATGTCGGCGCGCAGCAGGCGCAGCGCTACCGCGAGCGTTTCACCCGTGGTTGGCGGCGTTGGTTGGGGCTGGCACCGAAGGGCGAGGGTGCATTGCTGGAACAGGTGCTGCACGAGCGCTTCGAGCCGGAATGGCTCAATCGCCTCGACCGCATTCTGGTGTTCGAACGTGTCGATGAGCAGTGGCTCGATGCCTTGCTGAACATTGAACTGGACAAGCTCAATCAGCGCCTGGGCCGTCAGGGCCGTGCGCTACAGGTGGATCAGAGCGCCCGCGCCTGGCTGTGTCGCGAGCATGACATTCGCTTCGGAGCCAGGGCCCTGGCGCGCCGTATACGTACCGAGCTGGAACCGGCAATTGCCGAGTGGCTGTTGGCTGAGCCAACTGCGACGCGACTGCTCTGTACCTGCGAGCACGATAGTTTGCTGGTCAGCGATTCCTCTTCGTAGGAGCCGGCTTGCCGGCGATCATGGCTGACGAAAAAGCATCGCCGGCAAGCCGGCTCCTACAGGGTGTGCATTACAGCCAGATCGCATCCCAGTGCGGATAGTCTCCGACGCGTTGTACCAATCCGGCACGCAGCGGATTGGCGACGATATAGCGCGCCGTTGCAGTCAGGCCTTCTTCCTTGCGCAAGGCATGATCGTGAAAGCCCTTCTGCCAGACGCGACCGCTGGCGTTTCGAGCCTTGTTGATGGCGATGGCGCTGCGGGATTTGAGCTGTAGCACCAGCTTCGGCAGGGGTATCTCCTGCAACTGAATCAGCCAGTGCAGATGATCGGGCATGACGACCCAAGCGAGTGATTGGACGAGTTGCTGGTCATGCAGGCGACGCATTTCTGCGATCAGCAGCCTGGCAAGGCGCCAGTCCTGGAAGATCGTATGTCGTTGATGGGTTACGGTAGTTAGCAGGTAGGCACGATTCGCTTCGGAAACGCGCCCGGAGCGCAGGGCATGGCCATGATGGGTAAAACGGCTGGAATCCATTCCATATATCTCTCGTAGGAGCCCGCTTGCGGGCGATCTGTTTTGAGCAGAAAAGCATCGCCAGCAAGCCGGCTCCTACAAGAGTAGTCGTGCAGACCTTTAGTGATGCTCACGCGTTGCGCGGAATTTCACCTCCGGCCAGCGCTCTTCCATCAGGCTCAGGTTGACGCGGGTCGGGGCCAGGTAGGTGAGGTGGCCACCGCCGTCGATGGCGAGGTTCTCGTAGGCCTTGTCCCTGAACTCCTTGAGCTTCTTCTCGTCGCTGCACTCGATCCAGCGCGCCGACCAGACGTTGATCGCCTCGTAGGCGCACTCGACCTTGTATTCCTCTTTCAGGCGGCTGGCGACCACGTCGAACTGCAGCACACCGACCGCGCCGAGGATGATGTCGTTGTTGCGCTCGGGGAAGAACACCTGGGTGGCGCCTTCCTCGGCCAGCTCCTGCAGGCCCTGGCGCAGTTGCTTTGATTTCAGCGGATCTTTCAGGCGCACGCGGCGGAACAGTTCCGGGGCGAAGTGCGGGATGCCGGTGAAGCCCAGGTTTTCGCCTTCGGTGAAGGTGTCGCCAATCTGGATGGTGCCGTGGTTGTGCAGGCCGATGATGTCGCCGGCGTAGGCTTCTTCCAAGTGCTCACGCTCGCTGGAGAAGAAGGTCAGGGCGTCGCCAACGCGCACGTCCTTGCCCAGGCGCGCGTGGCGCATCTTCATGCCCTGGGTGTACTTGCCCGAGCAGATGCGCATAAAGGCGATGCGGTCGCGGTGTTTCGGGTCCATGTTCGCCTGGATCTTGAACACGAAGCCTGTGAACTTCTCCTCGGTCGGCTCCACAATGCGCTCGTTGGCGGCGCGCGGCAGCGGACGCGGCGCCCAGTCGACCACGGCGTCGAGCACATGGTCGACGCCGAAGTTGCCCAGTGCGGTGCCGAAGAACACCGGGGTCATCGCGCCCTTGAGGAAGGCGTCGGGTTCGAAGGTGTGGCAGGCGCCCTGCACCAGCTCCAGCTCCTCGACGAAGCGCTCGTACATGTCGCCCAGGTGGGCACGGGCTTCGTCGGAATCCAGCTTCTGGATGATCTTGGCTTCGGTGCGCTCGTGGCCGTGACCTGGGGTGTAGACGATGATGTAGTCGCCGGTCAGGTGGTAGACGCCCTTGAAATCCTTGTAGCAGCCGATCGGCCAGGTGATGGGCGCCGCCTTGATCTTCAGCACCGCCTCGATCTCGTCGAGCAGTTCGATCGGGTCGCGGATGTCGCGGTCGAGCTTGTTGATGAAACTGACGATGGGCGTGTCGCGCAGGCGGCACACGTCCATCAGGGCGATGGTGCGCGGCTCGACGCCCTTACCGCCGTCGAGCACCATCAGCGCACTGTCCACGGCGGTCAGGGTGCGGTAGGTGTCTTCGGAGAAGTCTTCGTGGCCGGGGGTGTCGAGCAGGTTGATCATGTGCTCGCGGTAGGGGAACTGCATCACCGAGGTGGTGATGGAGATACCACGTTGCTTCTCCATTTCCATCCAGTCGGAGGTGGCGTGGCGGTCGGATTTACGCGACTTCACGGTGCCGGCCACTTCGATGGCCTTGCCCATCAGCAGCAGCTTCTCGGTGATGGTGGTCTTACCGGCGTCCGGGTGGGAAATGATGGCGAAGGTACGGCGCTTGGCGACTTCGGCGGCCTGGGTGGTCATGAATATGTGCCTGGATGGAGTCGTTGAGGGTGCCTTGGCACCCGTAAAACGCGGGATTATACCGATAACTGCGAGCTCTGGCGGAGAGCGGCTATCGGTTTTCAGATGGGCCGGTAGGTGATGCTGCCGGGCCGTGCCGTAGATGCGTAAATAACGCGTAAATGAATGGTTATGAAAATTATTCCCATATAGAGTGGCCGCCCGTCGCAGTGGGTCAGGGCAAGGGTGGCTCCGTCGTGTTCAAGAAAATCATCTTCCAGTTGCACTGGTTCTTCGGCATCAGCGCCGGCCTGGTGCTGGCCGTCATGGGTATCACCGGCGCCCTTTATAGCTTCGAGGGCGAGATCACCCGGGCGCTCAACGCCGAGCGTTGGCAGATTCAGCGCAGCGCGCAGGGGCATCTCACCCCAGGTGAGCTGGCTGCGAAGATCGAGGCCGCTACCGCCGATCATGTCACCGCACTGTGGATCGATGGTCGCCAAGACGGACCTGGCACCGCTTTTCTCGTACCTCCGCCGGGCGAGCGGCGCGGGCCGCGTATCGTCTTCGACCCCTATACCGGTGAAGTCCTTGCCGAGCCCGTTGGCCAGGACTTCTTCCACCTGATGCTGATGTTGCACCGCTTCCTGTCCATGGGCGAAGTGGGCAAGCAGATCACTGCCGCCAGCACTCTGGCGCTGCTGTTCTTCTGCCTCTCCGGCCTCTATCTGCGTTGGCCGCGCAAGGCGCTGAGCTGGCGCACCTGGCTGACCCTGGACTGGAAGAAGAAGGGCCGTAGCTTCAATTGGGACCTGCACGCTGTAGCCGGCACCTGGGTGCTGCTGTTCTATCTGTGTGCCGGGCTCACCGGTTTGTATTGGTCCTATGACTGGTATCGCGAAGGGCTGACGCATCTGCTCTCCGACACGCCGCTCGAGCAGCGCAGTGAGCGTGATCGTCGCGTACGTCAGGCGCCCAGCGGCCCCGCGCCCGAGGTCGACTACGATGCTGTATGGCAGAGCATCCAGCAGACCGCCGGGCCCAAGATGGTCGCCTGGAATCTGCGCCTGCCGCTGGTGGCCGGGCAGCCGGCGACGGTCTTCTACATGCTCGATGGCGCCGAGCATGTGCGTGCCTTCAACCAGTTTCAGGTCGATCCGAAAAGCGGCGAAGTCAGCCGCCATGAGCGCTACGCCGACAAGAGCTTCAAGGCGCAATTGCTGACCAGCGTCTACGCCCTGCATGTGGGCGAGTACTTCGGTATGCCCGGGCGCATCCTGATGATGCTGGCGACGGCGGCCATGCCGCTGTTCTTCATTACCGGCTGGCTGCTGTATCTGGATCGCCGGCGCAAGAAGCGTGCGGTGCTGGCTGCGCGCGGTACGCTGAAAACGGATGATTCAGGCGAAGGCTGGCTGGTCGGTTTCGCCAGCCAGAGCGGCTTCGCCGAGCAACTGGCCTGGCAGAGCGCCGGGCAGTTGCAGGCCGCCGGCATTGCGGTGCGGGTCGAGCCGCTGTCGCGTGTCGATGCCGGCAGCCTGCGCCAGACGCACAAGGCGCTGTTCGTGGTCAGCACCTTTGGTGACGGCGAGGCGCCGGATGCTGCGCAGGGTTTCGAGCGCAAGGTGCTGGGCGGCTCGCTGCCGCTCGAACAGCTGAGCTATGCCGTGCTGGCGCTGGGGGATCGGCAGTACCAGCACTTTTGCGGCTTCGCCCGGCGGATCAACGACTGGCTGGGTTTGCAGGGCGCGCAGCGTCTGTTCGACAGCATCGAAGTCGATGGCGCTGACCAGGTCGCGCTGCAGCGCTGGCAGCAGCAACTGAGCGAGTTGACCGGCGCCGCGCCAGTACGCTTTGAAGAGGTGCCCTGGCAGAGCTGGACACTGATCGAACGGCGTCTGCTCAATCCTGGCAGCCAGGGCGCGCCGGTGTTCTTCATCGGCCTGATGCCGCTTGCGCAGAGCGCCTGGCAGGCGGGCGACATCCTGCAGATTCGCCCGCGTCATGACCCGGCGAGGGTGCAGGCCTGGCTGCAGCACTGCGGCTGCGACGGCCTCGAGCCGGTGACCCTTGATGGCCAGGCGATGAGCCTGAGCGAAGCCCTGGCCGAGCGTCAGTTGCCGGAAAGCCTCGCGCATCTGGTCGGCCTGCATGCCCAGGCGCTGGTCGATGCCCTGGCGCCGCTGGGGTCGCGGGAATACTCCATCGCCTCGGTGGCGGCCGATGGCGTGCTGCAGTTGATCGTGCGCCAGGCCGTGCAGGCCGACGGCCGCCTTGGCCTGGGCTCCGGCTGGCTGACCGAACATCTGCCTACAGGCGGGCAGGTGCTGGCGCGGGTGCGGCGCAACAGTGGTTTCCATCTGCCGGACGACGAGCGGCCGCTGATTCTGATCGGCAATGGCACCGGTCTGGCCGGACTGCGTTCGTTGCTGCGCGCGCGGGCACTGGCCGGGCAAGGGCGCAACTGGCTGCTGTTCGGTGAGCGCAACCGCGCGCAGGATTTCTTTTGTGGTGATGAGTTGCAAGCGGCGCTGAGAGCGGGCGAGCTGCAGCACCTGGATCTGGCCTTCTCCCGCGACCAGGCGCAGAAGCGCTATGTGCAGGATCTGCTGCGTGAGCAGCACGAGCGCCTGTGTGCCTGGCTGGCCGAGGGTGCGGCGATCTATGTCTGCGGCAGCCTGCAGGGCATGGCCGGTGGCGTCGATGCGGCATTGCGCAAGCTGCTCGGTGACGAGGTGGTGGACGATTTGATCGAGGAAGGGCGCTATCGGCGCGACGTGTATTGAGCCGGTGGGCGAGCGGTGCAAGCCGCTCGCCGTGAGGTGCTGCAATGGCCCTGAAACACGGCTGCGCCAAACTGGCTGAAAGCCCCGCCTGTTCAGCATTTCAGGACGTTTTGTGTGATATCTGGAACGAGATGAAATTAGGCAGAATTTCCGGTTGATCTGAGGGGCGCATGGTCTTAAAGTCCGCGCCCGAACGTCCATGCTGGAAACGATCCATCCGGCTCAAGTACTGACGACGAGAGGTTGCCGGCCGGCTAATGGTCGGTACCGGTGATGCTCGGCGACATGCCTTGGGAAGTAGGCGAACCAAAGTGGGGAAACTGTCAGACGTTCAGGCCAGCGTTTAGCGCGGCCAGCCCCGACACGTAGCGGAACCTGTAAGCGGTTCTGCTGCCCGAATCAATGTGTTCCCGGTTTTGCCATTGGAGTCCCCAGCATGTCGATCAAGGTCGAAGACTACTACGCACCCGCCACTTTCCAGCGCATGAAGGCGTTCGCCGATCAGCACGAAACCCCGTTCGTGGTGATCGACCGGCAGATCATCGCCGATGCCTACGATCAACTGGGCAACTGCTTCCCGTTCGCCAAGATCTACTACGCGGTCAAGGCCAACCCGGCCACCGAGATCATCGAGCTGCTGCGCGACAAGGGCTCGAGCTTCGACATCGCCTCGATCTACGAGCTGGACAAGGTCATGGCCACCGGCGTTGGCCCGGAGCGCATCAGCTACGGCAACACCATCAAGAAGTCCCGTGATATCCGTTACTTCTTCGACAAGGGTGTGCGCCTGTTCGCCACCGACTCCGAAGCCGACCTGCGCAACATCGCCAAGGCCGCTCCGGGTTCGAAGATCTACGTGCGTATCCTCACCGAAGGCTCCACCAGTGCTGACTGGCCATTGAGTCGCAAGTTCGGCTGCCAGCCGGACATGGCCCTGGACCTGCTGATCCTGGCCAAGCAGTTGGGCCTGGTGCCCTACGGCATCTCCTTCCATGTCGGCTCGCAGCAGCGCGATATCGACGTGTGGGACGCCGCCATCGCCAAGGTCAAGGTGATCTTCGAGCGCCTGAAGGAAGAGGACGGCATCACCCTGCAGATGATCAACATGGGCGGCGGCTTCCCGGCCAACTACATCCAGCGCACCAATGACCTGGAAACCTACGCCGAAGAAATCACCCGCTTCCTCAAGGAAGACTTCGGCGACGAACTGCCGGAAATCATCCTCGAGCCGGGGCGCTCGCTGATCGCCAACGCCGGTGTGCTGGTGTCGGAAGTGGTGCTGGTGGCGCGCAAGTCGCGTACCGCCGTCGAGCGTTGGGTGTATGCCGACGTGGGCAAGTTCAGCGGCCTGATCGAAACCATGGACGAAGCCATCAAGTTCCCCATCTGGACCGAGAAGAAGGGCGAGATGGAAGAGGTGGTGATCGCCGGCCCGACCTGCGACAGCGCCGACATCATGTACGAGAACTACAAGTACGGCCTGCCACTGAACCTGGCCAGCGGCGACCGCCTGTACTGGCTGTCCACCGGCGCCTACACCACCAGCTACAGCGCCGTGGAGTTCAATGGCTTCCCGCCGTTGAAATCCTACTACCTGTAAGGCATCCGCGCCTCGCCAACGCCCACCTCGTGTGGGCGTTGGCATTTCTGGCGTCAGGTTTCTGCGGGTTTTCCCGGCTCGGCTGCATCCCGGGCTAGAGCCCTTGGCTTGCTGCAGGGGAGTGTCGGTGACATCTTTGTTACAAATAAGTTCATGTAAATCTTTCATAAGGATTGAGTAAGATTGAGTCTCATCTAGAATTGCGCGGTGATTCCAATCAGGAGTGATTCTCGTGAGCGATAAGCATAACAAGCGTGCACCTTTTCCCCAGCGTCGCCTGCTCGCCTCGGCCATCGGCCTGGCCCTGGCTTCCGGCTTCGCCGTGGCCCAGGACAGCACGGTGGAGCTGGACAGCGTCACCGTAAAGGGCCAGCAGGATCAGGGCTATAAAGTCGACAAGGCGTCCTCGCCGAAGCAGACCGCGCCGCTGCTCGATACGCCGCAGACGATCAACATCATCCCAGAGGCGCTGTTTCGCGAGCAGAACGCCCGCACCCTGACCGATGTACTGAAGAACACCCCCGGCATCAGCTTCAACGCCGGTGAAAACGGCTTCTCCAGCGGCACCAACAACTTCAGCCTGCGCGGTTTCGACACCACCGGCAGCATCTTCGTCGACGGCGCCCGCGACAACGGCAGCTACACCCGCGACGTGTTCAACGTTGAGCAGGTGGAAGTGGCCAAGGGCCCGGCCGCCGACAACGGCCGCGGCGGCGCCGGTGGTTACGTCAACCTGGTGACCAAGACGCCGACTCTGGAAAGTTTCGTCGCCGGCGGCGCCAGCTTCGGCTTCGACCAGTACGACTCCGAGGCGCGCCGCCGCGCCACCCTGGACACCAATCAGATCATCCACGACAGCGCCGCCTTCCGCCTCAACCTGCTGGTGGAAGACAGCGGCGTGGCGGGTCGTGAGCACGCCGAGAAGAACAGCTGGGGTATCGCCCCGTCGCTGGCCTTCGGCCTGGGCACCGATACCCGCGCGATCTTCGCCTACGAGCACGTGCAGATGAACGACCGCCCGGACTGGGGCGTTTCCGGCGCGTCGGTCAAGGGCATGAAGGGCGACACGCCCTACAACCCGGCGCTGTCCGGGGTCGACCGTGACGAGTTCTACGGCCTCAAGTCGGACTTCGACGACACCACCAGCGATGCGCTGCTGGTGCGTCTGGAACACGACCTCTCGACCGGCATGACCCTGAGCAACCAGACCCGCTGGGCGCGCGTCGACCGCCAGGCGCGCTACACCGTGCCTTTCCAGTACCTGGGCGGCGACCAGCTGCGTACCGACACCCAGTTCTACGACCGGGTCAACACCAGCCTGAGCAACCTGACCAACCTCTCGGCGCAGTTCGCCACCGGTTCGATCAAGCACAATCTGGCCGCCGGCCTGGAGATGACACGCGAGGAGTCCGAGGCCGGCACCTATGCCGAGGTTCGGCCGCAAGTGGCGGTCGACCCGTTCGATCCCGACTGGGAGCGCACGGGCCCGACTTCCAAGCGTGGCCAGTTGCGCGATCGCAGCGACGTAACTGTCGACACTGTGGCGCTGTACGTCTACGACACCCTGGAGTTCACCCCGCAGTGGCAACTGACCGGCGGCCTGCGCCTGGAGCAGTACGACGTCGATATCCGCAGCCGTAACGTCCAGACCGGCGCCGCTGTGGGCGCCGACGGCTTCGACGACCGCGAGTTCAGCATTGGCGGCAAACTCGGCCTGGTCTACAAGCCGGCGGAGAACGGCAGCCTGTATGCCGCCTACGGCGTGTCCACCCAGCCGCCCGGCTCCTACCTGTCCAACCCGGACATCTCGCGGGTCAACGGCCAGGCCTTCCCCGGCTTCGTCCCGGGCGCCGATCCGGTGCGCGCGCACAACTACGAAGTCGGCACCAAGTGGGACTTCTTCGACAAGCGCCTGTCCACCACCGCGGCGCTGTTCTACACGGTGAAGAAGGATGTGGCCATCACCGGCCGCGACGCCGGCGAGACCAGCGACAGCCTCAAGGGCTATGGTGAGCAGGTGGTCAAGGGCCTGGAACTGGGCGCCTCGGGCCAGATCACCGAGGCCTGGAACGTCTACGGCGGCATCGTCTTCATGGACAGCGAGCGCAAGCACAGCACCTATCTGGACGAGGTGCGTCGCCGTGCCAACGCCGGCGACTACGGCACTGCGCTGCGCACCGACGGCGACGAGCTGGCCTTCACGCCCAAGGTGTCCGGCAACCTGTGGACGACCTACCGCCTGCCGGTCGGCCTGACCCTGGGCCTGGGCGCTCAGCACGTCGGTTCGTCCTACCTGGGCCGCCCGGACGATGCCAGCCGTATCGTCGCCAATGGCAAGTTTGGCAAGCTGCCGAGCTACACCACCTTCGCCGCCATGGCCAGCTACGAGGTGAACCAGAACCTCGATGTGCGCCTGAACGTCGACAACCTGACCGACGAGGAATACGCCGTCTCCAGCAACTGGAACGGTCGCCGCGTGCTGCTGGGCGACCCGCGTACCTTCACCCTGAGCACCAACTTCCGCTTCTAAGTACGCTTGAGTGGTACAACGCCCCGATTGCAGCGCTCTCGGGGCGTTTGCATTTTGGTGGCGACAGCAGATCGGGCTTCTGTCCGAGTGCTGCAGCCCTTTAGAATCATTCGCAACGGCGCTTGGCCTGGAGAACCCCGAACATGATGCTGAGCATTCCCGACGTGCTGAATGCCGAACAGCTGCAGCAGTGCCGCACCGCGCTCGCCGGCGGCAACTGGCAGGATGGCCGGCTGACGGCTGGGCACCAGGCGGTGAACGTCAAGGCCAACCAGCAGCTCGCTCAGGATGATCCACTGACGCAGCAACTGGGCGATTTCATCCTGGCCTGCCTGGCCCAGCATCCGCGTTTCATGGCTGGCGCGTTGCCGCTGAAAGTGGTACCGCCGCGCTTCAACCGCTATGCTGAGGGCGGCACCTACGGCGACCATATCGACAATGCGGTATTCAGCGTACCGGGCACGCCGCATCGTATTCGTGCCGACCTGTCGGCCACCCTGTTCTTCAGCGAGCCGGACGAGTACGACGGCGGTGAACTGGTGGTGCAGGACCAGCGCATCAAACTGCCGGCCGGCCATCTGGTTCTCTATTCCAGCGGCAGCCTGCATCGGGTCGAACCTGTGACCCGCGGTGCGCGTCTGGCCTCGTTCTTCTGGGTGCAGAGCCTGGTGCGCCAGGACGAGCAGCGTAGTGTGCTGCTGGAACTCGACGACAGCATCCAGGCGCTGCGCCAGCAGGTGCCGGACAGCCCCGAACTGATACGGCTGACGGGCATCTACCACAACCTGCTGCGGCAATGGACGCAGACCTGAGCGCTCGATCCATCACCCTGATCGAACATTGTCCTCCACGCACCGACCCGCCGAGAAACAGCATGCCATTGCCCAAGCTGCAGCAGATTCCGCCGACCATCGCCGCTGTCGTCGACTACGAGCCCTATGCCCGCGAACGTATGAGCGAACAGGCCTGGGCCTACCTGGCCGGCGGCGCGGCGGATGAGCTGACCCTGGCGGACAACCGGGCGGCGTTCGAGCGTCTGCGTCTGCGTAGCCGAGTGCTGCAAGACCTGAGCGGCGGCAATACGCGCCTGCGTCTGTTCGGCCAGGATTTCGCCCACCCGATCTTTCTTGCGCCGGTGGCATACCAGAAGCTCGCCCATCCCGATGGCGAGTTGGCCAGCGTACTCGCGGCAGCTGCACTGGGCGCGGGCATGGTGGTCAGCACCCAGGCCAGTGTCGAGCTGGAAGCCATCGCGGCGCAGGCGCAGGCGCCGCTGTGGTTCCAGCTGTATATCCAGCCTGATCGCGAGTTCACCGCGGCCTTGATCCGCCGTGCAGAAAGCGCCGGCTACCAGGCGCTGGTGCTGACGGTGGATGCCCCGGTCAACGGCATGCGCAATCGCGAGCAGCGCGCTGGCTTCGCCCTGCCGGCGGGCGTCGAGGCAGTCAATCTGCGTGGGATGCGGCTCTTGCAGGCGCAGGCCGACTCGCAGAACAGCAGCCTGCTCCTGGGCGGCCCGTTGCTGGCAGCGGCACCGACCTGGGCCGACCTCACCTGGCTGCGCGAGCAGACGCGTTTGCCGATTCTGCTCAAGGGCGTCATGAGCGGCGTTGATGCCGAACAGGCGCTGGCGGCGGGCGTGGATGGCCTGATCGTCTCCAACCATGGCGGACGTACGCTGGACGGCCTGCCGGCTACCATCGACGTGCTGCCCGAAATCGCCGCTGCTGTACAGGGCAGGGTGCCGCTATTGCTCGACGGAGGCATTCGCCGTGGCAGCGATATCCTCAAGGCGCTGGCGTTGGGAGCGGACGCCGTGCTGGTTGGCAGGCCCTACGTCTTTGGTTTGGCAGCGGCCGGTGCGGTCGGGGTAGCGCACGTGCTGCAGCTGTTGCGCGCGGAGCTGGAGGTGGCCATGGCCCTGACCGGTTGCGCCGACCTGGCCAGCATCGGGCCGGATGTGATCTGGCGTCCTGCCACTCGCTAGACCAACATTCTTTGGCAGATGGCTTCTACGGCCAATGTGCGCGCCATGTCGAGTTGGCTACGGCTTACTGCTCGATGATCTGCCGTTGATGACTGCAGTGCTGTGGTTTCCCGCCTGCAAAGACGGCAATTGCTAGAAAGCAGAACGCCAGCCCCGGGGCTAATGCTGATCAGATAAGTTCGTCACCACCCCCTCCTACTTGCAGTAGAGGGGGCGCTTTTCGTAGGAGCCAGCTTGCTGGCGATGCTTTTTATGGCGGATCGCCGGCAAGCCGGCTCCTACAAAGATCGAGTGCAACGGCTTAACTGACTGGCATTAGCCCCAGAGCTGGTATTTTGCGTTGTGGGGTGACAGTCAGAATTCGACTACTGCCGACAGCCACAGGCGGCGGCCTTCTTCCACGGTGCCAGTGGTGGACTGGCCGGTCTGGATGTAATAGGACGACCAGGCCGAGTTGCCACTGTTGTCCGTATACACCTTGCCGTCGAGGAAGTCCTTGTCGAACAGGTTGTAGATGCTGGCGTTCAGCGTCACGTTCTGCGAAGCCTTGAACGAGCCGCCAAGGTGGAATACTTCGTAGGCCTTGAGGTCGCCGACCTGTTCATGGACTGCCAGATCGGCGGCCGACAGGTTGGCCGTGCGCTGCAGGAAACGGGCACGCTCGCCCCGGTATTCACCGGAGAACCACAGGCTCAGGCGGTCGGTCGGTTTCCAGTTCAGCTTGGCATGTGCCATGTGCTGCGGCGTGTTGGTCAGCGGTGCGCCCTTGTTGGCCCCGCTGCTCTGTTCGCTGTCGGTGTAGGTATAGTTGCCTGACAGCGTCCAGCCTGCTGCGAACTGCCAGCTACTGGCCAGTTCCAAGCCTTGGGTAACGGCCTCGTCGACGTTGACCAAAGGCGCACAGCCGGGATTGGCTGTGCCGTTGACGTTCTGATTGCCTAGGCACAGCGGGTGATCGACGATGCGTGGCCCCTCGGCTATCTTGTCCTTGAATTTGTTGTGGAACAGGGTGGCATTGGCCTTGAAACCATCGAGGCTGTCGAAGTAGGCCCCGATCTCGGTGCTGGTGCTGGTTTCCGGCTTGAGGTCCGGGTTGCCCACCGTAACGGCGCGCCCCTGTGCGGTGATGCCGTTGATGCCATCGTGCAGGTCGTTCAGGTCGGGCGTTTTGTAGCCACGGCTGACACCGCCCTTGAGGGTCCAGTTGTCGGTGGTGTTCCACACCAGGTAAGCGCGCGGGCTGACATGGCCACCGAAGGTTTCATGGTCGTCGTAGCGCACGCCGAGGGTGAGCGCGAGGTCGTGGCGCAGGCGCCACTCGTCTTCTGCGAACAGCGCCCACATGCTTTGCTCGTAATCCTTCTGCGCCAGGCTGTCGGTCATCTCGGCTTCCCACCATTGACCGCCGATGCTGGTGATATGGCTTTCACCCAGCGGGGCGACCAGCTTGGTGTCGAGCACCAGATTGCTGGTTTTCAGCTCACGGTCATCGCCGACGACGGCCCAGGGGGCGGAGGGCAGCGGCTGGCCGATATCGCCGCCGGCGTTACGGCCAGGGATGGTGCGGCCGGAGGTTTCCGTGCTGCTGTGGGTCAGGCTGCTGTCCCAGGTGCCGAAGCCCAGGCGTGCGGTGTGGCTGAGGGCGTACTGCTCGCGTTCGAAACGCAGCTCGTCCTTGTAACCGCTGGCGCGGGGAGCGATTGGTCCGCAGCCCGTGGTGGGAGCCGTATTGCCTGTGTTAGTGCCATCGAGGCTGCCGAGCTGGCAGTCGTCGTTGTTGTAGACCTGGCGGCCGCGCTCGATATCGAGCGCGAAGTCATGATCCTCATGGGGGGTGAACGTCAGCCGCCCCCCGACGTTATTGTTGCGACCCTCGACCGGCGAGGCGCCGCGACGGCTCACCGTGCTGTCGTTGTCGAAGCTCAGGTCCGACGCGCTGCGATCATACAGACTGCCACGCAGTTGCAGGCCGAGCAGGCCGTCGACCAGTGGGCCACTGGCATACAGGCTGGCCTTGCTGGCATCGCCGAAGTCGCGGTTCTCCTGATAGGTATGATCCAGGGTCAGCGAGCCCGCCCATTCCTTGCCGACCTTGCGGGTGATGATATTGATCACCCCGCCCATGGCGTCGGAGCCATACAGGGTCGACATCGGCCCGCGGATCACTTCGATACGCTCGATGGCCGACAGCGGCGGCATGAAGCTGGTGGAGGTTTCGCCGAAACCGTTGGGCGTGACGTCGCCTGCTGCGTTCTGCCGGCGGCCATCGATCAGGATCAGGGTGTACTCGCTGGGCATGCCGCGAATGCTGATGTTCAGACCGCCAGTCTTGCCGGTGCCCTGGCGTACGTCGATGCCTTCGACATCCTCGAGTGCCTCGGCGAGATTGCTGAAGCTCTTCTGCTGGAGTTCTTCGCGGCTGATCACGCTGATGCTGGCCGGGGCTTCGGTGATCTTCTGTTCGAAGCCGGAAGCACTGACTACCACGTCGCCCAGGGCGATAGGCTCGTTGGCCTGGGCGCCGAAACTGGCGGACAGAGCAATGGCGCTGGCCAAGGCGGTGCGGGAATTGAGGGCGGACATCGATCTACTCCTGGCAGTAAGAGGGTGCAGGCGGAACGGTTGTAAACGGCCTGGATGATAGTGATTTGCATATAAGGTTCAATTGCGGATGATATGGATGAGCATGGCAACCGGCTGGAGAGGCCGTGGTGGTTGGGCTGCAGGCAGGTGTAAATTTTGTAAATACGATTAATTCTCGAGTGATCGGCGGGCTTTACGCTGGCTTTCCTGGCGCTCTAAGCTGCCGACATGAACCCTATTCTTCTCAACTGCGACATGGGCGAGGGCTTCGGCGCCTGGCGCATGGGCGACGATGAACTGGCCATGCCGCTGATCGATCAGGCCAACCTGGCGTGCGGCTTCCATGCGGGCGATCCGCTGATCATGGCGCGCTGTGTCGAGCTGGCCGTGGCGCATGACGTGAGTATTGGCGCGGCGCATCCGTCCTATCCGGATTTGCAAGGCTTAGGTCGGCGTCACCTGCAGTGCTCGCCGGAAGAGGTTCGCGCACTGGTGCTGTATCAGGTCGGGGCGCTGGATGCCTTTTGCCGAGCGCGCGGCTGTCAGCTGGCTTACGTCAAACCGCATGGCGCGCTTTACAACGATCTGGTTCGTGATGATGCGCTGCTCACCGCGGTACTCGATGCCTGTGCCAACTACCGCAAGGGCCTGCCGCTGATGGTGCTGGCGCTGGCTGACAATGATCGGGAGCTGCGTCTGGCCGACGAGGCCGATGTGCCGCTGATGTTCGAGGCGTTTGCCGACCGCGCCTATCTGTCAGATGGGCAACTGGCGCCACGCCGGCTCAGCGGCGCGGTGCATCATGATCCCGAGCGAACCCTGGACCAGGCGTTGGCCATTGCCAGCGGCGAGTCCTTTGCCGATATCGATGGCAAGCCGCTGCGGCTGCGGGCTGACAGCCTCTGCGTGCATGGCGACAACCCCGAGTTGCTGGAGGTGTTGCGCCGTTTGCGCGCTCGGCTGGATGCGCTTTGAGGGATCAGATGGGCTGCCAGTCCAGAGTCAGCTCCTCCTGCCAGGCAAAGCGTTCGAAGTGACTGCCGACGATACCCTCCAGGTGTCGCAATTGCTCAAGCTCGACTGGATCGGCCTGCATATCGTTACGCCACGGCGCGATGCGTAACCGGCCAAAGTGCGCTATGCCATCGAGGCGCTCAGGCGTCATCTGGTCAGTGCATGATGATCAACAGTCGGCATACGCCTCTGGCTATGCGAGGATGGCGCCGTAATCATTTTCTCCGTCAGAAAGGACCCGTGATCCACACCGATGAAGACGCCCAAACGTATTGAACCCCTGGTCGAGGATGGCCTGGTGGATGAGGTGCTGCGACCACTGATGAGTGGCAAGGAAGCAGCGGTCTATGTGGTGAGGTGTGGCGACGAGCTGCGCTGCGCCAAGGTCTACAAGGAGGCCAACAAACGCAGCTTCCGCCAGGCATCCGAATATCAGGAAGGTCGCAAGGTGCGTGGCAGTCGCCAGGCGCGGGCCATGGCCAAGGGCAGCAAGTACGGGCGCAAGGAGCAGGAGCAGGCCTGGCAGAATGCCGAGGTCGCTGCGTTGTTTCGCCTGGCCAATGCCGGCGTGCGTGTACCCAAACCCTACGACTTTCTCGACGGCGTACTGCTGATGGAACTGGTCGGTGATGGCGAGGGTGATGTTGCGCCGCGGCTCAATGACGTCGACCTGCACCCGGACGACGCGCGTGAATTTCACGCCTTCATGATCCAGGAGATCGTCAAGATGCTCTGCGCCGGCCTAGTGCACGGCGACCTGTCGGAGTTCAACGTACTGCTTGGCCCCGAAGGCCCGGTGATCATCGATCTGCCGCAAGCCGTGGATGCCGCCGCCAACAACCATGCCTTCAGCATGCTTGAGCGCGATGTGCGCAACATGGCCGAGTACTTCGGTCAGTTCGCCCCGGAGTTGAAGTACACCAAGTACGCCAAGGAAATGTGGGCGTTATTCGAGGCCGGTAAGCTGCAGCCGCATACGGAGTTGACGGGCGAGTTCGCTGAGCCTGAGGACGCCGCTGATATCGATGCTGTGATGCGTGAGATCAAGGCGGCGCTGGCCGATGAGGCGAAGAAGCAGGCCCTGCGCAATGCCGAGGACGAACCCAAGGACGCCGAACCGACGCCGCCCTGGATGCGCTGATAAAGCTTTTACCGGGCTCTGCTCCGTAGGGTGCGCCGTGCGCACATCCTCACACTGCGCCCGGTGCCATGGGAGGGGCTTTAGAACTGGCGGCGCCACTGACGTAGGGCGGGTGCAACCCGCCGTTGTCGGTCTGGCGGGTTTCACCCGCCCTACGGCTGACGGTGCGATGAACATCGCGCCGCGCCGCAACTCACTCCTTCCTCCAGCCCCTGCAGAATCGGACAATCCGGCCGGCTATCGCCCTGGCAACTGTTCGCCAGATCCACCAGCGTGTCGCGCAAGGCCGTCATCTCGGCAATCTTGCGCTCCAATTCGGCGATGTGATCTTCGGCCAGTGCTTTTACATCAGCACTGGCGCGCTGCTTGTCCTGCCACAGCGCCAGCAGTTTGCCGACTTCCTCCAGCGAAAAGCCGAGATCCCGCGCCCGCTTGATAAAGGCCAGGCGGTGCAGGTCCGATGCGCTGTACTGCCGATAACCACTCTCCGACCGCCCGGCATGGGGCAGCAGATCTATGGACTCGTAGTAGCGAATCATCTTGGCGCTAAGGCCGGTATGTTTGGCGGCTTGGCCGATGTTCATGTACGCGGTCTCCAGCGATTGAGCAGCAGTGCGTTGCTCACCACGCTGACGCTGGACAGCGCCATGGCAGCGCCCGCGAACATCGGGTTGAGCAGGCCAGCGGCGGCAAGCGGTATACCGATCAGGTTGTAGATGAAGGCCCAGAAGAGGTTCTGGCGGATCTTCGCGTAGGTGCGCCGGCTGATCTCCAGCGCGGCCGGCACCAGACGCGGGTCGCCGCGCATCAGGGTGATGCCGGCCGCGTGCATGGCGGCATCGGTGCCGCCGCCCATGGCGATGCCGACGTCCGCGGCGGCCAGCGCTGGCGCGTCGTTGATACCGTCGCCGACCATGGCCACGGTGCCGTGCTGGCGCAGTTCACCGATCAGTCGCGCCTTGTCTGCCGGCAATACCTGGGCGTGGGGTTCGTCGATACCCAGAACGCTGGCCACCGCCGCCACGCTGCCCAGGTTGTCGCCGCTGATCAGGTGACTGGTGATGCCTTGTGCACGCAGTTCGGCGATGGCTTCGGCAGCACCGTCCTTGAGCAGGTCGCCGAAGGCCAGCAGGCCAAGCAGGCGTGGCGTGCTGCCGGTTTCGATCAGCCAGGACAGCGTGCGGCCCTCGGCCTCCCATACTCGGGCGGACTCGGCCAGCGGGCCGGCCTGCAACTGGTTTTCCTCCAGCAGGCGGCTGCTACCCAGTTGCAGGCTGCGGCCCTCGATTTCGCCGGCGATGCCGCGTCCGGTCAACGCACGGCTGTTGCTCAGCGCCGGCAGGGCGATGTGCTGTTCGGCGCAGCGCTGCAGCACGGCCTTGGCCAGCGGGTGCTCGCTGCCCTGTTGCAGACCGCCGGCCAGGCGCAGCAGTTCTTCCTCGTCTGCTTCGCCCAGGCCGATATGGACGATGCGTGGCTTGCCTTCGGTGAGTGTGCCGGTTTTGTCGAAGGCAATGTGCTGCACGGCATGCGCCACTTCCAGCGCTTCGGCGTCCTTGATCAGGATGCCGTGGCGCGCGGCGACCCCAGTACCGGCCATGATCGCGGTCGGCGTGGCCAGGCCCAGCGCGCAGGGGCAGGCGATCACCAGTACGGCGACGGCATTGAGCAGGGCGTTTTCCAGTGATGCGCCGAACGCCAGCCAGCCCAGCAGCGTAGCCAGGGCGATCAGTAGCACCACCGGGACGAATACCTGGCTGACCTTGTCCACCAGTTTCTGGATCGGCGCCTTGGCTGCTTGGGCGTCTTCGACCAGGCGGATGATCCGTGACAGTACGGTTTCGGCGCCGAGGGCAGTGGTTTCCACCAGCAAGCGACCTTCACCGTTGATGGCGCCGGCCGTGACCTTGTCGCCCGGCTGTTTGGCCACCGGCAGGCTTTCACCGCTGATCAGCGCTTCGTCGGCATGGCTGGTGCCTTCCAGCACTAGGCCGTCGACCGGGAAGCGTTCGCCGGGCTTGACCAGAATCCGGTCGCCCAGCACCAGCGCGTCGATGCCGACACGTTCCTCGCGACCCTCCACCAGCCTCACCGCGTGGTCCGGGCGCAGCGCCTGCAAGGCGCGAATGGCGCTAGCGGTCTGGCGCTTGGCGCGGTTTTCCAGGTATTTACCGAGCAGGATCAGGCTGATGATCACCGCCGAGGCCTCGAAGTACAAATGCGGCATCTGCCCGGCCGGGGTTACGGCCCATTGGTACAGGCTTAGGCCGTAACCGGCGCTGGTGCCGATGGCCACCAGTTGATCCATGTTGCCGGCACGGGCTTTCAGCGCTTGCCAGGCGGCACGGTAAAAACGCGCACCGAAGATGAACTGCACCGGTGTGGCGAGCAGGAATTGCGCCCAGGCCGGCAGCATCCAGTGCTGGCCGAAGGGTTCGGCCAGCATCGGCACAACCAGTGGCAGGGTCAGGATGATGGCCGCCAACAACGTCAGTCGCTCACGACGCAGGCGGTTGCCGGCTTCATCCGTGGCAGGGCGCCCATCGAGCAGGCTGGCCTTGTAACCGGCGGCAGCCACCGCCTTCAGCGCCTGTTGCGGGTCGAAACCGGCGAGTACCTGCAGGCGCGCCTTCTCATCGGCGAGATTGACGGTGACCTGGCTGATGCCCGGCAGTTTGCTCAGGGCGCGTTCGATACGACCGACGCAACTGGCGCAGGTCATGCCTTCGATGTCCAACTCCAGTGGCTGGCTGGGCACGCTGTAACCGGCGCCCTCGATAGCGCTGATCAGTTGCGGCAGACTTCCGGCCGGCGCTTCGATGCGCGCCTGCTCGCTGGCCAGGTTGACGCTGACACTACTTACTTGCGGCAGCTTGCGCAGCGCGCGCTCGATACGACCGGCGCAACTGGCGCAGGTCATGCCCTGGATGGGCAGGTCGAAGGTGGTCATGGTTCGGCTCCCTGTAACGTCGTGGCTACAGGATCAACCTTACCCCCATGGCAAGGTCAAGTCTTCAGTTCAGCATCGGCGCGGCCTGCAGTCGCAGGCCATCGCTGCCCATGGCGATGCGATAGCGGCGCACTTCGCCGGCCTGCAGTTCCAGCGACTGACCGGCGAGCTGGTTGATACCGTCCTGACAGGGACCGGTGCCGGTCAGACCAAGGCGTAGTGAGACGCGGCCTGGCGGCAGGTTGAAGGACACCGACTGGCCCTGATGCAGGCGGGCGGCCATCTGGTCATGCAGATACAGCGCGACCTCGCAGGTGGTGGCCACCTCCAGGCGTTCGCGCGAGACGATCAGCACTGCGTAGCCTTCGCCCTGACTTGTCGAGGGCAGCGGTGCCAGTGGTTCGGCCTGAGCCAGAGGCGCCATAAGCAGGGCAAGGGCGGAGCAGAGCAGGCGCATGGCAAGGTCCTCATGCAGAAAACGGCGCGGGTGACATGAAGCAAGGGCTTGACCTTGCCATTGTGGCAAGGTTGAGACTACACCCATCGACCACTGATTCAAGGAGTCAGCAATGCAACAATTCAAGGTTAGCGGAATGTCATGCGGTCATTGCGTGCGTGCCATTACCCAGGCGATCCAGGCGCTGGAGCAGACGGCCAAAGTCGAAGTGGATCTGGCTGGGGGGCTGGTACGAGTGGAGGGCAACCTGGATGCTGCGCAGATACAGGCCGCCATTCGCGAAGAGGGCTACGAGGTTGCCCCCGCGTAGAGCTCGGGCCTGCTAAGGCCACTGCCGCAGCAGGCCGCGAAAGCAGCTGTCGATCATCGTCGGGGTATCGGTCTGGGCATCGAACAGGTTGGGGTCTCGCAGCCAGTCACTGAACAGGCCGACGAGTAGCGCGTGCAGCGTGCGCGAGGCCAGGCGCGGGGTGATGCCTGGCTGCAGGTATGGTTGCACAGCCGGCAAGGCGAACTGCTGTTCGCACAGGTCAATGAACTGATTGACGAAGGTCTCGTGACGCTCCTCGGCCTCGCGCAGCTCCTCGGTGAACTCGCAGCGCCGCAGTAGTACGGTGAGGATGCGCCGGCGTTGCTCGTCGAGCACCAGATTGGCCATGGCCTCTATGCACAGATCGCGCAGCAGCTGCAGCGATGACAGGCCATCGACCGCCGCCAGTTGCTGGGCCAGCGGCTCCAGCGGCAGGCGTACCTGGTTGAGCATTTCGTGGAACAGGTGGGCCTTGTTCTGGAAGTGCCAATAAACCGCACCGCGCGTAACCCCGGCATGCCGGGCGATCTGCTCGAGGCTGGTATGGGCGACCCCACGCTCGAGGAACAACTGTTCCGCAGCAGCGAGGATGGCGCAGCGGGTTTTCTCCGCATCTTCTTTGGTTCTACGCATGGCGATCCGGTTAATTGGAACTAGGCTCAGATTGTGCCGAGTTTACCGATTTTGCCCCGCCTGCTGGTGGCGGGCTTGGTTGTCCTGCTTCTGCCCCGCGTCTAGCCAAGGAGAGGAATGACGTCTGGTCGGTTTCTGCCTGCCCTTCAGCCTGGCCCTGCTAGCCCAGAGCATCCAGGCCGCCGATGCGCCACCGACAGCGGTCACGGTCGAGCAGATCAAGGCCGACGAACTGCCCATCGTGCTGGAATATCCAGCGCGAACTGCCGGTTACCGCGAGGTGCAGGTTCGGGCCCAGGTCGGCGGCATCCTGCAGGAGCGCACCTATCAGGAGGGTAGTCGGGTACAGAAGGGTCAGGTGCTGTTTCGCATCGATCCACGTCCTTACGAGGCCGCCCTGGCCCGTGCCAAAGGTGCCCTGGCGCAGGAACAGGCGCGTTTTCGCCAGACCGATCGTGACCTCAAACGCATCCGTGAACAGCAGAAGAAGGGCTTCGCCAGCGAGAGTGAGCTGGACAACGCCATCTCCAACTTCGAACAGAGCAAGGCCAATATCGAGGCGGCCCAGGCCGAGGTGCAGTCGCGCCAGATCGACCTCGACTACACCACAGTCAAGGCGCCGATCACTGGCATCACCAGCAAGGAAAGCGTCTCCGAAGGCAGCCTGATCGTCGCTGGCGACCCCAGTGCCAGCCTGCTGACGCAGATCACCCAGCTCGACCCGATCTTCGTCAACTTCGCCTACCCGGACGCCGAGGCCGAGCGCCTGGGCCGCGAATTGTCCGAAGGCAGCCTGGTGCCACCGAGCATCGGCAAACTCAGCGTGGAGGTGTATTTCGGTGACGGCTCGGCCTATCCAACAGCGGGCGAAGTGGACTTCACCGACAGCCTGATCGACCGCGGTACCGGCACGGTCAGCGCCCGTGGCGTGATGCCGAACCCCGAGCAGAAGCTGCTGCCCGGGCAGTTCGTGCGGGTGCAGGTCAAGGGCCTGACCCGTCCCAACGCCATCACCGTACCGGAGCGCGCCGTCGCTCAGGGGCCGCGTGGCACCTTCGTCTATGTGGTGGACGAGCAGAGCGTCGCGCGCATGCGCCAGGTCACCACGGGCGATACGGTCGGTGGGCGCTGGGTGATTCTGGCCGGCGTCAGCGATGGTGAGCGGGTGATAGTCGACGGTCTGGCCAAGGTGCGACCGGACAGCCCGGTGCAGGTCGAGGAGGCGAAGGCAGTCACGCCAGCCAGCACGGCGCAGGAGTAACGACCATGATCTCGCGTTTCTTCATCGACCGTCCGGTATTCGCCATCGTCATCGTGCTCGCCGGCCTGGCGGCGATGCGCGCGTTGCCCATTGCCCAGTACCCGGAAATCCTGCCGCCGCAGGTGTCGGTGAGCGCCGCTTACCCTGGCGCCAGTTCGCAGGTCATCGCTGAAACTGTGGCGGCGCCGCTGGAGCAGGCGATCTACTACCTGCCGCCGGCCGCTTCGCTCAATCGCACCGAGGCGCTGAGTGGGGCGGTGAGTCAGCAGCTGATGGAGCATCCGGCAGTCGAAGATGTGGTGACCTTCGCCGGTTTCGACGTGCTCACCTTCGGCGTGCGCAGCAACGCCGGGGTGTCCTTCGTGCCGCTCAAGGACTGGAGCGAGCGCACCACGCCCGAGCTCGATGCACGCAATCATACGCGCGAGTTCATGGGCATGGGCGCTGCGCAGAAGGATGGCCTGGTGTTGTCGTTCAACCCGCCGCCGATCACCGGTATGAGCACCACCGGTGGCTTCGAGTCCTTCATTCAGGATCGTTCCGGTGGCAGCGTCGAGCAGCTCGGCGAGAAGGTCCAGGCCTTCGTCGAGGCCGCCAGCAAGCGACCGGAGCTGGCCGGCATTCAGAGCAACCTTCAGCGCCAACGTGCCGCAGTACTACATCGATCTGGATCGCACCAAGACGCGCGCACTGGGCGTCAGCGTCAGCGATGTGTTCACCGCGATGCAGGCCACCTTCGGCAGTTATTACGTCAACGATTTCACCCTTTACGGACGTACCTGGCAGGTCAGCCTGCAGTCGGAATCGGAGTTCCGCCGCAAGCCGGAAGATCTCGGCCAGGTCTACGTACGCTCCAGCAGTGGTGATCTGGTGCCGCTGTCGACCCTGCTGCGGGTGCGGCGCATCCTCGGGCCGGATTCCTACGACCGTTTCAACGTCTATCCCTCGGCCAAGGTCCTTGGTGGCCCGGCGCCGGGTTACAGCTCCGGGCAGGCGTTGGCGGCGATGCAGGAAGTGGCCGATGAGGTATTGGGTGAGGACTACAGCCTGGGCTGGATCGGCTCGGCCTACCAGGAACTGGCGACTCAGGGTTCGGGCACCCAGGCGTTCGTCTTCGGCCTGATTCTGGTCTTCCTGATTCTCGCCGCGCAGTACGAGCGCTGGACGCTGCCACTGGCGGTGGTCACCGCCGTGCCGTTTGCGGTGTTCGGGGCGATTCTCGCGGTGTGGCTGCGCGGCATTCAGAACGACGTGTACTTCCAGGTCGGCCTGGTCACCCTGATCGGTCTGGCGGCGAAGAACGCCATCCTTATCGTCGAGTTCGCCGTGCTGCTACGCGCCGAAGGCAAGGGCATCTTCGACTCGGCACTGGAGGCGGCCAAGCTGCGTTTCCGCCCCATCGTGATGACTTCGCTGGCGTTCATTCTCGGTTGCGTGCCGCTGGCCATCAGCTCCGGAGCGGGCTCGGCCAGTCGCCACTCCATCGGCACCGGGGTGATCGGCGGCATGCTCGCGGCCACGCTGCTGGCCACTTTCCTCATCCCGATGTTCTACCTGTTGGTGGAGTCGGTGGCGCAGCGGGTGAGTCAGCGCGGCAAGGCCAGGGAAGCACAGCCGCCACATTGATAAGCGCGAAGCGTCGTTCGGCGATCCGCGCTTTCATCTGCGGCCTGGTCGGTGAGATGATTAGCCGGCTAACAATTTTGCGGATTATTCATGAACCTGCGAACCCTGCTGATCCTGGGCGCGCTGTGTGCCTTTGGCCCTTTGGCCATCGATTTCTACCTGCCAAGTTTCCCCACACTGGCCCAGCAGTTCGGCACCGACGTCGAACATATTCAGCTGTCGCTGGCGGCATATTTCGTCGGCATCGCCATTGGCCAGCTGTTCTACGGACCGTTGGCGGATCGTTTCGGTCGCCGCGTGCCACTGCTGGTCGGGGTGGCATTGTTCACCCTGGCATCGCTGGCTTGTGCCCTGGCGCCGAACCTGGAATGGCTGGTGACGGCACGCTTCGTCCAGGCCCTCGGCGGCTGCGCCGGGATGGTGATCACCCGTGCGGTGGTGCGCGACCTGTGCGATCCACTGGCTTCGGCCAAGGTGTTCTCGCAGCTGGTGCTGGTGATGGGCCTGGCGCCGATTCTCGCGCCTCTGGGGGGCGGGCTGCTGCTCAGTACGCTGGGCTGGCCGTGGATCTTCCATAGCCTGGCGATTTTCTCCGGCCTGTGCCTGCTGGTCGTGATGTTCGGGCTGCCGGAGACCCGTCCGCAGCATCTGCAGCCGGCGCCGCTGAGCGGCGCCTTCGGCCAGTACCGCGCTTTGCTGGGCAATGCGCCGTTCATGGGCTACAGCCTGGCCGGCGGTGTGGCGATGGCGGGCATGTTCGCCTACATCGCCGGCTCGCCCTTCGTGTTTATCGAGTTGTACGGTGTGCCGGCCGAGCACTATGGCTGGCTGTTCGGCAGCAACGCGGCAGGCTTCGTGATCATGGCGCAGGTCAATGCGCGTCTGGTGCTGCGCGGCGGCCCGGCGCGGTGGCTGCGGCGCATGGTGCTGGTATACCTGGCCTGTGGCCTGTGTCTGCTGGTGCTGGCGCTGTGGCAACCGGCGCAGCTGTGGCCGCTGCTGATTCCGCTGTTCATCTGCGTCGCCAGCCTCGGTTGCGTGTTGCCCAATGCCACGGCTTGCGCCATGGCCGGGCAGGGCCGGCATGCCGGCAGCGCTTCCGGGTTGCTGGGTAGTATGCAGTTCAGCGTGGCGGCCAGCGCATCGGCGCTGGTGGCCTTCCTACACGATGGCTCGGCCATGCCCATGGCGCTGGTGATTGCCCTGTGCGGCGCTGCCGCCTGCGGCTTTGCCTGGTGGAGCAAGCGCTTCGTGGTGTGAGCCGGCGTGTTACAGGCGCGCCGCCTTGAATGTGTCGCAACGCCCCGGCTGACCACTCGCGAAACCAGTGCTGAACCAGCGTACGCGCTGCTGCGAGGTGCCATGGGTGAAGGCATCCGGCACCACCTGACCGCGCAACTGCTTCTGCAGGCGGTCATCACCGATGGCGCTGGCCGCGTTGAGGGCTTCTTCCAGGTCGCCAGCCTCCAGCCAGTCATGCCGGCGTTGCGCGTGATGCGCCCAGACCCCGGCCAGGCAGTCGGCCTGCAGTTCCTGGCGTACCAGCAGGCCGCCGTCGCCCTCGACGCGTTCACCGCGCTGGCGCGCCGCGTTGACCTTGGCCGAGACACCCAACTGGGTCTGTACGTGATGGCCGACTTCATGGGCAATCACATAGGCCTGGGCGAAGTCGCCGGCAGCGGAGAAGCGTTGCTCCATCTCGCGGAAAAACGCCATGTCCAGATACACGCGCTGATCGCCAGGGCAGTAGAAGGGGCCAACTGCCGAGCTGGCGAAACCGCAGGCGGAATTGACGCCGCCGGAGAACAGCACCAGTTGCGGATCGCGATACTGCTGGCCAGCCTGCTGAAACAGCTCGCGCCAGGTGTCTTCGGTATCGCCGAGGATGGCGCGGACGAACTCGCTCTGCTCGTCGTTCGCCGCTGGCGCGCTCTGCGTCTGGGTAACCTGCGGCTGGGTGGCCTGGCCGGCGATCTGACCAAGAATCTGCAGCGGGTCCTGGCCCATTAGCAGGCCGACGATGACGATCACCGCCACCCCGCCGAGGCTCAGGCCGCCACCGAGGCGCCTGCCGGAACGGCCGCGCGCATCCACCACGTTGTCACTGCGTCTACCGCGTTGCCAGCGCATGGCGGCACTCCCTGGTTGCTGATCGCTGCAGTGTAGCTGCGCCCGTGCCCGACTCAGTTGGCCGGGTAGTCACTGAGCAACTGATCCTTGCGCTCGCGATCCAGGCCGATGACCTGATAGGCATCGACACGGTCGCCATACTCCATACCAGGCGAGCCCACGGGCATGCCGGGTACGGCAGCGCCGATCAGGTCCACGCGCTCACGCAGTTTGAGAATATCTGCGGCCGGTACATGGCCCTCGACGAACTTGCCGTCGATCACGCCGGTGTGACAGGAAGCCAGGCGCGGCGGCACGCCGAGTCGCTGCTTGAGTGCACTCATGTCGGCCTCGACATGGTCATTGACGGTGAAGCCATTGTCCTGCAGATGGTCGATCCAGGCCTTGCAGCAACCGCAGTTGGCATCGCGATGTACATCGATGGTCAGTGGCTCGCTGGCGTGGGCCAGGCTGGTGAAGAGACAGAGGGCGAGCAGGGAACGACGCATGACTGGACTCCGGATGAACGAGAGCGCCCAGCATAGCGCCACGGCGGACGCTGCCCAAGCCATTGCGACTATGCGTCGCGACCAGTGGCGGCCTATGCTGGCGGTGGCCACTCATTGTCTGGAACCCGCCCATGCTGTTCGCCCGAATCGTCCTGTCGATCCAGATCGCTGCCTTGCTCGTGTTGGGGCTGGCCTACTTCATTCGTCCCGAGGAAATGGCCAGCTTCAGCGGCGCGTTGCTGATGGCTAATGCGGCGGTGACCGAAGTGCGCGCCTATTACGGCGGCCTGCAACTGGGCCTGGCGGCATATCTGGCGATGGCGCTGCTGCGTATGGATTTGCTGCGCCCGGCGTTGTTTTTGCTGGTGCTGCTGTATAGCTCGCTGGCGCTGGCGCGCATTGCCGGGCTGTGGCTGGACGGCGGCGGACAGCAGACCTTCAACCTCTACGCACTGCTGCTCGAAGTGGTGTCGGCCGGGCTGGCCTGGTGGGCGTTGCGCGGCTTGTCACGCTGAGCCGAGCAGGCAAACCCCGGATTGCACCGGGCTACGAGGAGCGGTTCAGCGCCGCTCCAGCAGCACACCCGCTTCCATATGGTGGGTGTAGGGGAACTGGTCGAACAGCGCGCTGCGCGTCACCTTGTGGGTGTCGCTCAGTTGGGCGATGTTGGCGGCCAGGGTCTCCGGGTTGCAGGAGATGTACAGGATGCGCTCGAAACGGCGAGTCAGCTCGCAGGTGTCCGGGTCCATGCCGGCGCGCGGTGGGTCGACGAAGACGCTGCCGAACGCATAGCTCTTCAGGTCAATGCCGGCCAGGCGGCGGAACGGGCGCACCTCGTTCAGCGCCTGGGTCAGCTCCTCGGCGGAGAGGCGCACCAACTCGACGTTATCCACGCCGTTGTCAGCCAGGTTGGCCAGGGCGGCATTCACCGAGGTCTTGCTGATCTCGGTGGCCAGGGCCTTGCGAACTCGGGTGGCCAGCGGCAGGGTGAAGTTGCCGTTGCCGCAGTACAGCTCCAGCAGGTCGTCGTCGCGCTCGCCGAGGGCGTCATGGGCCCAGTTCAGCATCTTCTCGCAGACCCGGCCGTTGGGCTGGGTGAAGGCGCCTTCCGGCTGGCGATAGCGGAAGCTGCGCCCGGCTACGGTCAGTTCTTCTTCCACATAGTCGCGACCGATCACCAGGCGCTGACCGCGGGAGCGGCCGACCAGGCTGACGTTCAGTTCGGCGGCCAGCTTTTCCGCCTCGGCTTGCCAGGCCTCGTCCAGCGGGCGGTGGTAGGCCAGGGTGATCAGCGCATCACCGGCCAGGGTGGTAAGGAACTCTACCTGGAACAGCTTGAACGACAGCGCTTCGCTGGCCTGCCAGGCGGCGCGCAGGTGCGGCATCAGTTCGTTGATGCGCAGGCTGGCAATGGGAAAATCGTCGAGCAGGATCGGTGTGTGTTTGTCGCCTGGGGCGAACATGGCGTAGTGACGCTGGCCGTCCTCACGCCACAGGCGAAACTCGGCGCGCATGCGGTAATGCTCGCGTGGCGAGTCGAATACCTCGGGCTCCGGCGCGGCGAAGGGCGCCAGCAGTTCGACCAGGCGGGCCTTCTTCTCTGCGAGTTGGGCGTCGTAGGTGGCAGGGTCGAATGCGGGGCGGCTCATCGGTCACTCATGCGGGCAGGAAAACGGGGCGCCATTGTAGCGATTCCGTTGCCGGCGTGCCGTTGTCGTCGATCATTGGTGGCGCTGGACGCGGAGCGTGGGAACGATCAACGGCGAGCTAATGTAGCGGAGGCGATGCTGCCGTGCCCGGCTGGCGATGATTGGTGTGCGGGACGCGGAGCGTCCGGGGAGGCGTTCCCACGCGGAGCGTGGGAACGATCAGGCGGGTTGATCAGGCGAAGTAGGCCAGCTTGACGATGAACAGCGCCGAGAGCACCCACATCGCCGGGTTCAGTTCGCGCCAGCGGCCAGCCAGTACCTTGACCGCCGTCCAGGCGATGAAACCGAAGGCGATGCCATTGGCGATGGAGAAGGTCAGCGGCATGGCCAGGGCAGCGACCACCACCGGGGCGGCGACGGTGAGGTCGTCCCAGTCGATCTGCGCCAGGCTGCTCATCATCAGTACGGCGACGAACAGCAGCGCCGGGGCGGTGGCGTAGGCCGGCACCGAGCCGGCCAGCGGGGCGAAGAACAGGCTGAGCAGAAACAGCGCGGCGACCACGCACGCGGTCAGGCCGGTACGCCCACCGGCACTGATGCCGGCGGCGGATTCGATATAGCTGGTGGTGGTGCTGGTGCCCAGCGCGGCGCCGGCCATGGTCGCGGTGCTGTCGGCCAGCAGGGCGCGGCCCAGGCGCGGCATCTTGCCGTCCTTGTCCAACAGGTCGGCTTTCTGCGCCACGCCCACCAGGGTGCCGGAGGTGTCGAACAGGTCGACGAAGAGGAAGGCGAAGATCACGCTGATCAGGCCGATATCCAGCGCGCCGGCAATATCCAGTTGCAGCAGGGTCGGCATCAGCGACGGCGGCATCGAGACCACGCCCGGCAGTTCGGACAAGCCGAGTGCGATGGACAGGCCGGTGACCAGCAGAATGCCGATCATCACGGCGCCGGTGACCTTGCGATAGGCCAGCGCGGCGATGACGAAAAAGCCCAGGCAGGCCAGCAGCGCGCCGCCCTTGCTCATGTCGCCCAGGCCGACGAGAGTGGCCGGGTGATCGACCACGATGCCGGCGTTTTTCAGCGCGATGATCGCCAGGAACAGGCCGATGCCGGCGGCGATGCCGGCGCGCAGGGCCAGAGGGATGCTGTTGATGATCCACTCGCGGATTCTGAAGATCGACAGCAGGAAGAAGATTACGCCGGAGAGAAACACCGCGCCCAGGGCGGTCTGCCAGCTGTAGCCCATGGTCATGACCACGGTGTAGGTGAAGAAGGCGTTGAGGCCCATGCCCGGCGCCAGGGCAATCGGGTAGTTGGCTAAAAGACCCATCACCAGCGAGCCGATGGCGGCGGCCAGGCAGGTGGCGACGAACACCGCGCCATGATCCATGCCGGTCTCGGCGAGCATGTTGGGGTTGACGAAGAGGATGTAGGCCATGGTCAGGAAAGTGGTGACCCCGGCCAGAACCTCGGTGCGCACCGTGGTGTTGTGGGCGTTGAGTTGGAACAGTCTTTCCAGCATGGAGGCTCCCCCGAGGCGCGAACGCGCCGAAATTGGTCTGCAGAAAGCAAAGCACATTCGTCCGCATGAGCTGGGAAAATGGCTCGATTTCGCAAAAGCCGCGCATCATACCAGCAAGGTTTTGCCGGGTGAATTTATGGCCTTTTCAGCCTTTTCATGACCGGGTAGACAGTTTTGCCCTGGCTGTGTCGGGTATATCGCTACAAGCAGGCCAAGGGGCAATGCCGATCAGATAAGCTTGCCAAAGCGGTCTTTCGTAGGAGCCCCGCCCCGGGGCGAAGCTTTTCAATCGCGTATCGCCCTGGTTCGCGGCGGGGCGCCGCTCTTCCCCATTGGCAGCGTCGACGCTTAACTGACAGACATTAGGCCAAGGGGCACCTGACGGGCTCAGTGATCCTCGCTTTCGCGCGCCAGTAACTGCCGCTTGCGCTGTATCCCCCAGCGATAACCACTGAGCTGGCCATCACTGGCCACCACGCGGTGGCACGGCAGCAGCAGGGCGATGGCATTGCTGGCGCAGGCGCGCGCCACCGCACGCGGGTGGCTGTGCAGTTGCTCGGCCAGTTCGGCATAGCTGCGCGTCTCTGCGCAGGGAATATTCTGCAGCGCTTGCCAGACGCGCAGCTGAAACGCCGTGCCGCGTATGTCCAGTGGCAGATGGGCGGCGCGCTGCGGTTCTGCGAGTTGCTCCAGCACCTGCTGCAGCCAGTCACGCAGGCCCGCGGCATCCTCTTCGAGCTGCGCTGCGGCAAAGCGCTGCTGCAGTTCGCTGCGCAGGTGTTGCGGTTCATCGGCAAACAGCAGGGCACAAACACCGCGCTCGCTGGTGGCCAGCAGCACCTGGCCGAGTGGGCAGGGGGCAATGGTGTAGCGCAGGCGTTCCCCAGCGCCCTGCTGGCGGCGGCGGGCCGGGCTCATGGCCTGTGGCTGGGCATAGAGGGCGCGGGTGCCGCCATAGCCGGCGGCCAGCGCTGCGTCGAGCACGCTAGCTGCCTGTGGCAGATGGGTTTCCAGGCGTTGCCGGCGCAGAGCGGCGGCCCAGGCATTGGGTGTCATGCCCGTGCGCGCCTTGAATGCACGGGCCAGGTGCGAGGCTGACAGGCCGATACGCGCCGCCAGCTGCGGCAGGGTCAGGCGTTGTTCGCCGCTGAGCAGATCACAGGCTGCGGCGACCAGCGCATCGAGCTGCTGCGCCGGGCTCTGGCCTTGCGGCGAGCAGCGTTTGCACGGGCGAAAGCCGGCTGTCTCGGCGCTGGCTGCGTCAAGGTGAAAGCTGACGTTATCGCGCCTTGGGCGCCGCGCCGGGCAACTGGGCCGGCAATAGATACCCGTGCTGCCGACGGCGAAGACGAAACGCCCGTCGAACGCCGCGTCGCGCTCGCAGACGGCTTGCCAGCAGCGTGCCTGGTCGAGCATGAGGCGAACCTTTCTGGTGAGGATGACAGCACCGATTGTCGGTTGCGCCTGTCGAGCTGCCAATCCGTATTGCACTTTCAAACCCCGGATCGGGTCATTTGTACGGGGGCCTGAGCATAAACAGCGTTCAGCACCTTTAATGATGAGCAGGCAGATGCCGAAGGAGATCGCCATGCGCGGGATGCTCGATAGGCCGGAGCAGGAACTGATTCTGGTGGTGGACGATGCCGTGGATGCGCGCCAGCGCCTGGGGGCGCTGCTGGCTGATCGTTATCAGGTGAGCCTGGTTGGCAATGATGAGGCACTGCAGGCGGCCAGGGCGCAACCGCAACCGGATCTGATCCTGCTTGGCTGGCAGGATGACTATGCATTGTGCCGCAAGCTCTGCGGCGATCCTCAAACCCGCCATATCCCACTGATTCTGGTGACCGGGCGCAGCGATGTTGCCGACGAGCAACTGGGCTTCGACCTCGGCGCCGCGGACTACATCACCAAGCCGGTCAGCCCGCCCATCTTGCTCGCCCGCGTGCGGGCGCAACTGCAGCTCAAGGCCGCTACCGACTACCTGCGTGACAAGAGCGAATACCTGGAACTCGAGGTCAAGCGGCGCACGCGCGATATCCAGCGCCTGCAGGATGTCACCATTGAGGCTATGGCCAGCGTTGCCGTGATGCGCGACAACCCGCGCAGCAGTCGTCTGGAACGTATCGAACGCTACATGACCTGCCTGGCTGCTGCGTTTGCACGGCAGCAGCCGGCCTTGTCAGCGTCGCTGAGCGGGGCGCGTATTGCCCAGTTGGGCAAGTCGGCCAGGCTGCATGTGATCGACCGGCTGATCCTGCCTGATCGCGTGCTGCTCAGCCATGGCGAGCCGGACGAAAATGACCTGCGCCTGCTGCGCGAGGGTGTGATCGCCGGGCGTGATGCGCTCGAACGTGCCGAGCGCAAGCTGGGCAGCATCACCGACTTTCTCTCTGACGCCAAGGACATCGTCTACAGCCAGCATGAGCGCTGGGATGGCCAGGGCTATCCGCAGGGGCTGAGCGGTGAGCAGATTCCATTGTCGGCACGGCTGATGGCGCTGGTCGGGTACTTCGAGGAGCTGACCTGTCAGCATGCCTATCTGCCGTCGATCAGCCCGGAACAGGCCGTTTCGCGGATTTGCGCCGCCAGCGGCACGCGCTTCGATCCCATGGTGGTGTTGGCTTTCGTCGAAGTGACGGCGGAGTTCCTGCAGATCGCCGCAACCCTGGCCGACGACGCTGCCGCGGTGGAAGTCGAGTTGCAGCGCCTGGAGGACTCGCTGGCGGAAAACATCGAGCTGACTCTGCCAGCGGCGCCATGACACGGCGCTGGCGGCAGGTCGTGTCAAGGCGATCAGTCGGCGATGCATTCGACATGATGGCAGGCCACCTGCCGTGCATCGAGCAGGCGCAGTTCGGGGCGTTCGCCCCGGCAGCGTTCGTCGGCATGCGGGCAGCGCTTGTGGAAGGCGCAGCCGGATGGCGGATTCAGCGGGTTGGGCAGCTCACCGCTGATTTTCAGTCGAGGCTTGTCCGGATCAGGGTGAATCGCCGGTGTCGCTGACAGCAGGGCTCGGGTGTAGGGGTGCAGTGGGCGGGCGTAGAGCGCTGCGGCCGGGCCCATTTCCACCGGACGCCCGAGGTACATCACCAGCACGTCGTCGGCGACATGGCGCACCACCGCGAGGTTGTGCGAGATGAACACGTAGCCGGTGGCGAACTGCCCCTGCAAGTCCATGAACAGGTTGAGCACCTGCGCCTGGATCGACACATCCAGCGCCGAGGTCGGTTCATCCGCCACCAGCACCTTGGGCTGCAGCATCATGGCGCGGGCCAGGGCGATGCGTTGGCGCTGGCCGCCGGAGAACATGTGCGGGTAGCGCGCATAATGTTCGGGGCGCAGGCCCACCTGCTGCATCATCGCCTGCACCCTGTCGCGGCGTTCGGCGCGCGACAGCTCGGTGTTGATCAGCAGTGGTTCGGCCAGTTGATCGCCGATCTTCTGCCGCGGGTTGAGTGAGGCGTAGGGATTCTGGAACACCATCTGCACGTCGCGGCGCAGTTGTTTGCGCTCGGCCTTGCTGGCGCCGGCCACCTCGCGCCCGGCGATCTGCAGGCTGCCGCTGCTGGGGTCTTCGATCAGGGTCAGGGCGCGGGCCAGGGTGGATTTGCCGCAGCCGGACTCGCCGACCACTGCCAGAGTCCTGCCGGCCTGCAGACTGAAGGACACGCCGTTGAGCGCCTGCACCGTGGCCGCTGGCTTGAACAGGCCGCGCGAGACGCTGTAGTGACGGGTCAGCTCATGGGCTTGCAGTACGGTACTCATCAGGCCACCTCCGCCGTGGGGTGAAGAGGAAAGAAGCAACGTGCGGCGCCACGTTCGTGTGCCTCCAAGGGCGGGCGTTCGTCACGGCAACGCGATTGTACGTAGGGGCAGCGTGGTGATAGCAGGCAGCCTCGTGGGCGGTCGTAACGACCGGGGACGATGCCGGGCAGGGTGGCCAGGCGGCTGGCGCCTGCGCTGTGTTCCGGGATGGCCTTGAGCAGCGCCTCGGTATAAGGATGGCTGGGCGCATCGAACAAGGTCGGTACCTGGCCCAGCTCCACTGCCTGGCCGGCGTACATCACGCACACGCGCTGAGCGGTTTCGGCCACCACGGCCAAATCGTGAGTGATCAGCACCAGCGCCATACCCTGATCGCGCTGCAGATCCAGCAGCAGCTCCATGATCTGCGCCTGGATGGTCACGTCCAGCGCGGTGGTCGGCTCGTCGGCGATCAGCAGCTTGGGTTCGGCGGCAATCGCCATGGCGATCGCCACGCGCTGACTCATGCCGCCGGAAAGCTGGTGTGGGTAGGCATCGAGGCGGCTGGCAGCGCCGGGAATCTCGACCCGCTCCAGCAGCTCCAGGGCACGGGCGCGCGCCGCCTTGCCTTTCAGACCAAGGTGCTGGCGCAGCACCTCCTCGATCTGGAAACCCACGGTGTAACTGGGGTTGAGGGCGGTCATCGGGTCCTGGAAGACCATGGCCAGGTCCTTGCCGACGATATGCCGGCGCTGGCGGCCTTTCAGGCGCAGCATGTCGGTGCCGTCGAACTGCATGCAGTCGGCCTGAACGATGCCGGGGGCGTCGATCAGGCCCATCAGGGCCATCATCGTCACCGACTTGCCCGAACCGGACTCGCCGACGATGGCCAGCACTTCGCCCTTTTCCACGGACAGGTCGAGACCATCGACCACCGGCACGGCATCGGCAGTGCCGAAACGGACGGAGAGATTGCGGATATTCAGCAGGCTCATTGCGGATTCCTCACTGCGCATTCTTCAGCTTAGGATCGAGCGCATCACGCAGGCCGTCCCCCATCAGGTTGATCGCCAGCACGCTGAGCAGAATTGCCAGGCCGGGCAGCGTCACCACCCACCAGGCGCGTTCGATGTAGTCGCGCGCCGAGGCCAGCATGGTGCCCCACTCGGGCGTCGGCGGTTGTACGCCGAGGCCGAGAAAGCCCAGCGCGGCGGCGTCGAGAATCGCCGAGGAAAAGCTCAGGGTGGCCTGCACGATCAACGGCGCCATGCAGTTGGGCAGCACGGTGATGAACATCAGTCGGGGCAGGCTGGCACCGGCCAGTTGCGCGGCGGTGACGTAGTCGCGGTTCAGCTCGCCCATCACCGCTGCGCGGGTCAGGCGCACGTAGGACGGCAGCGAGACGATGGCGATGGCGAAGATGGTGTTGATCAGCCCAGGGCCGAGGATGGCGACGATGGCCACCGCCAACAGCAGCGACGGCAACGCCAGCATGATGTCCATCAGGCGCATGATGCCGGGGCCGAGCAGGCGCGGGAAAAAGCCGGCGACCAGCCCCAGGAGGATGCCGGGAATCAGCGACAGCAGCACAGACGCCAGACCGATCAGCAGCGACAGGCGGGCACCGTGGATCAGGCGCGAGAGCAGGTCGCGGCCCAGCTCGTCGGTGCCGAGCAGGAAGCGCCACTGGCCACCGTCCAGCCAGACCGGCGGGGTGAGCAGGAAGTCGCGGTACTGCTCGCTCGGGTCATGTGGTGCGACCCAGGGGGCGAACAGTGCGCAGAACACCATCAGCAGCATGAACGCCAGGCCGGCGACCGCGCCCTTGTTATGGCTGAAGGCTTGCCAGAATTCTTTCAGCGGCGAGGGGTAGAGCAGGCTCTGGTCGAGGCTGGTGGCTGCAGTCATGGGCGTGCCCCCTGGGTAGGGTGCGCTGTGCGCACCGATGGTTGGTCGCCGCTATTGGTGCGCACGGCCTGGGTGGCCCCGCGACACCCTAGGGTCTGTCGATTCATCACGCCTTCCTTACTTCTGATGGCGAATGCGTGGATTGGCCAGGCCATAGAGAATGTCCACGATGAAGTTGACCAGGATCACCAGGCAGGCGATCAGCAGGATGCCGTTCTGCACCACCGGGTAGTCGCGGGCGCCGATGGCTTCGATCAGCCATTTGCCGATACCCGGCCAGGAGAAGATGGTTTCGGTCAGTACCGCGCCGGCCAGCAGGGCGCCGACCTGCAGGCCGAACACCGTCAGCACCGGGATCAAGGCATTGCGCAGGCCGTGCACGAAGACCACGCGTGCCGGCGACAAGCCCTTGGCCCGCGCGGTGCGGATGTAGTCCTCGCGCAGCACTTCGAGCATCGCCGAGCGAGTCATCCGCGCGATCACCGCCAGCGGGATGGTGCCGAGCACGATAGCCGGCAGGATCAGATGGCGCAGGGCATCGGTGAAGGCACCGGGCTCGTCGGCGAGCAGGGTGTCGATCAGCATGAAGCCGGTCACCGGCGGGATGTCGTAGAGCAGGTCGATGCGCCCGGAGACCGGCGTCCAGCCCAGGCCGACCGAGAAGAACATGATCAGCAGCAGGCCCCACCAGAAGATCGGCATGGAATAGCCGGTCAGCGAGATGCCCATCACCCCATGGTCGAACAGCGAACCGCGCTTGAGGGCGGCGATTACCCCGGCGATCACACCGAGGGTGCCGGCGAACAGCAGGGCAGCCAGTGCCAGTTCGACGGTGGCGGGAAACAGGGTGAGAAACTCTTTCCACACGCTTTCACGCGAGCGCAGTGACTCGCCCAGATTGCCGCTGGCGAGCTGACCGATGTAGTCGAAATACTGCGCATACAGGGGCTTGTTCAGCCCCAGGCGCTCCATGGCCTGAGCGTGCATTTCCGGGTCTACGCGGCGCTCACCCATCATCACCTCCACCGGGTCACCGGGGATCAGGCGGATCAGCGCGAACGTCAGCAGGGTGACGCCGAAGAAGGTGGGGATCAGCAGCCCCAGGCGTCTGGCGATAAAGGACAGCATCAAGCGGTTCTACTCCGTGGCGGGATGCGGGTGCCGGACGGCGTGGTCTGGCGTTGTTTTAGGCAGGGCGTAGCCGAGAGGTGGCCGCTCTCTGCTGGGTCTGAGCAGTGTGGGAGGGGCTTCAGCCGCGAGCTTGTCGCCGCTAAAGCGCTTCCCACAAGCGTGGTGTCGCGAGGGGTCATGGCAGTTTCACTCGGGCGAAATTGTTCGAGCCCATCGGGCTGAGCACGAAACCCTCGACGCCTTTGCGCAGGGTGACGAACTGCTTGGGATGGGCCAGGGCGATCCAGGGCGCCTGCTGATGGAAGATCGCCAGGGCCTGACGATACAGCACGGCGCGTTTTTCCTGCTCGGCTTCCTGGCGCGCCTGGCGAATCAAGTCGTCGAACTGCTCGTCGCACCAGCCCGCCTGGTTCTCGCCGCTCTTGGCGGCGGCGCAGGACAGGTTGGGGGTGAGGAAGTTGTCCGGGTCGCCGTTGTCGCCGGCCCAGCCCATGAACACCAGGTCGTGCTCGCCGTTCTTGGCACGCTTGATCAGCTCACCCCACTCGAACACGCGAATGTCGCTGCGAATGCCGATGGCGGCGAGATCGGCCTGCAGCATCTGTGCGCCAATACCAGGGTTGGGGTTGGTTGGCCCGCCACCGGGGCGCGTCCAGATCGACAGGGCGAAGCCATCGGCGTGGCCCGCCTCGGCCAGCAGTTGGCGGGCGCGCCCGGGGTCATGCGGCCAGTCCTGCAGCTCGGCATCGTGGCCCCACAACGTCGCCGGGTAGGGCGCTACGGCCGGCGTGGCGTTGCCTTCGCCATATTGCGCGCGGATGTAGGCGGCCTTGTCGAAGGCCAGGTTCAGCGCCTGGCGCACGCGCACATCGTCTAGCGGCGGGTGGCGGGTGTTGATGCCGATATAGGCGGTGAGCAGCGAATCCAGCTCCAGCACCTGCAGCTTCGCGTCGGCCTTGAGGGCGGGAATGTCCACCGGGCGCGGGTAGAGGGCGATCTGGCAGTCGCCGGCCTTGAGCCGTTGCTGGCGCACGTTGGGCTCGGGGGTGATGGCCAGCACCAGGCGCTCGACCTGCGGTGCGCCGTCCCAGTGGTCGGGGTTGCCGCGAAAGCGCACCTGGGCGTCCTTGGCGTAACGCTCGAAGATGAAAGGCCCGGTGCCGATGGGTGCATTGTTCAGACGTTCGGGTTGGTTCGTTGCGAGCAGGTGGTCGGCGTACTCGGCCGAATAGATCGAGGCGAAGCCCATGGCCAGGTTGGCCAGGAAGGGCGCCTCCGGGTGTTTGAGGACGAAGCGCACGCGGTGCTCGTCGAGTTTCTCCACGCGCTCGATCAACTGCGCCAGGCCCATGGCCTCGGCGTAGGGAAAGCCACGCAGCGACAGCTTGTGCCAGGGATGCGCCGGGTCGAGCTGGCGCTGGAAGCTCCACAGCACGTCGTCGGCGTTGAACGCGCGGCTCGGGGTAAAGCCCTGGTTGGCGTGGAATTTCACCCCCTGGCGCAGGGTGAAGCTGTAGCTCAGGCCGTCGGCGGAGATTTCCCAGCTCTGCGCCAGCGCCGGCACCACTTCGGTGCTGCCAGGGGCGAAGGCCACCAGGCGCTCGAACAGGGTCTCGGCCGTGGCGTCGGCGGTGGTCGCCGCGGTGTACTGGACGATATCGAAACCTTCCGGGCTGGCCTCGGTGCAGACCACCAGGCTGTCCGCCGCCTGAGCGTGAACGCAGAGCAGCGCGACCAGCAGCAGGCCGCCGCGGAGAAAGGGCATGGGTGACATGGAAACTCCTGAGCTGGGTAGAGGCGGCGCACCCGCAGGCGCGCCGCCTGCCATCACTTGGCTATTCCTACACCATAGAAGGAGTTGAGTGCGAACGGGCTGATGCGGAAGTCCTGCACTTCCTTGCGCATCGGCTGGTACACGGTGGAGTGGGCCAGCGGGGTGATCGGCACCTCACGCTTGAGGATCACCTGCGCCTGCTTATACAGCTCGGTGCGTTCGGCCACGTCGGTGGTGCGCTTGGCGGCCTTGACCAGCTTGTCGTAGTCCTCGAAGCACCATTTGGAGAAGTTGTTGCCGTCGACCGCGTCGCAGCCATAGAGGGTGCCGAGCCAGTTGTCCGGGTCACCGTTGTCGCCGCTCCAGCCGATCAGCATGGCGTCGTGCTCGCCGGCCTTGGCGCGCTTGAGGTATTCGCCCCATTCGTAGCTGACGATGCGCGCCTGGATGCCGATCTTGGCCCAGTCGGCCTGCAGCATCTCGGCGATCTGCCTGGCGTTGGGGTTGTACGGGCGCTGCACCGGCATGGCCCACAGGGTGATCTCGGTACCTTCCTTGACGCCGGCGGCCTTGAGCAGCTCCTTGGCCTTTTCCGGGTCGAAGGCCGGGTCCTTGATGTCTTCGTTATACGACCACTGGGTCGGCGGCATGCCATTGACGGCCAACTGCCCGGCGTTCTGGTAAACGGCGTCGAGAATTGCCTGCTTGTTCACCGCCATGTCCAGCGCCTGGCGCACTTCCAGTTTGTCGAACGGCGGGTGGGTGAGGTTGTAGGCGATGTAGCCGACGTTGAAGCCGGCCTGCTCGGGCATCTGTAGCTTGGCATCCTGCTTTAGCGAGGCGATGTCGGCCGGGCGCGGGAACAGGGTCACGTGGCATTCGCCGGCCTTGAGTTTCTGCATGCGCACCGAGGCGTCGGTGTTGATGGCGAAGATCAGGTTGTCGATCTTCACATCCTCGGGCTTCCAGTAGTCCGGGTTGCCCTTGTAGCGGATCACCGCGTCCTTCTGGTAACGGCTGAACACGAAGGGGCCGGTGCCGATGGGCTTCTGGTTGATGTCGGCGGCCTTGCCTGCCGTCCGCAACTGGTCGGCGTATTCGGCGGACTGGATCGAGGCAAAACTCATCGCCAGGTTCTGCACGAAGGCAGCGTCCACCTCGTTGAGGGTGAAACGCACGGTCATGTCATCGAGCTTTTCCAGCTTGGCGATGTTGCTGTCCATGCCCATGTCGGTGAAGTAGGGGAACTCGCTGGGGTAGGCCTTGCGGAACGGGTGATCCTTGTCGAGCATGCGCTCGAAGGTGAACAGCACGTCGTCGGCGTTGAAGGTGCGGCTGGGCGTGAAGTACTCGGTGGCGTGGAACTTCACCCCGGGGCGCAGCTTGAAGGTGTAGACCAGGCCATCCTCGGACACCTCCCAGCTTTGTGCCAGACCAGGTTCGACCTTGGTACCGCCGCGCTCGAATTGGGTCAGGCGGTTGAAGATGGTTTCCGCAGCGGCGTCGAAATCTGTACCGGTGGTGTACAGGCCGGGGTCGAAGCCGGCGGGGCTGCCTTCGGAGCAGAACACCAGGTTGGCGGCGCTGGCGAGGGGGGCGCTGGCGATCAGCCCAGCGGTAAGCAAAGCCTGGATAAGGGCGTTCTTGCGCATCATGACCTCTTCATTTTTGTGCTTTTGGTCGAGGAGCTCCTTATGGGAGCCTCCTGGCAAGCTATGCAGGGCATGTGCCTGAGGCAAGTGCGTTTTCGAGGCAAACAAGCTTAGCGCTACAGCGTTATAAGTCGCTGTCGCATTTATGAAAATATGCAGGGAAAAGATGGCAAAAAGCCGTTATCTGCCGATAACGGCGCTGCTTTGTTGCGGAGCGTGATTCAGGGCATCTGCACTTCGATGACGCCGTCGGCGCTGACCGTGACCTGGCTGGTGCCGGCTTCGATTTGCGGCGTGGGGGCTGCGTCCATCATCGCCATGCCCTTGGCTTCGAAGTTGCGCATGGCCATTGGCGGCTGGAAACCACCGGTGTTGAGGTTCAGGCTGACCAGCTTGTAGCCCTTGCCGCCAAGCGCTTCGGTGGCCAGTTGCGCGCGTGCCCTGAAGGCATTCACGGCGTCCTTGAGCATGGCATCTTCGCGGGTCTTGCGGGTGTCGGTGGCGATGCTGAAATCCATGCCGGCCATCTTCATCGATTGCAGCAATTCACCGGTCAATGCGGAAAGCCGGGCGAAGTCGGCGCTTTCCAGGCGCACCTCGGCGCGCTCGCGCCAGGCGGTGATCTTCTGGCCCTTGTCGTCGCCCTTGTTTTCAGAATAAACCGGGTAGCTGTGACGGCTGCCGAGCTTGACCGAAACACCACGCACCTGGCGCACCTGCTCCAGTGTCTGATTCAGGGTGGTGGTGATCTCGGCGGCCAGTTTGGCCGGGTCGGCGTGCTGCGCTTCGGTGTAGAGGGTGACGTGCATCAGATCGTGTGCCACTTCCTGGTTGACCTCGGCGCGCAGGGCGATCTGGTTGTAACGCGCCTCGGCGGCCAGCAGGCCGGTGCTGGCCAGGCTGGCGGCGGTGAGGGCGAGGGCGGTGGCGATACGGGTCATGGTGCGCATGGTGCGGTTCCTTTTTCGATGGCCTTTTGGCCGTTTAGCGTGAAAGTCGCGTAGCGACGCCCTCATTGCTGCCCTTCTCCCTCCGGGAGGCAGCTCCCGCTCCCGGCGGGAGTTCTGCATTCACCACATCCCTGTGGATCAAGGTGGCGCGAAGCGCCGGATGAGGGAGGGCATGCTGCGTGCTTTCATTATTCGGGAAGCCGCTCGCGGCAAGCCCGTTCCCGAGGTTAGACGAAGGCGAGTAGCGACCCGGGTTAATGCCGCTACAACTTTTTTCATCCAGGGCGTTGTTGAGGTATGCGGCCGGTTGCCGCAGCGGCGCAAGGCCGCAGCAGGCTTGGTTATACTCGGCGCAACCATTGGAGTCGCCATGCTCGAACCCGTTCAGCTGCTTTCTGCCAGTCGCCAGAACCTCTGGCGCCTGACGCTTATCCGTATTCTGGTGCTGGCCGCTCAGGCTGGCTCGGTCGGGCTCGCTTACAAGTCCGGCATGCTACCGCTGCCCTGGCTGCAGTTGTCAGTCACTCTCGGCATTTCCCTGCTGTTGTGCCTGGGCACGGCCTTGCGCCTGCGTGGGCCTTGGCCGGTGACCGAGGTGGAATATGCTGTACAACTGGCCTGTGACCTGATCATCCACAGCGTGCTGCTGTATTACTCGGGGGGCTCGACCAACCCCTTCGTGTCCTATTACCTGGTGCCACTGACCATCGCCGCAGCGACCCTGCCGTGGATGTTCACCATCGTCCTCGCGGGCCTGGCGCTGGCCGGTTACACCCTGCTGCTGGTGTGGACGCACCCGCTCGAATTGCCGGCGGCGCGTGAGAGCCTGCTGGTCTACGGCATGTGGCTGAGTTTCGCCCTGTCTGCGGCACTGATCACCTTCTTCGTTGCCAAGATGGCCGAGGAGCTGCGCCGCCAGGACGAGCTGCGCGCCGAACGGCGTGAGGAAAGCCTGCGTGACCAGCAGCTATTGGCCGTGGCCACTCAGGCCGCTGGCGCCGCCCATGAGCTGGGTACGCCGCTGGGCACCATGAGCGTGCTGCTCAAGGAGCTGCGCCAGGAATATCGCGACAAACCGGCGCTGCAGGATGACCTGGCCCTGCTGCAGGAGCAGGTGAAACTGTGCAAGTTCACCCTGCAGCAACTGGTGCGCGCCGCCGAGAACGATCGGCGTCAGGCAGTGGTCGAGCAGTCCTGCGTCGAATGGTTGGAAACCACCCTCAATCGCTGGCACCTGATGCGTCCCGAGGCCAGCTACCGCTATCAATGCCTGGGCCGCGGCACGCCACCGCGCATCATGCCACCGGCCGATCTCACCCAGGCGCTGCTCAACCTGCTCAACAACGCCGCCGATGCCTGCCCGGACAAACTCGACATTCGCCTGGACTGGGACCACCAGTGGCTGCGCCTGAGCATCCGCGATCACGGCGCCGGCGTGCCGCTGGCCATCGCCGAGCAGCTTGGCCGGCCCTTCTTCACCACCAAGGGCAAGGGCTTTGGTCTGGGGCTGTTCCTCAGCCAGGCCAGCGTGACCCGAGCCGGTGGTACGGTTAAGTTGTATAACCATGAAGCAGGCGGCACCCTTACCGAATTGAAGTTGCCGCGAGCCTATGGCGTGGCCTGACAAGGAAAACCCAGCATGAGCGACGAATCCCTGTTCGAAGGCGAAGAGCAGCCCCATCTGCTGCTGGTCGATGACGACCCCACCTTTACCCGCGTGATGGCGCGTGCCATGAGCCGCCGCGGTCTGCGCGTATCCACCGCCTCCAGCGCCGTAGAAGGCCTGGCCCTGGCCAAGGACGACCTGCCGGATTACGCCGTGGTCGACCTTAAGATGGAGGGCGACTCCGGTCTGGTGCTGCTGCCCAAGCTGCTTGAGCTGGACGCCGAGATGCGTGTGGTGATCCTCACCGGCTATTCGAGCATCGCCACCGCGGTGGAGGCGATCAAGCGTGGCGCGGCCAACTACCTGTGCAAACCGGCCGATGCCGACGACGTGCTCACGGCGCTGCTTTCCGAGCATGCCGACCTCGACAGCCTGGTGCCGGACAACCCCATGTCGGTGGACCGCCTGCAGTGGGAGCACATCCAGCGTGTGCTGGCCGAACACGAGGGCAACATCTCCGCCACTGCCCGCGCCCTGGGCATGCATCGCCGCACCCTGCAGCGCAAATTGCAGAAGCGTCCTGTTCGCCGCTGAGCCCTGGTATGCCTGAGCCCACCCTACCATTGCGTAGCTTTTGCCAATGGCGAAGTAAGCTCTGACCCGTAGGGTGGGCTTCAGCCCGCCAGGGGGGCAGGCCGCAAGATGGGCTTGAGTTCATCAACGCGGGTTCGCGTGGGCTGAAGCGGATCGCCGCCTGACCCATCCTACAACTGCGCGGTTTTTGCCCATGGCAGATAAATACTTAGCCAGCTAACATAGGTCGTCAGACAACCTGCTGGTGTCGCCATGCTCGCCGTCGCTGCACAAACCCTTGCCATCACCGCGCCCGTGTTCGCCATGCTGTTTCTCGGCGTTGCACTCAAACGCCTGCGCTGGATCGATACGCCCTTCATCGATACCGCTTCGAGCCTGGTGTTTCGCGGCACCATGCCGACCCTGCTGTTTCTCGGTGTGTTCAAGGCGGACCTGGATGCGGCCATGCAGCCGCAACTACTGTCCTACTTCTTCCTGGCCACCGTGGCGTCGTTCTTCGTCGCCTGGGCCTGGGCGATCTGGCGGGTGCCGTTCGAGGATCGTGGCATCTACACCCAGGGGGCCTTCCGCGGTAACAACGGTATCGTCGGCCTGGCGCTGGCCACCAGCATGTATGGTGACTATGGCCTGTCAGTCGGCTCGTTGCTCGCCGCACTGGCGATCCTCTGCTACAACGCGCTCTCGGCCGTCGTGTTGGCCATCTACAGCTCGGGCGTGAAACCCGGTGCCAAGGCCATTGCGCGCAGCATCGTGACCAACCCGATGATCATTGGCGTACTGCTGGCGGTACCGATTGCCTACTGGAAAATTTCGCTGCCGCAGTGGTTCCTGACCTCGGCCGAGTACTTCGCGCAGATGACCCTGCCGCTGGCGCTGATCTGCATTGGCGGCACCCTGAGCCTGGCGTCGTTGCGACGCAGTAGCGGCACGGCCATCGGTTCGGGCCTGATGAAGATGGTCTGGTTGCCGCTGCTGAGCACCTTCGGCGCCTGGCTGTTCGGCTTTCGTGGGGCGGATCTGGCGATCCTGTTTCTCTATTTCGCCAGCCCGACGGCGGCGGCCAGCTTCGTCATGGCCCGTGCGGTGGGCGCCAACCATGAGCTGGCGGCAGCCATCATCGTCATCACCACCCTGGCGGCGGTGGTCACCACCAACATTGGCCTGCTATTGCTGCAGTGGGGTGGCTGGATCTAGCAGGCCGTTGAAAAACTACCTACGTTGCCATTGCTGCGTTAAAAACAGCCTCGCGTGCGAGCCCAGGCTAGGCGCCCCCGTCAAAAATGCTCATTTACAACACGTAAAGTCGGACGCGACCCCGGTCGTTTTTCGGCTGTTTTTGCGGGGCCGCCATCGGTATTGCACTGGCTGCCTCGGCTCGGGCTTCCTGCTTCGCTCTACCTCCTGCATCCATGCAGTCGTCGCCTACGTTTTTCAACGGCCTGCTAGCTCGTCCTTCAGGGTTCGGTTTGCCGGCGATTAACGGATCGCCGGCAAGCCAGCTCCTACGAGGCGTTGTTCTGGTACTCGTCGATCACTTCCTGTGCCGCGCGGAAGGCATCGATGCTGGCTGGCACGCCGGCATACACCGCGCAGTGCAGCAGGGTTTCGCGAATTTCCTCCACCGTGCAGCCGTTGTTCAGCGCGCCGCGCACGTGGCCCTTGAGTTCCTGCGGGCATTTCAGCGCGGTCAACGCCGCCAGGGTGATCAGGCTGCGGGTCGCGCGCGGCAGGCCGCTGCGCGTCCACACGCCGCCCCAGGCATGCTCGTTGACGAAGTCCTGCAGCGGCTGGGTGAACTCGGTGGCGTTGCCCAGGGCGCGGTCGACGAACGCGTCGCCCATCACCTCACGCCGTACCTGCACACCGCGATCATGGTTATCACTCATGCTCATACCTGCTCGCCGCGTTGTTTGTGCCAGGCGCGTGCGGCAATGACCACCAGGGTGACGGCGGTCAATGGCAGCACGTAACCCAGCATGGCTTCGCCCATCACGTCAGCGAAGGGACGCCCCGTGGAAGACAGGATCAGGTAGAGGGTGTAGGCCACGTAATACGCCAGAAACAGCAGGCCTTCCCAACGGTTGATGCGGTAACCGGCGAAGAAGATCGGCAGGCATGCAACGGCGACGGCAATCATGACCGGGAAATCGAACGCCAGGGCATTGGACGACACCGAAATGGCGGCCGGCGAGACCAGCGAGGCCAGGCCCAGCACGCAGAGCAGGTTGAAAATGTTGCTGCCGACGATATTGCCCACGGCGATATCGCGCTCACCCTTGATGGCGGCGAGAATCGAGGTGGCCAACTCCGGCAACGAGGTGCCGACCGCAACGACGGTCAAACCGATGACCAGCTCGGAAATGCCCAGTGCCCGTGCCAGTGTCACAGCGCCTTCGACCAGGAAGTTAGAGCCGGTAACCAGCAGCACCAGGCCAGCGATGATCAGGCCCAGATTGATGGCCCAGGCGTAGGGCTTGGGCGCCTCGTCGAGACCGAATTCCTTGGCGAACTCGTCATCCTCGCCGTCCTTGTCCTTGCGCGCGTTAAAGATTAGGAAGCCGGTATAGGCCAGCACGCCGGCGAACAGCAAGGCGCCATCGAAACGGCTCAGTTCCCCATCCCAGGCCAGGCCGAAGGTGACCAGGCTGGCGCCGATCATGATGGGCACGTCGAGGCGAATGAGCTGGCGTGAGACAACCAGCGGTGCGACCAGAGCGGTCACGCCCAGAATCAGCAGAACGTTGGCGATGTTGCTGCCGATCACGTTACCGATGGCCAGGTCGCCGCTGCCGTTGAAGGCCGATTGCACGCTGACCGCCGTTTCCGGCGCGCTGGTGCCGAAGGCCACCACGGTCAGGCCAATGATCAGTGGCGGGATGCCGAACTGTGCGGCCAGCTTGGCTGCACCGCGTACCAGCACTTCGGCGCCAGCGACCAGCAGCACCAGGCCTGCGATCAGGTAAACGAAGGTCATCAGAGTCATTGCAGGGGAGCTCCAGAAAAAGTGCGGCTAGTGTAGCGATGGCATTGTTGGCCGCTAGAGGGTGCAGAAAGATTTTGTTGCCAATTGTTGGTCAGTCCAGTGTTTCGACCCGTACCGGCACCACGCCGGCGCGCAGCATGTCCAGGCGTACTGCTGCCGCACGGGAAACGTCGATGATGCGCCCGCGCACGAAGGGGCCACGGTCGTTGATGCGCAGCACCACGCTGCGCGCGTTGTTCAGGTTGGTCACCCGCACGCGGGTGCCGAAGGGCAGGCTGCGATGCGCCGCGGTCAGCGCGTGCTGATCGAAGCGCTCGCCGCTGGCGGTGCGCTGGCCGTGGTGGCGATCACCGTAGTAGGAGGCCTTGCCGGTTTCGCTGCTGCCCGAGCCGCCGCCGAAGGTCGAGCAGCCGCCGAGCAGGGCGAGTGTGCCTAACAGAGCAAACGCCGGTAGCCCAATGAGATGGACTCCTCCCTCCTACGGCGTCATTGCGCCAGACTGTAGGTTACGAAACAAACAATCCCGGAGGGGGAGCCCGCATGAAACTTAAACGCATAGGCGTGGATTTGGCAAAGCAGGTTTTTCAAGTTCATGGTGTCGACAGCCATGAGCAGGTCAAATGCCGCAAGCAACT
>NZ_QASO01000104.1 GCF_003052605.1 Ectopseudomonas oleovorans | reverse complement strand
GATTACAGATACGGCAGTCATACGGTCTACCAGATCGAGTATCACTTTGTTTGGGTGACTAAGTACCGATACAAGGTGCTCAGCGGTGAGGTTGCTGAGCGAGTGCGAGAGCTGGTGAGACAGACGTGCGAAGCATTTGAAATTCGGATTGTGAAAGGTGTGGTGAGCAAGGATCACGTGCATATTCTGGTGAGCAGTCCGCCGAATTTGGCGCCGAGTGAGATCATGAGGCGGATCAAGGGGCGTACGGCGAGCAAGCTTTTCGAGGAGTTTCCCCATCTGAAAAAGCGCTATTGGGGGCAGCATTTTTGGGCTCGCGGGTACTTTTGCGCGACGGTTGGGCAGATGACGGAAGAGATGATCAAGCAGTATCTGGAGCATCATTTTGAGCCGAGCCCGAACGATAATTTCAGGATGGAGCCTGACTGATCCGACGCGTCGTTCAGTCGACGCGTATCCGGACTTTCAGTCCGTAAGTCACTAACCCACCGACTTCAGTCGGTGGTTGTTGAGTGCCTTGGGCATTACACCAATGGCGTGTTTTATCGATGGTGTAAGGCATGAGCGATAAAGGTGTAATGCGGCTGCAAGCCCCGTCACTACTGGCTTTCAGCAAGTCAATTACACCTCTTACACCCATTACACCGGAATCTTTGGCATGTGGGATCGCGCGCCCCCGCCCCCGCGTGGGTGGATGCCACCAGCGGCCCAAGACTATGCGTCGGGTTCATGTTGATGGGGGCAGGCACCTGCCATATCAGGCCGGGGCCCCTGCAATGGAAGGCCCGTCACGGGTAATTCGAGCCCCGCTCTCGGGCTAGTGCACGGCCCTGAAAGTTAGTGAATTATTGAAATCGGTTAACTGGTGAAACTCCATAGAAATCATGAAATCTACTCATGTAGAAAATGGGGTCTATCTCAGCGCGCTACCCTTTGCGGGAAATCGAGCCGCGCCCAGTCGATAGCCGCCCGGCCTGCAGAAATGGCGGTCTTTCAACTTGGAGGGTAGGGGGGTACTTTGGGTTTTAGGTATACGTATAGGTATACGGTCTGCTTGCGTTGCATGTAGAGACCAATAATTACTGGCTATGTAGCGATGTGTTCTAGTCCGGCTTCGGCACCATGATTTATGCGGGTTTCAGGATTGGGATTTGGCGCAATGCTTTCCGCAATCCTGAAGCTTTTCCGCAATTCATCTGGTCAGCTTAATTTTCTTACCCCTTCGCTTTCTGGTGTACTGCTCGGTCAGGTCGGTGCCTGCTTTGGCCTGTAGATCGCCTGGTTGAAGCTACGCGTCTACCGCTTTTCTGGCCTCGAGTCTGATCCTGCTCTTTGCCGGCCCGAGTTCGTCCATATGCAAGCTCTCCCCTGTTCGTTCTCGTATGAGAGGGCCTGGTCCAGGCCATTCCTCACACCTGGGTAATACCGTCGCAATTGTACCCAGCGCATGAGCGGGGGCGGGCGCATCCATGTTTTGATTTTTCAGCTGGTTCGGTATGCGTAACATTCAATATGAATTGTTGCGTATACAGAACATGGACTATTCCCTCATCACGGTGCGACTTGGCGAGCAACTTCGGCAGCGCCGCTTGAATCGTGGGTTGACTCAGGCCGCCCTCAGCCCGAAGAAATAATCCGCAGGCAGTTGAGTGCGCTGGAACGGATACTGGCACGTTCAGATGGACTGGCCGAGCAAGCGCCGCATGTAGTCGCGGCAATCAGGCGTTGTGCCGAGCCTCTCATGCAGACCTTTGGCTAGCATGCTGACAATTCGGTTGTAGTGAAGCGGAGGCGATACCCGAGTTGTTCTGAGAGCGGTAATGGTGACGTGTTCGACACGCGCTGTTTTCTGGACTCCCACCTCCGCAGGAATGACGAGTATCTGGACGTGCATATGAGCCCTCAAGGTTTCGGCCTGAGGGCTTCTTTCTTGTGCGCCCAGCATGGGCGCACTCCTGCGGGTGCAAGTCCCGCCGTAAGTTGATCACAGCGAACGAAGTGAAGCGCAACTGCGTGAGGGTGACCGANCGTGGGGAGGAAGCGTGGAGCGTAATCTGCGAGCCGATGAACAAGAACCGGATAGAAGGCGCTATGGAGCAGGGCG
>NZ_QASO01000103.1 GCF_003052605.1 Ectopseudomonas oleovorans | reverse complement strand
AGTTGCTTGCGGCATTTGACCTGCTCATGGCTGTCGACACCATGAACTTGAAAAACCTGCTTTGCCAAATCCACGCCTATGCGTTTAAGTTTCATGCGGGCTCCCCCTCCGGGATTGTTTGTTTCGTAACCTACAGTCTGGCGCAATGACGCCGTAGGAGGGAGGAGTCCATCTCATTGGGCTACGGTCGCGTCTGTAGGAGCGGATTTATCCGTGATTTCGGTGCCGCCTGCATCGCGGCTGAAGCGGAGCGCCGCCCAGCCGCTCCCACAAAGGCTGGTGCATTCGCTGGCACTGGCTTTGGCCAACGCCCTTGCCATGGCGATATCCACCGGCACGAAGCGCACCTTGTCGCCGGCCTTGAGCTGGCCGAGCTGCCACAGGTCGGCCTCGATGATGGTCACCAGGCAGACGAAGCCGCCCAGGCTGGGGCCATCCGGGCCGAGGATCACCGGCATGTCGCCGGTAAAGTCCACTGCGCCGATGGCGTAGGGGTTGTCGTGGATGTTGGACGGGTGCAGGCCGGCTTCGCCACCGCTGTCGCGCACCCATTCCGGTTTCGGGCCGATCAGGCGTACGCCGGTGCGACTGGAGTTGAAGTGCACTTCCCAGTCGGTGGCGAGGAAGCTGTCGACATAGCCGGGCGTGAAGTATTCCGGCGCGCCGTGCGGGCCGTAGATCACGCGCAGTTCGCGCACGACTGGCAGGGCCGGGCAGAGTTCGACAGGCAACTGCGCGCCGCTACTGGTATCGCTCAACGGCAGCAGGTGCAGCACGTCGCCGGCGCGCAGCGCACGGCCGCCGTGGCCGCCGAACTGGCCGAGGGTGAAGGTGCTCTTGCTGCCCAGGTAGTCCGGAACCTGAATGCCGCCGCGGATGCTCAGGTAGCTGCGTGCGCCGGACCCGGCAATGGTGCCGAGGGCCAAGGTGCTACCCGCTGTGATCAGCAGGGCGGTGTTCATCGGCTGTTCCACGCCATCGACGCTCAGCGGAATCTCGGCGCCGGTGACGGCGACCACTGCATCGATATTGAAGCGCAGCAGCGGGCCGCTCATGGTGATTTCCAGCGCGGCGGCGCCTTCGTCGTTGCCGAGCAGGCGGTTGCCCAGGCGCAGGGCGCGGCTGTCCATCGGCCCGGACGGCGGCACACCAACGGCCCAGTAGCCGAGGCGGCCGGGATAGTCCTGCACGCTGGTCTGGGTGCCGGCGCTCAGTACCTCGAAGGTGCTGGCCTGATAGACGAGGTTTTCCAGGCAGCGCGTCCAGGGATGGCCGCTGGCGAAAGGTGCATCGCTGAGGATCTGGCGCAGGTAGTCGCGGTTGCATTCCACGCCGTACAGCACGGAATCGCAAAGGGCTTTGTCCAGCGCGGCGCTGGCCTGCTCGCGGGTTGGTGCCCAGGTGATCAGCTTGGCGATCATCGGGTCGAAGTAGGGCGGGATCTCGCAGCCGGCTTCGACCCAGGTGTCGACACGCAGGGCCTTGCCGTCGGCTTCAGGAAATTGCACGGCGGTGAGCAGGCCGGGGCTGGGCTGAAAATCCCGGCCCGGGTCTTCGGCGTACAGTCGCGCCTGAATGGCATGGCCGGACGGCTTGAGCGTCTTGGCCAGTTCGCTGAGCGGCGGTAGATCGTCGGCCGCCAGCTCGATCATCCAACGCACCAGATCGACACCCCACACCTGTTCGGTGACGCCATGTTCGACCTGCAGGCGGGTGTTCACTTCGAGGAAGTAGAAGCGCTCGGCCTCGCTGTCGTAGACGAATTCGACAGTGCCGGCGCTGCGGTAATTCACAGCCTTGGCCAGCTTGATCGCCGCTGCACACAGCTCATCCGCCATACCGGCCGGCAGGTTCGGCGCCGGGGTTTCTTCCAGCACCTTTTGGTTGCGCCGCTGCACCGAGCAGTCACGCACGCCGAGGGCTAGCACTTCACCCTGGCCATCGCCGAACACCTGCACTTCCAGGTGGCGGGCGCGCTGGATGTACTTCTCGATAAAGACGCCGCTGTCGCTGAAGTTGTTCTGCCCCAGGCGTTTGACCGCCTCGAAGGCGTCGCTCAGTTCCTCGGCCGAGCGGCATACGCGCATGCCGATGCCGCCACCGCCGGCGGTGCTTTTCAGCATCACCGGGTAGCCGACCTGTTCGCCTGCGACCAGCGCGGCGTCGAGGTTTTCCAGCAGCTCGGTGCCTTCGAGCATCGGCACTCCGTGCTGTTTGGCCAGGGCGCGGGCGGTGTGCTTGAGACCGAACACGCGCAATTGCTCGGGCGTCGGGCCTACGAAGGCGATGCCGGCGGCTTCGCAGGCTTCGGCGAAGGCGGCGTTTTCGGAGAGAAAGCCGTAGCCGGGGTGAATGGCTTTGGCGCCGCAGGCCTTGGCAGCGGCGAGAATCTTGTCGACCACCAGGTAGGTCTGCGCGGCCGGGCCGTCGCCGAGAGAAAACGCCTCGTTGGCCTGCTGGATATGCAGGCTGGCAGCGTCGGCTTCGGAGTAGACGGCGACGCCGCCGACGTTCAGCTCACGCAGGGTGCGCAAAATGCGGCAGGCGATGGCGCCACGGTTGGCGATCAGGAGTTTGTCGAACATCAGGGTGACCCTCGAAGGTCATGGCGGGCCGTCCCGCCGTCATTCGTTATGTGCCACGGTCGTCCGTGGTCGAAACAGTCGTGTGATGCGTGCCGCGCGTGCTGGGGGACAAATTTTGTAGGGCGGGTGAAACCCGCCGGGCCTTGGCGGGTTTCACCCGCCATACATCAATCCCACGCCAGCACTTCGGCTGGAGCCCTGGCGGGTTTCACCCGCCCTACGTCAGTTCCACACCAGCACTTCGGCTGGCGTCGGGTTCCAGCCATTGCACGGGTTGTTCAGTTGCGGGCAGTTGGAGATCAGCACGATCACGTCGGTCTCGGCACGCAGCTCCACGTACTTGCCGGGCGCGGAGATGCCGTCCTCGAAGGTCAGGCCGCCTTCGGGGGTTACCGGTACGTTCATGAAGAAGTTGATGTTGGCGCCGATGTCGCGCTTGCTCAGGCGGCCGTCGTGCAGGCTGGCGCGCAGGAAGTTGTCGCGGCAGCTGTGCATATAGCGCTTGTCCAGCGCATAGCGAACGGTGTTGCTCTCCTGCGCGCAGGCGCCGCCGAGGGTGTCGTGGCGACCACAGGTGTCGGCGACGATGGTCAGCAGCGGCTTGCCGAGGTTGGAGTAGAGCACCGTGCCGGTGGTCAGGTAGACGTTGTTCTGCTTGCGCAGGGTGCGCTGCGGGTCGAAGCGCTCGCGTGGGTTCTTCGCGGCGAAGAACAGGGTGTCGATCGCCTGGTTGCCTTCGAGGTCGTGCAGGCGCAGGGTCTGCCCAGCCTTGACCTCGAACAGGTAGGGCTCGCCCGCCGGGATGGTGTGGCGAAATACGGCGGTTTTGGAGTGCAGGTTGCTGGATGTCAGGTCGCTGGCAGTAAGGCTCATCGGACTGTCCTCGATAGCGTTTACTGGGCTCCCGCCTTCGCGGGAGTGACGAGGTCGGCGTCATCCCCGCGCAGGCGGGGACCCATTCAAATGTACTGGCGTTCGGTGTTGTGGAAGCCCCGGCCGTTCTCCGGACGCGAGGTGCGGCAGAGCACGGTGATGCCGTCGCTGTCGACCTTGCTCCAGTTCAGTTGCACCGGTTTGGACGCGTACTGTGGGTTGGGGTCCATCGGGTGTTGCAGGGCGGTGAGTACCACCAAGGTGTCCATCGGTGCGTACAGCTCGATGTAGTCGCCGGCCTGGCTGTTGCCGGGCTGGAAGTGGAAGGCGCCGTTTGCGTCTACATCCACGCGGCTGAACAGGTTGAGGTTCATCAGCAGGTCGAGCAGGTTCAGATCCCACTTGCCCATTTCCACCAGCAGGTTGTCCATGCCGTTGCGGAAGAAGCCGTTGCGCAGTTCCTGGTAGCGGCCCTGGCCGTACTTCTCTGCGACTTCCTCGGCATTCAGCACGCCGCCGAAGCTGTCGTGCCAACCGCAGGTGTCAGCGGTGATGGCCGCCAGCACCTTGCCCATGTCCGAGTACAGGCAGTGGCCGGCGGTGAGCTTGGCGGTGTGCTGGCCCTTGAGGGTGTCGGGCAGGTTCAGGCGCTCGCTTTTCTCGGCGGCGTTGAACAGCAGCAGGCTGACGTTGGCGCCGCCTTCGATATCGGTGATGCGCAGCACCTGGCCGCGCTTGAGGATGAAGGAGGTGTGGCCGCCGCCGGGCACGGTTTCCTCATAGAGGGTGGGGCGGAGAATGAGGGCAGTTGTCATGGGTACCTCGGGGTCAAAGCCTGGTCGTCAGGCGCCGGCAGGGGCGCCTGATCATCGTTGCGAGGGAGTGGGGAGTACGCTTCAGAGCTTGCCGTCGACGGCCATCTGCACGTAGCTCGGGTCGAAACGCAGCTTGATGTTGGCGCTGTCGCCGGTAGTCACGTCGCCCGCGAAGGTCATGCCGATGGCGTCTGCGCTGCGCGCACCTTCACCGAGGATGCCGTGTTCGAAGCTGAAGTTGGCAACCTTGGTCATGGTCTCCGGCAGGGCCGGGCTGGTGACGAAGTCCAGGGTTTCCTTCGGCGTGTAGAACAGCTTGGTGGTCGCCAGTTGCGACTGGTAGCCGGCCAGGTCGGTGCCGGAGGCCTTGGCCATTTCGGTCAGGGCGTCGGTGGCTTCCGGGGTGCCGGCCTGCATCAGTTCGAGAATCTCGAACCAGGCGCCGACCAGGGCTTTGCCGAAGTCCGGGTTGTCCTTCAGGGTCTGGGTGTTGACCACCATCATGTCGAGGATTTCACCGGGGATTTTCGACGAGTCGAAAACCTGGGTGCTGCCGGGCTGGGCGATGATCTCGGCGAGCATCGGGTTCCAGGTCGCAGCGGCTTGCACGCTGGGGGTGGTATAGGCGGCGATGATGTCGGCATCGGAGGTGTTCACCACAGTCACGTCGCGCTCGCTCATGCCAGCGGTTTCCAGGGCGCGGGCGAGGAAGTAGTGGGACACCGACAGCTCCACCAGGTTCACGCGCATGCCCTTGATGTCAGCCAGGGTCTTGCCCTCGCCCTTGATCAGCAGGCCGTCGTTGCCGTTGGAGTAGTCGCCGACGATCAGTGCGGTGCTGTCCACACCACCGGCGGCAGGGATGGTCAGAGCGTCCATGTTGGTCATGGTGCAGCCGTCGAACTGACCGACGCTGTACTGGTTGATCGATTCGACATAGTCGTTGAGCTGCACGACATCGATGTCGATGCCGTATTTCTTCGCCCATTTGTCGATGATGCCGGAGGTGCTGGCATGGCCCCAGGGCATCCAGCCGGCGTAGAGTGTCCAGCAGACGCTGAAGCTGTCTTTCTTCTCGGCATGAGCGCTGAAGCTGAGCACCGCGGCCAGACCGGCAGCGGCGAAGGAGAGCAGACGGTACTTGCGCATTTGGAACCTCCAGTCTTGTTGAGTACGGGCAGGAGTCGCGGCACGTTTCGAGTTCATCGAAAGGCGCGTTCTCCCGGGCTTTTATCCCGCCGTGTAACCTCACTGGAGGTCGATGACTCTCGGACCAGCACTTGCCAGGCAAGTCGGAACCCTAGTCATCCATTTCGCAAATTGTGGTGCCGCGATTCCGGGAAACCCCGGTTAGAACCTGCACACTCAGGCTTTAGCGAATAGCGTGCCAGCTCGCCGAAGCCCGTGTCTGGGCACTCTGGCGAGGCTGCTTGCGGTTTGTGTGCTGCCTGATGGGGCTTGACTGGCGTTCATTGCACCGTTCGGGGGCAATTCTGCTCGTGGTATCGCAGCTTGGCGGCGTTATGGCGATGGCATGGAAATCGCTATCGACCCTGTTGCAGGGGCGGCCTCGCTGCCGCCCTCGGGACGACCCGACCCGCTGCTCGTCTGGACGACCAGGTAACTCACTTGTTCAAGGGAGATTGCCATGGCGCATAGCCATTTCACGTCCATTCCTCTGATCGACGTTGCCGGGCTTTACTCAGACGACCTGGCCGAACGCCAGCGCGTTGCCGATGAGCTGGGCCGCGCTGCCCACGAGGTCGGCTTTCTGCAGATCACCGGGCACGGTATTTCGCGTGATCTGCGCGACGGGCTGATCCAGCAGGCGCGCAGTTTCTTCGCCCGCCCGCTGGAGGAGAAGATGCGCTTCTATATCGGCCAGTCGAGCAACCACAGCGGTTACGTGCCGGAGGGTGAGGAGCAGTTCGCCGGTGGCAGCAAGGATCTCAAGGAAGCCTACGACGTCAATTACGACTACACCGAGGCGGCGCAGGTCTATCCGCTGCTGGGCCCGACGCAGTGGCCGGACTCGGCGGACTTCAAGCGCGAGGTCGGCGCTTACTACCGCGCGGCGCTGGCGCTGGGCGACACGCTGTTTCGTGGCTTCGCCCTGGCGCTGGGGCTGGCCCAGGACACCTTCGCTGGCATCACCCGGCAGCCCACCAGCCAGTTGCGCATGATTCATTACCCGCTCGATCCCGACCCAGTGGCCGACCGTCCCGGTATCGGCGCGCACACCGACTACGAGTGCTTCACCATTCTTCTGCCCACCGCCGAAGGTTTGCAGGTGCTCAACGGCGATGGCCAGTGGATCGATGTGCCGTTGGTGGAGGACGCCTTTGTGATCAATATCGGCGACATGCTCGAGGTGCTCAGCAATGGTCATTTCGTCGCCACCTCGCACCGCGTGCGCAAGGTCAGCGAGGAGCGCTTCGCCTTCCCGCTGTTCTGCGCCTGCGACTACCCGACGCGCATCGCGCCGATTGCCGGTCTGCCGCCGCGCGGCGAGCGTGTGTACACGCCGGTGAACTGTGGCGACCACCTGTTCGCGCAGACCGCGCAGACCTTCCGTTATCTGCGCGAGCGCCTGGAGGATGGTTCGCTGCAACTGCCGGATGGTGCGGCGGGTTTGTCCAGCTTTGGCCAGAACCGCCAGGAGGTGACGGTATGAACCTGCTGGAACTGGCTGAACGTTACCCGCAGCGCGCCGAGGGCGGCGTGCCGGACTGGATGCTCGGGCACTTTCGTCGCCGCACCATCAGCTTCGCCGATGGCCGCAGCGACCAGCGTACCCAGGTGCATTGGCTGCAAAGCCGCACCTTCACCATCGACCTGCGCTTGCCGGATGCGCCCGCGCTGCCGGTACGGGCCTGGCAGGACTACGGCGCCGCCGAGTTGCGCCAGCTCGCCAATCACGAGGGTTGGGTGGCTGACAGTATCTGGGAGAACGGTTATCTGAGCTGGCACGGCGGCGTGTCCCTGCAACTGCACAACCGTTGGCCGGAGCCGGCGCAGTTGCAGCGCATCGGCAACTGCATGATCGAGTTCGGCACCAGTGGCGCCTATGTCGAGGACTGGCGTTTGCAGGCCAGCAGCGGGCCGTTGATCGGTTTGCGCCTGTTGGAGGAATGCGACGCTGAAAGCGGCGAGGTGCTGCAGCGCGGTGGTGGACTGATTCTCTGTGGTGACCGGCTTGGCTGGGTGCAGGGGCGGGCGGTCGAGCTGGGTGAGTCAGCGCTGCAACTGCGTGAGCGCGCCGAGCGGGCGCAAGGTGATGGTGAGACTTTGGCCGCGCTGTTCGACTGCGAGACCTCGCTGGCCTACGCCGATCAGCAGGGACGTTATCAGGTGGCGCTGTCCACATTGCCGGCGCGGGTGGGGCAGATGGTTTCGCTGGAAGGCTTCGAGTTGCCTGGCGCGGGTCGCGTCTGTCAGCACCTGCAACGCCCGGATGGCCGTGCGGTGGTACGCACCTTCATCATCGATACGCTGGAGCCGGATTGGCGCGCGGAACTCGCCACGCCGACTACCGACGAGGCGCAACGCTGGTTCGCCGCGGAGGGCGAAACGCTGTCGCGGTATCTCGAGGTGTTGAGCTGATTGGCGACAGGTTTTGTAGGAGCCCGCTTGCGGGCGATCAGCACAAGCTACAGCGGATCGCCCGCAAGCGGGCTCCTACAGATGGTTCGCTGTGGCTCCGTAG
>NZ_QASO01000102.1 GCF_003052605.1 Ectopseudomonas oleovorans | reverse complement strand
CGTAGTAGAGATCCACTCGATTGCACAGTGACATGAACTGATGACGAACCGGTCGCACCGACCTGTGTGTAACCTGCTGCATCCATCGGCCCTCTGCTTTGCAAGGCCGCTAGCCCGGTTAGGCGCACAGGAGCGAAATTCATCATGGCTCAAGGCTAACGCCTTATCAGAAGTCGAATATACGGAAGCAGTCGTACCTAGGTTCAGAGGCAGATTATTTCACTGGCAAAACGGGAGGAGTCCATATACGGATGTAATCCGGGGCGGATGTTCTCGATATCAGCTCCCGGATAACATCGGACTACATCAGACAGTCAACGGCTGCCAGCTACCGGCCATATGCGGGGTGTCGCCTTCGCCGATCAGGCGGAACTGACCGCTGGCGCCAGGCTCGCTGGCCTGCAGGGCAACGTGGGTGGGCAGCAGCACCGGCTTCTGGAACCGCACCTCGACCACGTAGCCGGCCTGCGGCAGATGTGCATGCAGGGCCGCCAGGCTGCGCGCTTTGTTCCACAGGCCATGGGCGATCGCACGCGGGAAGCCGAACAGGCGTGCCGTTGCGGCGTACAGGTGGATCGGGTTGTAGTCGCCGGCCACGCGCGCGTAGCGCCGGCCGGTATCGGCGGGCGCGCCCCAGTCGGCCAGTGGCGTCAGCTCCAGCGGCGGCTGTTCGGCGCGCAGTGGCGCCTGCCCTTCGAGACGCAGGGCGCGGCAGAGAATGCGGCTGTCACCTTCCCAGAGCAGGCCGAGCTGATCTTCCAAACGGGTGATCAGGCTGAAGGTGGCGCCCTTGTCGTGCGGTTGCAGGTCGGTGACCTGCACGCTGATCTGGAACGGCCCCAGCCCGCCCAGTGGGCGCAGCACGCGGATACGATTTTCCAGATGCACGAGGCCCAGCAGCGGGAACGGAAAGCGGCGGTCGGTGAGCAACTTCATCTGCAGACTGAAGGCCAGCACATGCGGATAGACCGGTGGCAGGTACGGGCTGTCTGCGATGGCGCAGACCTGGCGATAGCGCGCCAGGTGCTGCGGCTCCACCTCCACACGGCAGCGCAGGCCGAGGTTGGGAAGCTGGCGGCCAGTCACCTTGCGGCGCAGCGCTGCGCGCAGGAACAGGCCGGGCAGGGCCGGTGGTGTGTCGAGATCGAGCCAGTCGATGGCCATTGGCGAACTCCTTGGCGAATGAATGACTGCAGCTTAACCCTCAGACCCACGCTGGCATTGGCTGTTCTGCCCGGCGTGTGCGCAGGCTAGCCAATTGGTCTGCGACGTGGTTTGCGCGCGGCGGCTCGCTGCCCCTAAGATGGCGCCGTTCACGAAAAATGCTCACTAATAAGAAGAACAGCAGGAATCATGCGTGATCTGACCGACGATGTGGCGCTGATGCGCCCGGTAATCGATGCCCTGCGTGCCAGTGGAACCGACCCTGACCGCGTGCTGGTGCGCGTTGGCCTGCCTCCTGGCGGCCTTCCGGCTGGCCGCTTTCCCCATGCGGCCCAGGCCGCGTTCTGGAAGGCTGCCAGCGAAGAGTGCGGCGAGGAGCACGTCGGCCTGTACCTGGCCCAGCACCTGCCCGCCTTCCATGGCCTGCTTCTGGAATACCTGTTTCTCTCCAGCGAAACCTTTGGCGTTGGCCTGCGCCACGCGCTGCGCTACGTGCGCCTGCTCTCCGACACCCTCAGCGCGCGTCTGGACGTGGACGGCGATATGGCCGTGCTGACGCTGGGCGTGGAGGCCGACACGCCGCGGCATTTTCCGGAGATGTTGGCGGGGGCGGTGAACCGTCTGTTCGCGGCCTTGACCGAAAACGATTTCCGCCCGCGTGAAGTGCGTTTCATACATGCCGAGGGCGCGCCCGCGGAACGCTACCAAGCGGTTTACGGCTGCCCGGTGCGCCTCGGCGCCGAGGACTGCGCGCTACTGTTCGACGCTGCGGTACTGGACAAGGCTTCGCGCCACGCCGCCCCGGAATTGCTGCGCATGCACGAGTCGCTGGCGCGGCGGCAATTGGCGGAAGTGGAGAGGCTGGACCTGGTGCGCCAGGTGCGCGAGCTGATCGCCGAGTTGTTGGTCAATGGCGGCGCCACCCTGGAACAGGTGGCAGCGCGCTTGAACATGCCGGCGCGGCGCTTGCGCGAGCGCCTGGCCATGGCTGGGGTGCGCTTCAACGACCTGATCACCGACTACCGCTGTCGCCTGGCCAAGGAGCTGCTGCTCAAGACCGACGAGCGCATCGAAGTGATAGTCGAGCGCACCGGCTTCTCCGAGCCGAGCACTTTCTATCGCGCGTTCAAGCGCTGGGTCGGGGAAACGCCGGTGGAGTTTCGCAAGCGCGGCAAAGGTTGATGCCATCCTGTGGGAGGGGCTTTAGCCGCGACCGTCGCCGCTGAAGCGCCTCCCACACATAGTTACTCGTGACCGTAGGGTGGGCCGGGCGGCGATCCGCTTCAGCCCACCAGCGCAACGGTCTCAGGCGCCCAGCAGGCTTTGCCCACACACGCGCAGCACCTGTGCGGTCACCGCGCCCGAGCCCGGTTGGGCGAACCAGGCCACGGCTTCGGCGACGTCCTGCGGCAGGCCACCCTGACTCATCGAATTCATCCGTCGCCCGGCTTCGCGGATGCCCAGCGGAATGGCGGCGGTCATCTGGGTTTCGATGAAGCCGGGGGCTACCGCGTTGATGCTGATGCCTTTCTTCGCCAGGGCCGGTGCCCAGGCCTGAGCCAGGCCGATCACGCCAGCCTTGCTCACCGCGTAGTTGGTCTGGCCCATGTTGCCGGCGATGCCGCTGATCGAGGCGATCAGCACCACGCGGCCGTTGTCGTGCAGCTTGTCGGCGTCCAGCAGCGCCTGGGTCAGCACCTGCGGCGCCTTGAGGTTGACGTCGATCACCGAGTTCCAGAACGCATCGCTCATCTTCGCCAGGGTCTTGTCGCGGGTGATGCCGGCGTTGTGCACGACGATATCCAGGCCCTCGGGCAGCGCCTCGACCAGGCGCTGCGGCGCGTCCTCGGCGCAGATGTCCAGGGTCACCGCCTGCCCACCCAGGCGCGCGGCCAACGCCTGCAGCGCATCGGCCGCCTGTGGTACATCGAGCAGCACCACCTCGGCGCCGTCACGCGCCAGCACTTCGGCGATGGCGGCACCGATGCCGCGCGAGGCGCCGGTGACCAGGGCCTTCTTGCCGGCCAATGGGCGCGTCCAGTCCTTGACCTGTTCGCCGCAGGCGCCCAGGCGCAGCACTTGGCCAGAAACATAGGCACTCTTGGGCGAGAGGAAGAAGCGCAGCGCGCCTTCCAGTTGCTGCTCGCCACCCTTGCCGACATAGAGCAACTGCACGCTGCCACCGCGACGGATTTCCTTGCCCAGCGAGCGGGTGAAACCTTCCAGTGAACGCTGCACGCTGGCGGCGATCGGGTCTTTGATCGACTCGGGCGCACGCCCCAGCACCACCACGCGAGGGCTATTGGCCAACCCCTTGAAGGTGGGCTGGAAGAAATCGCGCAGCTCGATCAGCTGTTCGAAACGGGTCAGGTGGCTGGCGTCGAATACCAGCGCCTTGAGTTTGGGGCCGTGCTCGGCGGTCCAGCGGGGCAGGTCGAGCTGGCCGTCGCGAGCTGAGAAGAGTTGATCGGTGAGCTTGTTGGCGAAGGGCATCACGGCCTGGAGCAGTTCGCCTTCACCACCGAGCAGCAGGGCGCCGTCCACCGGTCGCACGCGGCCGGCCATCCAGCGTTCCAGGCGCACAGGCGCCGGCAGGCCAAGGGCGCCGACCAGGCGGCGGCCAGTGGGGGAGTTGGCGAAGGCGAGGTAACGGTCGGACATGAAGGGCTCCTGCGGGCGAATCGAAAGTCGTGCCACTGTACGCGGCAGTTGGCAAAGCGCAATTGACTCTGTCGCCTCACATGCCGGCAAGGCGGCCAATGTTCGTACCTGTTTGAGGTTTAGCCTGTGCGGCCAGAAGGCTACAGTGTCAGTCTCATGTTTCTGGGAACCGGCTGACGGGCAATAGTTCGCCACAGGTTTCTTCGATTTCTCGACCAGCAAGGAGTCCCCATGACCCAGTTGCGCCGGGTCGCCATCGTAGGCGGCAATCGTATCCCGTTCGCCCGTTCCAACACTGTCTACGCCAGGGCGAGCAATCAGGAGATGTTGACCAGCGCCCTCGAAGGGCTGGTGGAGCGTTTCAATCTGCATGGCGAGCGCCTCGGTGAGGTGGTGGCCGGTGCCGTGCTCAAGCACTCGCGGGACTTCAACCTGACCCGTGAATGCGTGCTGGGCTCGCGCCTGGCGCCGGAGACGCCGGCCTACGACCTGCAGCAGGCCTGCGGCACCGGCCTGGAAGCGGCGATTCTGGTGGCCAACAAGATCGCTCTTGGGCAGATCGACTGTGGCATCGCCGGCGGCGTCGATACCACCTCCGATGCGCCCATCGGCGTCAACGAGGGGCTACGGCAGATTCTGCTCGAGGCCAATCGCAGCAAGAGCACCGGCGACAGGATCAAGAGCCTGCTGAAGATTCGCCCGCGCCACCTGGCGCCGCACATTCCGCGTAATGGTGAGCCGCGCACCGGCTTGTCGATGGGCGAGCACTGCGAGCTGATGGCGCAGCGCTGGGCCATCCCGCGTGACGAGCAGGATCAGCTGGCACTGGCCAGTCACCTGAAGCTGGCGGCGTCCTACGCCGAGGGTTGGCACGATGACCTGATGACGCCGTTTCTCGGCCTCACCCGCGACCAGAACCTGCGCCCGGACATCAGCGCGGAGAAGCTTGCGACCCTCAAGCCCTGTTTCGAGCGCGGACCGCGTGGCACGCTGACCCCGGCCAACTCCACGCCGCTGACCGATGGCGCCTCGCTGGTGCTGCTGGCCAGCGAGGAATGGGCCAAGGCCCGCGGCTTGCCGGTGCTGGCTTACCTGCGCGATGGCGAAGCGGCGGCGGTGGACTTCGTCCAGGGCAAAGAGGGCCTGCTCATGGCACCGGTGTACGCGGTGCCGCGTCTGCTGGCGCGCAATGGCCTGACCCTGCAGGACTTTGACTACTACGAGATCCACGAGGCCTTCGCCGCTCAGGTGCTGTGCACGCTCAAGGCCTGGGAAGACGCCGACTACTGCAAGGAGCGCCTGGGCCTGGACGCCGCCCTGGGGTCCATCGACCGCAGCAAGATGAACGTCAAGGGCAGCTCGCTGGCTGCCGGTCACCCGTTCGCGGCCACCGGTGGACGCATCGTCGCCAACTTGGCCAAGCTGCTGTCGGTGGCCAGTGAGGGGCGCGGTTTGATCTCCATCTGCGCGGCAGGCGGTCAGGGTGTGACCGCAATCCTCGAGCGGTAATCCAATACGGGTGGTTGCAAGTCATCGCGATCACTCGATGTAAGCAACTCCGTGATTCGAGCGGCCCGCGTAGCGCGTGGCCGCTCTTTTTTTGCGCGCAGGTTCGCGGCGGGGCGCCGCTCCTACAGGTGGGGGCCACAGCTTTTCGTAGGAGCCCCGCCCCGGGGCGAAGCTTTTTTGGTAAGCGCTGCGGTGGCCTGTCGCGCGGCAAATCACCACAGCGCCAGTTATGCCTTTAGCGGCTAGTCTTTTAGTATGCATTGATCCAGATCAATACGCCTTTTCGCGCTTTACTCAGCAGCTTCTCGGCTGCATACCACTTCCATAAGAACAATTTCAGTTCGTTTGACTCCAACACTTGGAGTCTATGGATCGGCTTTACGTGCTGGGGCCGAAATAACCCTGAATGAGGATGTGACATGTTCGGTCTAGAGGCGCTTGATCTCGCCCGAATCCAGTTTGCCTTCACCATTTCCTTCCACATCGTCTTCCCGGCCATCACCATCGGCCTGGCCAGTTATCTGGCGGTGCTCGAAGGTCTGTGGCTGAAGACCGGCAATACGCTATATCGCGATCTCTACCACTTCTGGTCGAAGATCTTCGCGGTCAATTTCGGCATGGGCGTAGTCTCCGGTCTGGTAATGGCCTATCAGTTCGGCACCAACTGGAGCGCATTCTCCGATTTTGCCGGGGCGGTCACCGGGCCACTACTGACGTACGAGGTGCTCACCGCGTTCTTCCTCGAAGCGGGCTTCCTCGGCGTCATGCTGTTCGGCTGGAATCGCGTCGGACCGGGCCTGCACTTCTTCTCCACGGTGATGGTGGCCATCGGCACACTGATCTCGACTTTCTGGATTCTCGCCTCCAATAGCTGGATGCACACGCCGCAGGGGTTCGAGATCATCGACGGGCGGGTGATTCCGGTGGACTGGTTCGCCGTGGTGTTCAACCCGTCGTTCCCCTATCGCCTGGCGCATATGGCTACGGCGGCGTTCCTCGCCACCGCCTTCTTCGTTGGCGCCTCGGCGGCCTGGCACCTGCTGCGCGGGCGTGACAACCCGGCGATCCGCAAGATGCTCTCGATGGCACTGTGGATGGCCCTGCTGGTGGCGCCGGTGCAGGCCTTCATCGGTGACCTGCACGGCCTCAACACGCTCAAGTATCAGCCGGCGAAGATTGCCGCCATCGAGGGCCACTGGGAGAACGTCGGCGACGAGCCAACCCCGCTGATCCTCTTCGGCTGGCCGGACATGGAGCGCGAGGAAACCCGCTTCAAGGTGGAAATCCCCGCGCTCGGCAGCCTGATTCTCACGCACAGCCTGGACAAGCAGGTGCCGGCGCTCAAGGACTTCCCGCCGGAAGACCGGGCCAATTCCACCATCGTCTTCTGGACCTTCCGCGTCATGGTCGCCATGGGCCTGATGATGATCCTCACCGGCTTGTGGGGCACCTGGCTGCGTCGCGGCGAGCGGTTGTATACCTGCCGGCCGTTCCTGCACCTGGCGGTGTGGATGGGCCCCAGCGGGATCATCGCCATCCTCGCGGGCTGGTACACCACCGAGATCGGCCGCCAGCCCTGGATCGTTCATGGCCTGATGCGTACCGCCGATGCTTCATCAGGGCATAGTGCGGCGCAGCTGGGCTTCACTCTGGCGCTGTTCGTGGTGGTCTATTTCGTACTGTTCGGTGCCGGCATCGGCTACATGCTGCGTCTGGTGCGCAAGGGGCCGAAGCTCGATGAGGGCAAGCAAGTGTCTTCCGGTGGTCCTGGTCAGCCGCGTACGCCGGCACGGCCGTTGTCGGCTGCCGAAGAAGGCCTGGACGATGGCGAAACCGACACCTTGCCGCAGAGGAATTGAACATGGGTATCGACCTTCCGCTGATCTGGGCGGTGATCATCGCCTTTGGCGTGATGATGTACGTGGTGATGGACGGCTTCGATCTGGGCATCGGCATCCTCTTTCCCTTCGTCCGTGACGACGGCGAGCGCGATGTGATGATGAACACCGTGGCGCCGGTCTGGGACGGCAACGAAACCTGGCTGGTACTCGGCGGTGCAGCGCTGTTTGGCGCCTTCCCGCTGGCCTACTCGGTGGTGCTGGATGCGCTGTACCTGCCGCTGATCCTGATGCTGCTGGGGCTGATCTTTCGGGGTGTGGCCTTCGAGTTCCGCTTCAAGGCCAAGGCCGCCAAGCGCCATCTGTGGGACAAGGCCTTTATCGGCGGCTCGCTGACCGCCACCTTCTTCCAGGGTGTAGCGCTGGGTGCCTATATCGATGGCTTCGAAGTGGTGAACCGCCGATTTGCCGGCGGCGCCTTCGACTGGCTGACGCCGTTCTCGGTGTTCTGCGGTCTGGCGCTGATCGCCGCCTATGCATTGCTCGGCTGCACCTGGCTGATCATGAAGACCGAAGGACGTCTGCAGCAGCAAATGCATGACCTCGGCCGGCCGCTGATCTTCGTGGTGCTGGCCGTGACCGGCATCGTCAGCCTGTGGACGCCGCTGGCGCATCCGGATATCGCCGAGCGCTGGTTCAGCCTGCCCAACCTGTTCTGGTTCATGCCCGTGCCGGTGTTGGTGCTGTTGTGCACCTGGGCGCTGCTGCGCGCCGTGGCCAACAACGCCAACTACTCGCCGTTCCTGCTCACCCTGGCGTTGATCTTCCTCGGCTACAGCGGCCTGGGTATCAGCCTGTGGCCGAACGTGATTCCGCCGTCGATCAGTATCTGGGAGGCCTCCGCACCGCCGCAGAGTCAGGGCTTCATGCTGGTGGGCGCGTTGTTCATCATCCCCTTCATCCTCATGTACACCGCCTGGAGCTATTACGTGTTTAGAGGCAAGGTGACGGTGGATGACGGCTATCACTGAGAACCGGTCCAAAGCCTGCTGCGCGTCGGCCCTGCGGCGTTAAAAGCAGGCTCGGCCTGCTCATGTACCACTTGTACAGTCGAACGCGACTCCGACCGGTTCTCGCCTGCTTTGACCAGCCGGAGGCTGTTACCAACGTTGCGCCTTGCATGGCTCTAGCTCGCGAGGCTTTGAATCAGGTTCTTAGGAGACGGTCATGACCGAAACCGAAGGGAAGAAACCGCTGTGGCAGCGTCTGGGTTGGCTGGTGCTGATCTGGGCCTGCAGCGTCACAGCGCTGGGCATCGTGGCCTGGCTGTTGCGCCAGTTCATGAGCGCGGCGGGTTTGGGGACGCCGGGCTGAGGCCGCGGTTGATCCCGGCGCGTGCTTGTTCCCATGCTGGCCTCCTTTCGTCGCCAGCCAAGGAGGCCCGATGTTCGCCCTCAGCGATACCCTGCAGCGCCGCTTCGCCGCGCTGAAATCCACAGCTGACTTCTGGTCGCTGCGCCATGTGCAGGAAAGCCGGGAATCCTACTGGGTACGCCGGCGTGTGGCGCAGGCGCCGTCCTTCGTCGACGATGCCGGCGCCATGCTCACCGTGCGTATCGCCGGTGTCGAAGCCTATGCGGCTCAGTCAGGGCGGTTTGCAGGCCGCGCTGGAGCGTGCCGAGCTGATGGCCCGTGCTCTGGTCGGGCATAACCTGCTGGATCTCGCCAGCCTGCCGCACCCCACCGAGCAAAGCGACGATGTGATGCCGGGTTACCAGCAGCAGCTGGCGGGCGCCGCCCACTGGTTCGAGCTGCTGATGGCGGAGTCGGCGCTGATCTCAATCTGGAGCCGGGTGACAAGACCCAGGCCGAGCTGATCGGCGGCATCGATCGCGGCATCCTGATGAGCAACAACCGCTCATGGTCGATCGACGACGCGCGCAACAAGTTCCAGTTCGGCTGCGAGTGGGGTCAGTTGATCGAAAACGGCGAGCTCAAGGGCGTGGTGAAGAACCCCAACTACCGCGGCATCAGCTCGCGCTTCTTGCGCAACCTCAAGGCAGTCCGCGATGTCAGCACCTTCGAGGTGATGGGTACACTCTATTGCGGCAAGGGCGAGCCCAACCAGGTGATTCGCGTGGGGTACGCTTCACCGGCCTGCGTCTTTGCCGATATCGACGTTTTTGGAGGGGCTGCCTGATGGACGCACGTCAGCATTTCAGTGCGTTGCTCGAGCACCTGCAGGCGCAGGTCGTGGGCGAGTAGGGCTTCACCCTGGCCTACGGCGCCGAGGTGTCCAGCTTTATCCGTTTCAACCAGGGCCAGGTGCGCCAGGCCGGCGATGTGCAGCAGGTCTACGTCACCCTGTCGCTGTACCAGGGCCAGCGCCATGCCGAGCACAAGCTGGCGCTCAGTGGTGTGCTCGATGAAGATGTACCCCTGCTGCTGCAAGCGCTGCAGCGCCTGCGTGGCATGCTGCCAACTCTGAGCGAGGATCCGTATCTGCGCCTGAATCGTCAGGCCTGGCGCAGCGAATCCATGGGCGAAGCGATTGCGCTGGATAGCGCGGCCATGGCGCAGCAGATCGTCGCTGCGGCGGCTGGCCTGGATCTGGTCGGCTTTCTCGCTGTCGGCCCGCAGTATCAGGGCTTCGCCAGTTCCTGGGGTGCGTTCGGCTGGTACGCCGCCAGCAGTTTCAACCTCGAATTCAGCCTGTTCCATGACAACGGCCAGGCGGTGAAAAGCGCCTATGCCGGCAAGCAGTGGGATGTAGAGGTGTTCGCCCGCAAGCTGGAGGACGCGCGGCAGCAGCTGGCCTATCTCGGCCGTCCGGCCAAGGCGTTGCAGCCCGGGGCTTATCGGGCCTACCTGGCGCCGGCAGCGCTGGAGGAGCTGGTCAGCCTATGCTGCTGGGGCTTCGGTGCGCAGGCGCTGGCTTCGGGCGGCAGCCCCTTGCAGCGGCTATTCAGCGGCAAGGCCGAACTCAACACCCAGGTGAGCGTGGACGAACGTATCGAAGGCGGCCTGGCCCCAGCCTTCACGGCAGAGGGGCCACGCCAGCCGCTGCGCCTGATCGACCGTGGTCGCCCCGGCGAGCGCCTGGTCAGCTCACGCAGTGCCGCGGAATATGGACTGATCGCCAATGGCGCGTGCAGCGGCGAATACCCGCTGTCGTTGCACATGCATGGCGGTAAATTGGATGAGCACGACGTGCTGCAACGGCTCGGCACCGGGCTCTACGTCGGCAACCTGTGGTACGGCAATTTCTCCGACCTGCCCGCCGCGCGCCTGACCGGCATGACCCGCTTCGCCACCTTCTGGTTCGAGGACGGGCAGATCCAGGCGCCGGCCAACACCATGCGTTTCGATGATTCGCTGTTCGACTTCCTCGGCCCGCAACTCGAAGCCCTGACCCGCGAGCCCGAACTGCTGCTGCCCGGCGGCACCTACGGCGCCCGGCAGACCGGCTCGATGGCGCTGCCGGGGGCATTGCTGTCGCGCTTTACCCTGACCTTGTAGGTGGCTTACTTGCTCGCCTTGAGCACCACGAACTTCGGGTTGGCCGCCACCTGCTCGACGCCACGGAACAGCCGCGCCAGCTTGGCGTGATAGCCCAGGTGGCGGTTGCCGACTATCCACAGTTCGCCGCCGGTCACCAGCGCCGCGCGGGCCTGCTGGAACATGCGCCAGGCGAGAGAATCACCGACCACCTGCTGCTGGTGGAAGGGCGGGTTGCACAGCACCAGGTCCAGCGAGCCGGCCGGCTGTTCGGCCAGGCCGTCGCCGGCACGGATCGTCACCGTTCGCTCACCGAGCGCCGCCAGCCAGTTTTCCTGCGCCGACTGCACGGCCATGTATGACTCGTCCACCAGGGTCAGCTGTGCCTGCGGGCTGCCCAGGGCATAGGCGATGCCGAGCACGCCGTTGCCGCAGCCCAGGTCGGCGACGCGGCGTGCGCCGAGGTGGCGCGGCAAATGCGGCAGGAAGGCGCGGGTGCCGATGTCCAGGCCGTCGCGGCAGAACACGTTGGCGTGGTTGACCAGCTCCAGCGCCGGTTTATCCAGGCGGTAGCGGGTCGGGTAGGGCGAGTGCGGCGCCGCCTTGGTTTCAGGCGTGGCGACCAGCAATCGGGCTTTCTTCACGGCCAGCGAGGCCTGCACCGGGCCGATGTATTGCTCCAGCAGATCACCGGCGGCGCGCGGCAGGTGCTTGATCATCGCCCCGGCTACCACGCGGGCATTCGGCGCCAACTGGCCGTGCAGGCGAATCAGTTGCTCCTCCAGCAGCGCCAGGGTCTTCGGCACGCGGATCAGTATCCAGTCGAACGGTCCTTGCGGCGTTTCGCAGCTCGGCAGAAAGGTCACAGTGTCGCCACTCAGGCCGTTGCCGGCGAGGTTCTTCTGCAGGGCGAGAAAGCCCAGGTGCGAGTCACCGCTGCTGGTCACTTGGCAGTGTCCGGCCAGCGAGCAGGCGAGGGCGCCGAAGCTGTCGTTGAGTAGCAGCACCCGGCTACCTGCCTCGATGCCATGCTCATGAAGATGACCCAGCAGGTATTCGTCGGCGGCATCGAAGGCTTGGAGCGGCTCGTTCGCCTGGTGCGGCTGACGCTGCAGTTCGAGGCTGGCGAAGGGAGTTTCGAGAGTAGGCATGCAAACCTTCGGTGTTTGTTGCTGGGCAATTGCGCCAGACTGGACAGGTATTCAATGAAGAGGTGCCTCTAAACACGTAGGCGAGGCAGTCAGCACAAGGCAAAAACAAGCGAGAAACGGTCGGAGTCGCGCTCGACTTTACGAGCTGTAAATGAGCATTTTGATCGGACTCGCGCACGAGCTTGTTTTTAACGCAGTGATGACAACGCAGATAGTGTTTGGAGGTGCCTGAAGGGGGCGATTATGACCGTCAGCGAAGACAAGTTCACCCGTCAGACGCTGCTCGAGGTACGCAGCCTGACGCCGAGTCTGTTCACCCTGCGCACTACCCGTGACCCGGGCTTTCGTTTCCGCGCCGGGCAGTTCGTGCGCCTGGGCGTGGAGAAAACCGATGGCACTGTGGTTTGGCGCGCCTATTCGCTGGTGTCCGCGCCACATGACGAGTTTCTCGAGTTCTTCTCCATCGTGGTGCCGGGCGGCGAATTTACCAGCGAGTTGAGTCGACTGCGCGTTGGCGACAGCCTGCTGGTGGAGAAGATGGCCACCGGCTACCTGACCCTGGACCGCTTCGTCGACGGCCGTGACCTCTGGCTGCTGGGTAGCGGCACTGGCATCGCGCCGTTTTTGTCGATCCTGCAGGACTTCGAGGTGTGGCAGCGCTTCGAGCGTATCGTACTGGTGTACAGCGCGCGTAGCTTCGCCGAACTGGCCTATCAGCCGCTGATCAGGGGTTTTGGCGAGCTGGAACACCTGGCCGAATTCGCTGACAAACTCACCTACCTGCCGGTGGTCACTCGCGAGCAGGCGCCGGATTGCCTGAATGCGCGTATCACCGATCTGCTCGACAACGGTGAGTTGGAGCGCGCCGCCGGGCTTGAACTGACGCCCGAATATTCGCGAGTGATGATTTGCGGCAACCCGCAGATGATCGATGACATTCGCCAGCGTCTGAAAGCGCGCGGCCTGAATCTGAGCCTGACCCGGCGGCCGGGTCAGGTGGCGGTGGAAAACTACTGGTGATCAGTCTTCGCGGATAGCTTTGAGTCGATGTTCCCAACGGCGCTTGGCGAAGCGGCGCATATTGGGAATGTCGTCGGTCTCGTCGAGAATTGGTTTGCCGATGATGGTTTCCATGATGTCCTCCAGGGTCACCAGGCCGCGCCAGCTACCGAACTCGTCGTACACCAGGCACATATGCTGATGTTCCTGCATCATCAGGGTCATCAGGTTCTCCACGTTCATGCTTTCCGGTACGACCTTCAGCGGTTTCATGATCTGGGTGATCGGTTCGGCGTCGTTCTCGGCGGCCAGGGCGTCATAGCGGAACACCACGCCCAGCGGCGACTCGTCCTCGCCGATCACCGGGTAGCGGGAGAACTGGCTCTCGCGGGCACGGGTCTTGAACTCGGCGATCGATTCATCCGGTGCGGCGGATTCGCAGACGATGCGCGGCGTCATGATGTCGCGCAGACGAATCTCGTGCAGGTCGAGGATGTTGCTGATCACCCGATGCTCGTCTTCGTCGAGCTTGCCCACTTCGCGGCCGAGCAGGGTCAGTGCCTTGATTTCCTGGCGAATATCATGTTCCGGCTCCTTGCCGCCGAACAGGCGCATGATCAGATCGGAGAGCACGATGAACGGCTTGAGCAGCAGGATCATTGCCCGCAGCAGGCTCGGCAGGAAGGGAGCAAGGGCGCGCCAGTAACGTGCGCCGATGGTCTTCGGCAGAATTTCCGAGAGCACCAGAATCAGCAGGGTCATGACCGCCGAGGCGATACCCAGGTAACCGTCGCCGAAGACGATTGCCACCTGCGCACCAACGCCGGTCGCACCAACGGTATGTGCCACGGTATTGAGGGTCAGGATGGCCGCCAGCGGCTGGTCGATCTTGTCTTTGAGCTCTTTCAGCCTTTCGTACAGCTGCGGTTTGTCGGCCTTCTGCTGTGCGATGTAACTGGGCGTGAGGGAAAGCAGGGCGGCTTCGAGGATGGAGCAGATGAACGAAACCAGGATGGAGAGGACAGCGAACGCTATCAGGAGTGTCATGTAGATGGGCTAGTGACGAACGGCCGATAAAATTAACGCAAAAGGACAGGTGATATTGCAGCAAGGCTGCAACATTTTGTTTCAGAGGGCTGCGCAGGTACGCAAGGGCTTGTAACTCCTTGCGCTGCAGCATTCGGCGCAGCTTCGACTAGGCTAGGGTCTGTTGCCGTTTCGCGCAGCAACGCGGCTCGCGTCGAAACGGCAACAGACCCTAAGGAAACCCTTTCCGGAGAATCCTCCATGCCGCTCGAACATCATCCGCTTAGTCGAGAGTTTCCGCAGCAGCACGATGCCTTGCGCACGTTGCTGCACAGCGACCCGCACTTTCCACGTTTGGCCAGTGACTATGAAGCACTGGACAGGCGTATCTACGCCATCGAGGCGGGGCGTGAGGCTGCGGATGATCTGATCCTGCAGGGCCTGAAGTTGCAGCGGGTGGCGCTCAAGGACGAGATCGCCGAACTGTTGCGCAAGGCGGGCAGTGCTTGATCCTGATCAAGTGAGCGGGGTGTCTGTGACGCTAGGCTGGAGCCATCTTTCCTGTCAGAGGCTCCACCATGCACGTCGACCATCATCCGCTGGTTCATGATTTCCCCGAACTGCGCAACGAACTGCAGCGCCTGCGCCAGAGCGATGAACAGTTCTCGCGCCTGGCCGAAGAATACGAAGCACTGGACAAGCGCATCTGCCGTATCGAGGACGGTATCGAGTTGCTCGATGACGTCGCCCTCAGCGCGTTGAAACTCAACCGCGTGGCAATGAAGGACGAGCTGGCGCGCCAGCTCAAACGCGCTGCGGGGCAGTGCTGCGGTTGTGGCAATGGCTGCAAGGGCTGAGTCGTAGAAGCCGGTTTGCCGGCGTGTTGGTGAAAGGCTGATCGCCCGCAAGTGGGCCCCTGCGATCAGACGTTTTCAATGTACGGGCGGGTTGATCAGATAAGTGAGCAGCCCGTCCGCCTAATGCCAGTCAGTTAAGCCGTTGCACTCGATCTTTGTAGGAGCCGGCTTGCCGGCGATCCGCCATAAAAAGCATCGCCAGCAAGCTGGCTCCTACGAAAAACGCCCCTCTACTGCAAGTAGGAGGGGGTGGTGACGAACTTATCTGATCAGCATTAGCCCGTCCGCCTCTTCTTCCGTCCACACTTCGCGCGCCGGTCTGGGCCATTCGCTCAACAGCTGCTGCCAGAACGCGCAGGCCAACTCATCCTGGCGGTAGAAACGCAGCAGCCAGGGCCTGCCATCGCCCATTACCTGCTGTACCAGGGCGCGACCGATGCCTTGGCGACGATACTTTTTCAGGATGAACAGATCGGCGAACTCCGGCACATCAAGACCGGGTAACTCGCTCTGTTCGATCAGCAGGAAACCGGCAATGAAGGCGTCGACCAGTATCAGTTGCGCGCTCCAGCCCGGTTCCTGCCAATAGCGCTGCAGGTGGGGGTGGTGGATGTAGAAGCGACCGTCCGTCTCCACATCCTCCTGCTCCCAGTCCGAGCTTTCGTAGGCGTAGAACTGGTAGAGGTTGGCCAGTAGCGGCAGCTGTTCGGCGCTGGTGGGGAGCAGTTGGATCTGCATATGGGCATTCCGGGCAGAGTGGCTGTGATCTGTAAATTTATCCAGTTGTTCGGTATCGTTCCAGCCTTCGTTCAGCGGCAGGATTGATCGCAATGGCCAAGGCAAAACGCATGTACGGCTGCACCGAGTGCGGCGCCAACTTCCCCAAATGGGCAGGGCAGTGTGGGGAGTGTGGCGCCTGGAATACCTTGGTCGAAACCGTGGTCGAGGGCGCCACGCCCAGTGGGCGCACTGGCTGGGCCGGCGACAAGGCCAATATCAAGACCCTGGCTGAGGTCAGTGTCGAGGAAATTCCGCGTTTTTCCACCGCTTCCGGTGAACTGGATCGGGTGCTCGGTGGCGGCCTGGTGGATGGCTCGGTGGTGCTGATCGGTGGCGATCCAGGCATCGGCAAGTCGACCATCCTGCTGCAGACCCTGTGCAATATCGCCACGCGTTTTCCCGCCCTTTACGTCACCGGTGAGGAATCGCAGCAGCAGGTGGCCATGCGTGCGCGGCGGCTGGATCTGCCGCAGGACAAGCTCAAGGTGATGACCGAAACCTGCATCGAATCGATCATCGCCACCGCCCGCCAGGAAAAACCCAAGGTCATGGTCATCGACTCGATCCAGACCATCTTCACCGAGCAACTGCAGTCGGCGCCAGGCGGCGTGGCCCAGGTGCGCGAGAGTGCGGCGCTGCTGGTGCGCTTCGCCAAGCAGAGCGGCACGGCGATCTTTCTCGTCGGCCACGTCACCAAGGAGGGCGCGTTAGCCGGCCCGCGCGTGCTGGAGCACATGGTCGACACCGTGCTGTATTTCGAGGGTGAGTCCGACGGTCGCCTGCGCCTGCTACGGGCGGTGAAGAACCGTTTCGGCGCGGTCAACGAACTGGGTGTGTTCGGCATGACCGACAAGGGCCTGAAGGAAGTCTCCAATCCCTCGGCGATCTTCCTCACCCGCGCGCAGGAGGCCGTGCCCGGCAGCGTGGTGATGGCTACCTGGGAAGGCTCGCGACCGATGCTGGTGGAGGTGCAGGCGCTGGTCGACACCAGTCATCTGGGCAATCCGCGCCGCGTCACCCTGGGCCTGGATCAGAACCGCCTGGCCATGCTGCTGGCGGTACTGCACCGCCACGGCGGCATTCCGACCTATGACCAGGACGTGTTCCTCAACGTGGTTGGCGGGGTCAAGGTGCTGGAAACGGCGTCCGACCTGGCACTGATGGCGGCGGTGATCTCCAGCCTGCGCAACCGGCCGCTGCAACATGACCTGCTGGTGTTCGGCGAGATTGGTCTGTCCGGCGAGATTCGTCCGGTGCCGAGCGGTCAGGAGCGTCTGAAGGAGGCGGCCAAGCATGGTTTCAAGCGCGCCATCGTGCCCAAGGGCAATGCCCCCAAGGAAGCACCGCCGGGTTTGCAGATAGTAGCCGTCACGCGCCTGGAACAGGCGCTGGATGCGTTGTTCGAGTAACTAAAGTCGCGGCTAAAACCCTTCCTGCTGTACCTGCACATGTGCCAACTGTAGGAGCCCGCTTGCGGGCGATCATCGATAAAAGCATCGCCGGCAAGCCGGCTCCTACAGGTCCATCCGGGCTACGTCTCTGTATCGGCTGCGGCGTTCTGCCGCGAGTGGGGCGGGTCGAAAATTGACCGAGGTCAATAGGTAGCAGGCTATCGGCGCGCAGCATGAAGGCGTATCCACTGAAGGAGACGCCATCATGTTCCTGTTCTTCGATTTCTTTTCCCGGGCTTTCAACTTCGACGCCAAGGCCATCGAATCGCGCGATGCGCGCCGTCAGGCGCAGCGTATTCAGGCGCGTCGCCAGCGTCGTGAACAGGCAGAGGCTGCCTGTCTGCGCCACTGACTGCTAGTCGTCTTCGCCCAATGCCGCCAGTTCGCGCTCCAGCAGCTGTTCATCGCCGAGGTTGAGTTCGACCAGGCGGCGCAGGTGGCTGATGGAATCCAGATCGATATGGCGGCAGACGAAACCGAGAGACTGCGGCTGGGCGCGCGTCAGTACCACTTCCATCTTCACCTTGGCTTCGTCCCCCAGTTCGATAAGAGCTTCGAAGGGCTGGTTCGGGTCGCCGTTCCAGTCACGTGGGGTCTTGATCAGCAGGCCCTTGAGAGAGATATCGTGCAGAGCTGCCGACCATTGCCGCTCACCTTGAGCGATGACGGTGGGGGCGTCGAAGGCGATGCGCTGAAAGCGCCGACGCTCGTTGGCTGATTCACTCATGCCGATACTCCTGAAGGATTTACATCACTATAGCCAAGGCTACTGGCCACGCACTCCAACCCTTGTGCCGTGGCGCACAACCGATGCCCATCAGTTTGACAGGTCGCCAAGTCTCGCCAAAGCTCCTTAAGCGGTTTCATTACTCGATATAGCGGAGCGATAGACATGAGCAAGCGACTGCTGGGTAAAGGTTTGGTCTTCGGTCTGTTGAGCATGGCCAGTGTTGGTGCGTTTGCCGATGCTGCGGGCGGCAATGGCTGCGGCTGGGGCAACATGCTGTTCGAAGGGCAGCGTGGCATGGCCCCGCACTTCCTGGCCACCACCACCAATGGCACCTCGGGTAACGCCACCTTCGGCATGACGTCTGGTACCAACGGTTGCGACACCAGTGGCGCGCTGGGCTACAACGGCCGCTCCATGCTGGCGATGAACGGCATGCTCGATTCGATTGCCGAAGACATGGCCATGGGCCAGGGCGAAGCGCTGGACGCCTACGCTACCTTGCTGGGCGTGGAGGCTCAGGATCGTGCGCACTTCGCCAAGGTCACTCACGACAACTTCGGCAGCATCTTCAGCAAAGCCGACGCCACCAGTGAGCAGGTGCTGGCAGCCACGCTCGAGGTGATGAGCCGTGACGCGCAACTGGCGCGCTACGTGAAACAGCCGGCCTGAGGCAAATTGAAGGCAAAAAGAAGCCCGCCAATCGGCGGGCTTCTTCGTTTCAGGCTGAGCCTTAGAACCTGTTCACGATCTGCTGCGCGTCGGCGCTACTGCATTAAAAACAAGCTCGGAATGCTCATTTACCACTTGTAAACTCCGCTTCCTCGCTTGTTTTTGCCTTGTATCGCTCTAGCTCGCTAGATCGTGAATAGGTTCTTAGTTGGCATAGACCGGGAACTTCGCGCACAGCGCCTTGACCTGCTCACGCACGCGGCCTTCGACTTCGTCGTTGCCGATGTTGGCCAGTACGTCGCAGATCCAGCCTGCCAGTTGACGGCACTCGTCTTCCTTGAAGCCGCGAGTGGTGACGGCAGGGGTGCCGATACGCAGGCCGGAGGTGACGAACGGCGAACGCGGATCGTTCGGTACGCTGTTCTTGTTGACGGTGATGAAGGCGCGGCCCAGGGCAGCGTCAGCATCCTTGCCGGTAATGTCCTGCTTGATCAGCGAGAGCAGGAACAGGTGGTTCTCGGTGCCGCCGGAGACCACGTCGTAGCCGTTGTCGATGAACACCTGGGCCATGGTCTGGGCGTTCTTGATTACCTGTGCCTGGTAAGCCTTGAACTCAGGTTGCAGCGCTTCCTTGAAGCACACCGCCTTGGCGGCGATGACGTGCTCCAGCGGGCCGCCCTGGCCGCCTGGGAATACTGCGGAGTTGAACTTCTTCTCCAGCTCTTCGTTCTTGCGCGCCAGGATCAGGCCGCCACGCGGGCCGCGCAGGGTTTTGTGGGTGGTGGTGGTAACCACATCGGCGAACGGTACCGGGTTCGGGTACAGGCCAGCGGCGACCAGGCCGGCGACGTGGGCCATGTCGACGAACAGGTAGGCACCGACCTTGTCGGCAATGGCGCGGAAACGCGGGAAGTCCAGCACCTGCGAGTAGGCGCTGAAGCCGGCGATGATCATCTTCGGCTTGTGCTCGACGGCCAGGCGCTCGACTTCGTCATAGTCGATCAGACCCTGGTCGTTGATGCCGTACTGCACGGCGTTGTAGATCTTGCCGGAGAAGCTGACGCTGGCGCCGTGGGTCAGGTGACCGCCATGGGCCAGGCTCATGCCCAGCACGGTGTCGCCGGCGTTGAGCAGGGCCATGTACACGGCGCTGTTGGCCTGGCTGCCGGAGTGCGGCTGGACGTTGGCGTAGTCGGCGCCGAACAGTTCCTTGGCGCGGTCGATGGCGAGTTGCTCAACCACGTCGACATACTCGCAACCACCGTAGTAACGCTTGCCCGGGTAGCCTTCGGCGTACTTGTTGGTCAGCACGCTGCCCTGGGCTTCCATCACCGCCGGGCTGGTGTAGTTTTCCGAGGCGATCAGCTCGATGTGCTCTTCCTGGCGCTGGGCTTCCTGCTCCATCGCGGCAAAGAGTTCGGCGTCATAACGAGCGAGGGTCAAATCACGGCTGAACATGGCGGTCCCCTGAAATCAGCTGGGCGGTAGAAAGAGGGGGCGGATTCTACCGCAAAGGTCGCATTCAGGCATATGAAGGTCGGTCATGAGCCTGACAAATGGCCTTCATGCTGAGTTGGGCCCAGGGCTCGCCCGTCAACTGAGGATGAACAGCGCTGCGCCGCTGAACTGGGCGGTGAGCTGACGTGCAGCCATGGGCCTGCCCAGCAGGAAGCCCTGTACTTCGTCGCAGTGGTGTTCACGCAGGAAGTCCAGTTGTGCCTGGCTCTCCACGCCCTCGGCGATCACCATCATGTTCAGGCTGTGCGCCATGGCGATGATCGCGCGGGCGATCTGCGCATCCTGCTCACCATCGGGCAGGCCGTCGACGAAGCTACGGTCGATCTTCAAGACGTCGATAGGGAACTGCTTGAGGTAGTTCAGCGATGAGTAGCCGGTGCCGAAATCATCCACGGCAATGCACAGGCCCAAACGCTTGAGGTTGCCGAGAGTCTGCATCGCGCTGGCGACGTCACGCATCAGTATGCTTTCGGTCAGCTCCAGCTCCAGGCAGGCCGGGGCTACTCTGGTTCTGTCCAGAATGGCGGCGATGCGTGCGCTCAGATCGCCTTCGGCGAACTGCCGGGCCGACAGATTGACCGAAATCTTGGGGATGCGGATCTTTTCCTCGTGCCAGGCCTTGAGCTGCCGGCAGGCTTCCTCCAGCACCCATTCACCGACCTGCACCACCAGGCCGAGCTCCTCCAGCACCGGGATGAACTCATCCGGCGGCACCAGGCCGCGTGTCGGGTGACTCCAGCGCAACAGCGCCTCGACCCCGGTCAGGCGATTGCCGTCGCCGGCAAACTGCGGCTGATAATGCAGGACGAACTGGCCCTGCTCCTGAGCGTGGCGCAGGTCACTTTCCAGTTCCAGGCGTTCCAGGGCACTGGCGTTCATATCGGCCTGGTAGAACTGGAAGTTGTTCTTGCCGCGTTCCTTGGCGTGGTACATCGCCGTGTCGGCGTTCTTCATCAGTTGACTCAGTTCGTTACCATCTTGCGGAGCGAGGGCGATGCCGATACTGGCGGTGACGAAGAATTCGCGGCCTTCGAGGACGAAAGGGCGCGCCAGGCTGGAGAGAATCTGCTCGGCGACATGAATGGCGCGATTCAATGCGCCCTCGCGGGTGGCGCGCGGCTGCAGCAGCAGGGTGAATTCGTCGCCGCCCATGCGCGCCACGGTGTCGTCGCCGTCGACGCAGGCCGACAGGCGCACGGCCACGTCCTTGAGCATGCGGTCGCCGGCGGCGTGGCCGAGCGAATCGTTGATCGGCTTGAAGCGGTCGAGGTCGAGGAACATCAGCACCACCCATTCGTCATGCCGATCCGCATGCTGCAGGGCACTGTGCAGGCGATCCTGGAACAGGGTGCGGTTGGGCAGGTGGGTCAGGGCGTCGTAGTAGGCCAGACGATGGATGCGCTGTTCGCTGGCCTTGCGTTCGCTGATGTCGCTGAAGAAACACACGTAGCTGACCAGGTCGCCTTCCTCGTCATGCACCGCGGTAATGCCGACCCAGGCCGGGAAGTTCTCCCCACCCTTGCGCTTGAGCCACACCTCGCCTTCCCAACTGCCGCGCTGGTTGAGTTGGCCGAGGATGTACTGCAGGTGCGCCGCCTGCTGGCGGTCGGCGGTGAGCATGCCGGGAAGCTGGTCGAGCACCTGGCCGGCGGAATAACCACTGACGCGGCTGAAGGCCTTGTTGACCTGAACGATGTAACCGGCCGGGTCGGTCACCAGAATCGCTGCGGTGGAGTGCTCGAATACCGTGGCGGCCATGCGCAGGTCTTTTTCCGCGCGGCGTTGCTGGCTGATGTCGCGGCCAACGCCGAGGATGCCTCCGAAGCGACCGTTCTCGTCCCACATCAGCACCAGGCGCAGCTCCACCGGGATCTTGTGGCCGTCGGCGCGCAGGCAGTCGAAGACGAAGAGCTGATCCGGCAGCTCCTCGCGCAGACGCTCGAGGCGGTCACGCTCGCCGAGCGAATCGCGAATCCGCTCGAGCAGCTGGTAGAGGCTGGCGAGCTGCTGCGGGTTGGCCGCCAGGCCTTGCAGGCCGTTGGTTGTCACCCATTCGGCGTCGTAACCGAGCATGGCTTCCACCGACGGGCTGACGTAGTTCAGGTTCAGGCTGTCATCGGTGGAGACGATCACGTCGCTGATGCTTTCCGCCAGCAGACGGTAGCGTTGCTCGCTGTCACGCAGCGATTGGTTGCGCTCGATTTGCTCGGTAATGTCCTTGGCCAAGCCGATCAGGCGGCTGACGCGCCCGCGATCATCGCGCGCCAGCGCCTGCTCACGGATGCTGAACCAGCGCCACTGACCGTCGCGGTGACGCCAGCGCAGCACTGATTCGAGCAGCAAACCGTTGCCGACCACTTTCTGCAGGTTGCGGATGCGCCAGTAGTATTCGCTGTCGTCCGGATGCAGTACCTGCTCCCAGAAATCCCCGGCCATCTCCTTGAGCTCGCCGACGCTATAGCCCAGCTGCAAGCCGAGGCTGTGGTTGCTGAACAGCACCTGCTGGTTCTGCATGTCATGCACGTAGAGCAGGTCGGGGACCGAGCGAACCACCTCGGACCAGAAGCGCTCACGCTCGATCAGCGACAGCTCGATGCGCTTGCGGCTGGTGATGTCGCTGATGCTAAGGGTGACGGCCTGATAATCCTGAATCATTTCCGGCAGACGCAGTACCAGCCATACATGGCGCTGCAGGCCCTGTGCGGTGACCAGCTGGGTTTCCAGCTCCACCAGATTGGGGCCTTCGAGCACGGCCACGGCCAGGCGATAACGCAGATCGTCGGGCTGTATCGGGCCGTTGTCGATCAGTTGCTGCCAGGCCTGCTCGGTGCTCTTCACCCCGAGCAGGTTGAGCGCCACCTGGTTGGCTTCGGTAATGCGTAGTTGCTCGACCAACAGTTGCTGATGCTCGGCATCGGCCTGCAACCAGCGCTGCAGACCCGCCGCATCGCGCAACTTGTGCTGCAGCAACAGGCAGCGCAGGCCGGAGAGGTCGAGCACGCACAGGGCCACGCCGGTGCCCTCGAAGATATCCTGATAGCGCCTGCGGGTTTCCTGCAGCACGCGCATGGCCTGCTGCTCGTCGGTCACGTCACGCAGCACCCAGACGTAACCGGCATGACGCCCGACTTCGCTGATATCGCTACGGGTCACGGCGAACAGTCGCTCGCGCCCCTCGCTTTCGACTCTGATCAGCTCCGGTCCCAGATCGCTGCTCAGTTGTGGACTGTTGAGCAGCAGCGGGTCGAGATCGGGCAGCAGATCAAGCAGATGGAGTTCCCCGGCCACGTTGCTGGGAACCCCGAACAGCGCTTCGGCCTGCGGGTTCAGGTAGCGCACCTTGCCATCGGCCTGGGTCACCAGAATGCGTTCTTCGACGGCACCGAGCGCGCTGGCGGCCTGGCGCAGCGAGCGGCGTGTTTCGCTATTCAGGCGCTGCAGGCTGCGCTGCTCGCGTTGCAGGCCGTACAGGGCCAGCAGGGTAAGCAGGCTGCACAGCGCGAACAGCAGGAACTTGCCGGCCAGGGTCGGCATCAGCTCGTTGCCGGCGCGTTCTGCATCGAACAGGGCGCGCAGTTGCCAGTCGCTGCCGGGCAGGGCGATCAGTTCCAGGCTTTGTGCCTGTTCTGCCGCAGTAACCGGCGCGATGATGCCGCCAGCCTGTTGCAGGTCATCGGCACGTGCTATCACGCGGTGACTGAGCAGATCTTCGAGCAACCAGTCGTGCTCGCTCTGGTGCTGCTCGCGCAGCCAGCCACGCAACGCACTGGTGCGCATGCGCAATACTCGGTGACTGTCGTCAGGCTGACGCAGCAGCAGGTAGAGCGCGCCGCCGTCCAGTGCGCTGAAGGCGAAGTGATAGGGCGCCGCGCCGCTGCGTTGCTGCTGGTTGCGAATGAAGCTGAGGTCGCGCGACTCGCTGGCGCTGTCGGCCAGCAACTGCCCGTCGGCATCGAGCCAGGCCACGCTGTTGACGGTCGGGAAGATGCTGCGCAATGCCGTGACCAATTCGCTGCCGTCGCCAGCGCGCGCAGGGCTGCTTTGCAGCATCGCCTGGCCCGCCTGTGCCTTGAGGCGCATGTTCAGACTCAGGTGCTTGGCCAGTTGGGCGCTGTAACCCTGGCTCAGTTGCTTCTGACTATCGAGCAACTGGCGGTATTCCTGGGTCAGCTGCCAGGCCAGCAATCCCAGCATCGCCAGCACCAGCACCACCAGTGCACGGCGCAATGCTGCGCGCGACTCGCCCGGGGAGGAGGAAGGCAGGGATGAGGGAGTCGACACGTTCTGTGAACCTGCAGCCAGTGCTGGGCTATTTTAAGCGTTGAGACGCGCGGGCATGCCTGCGCTCGCGCGAGCCGGCTAGAATGCCTGCAAACGTGGCCAAGTGCCAGCTGCGCCGACGAACGTAGGTTTGCCCTGTCACGCACATTCCGGTAGTTTTGCGCCGCGCGCGTGAACTGTCCGCGCGGTACTTGGCGTTCGCCTCCGCAGGGGCTAAGGTCTCTGCACATTGCGTACACGCAGGTGGTGTGAAAACTGATGGCTAGCGCACGTTAACGACCCTGGCTTTTCGGTAGGAGCGGCTTCAGCCGCGAATTTCGCGGATAAATCCGCTCCTACAGGGTGTACAACAGCTAACGCGAACATAGCCCCCCAACGCATTCATCATGTTTTCACGCGACCTGCATGGCGCGCCGTTTCCAGCTCCCTATTCTCACCAGTCAGGTTCTCCATGGCTCAGTACGTCTACAGCATGCATCGGGTCAGCAAGGTTGTCCCGCCGAAGCGTGAAATTCTCAAGGACATCTCCCTGTCATTCTTCCCAGGCGCCAAGATCGGCGTGCTGGGCCTCAACGGTGCCGGTAAGTCCACGCTGCTGCGCATCATGGCCGGCGTCGACACCGAGATCGACGGCGAGGCTCGTCCGATGCCGGGGATCAAGGTCGGCTACCTGCCACAGGAGCCGCAGTTCGACCCGAGCAAGACGGTGCGCGACATCGTCGAAGAGGCGGTAGGCGAGATCAAGCAGGCCCAGGCCCGTCTCGACGAGGTCTACGCCGCTTACGCCGAGCCGGACGCCGACTTCGATGCCCTGGCTGCCGAACAGGCCAAGCTCGAAGCCATTCTGCAGGCTTCCGATGGCCACAACCTGGAGCGCCAGCTGGAAGTCGCCGCCGACGCCCTGCGTCTGCCGGCCTGGGACGCCAAGATCGAGCACCTGTCCGGTGGTGAGAAACGCCGCGTGGCGCTGTGTCGCCTGCTGCTGTCGGCGCCAGACATGCTGCTGCTCGACGAGCCGACCAACCACCTGGACGCCGACTCGGTCGCCTGGCTGGAGCGCTTCCTGCACGATTTCCCCGGCACCGTGGTGGCCATCACCCACGACCGTTACTTCCTCGACAACGTCGCCGGCTGGATTCTCGAACTCGACCGCGGCCACGGTATTCCCTACGAGGGCAACTACTCCGGCTGGTTGGAATCGAAGGCCAACCGTCTGGCTCAGGAAGCCAAGGCCGAGGCGTCGCACGCCAAGGCGATGAAGGCCGAACTGGAGTGGGTACGCCAGGGCGCCAAGGCACGCCAGTCCAAGTCCAAGGCACGTCTGCAGCGCTTCGAGGAAATGCAGTCGCAGGAATTCCAGAAGCGCAGCGAGACCAACGAGATCTACATCCCGGCTGGCCCGCGTCTGGGCGACAAGGTCATCGATTTCCACAACGTGTCGAAGTCCTTCGGCGACCGCGTACTGATCGACGACCTGTCCTTCAGCATCCCCAAAGGCGCCATTGTCGGCGTGATTGGTGGTAACGGCGCCGGTAAGTCGACCCTGCTGCGCATGATCACCGGCAAGGAGCAGCCGGACTCCGGCACCATCGAGATCGGTGAAACCGTACAGATCGCCAGCGTCGAGCAGAGCCGCGAGATGCTCGAAGGCAACAAGACCGTGTGGGAGCAGATTTCCGACGGCTTCGACATGATCAAGGTCGGCAACTACGAGGTGCCGTCGCGCGGTTACGTCGGCCGCTTCAACTTCAAGGGCGCCGACCAGCAGAAGTTCGTCAAGGACCTCTCCGGTGGTGAGCGCGGTCGCCTGCATATGGCGCTGACCCTGAAGCAGGGTGGCAACGTGCTGCTGCTCGACGAACCGTCCAACGACCTCGACGTGGAAACCCTGCGTGCGCTGGAAGAGGCGCTGCTGGACTTCCCGGGCGCCGCCGTGGTGATTTCCCACGATCGCTGGTTCCTCGACCGTATCGCCACCCACATTCTCTCCTACGAGGACGACGGCAAGGTCAACTTCTTCGAAGGCAACTACACCGAGTTCGAAGCCGACCGCAAGAAACGCCTGGGCGATGCCGCCGCGCAGCCGCACCGCGTGCGTTACAAGAAGCTGGCGTAGGGTGGGTTAGCGGCGCCAAGCACGTAATTGGCTGGTTTCACGAGCAGAGTGCGCCGCGTAACCCACCATGCGATATCCCGGTGTTACGCCGGGATGAAAAAACGGAGCCTGCGGGCTCCGTTTTTCGTTGCGGGTACAGGCTCTCTGTAGAAGCGGCGCCCCGCCGCGAACCGAGGGGGACGCGAAAAGCTTCGCCCCGGGGCGGAACGCCTATCCGTTCGGCGTGTGTGTCGCTCGAAAGAGCACTACGTATCTGTAGGAGCCGCGCCTCGCGGCGAATCGATCACGCGTTCAGCACAAATCCACAAGCTTCGCCCCGGGGCGGGGCTCCCACGCAAGGCTGCTTTTGCGTCTTAACTGATCGGCATCAGCCTTTTGCGTTGAGGTTGGTTTGGCGTGGGCGTTTCGTAGGGTGCGCCGTGCGCACCGGTCGCGCAGCTCAGAGCCTGGCCAGCAGGCTCTCCAGTGCCTTGGCCTGATCCTCGGCCAGATCGATGATGTGAAAGCCGGCCCAACAATGCCGGCCGTCGGCGCCGGGGCGGCTCCACAGGCAATCGGCGCCCAGACGCACTTCCTGTACCGCATCGCTACCTGAGGTGCACACCAGGCGGCATTCCAGCACCGCGTCGGCGGTGTGGGGGGTGTCGCTGAACAGCATGAAACCATCTGCAGACAGGTCGACTATCCGGCCCAGGCGCTGGCCGCTGTTCAGGTCGAAGACCTCCAGCTGCATTTCGGTGCCATGGCGGCTGTGTAGGCGACGCTCTTCCATGGAAATTCCTCAGCGGGGTTCGGCCGTGCGCCCGGTGAAACGCTGCAGCACACGGTAAATGGCAGTCAGCGCGCGATCCACCAGGGGCGCCGCGCGTTCGGGTGTCACGATGCGGGCCAGGCCCTTTTCCATCTCGCTGGCCAGCAGGGTCAGCGGCTTGATCGCCACGCGCTGGCCACTGTGGTCGACGAACATGTAGTTGTGCGTGGTCGGGCTGAACCAGGAAAGCTTGAGCGCGCGGCTCTTGCCGCCCTCGACGAACTCGAACCAGGTGCCGAACTCGACGCTGGCCAACTCCTTGGCCAAGGCTTGTGCGCGTGCCGAGAGCTTGCTGCGCAAAGGTGCCTGACGAGCCAGATCGGCATCTTCTCCAAGCATGGCGCCCAGTGGGCTTTCTGGCAGGGTAGGTTTGAGCTGGGCGGCCAATTGCGGTTGTTTGGCTTGCACCGCATGCTGGCAGGCCACCAGGTCCTGCAGCAGGCGACGGATGCCGTCCTCATGGTAGCCGCCGAGTAATTCCAGGCCCTTGCGCAGGTCGCTGAGCATCGGTACGCGCTGTTCCTGCAACTGCAGCACCTCGGCCTCGCCCAGCGGTGTGCCGCTCCAGGCCAGCTGTTCGGCCACTTCACAGGAGCGCTTCCACTCCGTGCTCTGTTCGCCATGGCGCAGCAGGACGAACACCAGGACGTCGGCCCAGGTCAGTTCGAGGAAGTTGCGGATGATGGTTGGTAGGTCGCGCTTTCCGACGCATCGCTGAACCACCTCAAGTGCCTGCTCGCGAGCCCCCAGCAGACGATCACGCCCCTTGGCCGCCTCGACCGCGCGGCGTTCGCGCAGTTCGACCTTGTGGCGCAGGGTCTCGACATACTCGTTGAACTCCTCGATCAGGCTGTCGAACAGTCCCAGATCACCGCTGAAACCGTGAATCACCCGTTCGACTACCCATTGCATCTTGGCCAGCAGGCTGCGTTCGTCACCTTCGCTGCCGTAAAGCACGCCAGCCTGGGCCATGGTGTTGAGCAGGCGTCGCGCCGGATGGTGGTGTTGGGTGAACAGCGCCTTGTCCTGCAGCGCGATTTTCAGATAGGGCGTATGCAGGTGCGAGAGTGCGGTCTTGCAGGCGTCCGGCAGGTTCTCGTCATCGAGGATGAAGTCGAACAGCATGCCAACCAGGTCGATCACGTCGGCTTCCTGATCGGACACCTTGCTGTCGCCCGGCAGGCTGCTGTGTGATTCCAGTTGCTGCTGCAGATCGGCCTTGAGGCCTTCAACGGCTTGCGGTTGGTGCAGGCGTTGGGCCAGTTCGTGGGCCGACTGCTGCTGCATGCGATTGAGCGCAGCAAGCAGTTCGCTGGCGCTGTAGGTACGGCTGGCCCCGCGCGGTGAGAAGCTGACGATGCTCCGTGTGCCGCCCAGCAGCGGAGCGTCCGGGTGGCTCTGGCGGTGCTCGCCGAGCAGGCTGGACAAGCCGCTGAACAGCGCGCCGGGATCGTTCGGCGGCGGTGCGCTGAGATCCAGATCGAACAGCGCCGGTTCTACGGGCGCTGGCGTCGTGCCCGGTCTGCCCGCTGCTTGTTGGGGCGTCGGGGCTTCTGGCGCTGGCGCATCGGGGCGGCTGACGCTTTGATTGATCTGTGCGCTGTACTTGAGGTTGGGCAGCACGCCGGCATCGATCAGGCGCTGGTTGAGTGCGCCATAGAGTGAATCGAGGCTCTGCATCACATGGCGATCGAAGAGCATGTAGAGGATGGTCTTGATCTGCAGTGGGAAGGGGCAGGGCGCCAGCGCATCGCGAAACGCCTGGGCAATGGCCTGTGGGCCGAAGGGGTTGCTGTCCTCGCCGAGCTTCTGGCCGTTGTTGAGCAGCGCCAGGCGCTGCTCCAGAGCGAATAGCGGCTGGGTGCAGCGTGCCTTGACCCGGCTGACCATATTGGTGACCTGCAGGGTTTCTTCGTAATCCTCGTTCTGCACCAGGGCCAATTGCTCGGGGTCCATTTCGGCCGGTGTCTGATCCTGCAGCTTGCCGTCGAGGAAATCGGAAAAATTGTTGGCGATGGCCTGGTGGTAGCTGCGCTCGATCTGTGGACGCTGGCGGCGGATCTCGCGCATGTTGTCGAAGAACAACGTCTGCACCTTGTTGTTCTCGGCTTTCTCGGCGCACTCGAACAGGGTGTCATCGACTTGGCCGAATACACCGCTCAAATGCTCCGCCAGGCGATTCATCACCAGCTTACGGCAGGCTTGTACCAGATCGCTGAAGCGCGGCTGTATACCGCGGCTGGCGAGGCTGACCACCTTGGGATGAATGGGGGGCTTGTCCTGGTTGCTCATGGACTGTCCTAGCTGGCGTCTTCGGCTGGCGCGTCCTGCGTCGTGCCACAGTTCGATGAAACATATAGTAGTCCATGGCTTGTCTGCAAAGCATTGTCGTAAAAGCAGTTTGCAGGGGTTGACAGGGAAATTTTGCTACGTAAAATGGCGCGCCTCTGAAGCGGTAAAGCGAAAGCCAAAGCGCAGAAGAGCTGGAAGACCGAAGTTCCGCGATAGCTCAGTCGGTAGAGCAAATGACTGTTAATCATTGGGTCCCTGGTTCGAGTCCAGGTCGCGGAGCCAACTTCCTATCGGGGTATAGCGCAGTCCGGTAGCGCGCTTGCTTTGGGAGCAAGATGTCGGGAGTTCGAATCCCCCTACCCCGACCATTTTCGGGTCGTTAGCTCAGTTGGTAGAGCAGTTGGCTTTTAACCAATTGGTCGTAGGTTCGAATCCTACACGACCCACCACTACAACGAACAAGCCCGCCTAGTGCGGGCTTGTTCGTTTCTGCGCCTCACGTGCGTCTGGGCCGTCTCGCATTGTCCCGGCCACGCTGGCCGGTTCGCACAGGTGCGTCATGCGCACCACGGGCGATCGGCTGTCTTGCAAAGGGGAATTCCAGCATTTTCCCTACGGGCGCTTCAGCTCGTAGGGTGGGCCGGGCGGCGATCCGCTTTAGCCACCAGCGTTGGTCGGCGTGGGCTGAAGCCCACCCTACAAGACTTGTAGCCTGTCACTGCTTCGATGCAGCTTCAGACGTGGCTTGGTGCTGCGCCCGATGCGATCGCTGAGCATCAGCTCGTAGGGTGGGCTTTAGCCCACCAGCGGTCGACGTGGGCTGAAGCGGATCGCCGCCCGGCCCACCCTACAGTCTGTAGCCTGCCACTACTTCAATGCAGCTTCAGGCGCGGCTCGGTGCTGCGCCCGATGCGATCGCTGAGCATCAGCAGCAAGGTGCGTGGCACGCCATACAGGGCCATCTGGTGCATGCGATACAGCGACACGTAGAACACCCGTGCCAGCCAGCCTTCGAGCATGACGCTGCCGGTCAGGTTGCCCATCAGGTTACCGACCGCGGAGAAGCTCGACAGCGAGATCAGTGAGCCGTAATCGCGATAGCGGTATTCCGGCAGCGGCTGGGCGCTGATCTTCAAACGTAGCGACTTGGCCAGCAGCGATGCCTGCTGATGCGCTGCCTGGGCGCGTGGCGGCACGTTGCGGCCCTCAGTGCCCGGCTGCGGGCAGGCTGCGCAGTCGCCGAAGGCGAATACGTCGTCATCGAGCGTCGTTTGCAGGGTCGGACGAACCTGCAGCTGGTTGATGCGGTTGCTCTCCAGGCCGTCGAGATCCTTGAGAAAACCGGGGGCGCGAATGCCGGCAGCCCAGACTTTCAGGCTGGCCGGGATGAAGTTGCCGTCGGCGGTTTTCAGGCCGTCGGCAGTCACTTCGCTGACAGCCGCACCGGTCAGCACGGTGACGCCGAGCTTCTCCAGGGTCTGATGCACCGGCCGTGCGATGCGCTCGGGCAGAGCAGGCAGCACACGCGGCCCGGCCTCGATCAGGGTGATGCGCATGTCTTCGGGGCGAATGCGGTCTAGGCCATAGGCGACCAACTGCTTGGCCGCGTGGTGCAGTTCTGCTGCCAGCTCGACCCCGGTGGCACCGGCGCCGACGATGGCGATATCGATCTTCGAACCGTATTCGTTCTCGCTGGCATGTGCACGCAGGTAGTGGCTGAGCATGCGGCGATGGAAGCGCTCGGCCTGCGCGCGGGTGTCGAGGAAAATGCAGTGCTCAGCAGCGCCAGGCGTGCCGAAGTCATTGGTGGTGCTGCCAACGGCAATGACCAGGCTGTCGTAGGTGATGCGGCGTTCAGGCATCAGTACCTGGCCATCGTCATCCAGCGTCGGTGCCAGGGTGATGCTCTTGCTGGCACGGTCGAGGCCGGACATGCGCCCGAGCTGGAACTCGAAATGGTTCCACTTGGCCTGGGCCACGTAGTTCAGTTCGTCTTCCGAGGAGTTCAACGAGCCGGCGGCCACTTCGTGCAGCAGGGGCTTCCAGATATGGGTGAGGTTGGCGTCGACCAGAATGATTCGGGCCGCGCCACTCTTGCCCAGTTTTCTACCCAGGCGGGTGGCCAGCTCCAAACCGCCGGCGCCGCCGCCGACAATCACGATGCGATGGGACATGGATATTGCTCACAAGGCTTTGAAAAAGACGGTGTGAGTGCGAGAGGGCGAGCGCAAGGCAGCTCATAGCACCAGTCGACTCAGCAAGCGGCTCAGCAGGCCCAGGCCAATGGTCACGACCATGACCACCGCCAGCAGACGCCAAACGCGAAACGGCTGACGTTCAACCTGATGCTGCGGTGCGCTCAGGTATTGGTCGACTTTCTGTTGGTCTTCGGGGCTCAGGCGACTGGTCATGGGCGGGCCTCTGCTTGAATGCGACTATTCTAGGCGTGCCTGCCAGCCTTGGCGAGCGTCGTTGTCCTGCGGGTCAGATATCGTTTCGAGGGGGTCCACGCTTACCGCGTCCTCCAGGCGGATGATGCCGCCCTCGATCACGCGAGCGGTAATGCCGCCATGGCCTCGCATGGCCTGGAAGGTGCCGCGACCGAGACGTTCCTCCAGGCGGGCGCAGGGTTGGCACCAGCCGGTGGTTTCCAGCAGCGCCTGGCCAATGCGAAAGCGCCGGCCCTTGAGGCTGAACAGATTGATGCCGGCGACCGCGATATTGCGGCGCAGCTCGCTGGGCGGCATGGGCGCATCGCGGCCGAGCAAGGCGGCAACGACGGCCAGGTGTTCCCACTGAATCAGCGTGACCTGCCGCGCATTGCGTGGCTCTGGGCGGCTGTGATCGCCGGTCAGGCCGGCTTCACGCCGCGCTTCCACGGCCTCGACTTCGAGCATCGCCTCGCGCGCCTTGGGGCGCACGCCTATCCAGCGCACCTGGCCGACTTGCGGCACGCCGGCGAGCAATTCCTGCAAGGGGCTCACAGGCCGATACCGATGTCGAACAGCAGACTGCGGCCGAGATTTTGCCTTAGAAAATCCGGCGCGTCCGGGTGAGCGAACAGCACACGGGCGAAGCGCGGACCAACCAAGGACAGCGAGCGCCAGCCTTGGCGCAGGTATTCGGTAGGGGGCGGGAAGTGGCTATTGCAGTCGAGCACGGCGCGCTTGAGGCTGACGAAGGCGACCAGGTCGAGTTCGCCGAGGTCGATGCCACGCTCGCGGTAGTTATGCGCCTTCTTGCGCAGGGTCGGTGCCAGGCGCGCCTGCATTTCGCTGGCTGGAATGCGTTTGGGGCGCGCTTCGCGACGCACCAGTTGGCTCAGGGAAAAGGCGCTGCGGCGCCGCTCCAGTTCGGCGCGCCACTCGTCATTGAGGCGCCGGCCTTCATCGAGCACGAAAAACACTTCGAAGTTGGCATCGCGAAACAGTACGTCCGGCGGCTCCTGGCCGCTGGGCGTGAAGTCATCGCTATGGTGACGCACGTTCAGCGCTTGCAGCAGGCGTTGACAGACCCAACGCTCACGCTCCCATTTCTTGGCGTTGGAGAGGAAGGCATTGGCTTGTTCGGCCTGGTGCGTAAGTAAGCGCAGATAATCGGAATCGTCCATGTCTGAAGCTTAGCCGCAGCGCTTACCCGCATGCCAGTGCCTGCAGCTCCAGTCGCTCCGGTGAGTGTGGAAATCCAGCTGGGCTTTGTTGTCTGTTGTCGATCAATGGCAGGGCAGTCGCCATTGCAGTTGCTCTGCCGGCAAAATCAAATCCGGGTGCCGGTGTAGACTGCCGGGCATGGCAATGAATGAAGGAGAGGGTGTGCGCGCATGATCGCTTCCAACCTGCTGGCGTTCTCCACCTTGCTGGGCGGCTGGCTGGTCTACGGGCTGGCGCTGCTCTGGGCGATAACACGGGCGCCCTGGGTCGAACTGTTCAGTGACCTGCGCCGCCAGCATCTGCTGTTCGGCACCATGCTCGCGCTGTTTCTGCTGTGGCTGGTGCGCCGCGATTTCGACTCCGGGCTTTCCTACCACTTCATCGGTATGACCGCCGTAACCCTGCTGCTCGATTGGCCACTTGCCGTGTTGGCTGGCCTGGCGGCGCAGCTTGGCCTGCTGGCTATCGGTCGCATGGACCTGGCCTCGCTCGGCATCAACGGCGTGCTGCTGGTGCTGATTCCGGTGCTGGTCACCGAGGTGTGCGCAATCCGTGTAGAGCGCGCGCAGCCGCGTAACCTGTTCGTCTACATCTTCTTCTGCGGTTTCTTTCCGGCAGCGTTGGCGACGTTGATGACGCTGCTCGGCGGCCTTGCGTTGTTGTGGATGGACGGGCTGTTCCCCATGCCGCCCTGGCTGGACGACTTTGCCGGCTATCTGTGGCTGGTGGCGTTCCCCGAGGCCTTTATCAACGGCACCATCGTCACCGCGCTGGTGGTGTTCTACCCGGACTGGCTGGAAACCTTCAACCGCAGCCGCTACCTGCAGGCGCCTTGGAAGGAGGGGGATCGCGGTGAGTGAATGAGACCGTATTGGCCGATTGAATGGCAGCGAGCGGATTGATCCCCGTCAATATCCGAAACGGGCCTGCCGCCATGCTGTGAGAAACGCCTCCGAGAGACTTGAGATGAGTGTTCACAGCTGGGCAAGAAACGCTGTTCAGGACGATTTGCATGACGCCGAAGTGCAGGGTCATGAGCCTGTTGTGGCACTGCGTGCGCTGCTGTCGGAGGTCGTACAGCGGAGCAGGGCGCTGCGTGATCCCCGGGAGTTGGCGCACGAGCTACAGTTTCTCGCCGACAACCTCGACGACGACCGCGACTACGCTTTTATGCGGCCATAGAAAGCTGCATAGCAACCTGTAGGAGCCGGCTTGCTGGCGATGCTCTTGTACTTGATCGCCCGCAAGCGGGCTCCTACGGACAAGCTGCGCTAGTCACGATGCTTTCCTCGTCGCCAAGAGTGGTAGCGAGAGACGAGCCAATCGGCTCTTTCCAGGCCTGTAATCAATGTGGCCGTGTCGGCAGGTCGCCGCTGAACATCTCGTCTTCCAGGTCATTGCCGGGAATCGCATGCTCTTCGGCAGCCCAGGCGCCCAGATCGATCAGCTTGCAGCGTTCGCAGCAGAAGGGGCGGTAGGTGTTTTCGGCTTTCCACTCGACGGGTGCGCTACAGGTTGGGCATTGAACGGTAATGGTCATGGTTGGCCTCCGCGCAGGGTCAGGTAAAAGTTGTGCAGGCGCTCGACCTCCGCGTCCAGCCAGGCCATATCACGATCATTGATCAGCACGTCGTGAGCATGGCGCAGGCGCTCTTCGCGGCTGGCCTGGGCCTGCATGATGGCGCGAACCTGTTCTTCCGAACTCTGATCGCGCGCGATGGTGCGTTGCACCTGCAACTCGGCAGGCGTGTCGACGACCAATATGCGTTGGGTCATCTGCCGCTGGCCGGACTCGACCAGCAATGGCGACACCAGAATGGCATAGGGCGATTCTGCGCGCGCCAGCACCTGAACGATCTCCTGACCGATCAGCGGGTGCAGCAAGCTTTCCAGCCAGCGGCGCTGCTCGGAGTCGGCAAATATCAGCTTGCGCAGTGCGGCGCGGTCCAACTCGCCATTGGCTTGCAGTACGCCTGCACCAAAGTGCTCAACAATCTTTGCCAGCGCCGGGCGCCCCGGTTCGACCACCCAACGCGCTGCATGATCGGCGTCCACCACGTGCACGCCGCGTTCGATAAAGCCTTGCGCCACCGCGCTCTTGCCGCTGCCAATGCCACCAGTCAGGCCGAGTATCCAGGGTTTCATAACGCCAATGCGGTCTCGTTACTGCTCAAGGCCGCGATTGTAGGGGGGATTGCTGGATGATGCGAACCGCGTGTACCGCGATCCGTCATCCCCGCGAAGGCGGGGACCCAGCTCGTGGAGTCAGGATAACTCCTGGACTCCCGCCTTCGCGGGAGTGACGAGTGTCGCTGGGTTAGCTCAAACCCTGTAGGAGCCGCGCCCCGCGGCGAATGGTTCTGAGGTTCAGCGCTAGATCCAGAAACTTCGCCCCGGGGCGGGGCTCCTACAACTTGGGCGACTATGGGTGGCTGTTTGGCTCAAAACCCAGCGAACTTCAGATAACTGCCGGTAATCACATCGCCCCACAGCAGAGCGATCCACCCGGCAATCGCCAGATAAGGGCCGAAGGGAATCGGCGTGCCGGAATCGCTGCCACGCATGCGCAGCAGAATCACCCCCAGGACCGCGCCGACCAGCGACGACAGCAGAATGGTCAACGGCAGAATCTGCCAGCCACCCCAGGCGCCGAGCATGGCCAGCAGCTTGAAGTCGCCGTAACCCATGCCTTCCTTGCCGGTGATCAGCTTGAACAGCCAATACACCGACCACAGGCTCAGGTATCCGGCAATCGCGCCCCACAGGGCATCTTCCAGGCTGGTGAACAATCCGTAGTAATTGACGATCAAGCCCAGCCACAGCAGCGGCAGCACCAGCACATCGGGCAGCAACTGGTGGTCGGCATCGATCAGGCTCATCGCCAGCAGCCCCCAGGCCAGCACCAGCATGGCGCCAGCCTGCCAGGTGAAGCCGAAATGCCAGGCGACGTAGCCTGAAAGCAGCCCGCAAGCCAGTTCGACGATGGGGTAACGCTTGCTGATCGGGGTTTTGCAGTTCGAACACTTGCCGCGCAGGAACAAATAGCTGATGACCGGGATGTTCTCCCAGGGGCGAATCTCATGACCGCAGTTGGGGCAGCAGGAATTGGGCAGAATCAGATTGAAGGTCTGAGTGGTCGGTGCTGGCGGCAGCTCCAGCACCTCGCGTGCCTGGCTCTGCCAATCGCGTTGCAGCATCACCGGTAGGCGGTAGATCACTACATTGAGGAAGCTGCCGACCAGCAAACCCAGCAACGAAACACACAAAACAAAGGCCAGCACATGGCTGGCCAGGAAGTCGATCACGAGCATTTAAACGACGGCACCCAACTGGAAGATTGGCAGGTACATGGCGATGATAAGGCCACCGACCAGCACGCCCAGCACGGACATGATGATCGGCTCCATCAGGCTGGTTAGGCCGTCGACCATATTGTCCACTTCGGCCTCATAGAAGCTGGCCACCTTGTCGAGCATCTCATCCAGCGAGCCCGATTCTTCGCCAATAGCGGTCATCTGCACAGCCATGGAGGGGAAGGTACCGGTGGTGCGCATTGAGAAGTTAAGCTGCATACCAGTCGAGACATCGGCCTTGATCTTGTTGGTCGCATTCTTGAACACCACATTACCGGTGGCGCCGGAGACCGAATCCAGCGCATCGACCAGTGGCACGCCAGCGGCAAAAGTCGTTGATAGTGTGCGTGCGAAGCGGGCTACCGCAGATTTGTAAAGAATGTCGCCGACTATTGGCAGTTTCAGTACGCCACGGTCAACCGAGTCGCGCAGTTTCTGCGAGCGCTTCATCGCTTCTTTGAATGCAAAGGCAGCGGCGATGATTGCAATCAGAAAAATGAACCACCACTCCTGAAGAAATTGCGATATGCCTATTACCATCAGCGTAAAGGCAGGTAGTTCAGCGCCAAAGTTGGCGAAAACTTCCTCGAATTGCGGTACAACTTTAATGAGCAAAATGGCTGAGACGATGATGGCGACCACCACAACAGCGATTGGATAGTTCATCGCCTTCTTGATCTTGGCCTTCAGCGCTTCGGTCTTTTCTTTGTAGGTGGCGATTCGGTCCAGCAGATTCTCCAGCGCGCCGGCCTGTTCGCCAGACTCAACCAGGTTGCAATACAGTTCATCGAAGTACTGTGGTTTCTTGCGCAGCGAGGCGGCAAAACTGTTACCAGCAGCCACCTCCTGCTTCACCTCGTCGACCAGCTTGCGCATGTTGGGGTTGTCGAAGCCCTCTGAGATGATGTCGAAGGACTGCAGCAGTGGCACGCCAGCTTTCATCATGGTCGCCATCTGCCGGGTAAACAGGGCGATATCCATGGGTTTGATCTTCTTGCCTGCGCTGAAGAGCGACACCCCCTTTTTGCGCACTTTGGTCGGATTGATCCCCTGTTTGCGCAGTTGCGCCTTGACCAAGGACGGGTTCTGCCCGCTGAGCTCCCCCTTGACGACGGCACCGCTTTTGTTCTTGCCTTCCCAGGTGAACACACTGGTTTTTAGAGCTTTTTCCGCCATGGTTAATCCTTGGTTACGCGGTTGACTTCCTCAAGGCTGGTGACCCCTTGCATGGCCTTGAGCAAAGCGGAGGTGCGTAGGTCATTAAAGCCGTCTTTACGCATCTGCGCGGCAATATCGATGGAGTTGCCTTCCTCCATGATAATCCGCTGCAGGTTGGGCGTGTTTTTAACCACTTCATAAATACCGACACGCCCTTTGTAACCACCCTTGCAGTTTTCACAGCCCACCGGGCCATAAATCTTGAAGGTGCCGATCTTGTCCTCGGGGAAGCCTTCGGCCAGCAGGGTTTCACGCGGTACGTTCACTTCCTTCTTGCAGCTGTTGCACAGCTTGCGCGCCAGACGCTGGGCGATGATCAGGTTGACCGAGGTGGCGATATTGAACGAAGGCACGCCCATATTGCGCAGGCGGGTCAGGGTTTCCGCGGCGCTGTTGGTGTGCAGGGTGGACATCACCATATGCCCGGTCTGTGCGGCCTTGACGGCAATGGAGGCGGTGTCCAGGTCTCGAATCTCACCGACCATGATGATATCCGGGTCCTGACGCAGGAAGGCGCGCAGCGCCTGGGTGAAGTCCATACCCTGTTTGGGGTTGACGTTGACCTGGTTGATGCCCTCCAGGTTGATCTCCACCGGGTCTTCGGCGGTGGAGATGTTCACATCAGGCGTGTTGAGGATGTTCAGGCCGGTATAGAGCGATACCGTCTTTCCCGAGCCAGTGGGGCCGGTGACCAGAATCATGCCCTGGGGTTGCTTCAGGGCGTTCATATACAGCTCTTTCTGTTCCTCCTCGTAGCCCAGTGCATCGATGCCCATTTGCGCGCTAGTAGGGTCGAGAATCCGCATCACGATCTTCTCGCCCCAGAGCGTTGGGAGCGTGTTGACGCGGAAATCGATGGCCTTGGTCTTGGAGATTTTCATCTTGATCCGGCCGTCCTGCGGCTTGCGCCGTTCGGAAATATCCAGCGCGGCCATCACCTTGAGGCGGGCAGAGATGCGTGGAGCAAGCTGAATGGGTGGGCGCGCGACTTCATGGAGGATACCGTCGGTACGAAAGCGTACCCGATAGGCTTTTTCGTAGGGCTCGAAGTGCAGGTCCGATGAGCCGCCCTTGATGGCGTCCAGCAGCATCTTGTTGACGAAACGTACTACCGGCGCATCGTCAGCATCGGCGCCACCTTCGCCGACCGACTTCTCATCATCAACCGCCTCGACATCCAGTCCATCCAGATCAACGTCTGCCAGCTCGTCCATGCTGCTGTTGGCCGAGTCGAAGAACTTGTCGATGGCATCGCCGAGTTTGTCGTCCTCGACCAAAATGGCTTCTGTGGTCAGGCCGGTGCTGAACTGCACATCGGTGACGGCCTGGTGATTGGTCGGGTCAGAAAGCGCAACGAACAGCTTGTTACCTCGACGCCATAGCGGCAGCACGCGATGTTGGCGTACCAGTTTCTCGCTGATCAGGTCACGTGGCTGGCTTTCCTTGTCGAGGCTGTTGAGGTCGAGAAAGGAAACGCCGAACTGCTCCGAGGCTAGTTCTGCCAATGCACGACTTTTTACCAGCTTGTTCTGCACTAGATAGGTGACCAGCGACAGCTTGTTGCGCTGTGCTTGTAGCTGTGCCTGTTGAGCGGCTTTTTCGTCCAGCAGCTCGGCCAGCACCATCTGCTTGGCCAGGCCGGAGAGGGATACGCTTTCGTTCATTGGGGGCTCCACACACAATGCCTGCCTTATAGCCCAGTTGCAGGTGGCCTGCCAAACCGTGCATTCGCGAGTGACGAAAATTGGCAGTTAGTGGCGTGGGCTGTGCTGCGGTATGTGCATGTGGCTCGGTAAAGGCCCGCAAAAGAGAGGTTTTGGAAGTTGGCACGTCTCGTGCTTCCCTTCCTGTCAGGTCAATGGGCCTGTTCAATTTCGGAGAGAATCATGAAAGCTCAAATGCAAAAGGGTTTTACCCTGATCGAATTGATGATCGTAGTTGCGATCATTGGTATTTTGGCCGCTATCGCCCTGCCGCAATACCAGAACTACACCGCTCGTGCTCAAGTCACAGAGGCTATGAACCTCCTGGGCGGTCTTAAAACTCCGCTGATCGACATCGCTGGAAACTCTGGTCTCGCAACTGCGTGCAGCTCGGCAGCAGCAGTGCCGGCTAACCCTACAGCTACTCCTCCTGTTGCTGGTAGCCCTGCAGGCGCCCTCAATGATGCAAACGGCTACACCCTCAGCGGTAAGTACGTTAATACTATCGTTGCTACTGCAAATGGCACTACTTCTTGCGCCTTGGTCGCAACTTTCAAAGACGCTGGTTCTGGCGTTAATGACCAAATTGCTGGTAAGAAAGTTACCTTTACCTATACCGTTGCCAACGGTAACTGGAGCTGCACCTCTAACCTGCCTGCCTCTGTTCGTCCGAACAACTGCACTGAAGGGTAATATTTTCTTACTGCGGGTTTAGGTTAAGCCTAAAACTCCTCTTCAAAAGCGCCCTGCATATGCAGGGCGCTTTTTTACATGTCAGTGGAAAAGCTGAGTCAATGCCTGCCCCATCAGCGACTATGATTTTGTGAGCGAGTAGTCTAGGCAGAGCAACTTGAGGATGTTTGGGATAGACCGATCAATCGATAGGCAAAGGCTGATCATGAATGATTCGGTGCTGATCGAACTGTTGCGTGCACGGCTAGATGACCTCCTGTCGATCTATGCCTTTGGTAGCCGAGTACACGGTACGGCGGATAAGCACCGTGGCCTCGATCTGGCTGTGTTGGTGCAACCCGGTAAGGCGGATCAACTCCGTAACCCGGTAAGGCGGATCAACTCCGTAGGATGGATTAGCGAAGCGTAATCCGTCGTTCACCGCGAATCACGATATCCATTGCAACACTGAACGCCCTACCTTGCGCGGGGTGTTTTGCTCTCTGGAGTTTGTGGTGTGCGGCTCTCGTTCGGCGCATTACGCCTGCGGCTAATGCGCCCTACGGGTTACCTGATGTTGCCGGGGCTTGAGCTATTTCCGTGGCCGTCTAGGCTTGACCTTTTGGTGTTTCTGGAGGGGCAAGGATGCCGAACTATCGCCGTGCTTTCGCGCCGGGGGCGAGCTGGTTCTTTACCGTGAATCTGCTGCAACGCCGCCGCAATGATCTGTTGCTGCGGCATGTCGA
>NZ_QASO01000101.1 GCF_003052605.1 Ectopseudomonas oleovorans | reverse complement strand
AGTTGCTTGCGGCATTTGACCTGCTCATGGCTGTCGACACCATGAACTTGAAAAACCTGCTTTGCCAAATCCACGCCTATGCGTTTAAGTTTCATGCGGGCTCCCCCTCCGGGATTGTTTGTTTCGTAACCTACAGTCTGGCGCAATGACGCCGTAGGAGGGAGGAGTCCATCTCATTGGGCTACAGCTCGCAAGCGCTGGCAGGCGGCCGTTATGTTAGCCCTGGTGCAGCGCCCGGTAATGACTGGGCGCCATCCCTACCACCTTGCGAAACAGCCGCGAGAAATAATACGGATCGTCATAACCCAGTTGCTCGGCAACCTGGCGTACCTCGATATCCCCACGGTCGAGCAGGCGGCAAGCCAGGGCCATCTTCAACTGGATGAAGTCCTGAATCGGCGCCTGTCCGGTCAGCGCCCGGTAGGTCTTGGCGAAATGAAAGCGCGACAGTTTGAACTGGGCGGCCAGTTCATCGAGGTTGAGGCTGCCGTGCAGATGTTCGCGCATCACCGCTTGCACCGCCTCGATATCCAGCACCCGCCCGGATTTCAGACTGACTCGCGCCGGCAATGCCGCCAGCGAGCTGAGCATGGCCTGCAAGCGGTGCGCGGCATGAATCGCGGGCGCAGCGTTGAGCCCCTGGCGCTGCAGGCCCAGTAATGCTTCGAAGTCCCCCAGCAAGCGCGGCTGCACCCCGATACGGCGCTGTATTTGCGCGCCCAGCAAATGCAGGAAGTCCTGGCTGAGGCTGCCATCGTAATGCACCCAATAGATGGTCCAGGGGCTTTGCCCATCGGCGCCATAGGCATGTGCCACGCCCTTGGGCAGCAGCAGCAGATCGCCAGCCACGACCTCTAATCGTCCATCCGCCGTTTCCAGCCAACCCTTGCCCGAGCGGCAGTAGATCAGCAAGTGATCATCCGGCCGTGCACGCTGCATCTGATGCCCGACCGCTTCCGGATAAAAGCCCATGGCCAGCGGATAGCAGCCGGCGCTCAGGGGGTGGCGCTGCAGCAAACGGCGCAGGCGTGGCGGCGTGATGAAACGCTGTCCACCGAGTGGCAACGGCCAGTTTGAAGTTTCCACCCGCGCGCCCATGCCAGCGACCTCGCCACACTTATGAATACCAAGATCGTCCATCCACTGACCAAGATCGTCAATCCACAAGCGCTTCGCCAAGGGCTATAACGGAGCACAGACAAGAACAACAGGAGGCCACGATGCCCCATACCCTGCCGCAACTGATCGACGGTCAATGGCTGCAAAGCCAGGCCACGGATCTGATCGAAGTCACCGACCCGGCTACCCAGGAGGTGATCGCCCTCGCCCCCAAAGCCACCGCCGAGGAAATCGAGGCGGCAGTCGCCAGTGCGCAGAAGGCCTTCCTCGCCTGGCGCGAAGTGCCGGTGTCGGAACGCGCGCGCCTGATGCTGCGCTACCAGCACCTGCTCAAGGAGCATCACGACGAACTGGCGGAGATTCTCGCCCAGGAAACCGGTAAGACTTTTGCCGACGCCAAGGGCGACGTCTGGCGTGGCATCGAGGTGGCCGAGCATGCGGCCAATATCGCCAGCCTGATGATGGGCGAGACGGTGGAGAACGTCGCCCGCGAGATCGACACCGCCAGCTGGATCCAGCCGCTGGGTGTGTGCGTCGGCATCACCCCGTTCAACTTCCCGGCGATGATTCCGCTGTGGATGTTCCCGCTGGCCATCGCCTGCGGTAATACCTTCATCCTCAAGCCGTCCGAACAGGATCCGCTGACGCCCAATCGCCTGGCCGAGCTGTTCATCGAAGCCGGCGCGCCCGCTGGCGTGCTGCAAGTCCTGCATGGTGGCCGCGAACAGGTCGATGCACTGCTGGTACATCCGGCCGTGCGCGCGATCTCCTTCGTCGGCTCGGTCAACGTGGGCCAACATGTCTACCGCACCGGCACCCAGCACCTGAAACGCGTGCAGGCCTTCGCCGGGGCCAAGAACCATATGGTGATCATGCCGGACGCGCCCAAGGATCAGGTCATCAGCAACCTGCTCGGCGCCAGTTGCGGCGCCGCCGGGCAACGCTGCATGGCCATCAGCGTGGCGGTGTTCGTCGGCGAATCGAAACAGTGGATCGACGAGCTGGCCGAGCAGATGGCCACACTGCGTCCCGGCCATTGGCAGGACAGCGGCGCCGCCTATGGCCCGCTGATCAGCCCGCAGGCACGCCAGCGCGTGCTACATCTGATCGAACAGGGCAAGGCTGAAGGCGCCGAATGCCTGCTCGACGGATCGCAGTGCACGGTGGAGGGGTATCCGCATGGCAACTGGGTCGGGCCAACCCTGTTCCGTGGCGTGACGACGGAGATGGGCCTGTACCGCGAGGAAATCTTCGGCCCGGTGCTGGTGTGCATGCAGGTCGACACCCTCGAAGAGGCCATCGAACTGGTCAACGCCAGCCCCTACGGCAACGGCACCAGCCTGTTCACCCGCTCCGGCGGCGCTGCGCGGCATTTCCAGCATGCGATTGAAGTCGGTCAGGTGGGTATCAACGTGCCGATCCCGGTGCCGCTGCCGTTCTTCTCCTTCACTGGCTGGAAGGGCTCGTTCTACGGTGATCTGCACGCCTACGGCAAGCAGGCGGTGCGCTTCTACACCGAAACCAAAACCGTGACCAGCCGCTGGTTCGACGACACACCGCTTGAGGCCGGGCCGAACATGACCATTCAACTGAAATGAGAACGGCGTTCTTATTAGACGAAAAGACGATCACGAGAACTGGACAAGCGGCGTAAAAAGACTCTGCAGAACAAAAACAAGGAGAACTGCAATGCGCCACCTGTCCGCCATCCTGGCCCTGTGGGCCGGAATCACCGCCTGTGCGCAGGCTGCCGAGCCGATCACCCTCGGTCTCAACTACCCGCGCACCGGCCCATATAAAGAGGAGGGACTGGCGCAGATGCGTGGAGCCCTGCTGGCCATCGATGAAATCAACGCCGCAGGCGGTGTCCTCGGGCGCCCCTTGCGCCTGTCCAGCAAGGACACCGCCTCGCGTCCGGCCAAGGCCGTGAAAAACGTCGACAAGCTGGCGGCCGAGGGCGCGGCCATGCTCTTTGGCGGTTCTTCCAGCGCGGTGGCCATCGCTGCCGGCAAGCGTGCCAAGGAACACGGCCTGCTGTATTTCGGCACCCTCACCTACTCCAACGACACCACCGGCAAGGACGGCCATCGCTACATGTTCCGCGAGTGCAACAACGCCTGGATGAGCGCTCAGGTGCTCGGCCAGTACCTGAACAAGACCTTGCCGAACAAACGCTACTTCTACGTCACTGCCGACTACACCTGGGGCCACACCACAGAAGCTTCACTGCGCCAGGCCACGGCCAGTGACAACGTGGGCCAGCATGCCGGGGTTCGCACGCCCTTCCCCGGCGCGCGCCTGGCCGACTATACCGATGCCCTGACCCAGGCCGCGGCGAGCGATGCCGACATTCTGGCCCTGGTACTGTTTGGTGAAGACCTGGTGCGTGCCATGCGCATTGCCCATGACCTGGGCCTGACCAGCCGTATGCAGATCGTCGCCCCGAACCTGACCCAAAGCATGGTCGAACAAGCCGGCCCCGGTTTGATGCAGGGTGTGATCGGTACCGAGCCCTGGACCTGGCGCGTACCGGCGCTGGAGAAATCTGCCCGTGGTGAAGCCTTCGTCGAAGCCTTCAGGACTCGCTACGAGATGTACCCCTCCAGCTCTGCGGCCTCGGCCTACAGCATCGTCCAGCAATGGGCCGATGCCGCCACCCGAGCCAGGAGCCTCGACAGCGAAGCCTTGATCAAGGCGTTGGAAGGCCATCGCTACACCTTGCTCAAGGATGAACAGCAATGGCGTGCCTTCGATCACCAGAATCTGCAGACGGTCTATGCCGTGAAGGTAAAAACCCGCGACGAGGTACTCAAGGACCCGCTCAAGCAGGACTACTTCGAGATCGTCGACCGCCTCGACGCCAGTAGCGCCCTGCCCAGCCTCGCCGACTGGCAGGCCGAGCGCCGCGCAGCCGGCCAACCCCTGACCTTGCAATGAGATGCCATGGACTTCGAACTCAGTGACGAACAACGCCTGCTTACCGACAGTGCACGTGCCTTCGCCGCACGGGAGCTGGCGCCCCACGCCGCCGACTGGGATCGCGACCATCACTTCCCCGTCGAGGTGATTCGCCGCGCCGCCGAGCAGGGCTACCTGGCCCTGTATATCGCCGAAGAAGATGGCGGCCTGGGCCTGTCGCGACTCTCCAGTTCACTGATCTTCGAGCAACTGGCGGCCGGCTGCGTGGCCACTACCGCCTACCTGACCATCCACAACATGGCCACCTGGATGCTCGCCAGCTTCGCCGAGCAGGCGCTCAAGGACACCTGGCTGCCGGGGCTGATCAGCGGCCAGACACTGGCTTCCTACTGCCTGACCGAACCGGACGCCGGCTCCGACGCCGCCAACTTGCGCACCCGTGCCCGCCGCGCTGGCGACGACTACGTGATCGACGGCAGCAAGTGCTTCATCTCCGGCGCAGGCAGTACCGACGTGCTGATCGTCATGGCGCGCAGCGGCGAGGACGGCGCCAAGGGCATCTCCTGCTTCCTGGTACCCGCCGACACCCCTGGCGTGCGCTACGGGCGCAACGAAGACAAGATGGGTTGGAAGGCGCAGCCGACCCGCACCATCACCTTCGAGGGCGTACGTATTCCCGCCAGCCACCGTATCGGCCCGGAAGGCGAAGGCTTCGTCTATGCTATGAAGGGCCTCAACGGCGGTCGTCTGAATATCGCCAGTTGCTCGCTCGGTGCAGCTCAGGCGGCGCTGCAACAGAGCCTGCGCTATGTCGAGGAACGCAAGCAGTTCGGCAAGCCGCTCAGCCAGTTCCAGGCCTTGCAGTTCAAGCTGGCCGACATGCTCACCGACCTCACCGCCAGCCGGCAGATGGTGCGCCTGGCCGCGCACAAGCTCGACCATGGGCATGGCGAAGCCAGCCTGTATTGCGCCATGGCCAAGCGCTTCGCCACCGACCACTGCTTCAACGTCTGCAACGAAGCCCTGCAACTGCATGGCGGTTATGGCTATCTGAATGATTACCCGCTGGAACGCTGGGTGCGTGACGCCCGCGTGCACCAGATACTGGAAGGCACCAACGAAATCATGCGGGTGATCGTCGCTCGCCGCCTGCTGCAACAAGGCGGCATGCTCGATCACCTGCTGTAACTGCTTAAATCCCTCTCCCATGAATGGGAGTGGAAAGATAATTGACGAGGAATCGTTATGAGCACAGCAATCGAAACCTATAAATCCGGCATCTTCGACCTGACCCACAAGCTCACCGTGGAGAAGCATGGCCATACCGCGCTGATCACCATCAATCATCCACCTGCCAACACCTGGGACCGCGACTCGCTGATCGGCCTCAAGCAGGTGGTCGGGCACCTCAACCGTGACGACGAGGTGTACGCCCTGGTGGTGACCGGCCAGGGGCCGAAGTTCTTTTCCGCCGGTGCCGACCTGAACATGTTCACCGATGGCGACAAGGCCCATGCCCGCGAGATGGCCCGACGCTTTGGCGAGGCCTTCGAGACCCTGCGCGATTTCCGCGGCGTGTCCATCGCCGCGATCAACGGCTACGCCATGGGCGGCGGCCTGGAGTGCGCGCTGGCCTGCGATATCCGCATCGCCGAACGCCAGGCACAGATGGCCCTGCCGGAAGCCTCCGTGGGTCTGTTGCCCTGCGCCGGCGGCACCCAAGCCCTGCCCTGGCTGATCGGCGAAGGCTGGGCCAAGCGCATGATCCTCTGCGGCGAACGCATCGACGCCGAAACCGCCCTGCGCATCGGCCTGATCGAGCAGGTGGTGGATACCGGCGAAGCCCGTGGCACCGCACTGCTGCTGGCCTCCAAGGTGGCGCGGCAAAGCCCGGTGGCGGTACGTACCATCAAACCGCTGATCCAGGGCGCACGCGAGCGCGGCCCGAACACCTGGCTGCCGGAGGAACGCGAGCGCTTCGTCGACCTATTCGATGCCGACGACACCCGCGAGGGCGTCAACGCCTTTCTGGAAAAGCGCGACCCGCAGTGGCGCAACAAATGACTCGTAGGGTGCGCCGCGCGCACCGGGACTCCACACGATGAACGTCACCTTCGAAGAACGCCCCAGCCCGCACGGCTACCGAATCGGCATCGCCACCCTAGATGCCGAGAAAAGCCTCAACGCATTGTCGTTGTCGATGATCAAAGCGCTCGACGACCGCCTCAAGGCCTGGGCAGATGATCCAGAGATCACCTGTGTCATGTTGCGCGGCAACGGCCCGAAAGCCTTCTGCGCCGGCGGCGACGTGGTGCAGCTCGTCCACCAGTGCCGTGAACACCCCGGCGAAGTGCCGCCCCTGGCGCGACGTTTTTTCGCCGACGAATACCGCCTCGACCACCGCATCCACACCTACCCAAAACCCTTCATCTGCTGGGCGCACGGTCACGTACTGGGCGGCGGCATGGGCCTGATGCAGGGTGCCGGGATCCGTATCGTCACTCCAAGCAGCCGCCTGGGCATGCCGGAGATCAACATCGGCCTGTACCCGGATGTCGGCGGTAGCTGGTTCCTGGCGCGCCTGCCAGGTCGCCTGGGGCTATTCCTCGGTCTGACCGCAGCCAGCATCAACGCCCGTGATGCGCTGGATCTGAATCTGGCCGACCGTTTCCTGCGCGACGACCAGCAGGACGCCCTGTTGACCGGCCTTGTGCAACTGAACTGGCGCGAAGAGCCCGACACCCAACTGCACAGCCTGCTGCGTGCGCTGGAGAACGAAGCCCACGGTGAACTACCGGCTGCACAGTGGCTGCCACGTCGCGAACGTATCGACGAGTTGCTCGACGTTGCCCACCTGCCGGCTGCCGTGCACGCGCTCAGCGCACTGCAAGCTGACAACGACGCCCTGCTCGCCCGCGCCGCCAAGACTCTGGCCCATGGCTGTCCGCTGACCGCACACCTGGTCTGGGAGCAGATCCGCCGCGCCCGCCACCTGTCGCTGGCCGAGGTATTTCGCATGGAGTACGCCATGAGCCTGAACTGCTGCCGCCACCCGGAATTTCCCGAGGGCGTACGCGCCCGCCTGATCGACAAGGACCAGGCGCCGAAGTGGTACTGGCCGGATGTGGCCGCGATCCCAGACGCAGTGGTCGAGGCGCACTTCGCGTCGGTCTGGGAAGGCGAACATCCGTTGTCAGATCTTTAGCGTACGGATCGGTGCGCACGGCGCACCCTAAGTGGTATCCAGGCGCTCGCCAAAGGTTACGGTCGGGGCAATGAAGGACGACAGCTCGGGCTTGGCCAACGGACCGATGCCAGCGTTCATGCCCTCCTGATCGCTGGCCGGTAGGAAGGAACCGAAACTGTAGGCCGAACGTACGCCGAGAATCGGCCCGACCAGCGCGCCCTGCGCCACCACGTTCTGCAGCAGGGTCTCGTGGGCGTAGATCTGTACCTCGCCGCGCTCCACCTGCTCGCGGCTGACGAACGCCTGCACGCCGTTGATGTGATCCGGGTGGAAGTGGGTGTAGACCACCGCCTTGACCGGCTTGTCGCTGAGCTTGCGGAACTCGGCCATGATCTTGCGCGATTCGCTGACCGACTCGCCGGTGTCGACGAAGATCAGCCCCTGCGGCCCCTCGAACATCACCACGTTGCCCAGTTGCCAGCCGACTGCCGAATAGACGTTGTCGGCGACACGATAGAGCTGCTGGGCGACCACCTTGGTGTGGGCAACCAGCAGCAGGCCGCTGAAGCGAGAGAATGGGCTCATGGCATTGAAAGGTCTTGTTGTTGGAATGCTGGCAGGTTGGCAAAGGCCGTCCGATAACTCCAATGCATTCGAATAGACCAGCTAATGCAGGAAGCGCATGAACGATCTATGCCAGCTCCGTCACTTCGTCGCCCTCGCCGAACACCAACATTTCGCCCGCGCGGTAGCGGCCGTGCACCTCAGCCAGCCGGCGCTGAGCCCCAGCATCCAGACGCTGGAAAGCCAGTTGGACTGCACCCTGGTGGATCGCCACAGCCGCGGCGTCAGCCTCACCGCCCATGGCCGCCTGGTGCTGGAACATGCGTGCCGCCTGCTGGACTCGGCCATCGAGCTGTTCGTCGCCGATATCCGTGAATTGCAGGACGCCGCTCAATTGCGCATCGAACCGCTGCGCGTGCATCAGGGTGTGCTGTTCTGCCGCCCGGCTCATCCATTGCTGCAGCGGCGCAACCTGCACCTGCGCGACCTGCTCGACTTCCCTCTCGCCGGCACACAGCTGCCACAGGTGGTCGAACGCAGCCTGGGGCAGGCCAGCGGGCGAGCGCAGCCGTTGAGCGTGCAATGCGACAACTTCCTGGTGCTCAAGCGCCTGGTAGCCGACAGCGATGTGCTGAGCATGGCGCCCTGGGACGTGATCGCCGGCGAAGTCGAGAGCGGTCAGCTAGCCCTGCTGCCGCTGTTGCCTCAGGGTCTGCATCAGCATTCGGCCTATGGCCTGGTCAGCCGCGCCGGCCACAGCCTGTCGCCAGCGGCGCAGGCCATGGTTACAGCGATTCACCTGGTGGGTGAACAGACGCCGCGCGCCGGGCACGCGGCGGATTGAGGGGAGGTTTACCAGCGGCGCTCGCCGCTACGGCGTTGTTCGTTATTGCTGCGCCCGTTGGAGAAACGATGCTGCGTGTTGCTGCCTGCCTCCCAGCCGCGCTGAATCTGCCCGCTGCGATGCTCCTGACGACGCTGGTCGCGGCGATAGTCATGTCGCGGCTGCTGGTGCTTGTAGCCGTCGCGATACCGGTGATCGTGGCCGTAGTGATGACGCGGCGGCGGCGCCGGAACGTAGCGCGGGGGCGCCGGGTAGTAGGTATGCCGACGCTCCTCGTAGTAGTAGCGTGGCGGCGGGTTGTAATCGCGCCGATAGCCGTCGTAGTACCGGTAGCCATGGCCGTGGTGATAACCACGGTCGTAGCCTTCGCCATAAACGGCGCAACCGGAAAGCAGCAAGAGCAACGCGGAAAACAGCATCTTGTAGGGCATGGCGGCCTCCTGTGACCGCTGGGTCGACGCCGACCGATGTCGGCCTCCGGGACGGTGATCCCTGAGGCATCAGACAGCGCCGCCCGCAACAGGTGCGATTCACTTCGTCGGCTGTGACCGACGGCGCAAAACCACAAGAGCACAGGACAATTGTCCTGTCGCTGGCATGGCATTCGCTTGCTCAGCGCCGCGGAAAGCCGATCCATGCACAGGATCGTCAGTGGTAGCGAATCGTAATGGCCGACTAGGGTTCCGGCTCGTCAGAAGGCGAGTGGCTGGTCCGAGAGTGGGCGACCTCATGCAGCGGCGGGATGCCGCGGGGTTACACGGCGGGACAAAAGCCCGGGAGAACGCGCAGCCAGGCTGCCGGCTTTCCCGCTTTCGTCCATGACCCGAGGTTTCCATGTCCATTCGCTCCCTGCTCACCGTCCTGCTCTGTGCCTGCCTGCTTGGCGCTCCGACAGCCCAGGCCGCGCCTAAAACCTTCAAGCTGTGCTGGTCGATATTCGCCGGCTGGATGCCCTGGGGCTACGCCGCCGAACAGGGCATCGTGAAGAAGTGGGCGGACAAGTACGGCATTGACATTCAGGTGCAGGAAGTGCCGGACTATGTCGCTTCCATCGAGCGCTACAGCGCCGGCCAGTTCGACGCCTGCAGCATGACCAACATGGACGCCCTGACCATTCCCGCTGCTGCCGGCAAGGACAGCACCGCGCTGATCATCGGCGACTTCTCCAATGGCGCCGACGCCCTGCTGCTGCGTGGCAGCGGCCAGAGAATCCAGGACCTCAAGGGCAAGAGCGTGCTGCTGGTGGAAAACTCGGTCTCGCACTACCTGCTCAGCCGCGCGCTGCAGTGGGCCCTGCTCGATGAAAGCGACGTGACCATCATCAACGTCTCCGATACCGAAATCGCTGATGCCTTCCTCGCCGGCAAGGGCGACGCGGTGATCACCTGGAACCCGATCCTCTCCGAGATTCGGCGCAAGGCCGAGGTCAGCCAGGTGTTCAGCTCCAATCTGATTCCCGGTGAAATCCTCGACCTCACCGTGGTCAGCAGCCAGACCCTTGCTCAGCACCCGGAATTCGGCCGCGCGCTGACCGGCGCCTGGTTCGAGACCCAGCGTCTGCTAGGCCTGCCCACCCCGGCCGGTCGTGAGGCCAGGGCCAGAATGGCAGCCGCCGCCGAAACCACGCCGGAAGACTTCGACGCCCAGCTGGGCACCCTGCGCTCGTTCTATTCGCCGCGCAGCGCGCTGAACTTCGCGCGCACCGGCAAGCTGTCGGACCTCATGCAACGGGTCGCGCACTTTGCCGATGCTCACGGCCTGCTGGGCAAGAGCGGCATGGGCCTGACCAATCTGGGTATCGAATTCAGTGGCGAGAAGACGCTGGGCAACCCGCAGCGCATTCTGCTGCGCTTCAACCATCGCTATATGGAACTGGCCGCCGATGGGGCGCTGTAACGCCCCATCGCACAGCAGACGCACCACGACTCGCACCAATAACGCGCACTCACAGCGATGAGCGACGACGAAACCCGCCAGATAGGCGCATCGGCTAGCTGGCACGATGTTCGCTACAGACCCTGCGTGCAGGAACAACCCGGTTCGCCGGGATCGCGGCACCACAATTTGCCAATAGCCGGCTAGGGTTCCGGCTCGCCACAGGCGAGCGACTGGTCCGAGAGCTAGCGACCTCCAGCGAGGTTACACGGCGGGACAAAAGCCCGGGAGAACGCGCCCCATCCGTGGGGAACCGCCGCGAACTCCTGCCCGCCCCTGTCAAACTGGAGGTTCATCATGGGTACGCCCCACTCGCATCAGCGGCAACCAGCCGTCCCCCCCAAAGGCCCGAAACCAGCGCGCTCTTGCGCTTGCTAGCTGCGCACGCATTTCGTTCCAGGCCCGACGAGGACTATCCATGCGCCTGATCAACCGCCACCCGGATCGCAGCAGCCGCCTGCTGCTGATCCTGCTGCCCTTCGCCCTGCTGCTGTTCGTCTATTTCAGCGCCTCGACCAGCCGCCTGGCTGAGAACCCCAACGACAAGCTGCTGCCCAGCGCCAGCCAGATGGTCGATGCCATCGACCGCCTGGCCTTCAGCGAAGACAAACGCAGCGGCCAGTACCTGTTCTGGCAGGATACCGCCTCCAGCCTGCAACGCCTGGGCCTGGGCCTTGGCATCGCCGCGCTGTTGGGGCTGGTGCTGGGCATTGCCGCCGGCAGCGTGCCGCTGTTCGGCGCACCGCTGTCGCCGCTGCTCACGGTGCTGTCGATGATTCCGCCGCTGGCGATCCTGCCGATTCTGTTCATCGTCTTCGGCCTCGGCGAGCTGTCCAAGGTGATGCTGATCGTCATCGGCATCACCCCCTGCATCGCTCGTGACATCGAACAGCGTGCCCGCGAGATTCCCGGCGAGCTGCTGATCAAGGCGCAGACCCTCGGCGCCAACTCCTGGACGCTGATCCTGCGCCTGGTGCTGCCGCAACTGATGCCACGCCTGCTGATCTCGCTGCGCCTGATGCTCGGTTCGGCCTGGCTGTTTCTGATCGCCGCCGAGGCCATCGCCTCGACCGACGGCCTCGGTTACCGCATCTTCCTGGTGCGTCGCTACATGGCCATGGACGTGATCCTGCCCTACGTCGTATGGATCACCCTGCTGGCCTGGCTGATGGATCTGGGCCTGCGCCAGGTGCTGCGCCTGTGCTTCCCCTGGCATGAAGGAGGCAAGGCATGACCCTGTTCAGTCAACATATCGTCCCGCTAAGTGAACCTGCCATGAGCGACTCCAGCACAGCCCCTGCAAGCACAGGGAAAACCGCCTTTATCGAAGCGCGCAACCTGTGGCAGGAATACGGCGACCTGGTGGTGCTCGAACGCCTCAATATCAAGGTCGACGAGGGTGAGTTCTGCACCCTGGTCGGCGCCTCCGGCTGTGGCAAATCCACCTTTCTGCGCATGCTGCTCGGCCAGGAACGCCCGAGCCGTGGCGAACTGCTGCTGGGCGGCCAGGCGCTGCCCAACGAGCCCGATCCGAGCCGGGGCGTGGTGTTCCAGCGCTACTCGGTATTCCCCCACCTGAGCGTGCTGGACAACGTCGCCCTGGGCCTGGAGCTGCCGAAATCGAAGCTGCTGGGCCGACTGTTCGGCGCAGCCAAGCGCGAAGCCCGCGAGCGCGCTGCGGAAATCCTCACCAAGGTCGGCCTCGGCCATGCCCTGAACAAGTAGTATCCCAGCGCGCTTTCGGGTGGCATGCAGCAACGCCTGGCCATCGCCCAGGCACTGGTGATGCAACCGCGCATGCTGCTGCTCGACGAGCCGTTCGGCGCCCTCGACCCCGGCATCCGCAAGGACATGCACGCGCTGCTCCTGGAGCTGTGGCAGGAAACCCGCCTGACCGTATTCATGGTCACCCACGACCTGTCCGAAGGCTTCAGCCTCGGCACCCGCCTGCTGGTATTCGACAAAGTGCGCCACGACCCGCAGGCGCCCAACGCCTACGGCGCGCGCATCACCTACGACATCCCGCTGAACGCCGCGCGCCGGGCGCAGGTGCAATTGCCCAGCGAGCTGGCCGAGCGTATTGCTGCACGCAACGAACTGTAGCCCGGATAAAATCCGGGGATCGCCAGCACATCCCCCCGGATTGCATCCGTATATGGACTCCTCCCGTTTTGCCAGTGAAATAATCTGCCTCTGAACCTAGGTACGACTGCTTCCGTATATTCGACTTCTGATAAGGCGTTAGCCTTGAGCCATGATGAATTTCGCTCCTGTGCGCCTAACCGGGCTAGCGGCCTTGCAAAGCAGAGGGCCGATGGATGCAGCAGGTTACACACAGGTCGGTGCGACCGGTTCGTCATCAGTTCATGTCACTGTGCAATCGAGTGGATCTCTACTACG
>NZ_QASO01000100.1 GCF_003052605.1 Ectopseudomonas oleovorans | reverse complement strand
ACTGAAGCGGCGCATGGAAGAAATCGAGGCGAGCATCAGCCGTTATTTGGCTGCGCTCGATGCGGCTGATCGACAGATTCCTAGCGCCTCCGCGCCAGACACGGCCAGCCTGGAAGATAAAATCGCCAAGCTCAAAGCGCAGATGAAAGAGCTTCAGGGGATCGAAACTCAGCTCAACAATTCCCCTGACAAACAGGTTTCGCTGACCGACCCGGATGCCCGTTCGATGATGACGCGCGGCAGCGGTATCGTCGGCTACAACGTGCAGACGGCTGTCGATACGCAGCACCATTTAATAGTTGCTCACGAGGTCACCAACAGCGGTTCCGACCGTGACCAACTCAGTTCAATGGCGAAGCAGGCTCGTGAAGCCATCGGCGAAGAAACGCTGTCCGTGGTGGCTGACCGAGGCTACTTCAAGGGTGAAGAAATCCTTGCCTGTCACGACGCAAACATCATGGCCTACGTGCCTAAGCCAATGACTTCAAGCGCCAAGGCTGATGGCCGATTCAACAAAGATGCCTTCGTGTATGACCCGACGAAAAACGAATACACCTGTCCGGCGGGAGAGGCACTGATCTGGCGATTCTCCAGCGTTGAGAAAGGCATGAATATGCACTGCTACTGGAGTTCAAAGTGCCAGAGCTGCACGCTGAAAACCCAGTGCACGCCAAGCACAAATCGTCGAGTACGGCGCTGGGAACATGAAGCTGTGCTGGAGGAAATGCAACGCCGGCTGAACCAAGCACCGGAGATGATGCGGGTTCGAAAGCGGACTGTTGAGCATCCCTTCGGGACGCTCAAACAATGGATGGGGGCAATGCACTTCCTGACTCGAAAACTGAACGGGGTGAGTGCAGAAATGAGCTTGAATGTGCTCGCCTATAACTTGAAGCGGGTGATGAAAATCATCGGCACCGAAGGCTTGTTGAAGGCGATGACGGCGTAAAAGCCCCTTTTTTTGCTGCTCCAGGAGGTGCCGCAGCGCTTCATACGCGCTCTGAGGCGTTACCAGCGCTGATCGTGGTAAGTAATCGGGAAATCACCACGCCCAAGAGCAATGGGCTGAGGCACACACGATAAGAAAGTGTTTTTACACACTCTGGGCCAATTACAGCCGGCTGGTAATTCCCAGCTTCTGACCGGCTCACCAATGCCGGGGTCGGCCCCTTTCTGGCCAGAAGCACTCTTTGACTATCGCCCAGTGGAACCAGCGCTTTTGGATAGAACAAAATCAAATGACTTAGAGCGCATGACTGGCTTCACTTGAGGTTCAGGTTGCGGATCTGCGATCGAACCTGCAGCCATCGTTTCAATCAGCGGAGTTAGGCGCAACCAGTTCCATCGCTTACACTTTTGGCGGGTAGTAGCATGAGCATTCATTGTAGTTGTTAAGAGCCGGCGCAAGCACGACCACATGCGGACCGCTGATACGCTGCCGCAATTTGTAGTCGTTAAGAGCCGGGCAAACACGCTCAGACCCGGACCGTTGATATCATGCCGCTATGTGTAGTCGATGAGGCGCAGGCCAAGCTGATGGTATTGTCATATCTGGCACAGCGAACGGAGAATCAGATGAACCAGGCAAGCATGCTGATGATCGCATTAGGGGGCGTACTCGTAGCCTTGAGTGTGGCGGGCTTCGTAGGCTATGTTGTCGCAAGGCATTTGGACAAAAAGGTTGCTCAGTGCCATCAGGCGCCAGGCAAGCATTCTTACGCTGGCGATCTTTGACGGCATGCTGATCGTGTCCTTCAAGGAGCTATGAACATGAAATGTCCTGTTTGCGGCGTAGCGGAATTGATCCACGACACCCACGACCTGCCTTATACCTACAAGGGTGCAACCACCGTCATCACTGCTGTAACTGGCGAGTTCTGTCCGGCCTGTGCTGAATCTAATTTAGATGCAGTGGAGTCGGATCGGGTGATGTGCGAAATGCGCGCTTTCTCCAAGCAGGTCAATGCGGCCATTGCTGATGGGCGTCACCCAGGTGGCATCGGCCACTTTAGAACCCTCTGCTAGTTCTGCGCCCCGGAGTTGCCACCGCCTACCACCAGCGCGCGTTTACCTGCGAGCGGCTGCGCCTCGACATAGTGGGCCGAGTGCAACTGCTGGCGCCGTAGATCTCGCTGCCGGGATAGTGGGGGATATGTGGATGGCTCCAGGTACCGGTGGCGCTTACCACCGCCCTGGCGCCCAATGCTCATGCTCGGCACGAACGCGCAGCGCCCCCGGGATGCGTTCCACCGAGTTGACCCGCACGGGGCGCTGGACCGCAAGCTGGTAGCGATCTTCATAGCGCGCGAGGTAATCGACGACGTGATCGCGCGTGGGGTAGCCATCCTCAACCGGAGGCATCATTCAGCCGGGAATTGAACTCCAGTTCGCTGGGGATAATAGTCGCAAGGAGTTCCAGCCGTGACGCTAGGCGCCGCCGGGGGCCATCATCGGCATCGAGCATCACGAATAACAAACCAGTACGACGCAGGAAAATATGCGGTGGCTAAAGCGGCTTGCCTACCACCGATAATGACGACATCTATCGGCGTTCAGCGTCGATTTTCATATGGAGGTCCCTGCGTCTCGACGGAAGGAGTCTCCATTTGCCCTTGAAAAAACGCGCGGCAACTCGAGCACCGCTCATTGAAGGACTGCTATTGGGCCGGTAGTAGCCCTGTCAATGTGTCTACGAAACCAAGGGCGACTCATAGATCTAGGACTCGCCTGCAGAGTGACTCCTAAAATTAGTCATAGAAAAAAATGATAAAAATCATTGGGTTGCCATGGTTTGTTCTGGCTTTGGACTCTAGCGAGGTAACTACCGACCAGATGTACACAGCGCCGCAGAAGAAATTCCGCGCCCGTGATGAGGCGCAGGTGCTGGAGGAGATTCGTCGTGCGGGCGAGCAACTGATTGTTAACCGCGTATTCCTCGCCGACGGTGATGCTCTGGTGCTGCCGACTCGGCGCCTGCTGGCCATCCTGCAAGCCATTCGCGAATACATGCCCGAGGTGCGTCGGGTCTCGAGCTATTGCCTGCCGCGCAACCTGCGCAAGAAGTCGGTGGATGAGCTCAAGGAACTGGCCGATGCCGGGTTGAAGATGGCCTATGTCGGCTGCGAATCCGGCGATGACGAGGTGCTGGCGCGGGTCAACAAGGGTGAAACCTTCGAGTCCAGCCTTAGCGCCCTGGACAAGCTTGGCCAGGCCGGCATCACCCGCTCCGTGATGATTCTCAACGGGCTCGGTGGTCAGGTGCTCAGCGATCAGCATGCGGACAACTCGGCGCGCCTGATGAACGAGGCCCAACCTGAGTACCTCTCCACTCTGGTGGTCAGTTTCCCCATGGGTGAGGCGCGCTTTCGCGAGCAATTCACCGATTACCAGCCGCTGACGCAACTGCAGCTATTCGGTGAGGTTGAGCGCCTGCTGCAGGGGCTCGAATTGCAGCAGACGGTGTTTCGCAGTGATCACGCTTCCAACTATCTGGTGCTCAAGGGCAATCTGGGGCGTGACAAGGCGCGTCTGCTGGCGCAGGTGCGTGAGGCTATCGAGCGGCCGCAACAGGCCAATCTACGTCAGGAGTGGCAGCGCGGACTTTGACGAGGCTGGCGCAGAACCTGCATCTATCCCTTATCCGCCGGTTTTCCGTCACCGGCATGAGGAGGATGGATTCATGCGTAACCTGCTTCTACTGGTGGCGCTGCTGGGCCTGACCGGGTGCATGAAGGTCAGCGATCTGGCCAGCGGCGCCGAGTACCACCTGCGCGATGCCGGGTTTCTCGACCACGGCCGTACCGAGCGCATGGCCTCGCGGCGCCTGCAGCAGGACTCCTTCATCTACATCGCCCAGGGCCACTTCGTGCCACCAGGCCATGGTTATCCGCGGCCCAATGTGGTGGCCGAGGAGGCGTTCAAGGGTTTCGTCGAATACTTCCCGCTGGTGCGCCGCGCACGTCAGCCGGCAGGCCTGGATGAAGCCATGGCCGAGGCGCGCGGGGCTGGCGCGCATTATCTGTTGTATGCGCGTTTCGCCTACAGCGATGACCGTATCGGCACCCTGGAGGAGTGGGAGGATCAGGAGGCTGTGGATCGCCTCGGCACTGACCGGGCATCGATCCAACTGATGCTGATCGAAACCAACACGCGTTATCTGGTGGACACCGCCCGCATTCGCAGCCGTGGCGGACTCCTGACGTTTTACGACGCCCAGCCGCAGGACCTCATCGGCCCACCGCTGCATGACTATGCGCGCAGCCTGTTGGGTGTGGGGCGCTAAGAATAGGGGCAATCGGCGCGCTGCTCTTGTGGGAGGGGCTTTAGCCGCGACAGGTGGCACGGTGTATCCTCGTCCGTTCGAATCGAACTGGACGAGGAAAGACCATGAGCGATCCAGGCAAGGCGGGCGACCTGCTGGCGCAGATCCCCAAGGGTGAAGGCAAGGGCCTACCTCCCGTGCACCTGTGGAATCCCGATTTTTGTGGCGATATCGACATGCGAATCGCCCGCGATGGCACCTGGTATTACCTGGGCACGCCCATCGGCCGCAAACCCATGGTGCGGTTGTTTTCAACCATCATCCGCCGTGACGGAGACGATTATTTCCTGATCACGCCGGTGGAGAAGGTGGGCATCAAGGTAGACGACGCGCCCTTCGTTGCCGTGACGCTGCAGGTGGAAGGTGAGGGTGAAGCGCAGGTGCTGCGCTTTATCACCAATGTCGAGGATGAAGTGGTGGCCGGCGCCGAGCACCCAATTCGGGTGGAGATCGACCCTGTGACACTCGAGCCCTCGCCCTACATTCTGGTGCGGCGTAACCTCGAAGCGCTGATTCATCGCAACGTGTTCTACCAACTGGTGGAGCTGGCGGTGGAGCGCGAAGTGGACGGCAAGCCTTGGCTGGGGGTGTGGAGTGCCGGGCAGTTCTATCCCATCGGGCCTTCTCCGGCCTGAGGCATCTGGTGCGGTGGGGCTGCGCAAGAGACCTCGATGCGCACGGCCCACGCTACTGCTTGGCAGGAGATATGGATGGATGAGCATCGCATCGAAACCGAACGCCTGACGCTGCGCCCACCGCAGCCGGAGGATGCTGCCGAGGTGCAACGTCTGGCTGGTGATTTTCGCATTGCCGATGTCACCAGCAGCATTCCCCATCCTTATCCGCCCGAGCTGGCGCAGCAGTGGATCGAGCGCTGCGCACAGGATTGGGCCAGTGGCACGGCGGCCAACTTCATCATCACCGAGTCGGCCAGCGGCAAGCTGGTCGGCAGCATGGCGCTGAAGGACATCGGCCGCGGCGAGGCCGAGGTGGGCTATTGGATCGGCGTGCCTTACTGGAGCCGTGGCTACGCCAGCGAAGCCTGCAATGCCCTGGTGGATTTCGCCTACCACCAAAACTGGCTCCGTCGCGGCCGTGCGCGAAACGGCAACAGACCCTGGCGTTGCATTTTCTAAGTGGGGTGAGGGGGGACGCTGGCTTGCTGCGCGGGCTGGCGCGTCTCCAGGCGGCAGCGGGTTGTCCGGTCGGCCGGAACGTATCGACGAAATATCTATAATTCAGGTGTTATATCGTAACAATTCTGATGCGCTCGACCAGTTCGAAATCAAGCTATGGGGCCGTAAAGGCTCTGGCTAGGGCCGTCTGAGGCTGAGCAATCGGCGCAACGGTCGATGAGCATTTGCCTGACCTGCACGAGGGATTAGACGCCAGCCCGCCAATGGCGTATCAATATCAGACGTCTTCCGCGTTTCTATCCAAACAGAATCACTATGCAGCCCCTATGTTCGGTCAATGCGCCCAGCAGTGCCAATGATGAGCGGTTCGATGCCTTAGTGCGCCTGCTTGGCCGGTATTTCGATTCGGCCGTCGTACTGGTTTCCGGTGCCGACTCTGCGCGCCGTATCTGGGCCAGCCCTGGCCTGAGCGATGTGGCGAAGATCATCGGCATCAGCGAAACCTCGCCCACCACGCTCATCTGGCCACTGCAGACGCAAACAGGCGCACGGCTCGGCACGCTGTACCTGCATTTCGACCGGCCACATACACTCGACGCCAAACAGCGCGAAGCTCTGCTGGATTTCGCCGCCCTGGCCCTCGATCTACTGGCACGCGAGACCGACGAAGCCCTGCAGCGCCATGAGAACGCCGCCCTGCGCGATAGTGAACGACGCATGGCGCTGGCCATCGCCGGTAGTGGCACCGGGATCTGGGACCGCGACATCAGCAGCGGCGAGATTTACTACTCCAGCAGTTGGAAAGCGCTGCTCGGCTATGCCGACCACGAAATCGGCAATCGCATCGAAGAGAGCTATACCCGCGTACATCCAGCCGACCTCGACTACGTGCGCGCGACCATCCAGGCACACCTGGATCAGCGTACCGATGCCTATGAGGTGGAGCACCGCCTGCGTTGCCGTGACGGCCAGTACAAGTGGGTGTGCAGCCGCGGCAAGGTGGTCGAGCGCGACAAGCACGGCAAACCGCTGCGAATGATCGGCACCACCACCGACATCACCGCCATGCGCCGCCTGTCCGAGCAGGTACAGCAGACCGCCACCCTGATGACCGACCTGACCAATGAAATCCCCGGCATGGTCTTCCAGGTCCGCCGGCAGAGCGATGGCAAGTACGCCGTTACCTACGCCAGCGCCGGCGCGCAAGCCATCTGTGGCCTCAGCGCCATGCAACTGATGCAGGACGCTGAGGCGCTGACCACCATCGTTCACTCGGATGACCGCATGGCCTTCATCGATTCCCTGCAGCTATCGGCCGAGGAGTTGACGGACTGGTATCTGGAGTTTCGCGTGCAGGTGCCGGGGCGTGAAGTCGCCTGGTGCCAGGGTGAAGCCTGCCCGCGCCGCGAAGCAGACGGCAGCGTGATCTGGCATGGCTTCATGACTGACGTCACCGAACGCAAGCAGATCGAGGCCGAGCTGCAGGCCTTCGCCACCACCGACTTCCTCACCCAGCTCGCCAACCGCAGGCACTTCATGTGTCAGCTCGAGGCAGAGCTGGCGCGCCTGCAACGCAGCCCTGAACAGAGTGCGGCGATCCTGATGTTCGACCTGGACTACTTCAAGACCATCAACGACCGCTGGGGCCACGATGTCGGCGACCAGGCGCTGCGCCATTTCGCGGGAATTCTAAGCAGCCAGCTGCGCAAGACCGACACCGCCGGGCGCCTCGGTGGCGAAGAGTTCGCCGTGGTGCTCAGCGACGCGAATCTGGACAAGGCCATGCACTTCGCCACGCGCATCCAGAGCGAACTGGCCAGGGCGCCGATCCTGCATGCCGGGGAACCGATCTTCCTCGCCGTCAGCGTCGGCATCTCCTCGCTCAATGCCAGCGATGCCAGCGTCGAGGCCGCCCTGTCGCGCAGCGATATCGCCCTGTACTGCGCCAAGCGCGGCGGGCGAAATCGCATCGAGCATCATTGACGGCAGGCTGGCTCAGGCCGCCAGCAACGCCTGGCTGATGGCCTCGTTGAACGCAGGAATATCGTCGGGATTGCGCGAGGTGATCAGCGTCCAGTTCTGTCCTGGGCAAGGGTTCAGCCTGCGCAAGATTGCTTGCTTGATCACCCGATCCCCTTCGACTATCAGCCGGGAGCTGCGCCGCAATCGAGATGTCTGTGGCGGCTACTCGGCCCGCACGGCCCAGCAGCAGATGCAGGCCCGCCGTCAGGTGTGTCGACCGAAGCGAAAGCTGTTGCCGGGTGGTGAGCGCTTCGAGTTGGTGGCGCATATGCTGCGTGAGCGTTTGTCTCCCGAGCAGATTGCCGGCAAGCTGCGCAGCATGAACATACCCAACCTGCGAGATGCCTACGTCTGTCGCGAGACGATCTACGGGGCGGCCATCCGCAACGCGATCTATGCCCTGCCAGTGGGTGAGCGGCGTAGGAGCTGATCATCTGTCTGCGCCAAGGCAAGACGACACGCCGGCCGCGCTCTGGCGGCGTGGATCGGCGCGGGCAGATTCCCGAGATGGTCAGCATTCATGCGTGTCCGCCGGAGATCGAAGAGCGGCTGATGCCTGGGCATTGGGAAGGCGACCTGATCAAGGGCAAGGCCAGCGCCTCGTGTGTAGGCACGCTGGTGGAGCGAACCAGTGGCTACCTGATGCTGGTGAAGATGAACGACGCGACGGCGACCTCGGCGATGGAAGGCTTCAGTGCGGCGCTCAATGGCATGCCGCTGGCGATGTGCAAGAGCATGACCTACGACCAGGGACGGGAGATGGCGCGGCATGCCGAGATCACCCAGAGAACCGGTGTGGCAATCTACTTCTGCGACCCGCACAGCCCTTGGCAGCGCGGTAGCAACGAAAACATCAATGGCCTGATCCGCCAGTACCTGCCCAAAGGCACAGACCTGACGGTACACAGCCAGGAAGAACTGAATGCCATCGCACTACAACTGAACATGCGTCCGCGTAAGCGCTTCGACTTCAAGTGCCCCATCGAAGTTATGGGTGAGGTGATGCAGAAGGCCATGGCTATGCGGCATGATGCTCCTGCTTCAATTCAATGACCGTGTTGCACTCAGCTCCTGCAACCGCCTGGGATAGAAATGAGGAGCTGTGTATTGTTGTTCATGCTTCCTTGCTGAATTGGGCCGCGGCGGATAACGGGTCTAAAGCGGGTCCGTAAATTATCGGTATGACTACTTCGGCAGACTCGCTGACAGTTCGCGGCTGCAGCACAGCGAGGGGCCAGCCTTCAAAGAAGGCCTATTCTTTTGCCCCTCAAGAAAACCTCGAGTGCTTCGTACTTCATCGGTTTGGCAAAGTGATACCCCTGCAACACATCGCACCTGCTGCCCTTTAAAAAAGCCGCCTGAGATTCGGTTTCAACACCTTCAGCGACCACTGTCAGGCTCAGGTGGTGGGCCATAGCGATAATGCCCTGAATGATTGCGGCATCGTGGCAATCCGTGCCGAGCTCCTGGATAAACGAGCGGTCGATCTTGATCTTGTCTATCGGCAAGCGTTTGAGATAGCTGAGACTGGAAAATCCGGTGCCGAAATCATCGAGCGCAATGCGCACTCCCAAAGCCTTGAGCCGGTGCAATGTGTCGATCGCTTGTTCAGCGTTATGCAGCAAAAGCGATTCGGTGATCTCCAATTCCAACTGCTCACCGCGGAGTCCGTGCTTCTCCAGGATCGTTTGGACAAATTTAACGAAATGACCACGCTGGAAATGCATTGGCGAAATGTTCACAGCCATCGAGATGCCTGTTATGCCTTGTTCGCCTAACTGACGCAGTTGAGCGCAAGCCGTATCGAGTACCCAGAGGCTTAGCGGGATGATCTGGCCACTGTCCTCTGCCACTGGCACAAATACCGCTGGTGAGATAAATCCTCTTTGCGGATGCTCCCAGCGCAATAGCGCTTCGATCCCGGACACTCGCCCCGTACGCGTCTCTATCTGCGGCTGATAATGCAACTCGAGCGATTCAGTATCGATAGCCTTCTGTAGGTCGTTGCGTAGTCTCGCGTTTTCACAAACGCGCTCATTGAGATCGCTGGTGTACCACTGGAAATTATTGCGCCCCTGCTGCTTGGCTTTGTACATGGCCATGTCAGCCTGCTGAATGAGCTGCATCGGTGGCTCGGTATAACCATCGCTCAGGGTGATGCCAACACTTGCGCTCACGTGCAGGTCAATGCCTCGGATGCAGTAGGGCCTGGCTATGCCCGCCATCAGTCGTTCGGCCACCGATACAACGTCGTCATCACGCAGCAGGTTCGGCAGCAGAACGATAAATTCGTCGCCGCCCATGCGCACGATGGTATCGCCGGGACGAACGTGCTGGGCCATACGCTGCGCCACCTCAATCAGCACTTGATCGCCGAAATAGTGCCCAAGCGAATCGTTGATGGATTTGAATCCATCCAGATCGATGCACATTACCGCCATGCGACGCTTGTGCCGGCGACTGATGTGACAGCCCTCAATAAGCCGATCTTCAAGAGTCACACGGTTAAGCAAACCTGTCAGGCGATCATGGCAGGCGTTGAAGCTCAACTCGCGCTCGTAGTGCTTCTGCTCGCTGATATCCCTGACCACTGCGAATACCCCGACGATCTCGCCATTGACCCTGATCGGCAGGTTGGAAATGTCCATGGTCAACAACGTTTCGTTCTCGTCGCGAACCCGGGCTTCGAAACGTTGGGGCTCGCCGATGCAGGCTGCAGAGAAATATCGACCTACCCGTTGCTGCTCCTCCTCGATCACCAGATTGACAAAGTGATGACCGATCAAGTCGCTAGTGGTGTATGGCTTGAGCTTCAAACTTGCGGGATTTGCATTCTGGATTCTGCCGGCCAGATCGAGGGCGAATACCGGATTGGGGTTGTAGGTGAACAGTGAACGAAAACGTTGTTCGCTTTCCTCCAGGCTTCGGCCGTCACACTCACGGCGGATCGCAATGGCAGCCAGTTGGGCCGCGCAACCCAGTCGTTGAATCTGCGCCTCGTCCGGCTTATGGGTGCGGTTCTGGTAAAAGGCAAACGTACCTAACACGCGTCCTTGATGGGAGAGCAAGGGCATCGACCAGCAGGAGTGCAGGTTATGCCCCAGGGCCAGACTACGGAAACGCTCCCAGCTTGGGTCAAGCGCGATGTATTCGGTGACCACCAGCTCACGTCGGAACGCAGCGGTACCGCAGGTTCCCTCCTGTGGGCCAATGGCCATTCCATGAATCGCCTGGCTGTATTCAATCGGCAAACCGGGCGCCGCACCGTTAAGCAAACGTTTGCCTTCGGCATCAGCAAGCAGAATTGAACTGAAAATTTCGGGGGACTGTGCGTCCAACATCTGACAAATGGCGCAGAGTATTTCGTCCAGATGACGGTCGGTTGCGATCATGTCGAGGATGTCATGCTGCGACTCGGAAAGTGCCTTGCTGTTAACGCTCGTGAAACAAGTATTCATGCGGGATCTTGAAGACTCTCGATGTCATCCGATCTTCAGAGAGCCTGAAATGGTGAGCGATCGAGCACTTTCGGCTAGCGCACAGGGAGCCTTTTTATAAAGGCACTGATCCAATCCCCAAAAGACTCAGATCAGCCGCGGAAAACCATATCAGATGCGTCCTCTTTGGCTTCGCTGCTCTCGGTCTCGGTGCGTCAAAAATCGCTTGCGAGGGCAGTAGTTGAGTCGCCAAGCCACCCAACATTACTCGCTGGCGAGACGCTCACAAATCATCGGCGCTGCGGCATACAGGCAGGAGTAGTGAGAAAGCCCCTCCATCCGCTCGATGCGCGCGTTGCTTGGGAGGCGCTCAGCCAGATACGCCGACATAGCGAAAGGCGACCAATTGTCCGCCGTGCCATGCCACAGGCTGACATTTGCCTCGCTTGGCTCAATCCGGCAACCTGACCTTTTTCTTCGCCTCGAACAGATTCCAGTTGGCCACGAATAGTGCCGCCACCAGCGGGCCGATCACGAAGCCGTTCAGACCCAGCAGGGCCAGGCCGCCGAGGGTGGAAATGAGGATCAGGTAGTCGGGCATGCGGGTGTCTTTGCCGATCTGGGATGCTGGAAGGCGTGAGGGCGATCCTTCGAAGGAGGCATGGCCATGCGTTACGAGGAAATCAAGGCGCTGTTCGATCAACAGGCAGCGGGCTACGACAAGCAATGGGCGGGGATGGCGCCGATTCGTGAGGCGCTGTATCTGCTGCTCGATGCGCTGTTCATCGACCTGCCGGCCGACGCGCGGATACTCTGCGTGGGCACCGGCACGGGGGCGGAAATCGCGCACATGGCCGAGGGCTTTCCGGGCTGGCGTTTCACCGCGCTCGACCCGTCCGGGCGATGCTCGATGTGTGCCGTCAGCGCGCGGAGCACGGTGGCTTTGCCCAGCGCTGCGACTTTCACGAGGGCTATCTGGATACGCCGGCGCCTGGGGCGGCCTACGACGGCGCTACCTGCTTTCTGGTGTCGCAGTTTCTGCTCGAACCGGCAGTGCGTAGCGCGTTCTTCGACCAGATCGCGCAGCGCCTGAAACCCGGCGGGCTGCTGGCCAGTGTCGACCTGGCGGCGGATATCCAGTCGCCGGCCTACGAGGTACTGCTGCCTGGCTGGATGACGCTGATGGCTGCGGCCGGGGTCGATGCGCAGATGCTGGAACGTGCGCGTGCAGCCTACGCCCGTGACGTGGCGGTGTTACCGGCGCAGCAGGTGGCTGGCATCATCCAGGCCGCCGGTTTCGATGCGCCGGTGCAGTTTTTCCAGGCCGGGCTGATGCACGGCTGGGTAAGCCGGCGCGCAGCCGATGCTTGAGCGGTTCTACTCGTGACGCGTGCGGCGGTCGCGGTCGCCTGGGTAGTGGCGTTCGAAGGGCAAGGGCAGTAGCCAGGCTTCGCGGCGGATGGTCCAGAGTTCGTAGGTGGGGGTGAACTGGTTCGGTTCGTCCAGCGAGCCGACGTTCACCTCGACTTCATCCCCCGAGCGTGCGAACACCGGCGAGCCGCAGTGCGGGCAGAAGTCGCGGCGGGCGTACTGGTCGGTTTCGCCCTCTACCTTCACCGCGTCCTGCGGGAATATCGCCGAGGTGTGGAATAGGGCTCCGTGGTGCTTGCAACAGTCCATGCAGTGGCACACGCCGACCCGATAAGGCTGGCCGCTGGTTTCGAAACGCACCTGGCCGCAGAGGCAGCCGCCGGTGAGGTGGGGCATGGCGATGTTCTCCTGTTTCGTGTGCAGGGACTGAGAACATCGCAGGAGGCGGCTTAGTGCTCGCTAGTTAAGAGCAGGATGATGACTCTGCAGGAGCCGGCTCGCGGGCGATCCTGATAGAAGCATCGCCCGCAAGCGGGCTCCTACGGTTCGAGATCCAGTTCCTGCTCGATCTTCGCCCATTCCGGCTTCAGGGCGCGGCGCAGGTAGGCGATGAAGAGTCGGTCGCGCAGACGGCGCAGGGTGGAGTTCCGTCGCGCTGCCTGGGCTTGCTCGATGGTTGCGCTCAGCCAGGCGCTGTCGAAGCCTGTCCAGATCGGTGGGATGGGCGCGAGCATGTTGGAGTAGCACGCGGGAGCGACGTCCTGGTAGAAGGCGGCTTGTACTGTGGCACGGTCGAAACCTGCCACCTGACGGGCGATGTATCCGTAGTCGACTTCGGTGTCGACGAATACGTCCGATAGCGCCGACCACAGATAAATGCGTTCTTCGCGGGTCATAAGCCTGCTCTGCCCAATGCAGCGTAATCGGTGGCGAGAATGTAATGGCTGGCGCGCATCCTGGCCATTGGCGCGGGCTGCTGCGAAGGCCTGACGGGATGTATCATCGGACACATATTTGCATGACTGAATCTGCCCGTGAGCGTCGACCGTGCAAGCGCTGTTTTCGTATCCGTGGCCGTAGACGCGGCCCGCTATCTGCGAGTGATGACACCATGATCGAGGTAACCGAAGTTTCCATTGCCGAGCTGCGCGCGGCGCTGGAGTCCGGCCGCACTACTGCGGTCGAACTGGTCAAGGCCTATCTGGCGCGTATCGACGCCTACGACGGCGCGGATACGCCGACCCGGCTCAACGCGGTGGTGGTGCGCAATCCCGACGCGCTGAAGGAGGCCGAGGCCTCCGATGCGCGCCGCGCTCGCGGCGAGACGCTGAGCCCGCTCGATGGCATTCCCTACACAGCCAAGGACAGCTACCTGGTCAAGGGGCTGACAGCGGCCTCCGGCAGCCCGGCGTTCAAGGACCTGGTGGCGCAGCGTGATGCCTTCACCGTCGAGCGCCTGCGCGCGGCCGGCGCCATCTGCCTGGGCAAGACCAACATGCCGCCGATGGCCAATGGCGGCATGCAGCGCGGTGTCTATGGCCGCGCCGAAAGCCCGTATAACGCCGATTACCTGACGGCCCCGTTCGCCTCGGGCTCGTCCAATGGTGCCGGCACCGCAACCGCTGCCAGTTTCTCCGCGTTTGGTCTGGCCGAGGAAACCTGGTCCAGCGGGCGTGGCCCGGCCTCCAACAACGGCCTGTGCGCCTACACGCCGTCGCGCGGGGTGATCTCGGTGCGCGGTAACTGGCCGCTGACGCCGACCATGGACGTGGTCGTGCCCTATGCCCGGACCATGGCCGACCTGCTGGAAGTGCTCGATGTGGTGGTGGCCGACGATGCCGACAGCCGCGGCGACCTGTGGCGTTTGCAGCCCTGGGTGCCGATCCCGAAAGCCTCGGAGGTGCGTCCCGCGTCCTACCTGGCGCTGGCGGCCAAGGCCGATGCGCTGAAGGGTAAGCGCCTTGGCGTGCCGAAGATGTTCATCAACAAGGACGAAGCCGCTGGCACCAGCGAGAATCCGGGCATTGGCGGCCCGACCGGCCAGCGCATCCACACCCGGCCGACGGTGATCGCCCTGTGGGAAGCGGCGCGCCAGGCACTGGAAGCGGCCGGCGCCGAGGTGGTGGAAGTCGACTTCCCGCTGGTGTCCAACTGCGAGGGTGATCGCCCCGGTGCGCCGACCGTATTCAATCGCGGCATCGTCACGCCCGAGTTCCTGCATGACGAGCTGTGGGAGCTGAGCGGCTGGGCATTCGACGATTTCCTGCAGGCCAATGGTGATCCTAAACTCAACCGCCTGGCCGACGTCGATGGCTCGCAGATCTTCCCCCACGACCCCGGCACGCTGCCGAACCGTGAGGGCGACCTGGCGGCGGGCATGGACGAGTACGTCAATATGGCCAAGCGTGGGATCAAACCCTGGGACCAGATCGCTACGCTGCCCGACGGCCTGCGCGGTCTGGAGCGCACGCGCAAGATCGATCTGGAAGACTGGATGGATCAACTGGGCCTGGATGCGGTGCTGTTCCCCACCGTGGCCGACGTGGGCCCGGCGGATGCCGACGTGAACCCGGCATCCGCCGATATCGCCTGGAGTAACGGTGTGTGGGTGGCCAATGGCAACCTGGCGATCCGTCACCTGGGCGTGCCGACCGTCACCGTGCCGATGGGCGTGATGGCTGATATCGGCATGCCGGTGGGCCTGACCTTCGCCGGCCGTGCCTATGATGATTCGGCGCTGCTGCAACTGGCGGCCGCCTATGAGTCGACCGGCAGCAAACGCCTGGTGCCGCCGCGTACACCGGCGTTGGGGTGAGTGCCCGCAAGGGCTGTAGGAGCGGCGCCCTCGCCGCGAAAAGGCTTGGCCGACAGTTGTGTAGGAGCGAGCGTCGCTAGCGAACCGCTTTTCGCGAGCAGAGCTCGCTCTACAGAGGCACATCGATCCAGCCCTCTCCCCCGGCCCCTCTCCCGTAAACGGGAGAGGGGGAAAGCCGCGCTGGCTCAGTGGGAGGGGCTTCAGCCGCGACTGCTGTAGAGCCTGTCGCCGCTAAAGCGCCTCCCACGGCTTGTGGCGCTCCACAATTTAGCGCGTAGGGCGGGTGCAACCCGCCATCTCCATTCTGGCGGGTTTCACCCGCCCTACGATGTATCGGTCACCTGTGAATTGAAGAGGGGAGGCAAGCCGTGCTGGCTCAGTGGGAGGGGCTTCAGCCGCGACAGCTGTAGAGCCTGTCGCCGCTAAAGCGCCTCCCACGGTTTGTGGTGCTCCACAATTCAGCGCGTAGGGCGGGTGCAACCCGCGATTGCCATTGCGGCGGATTACACCCGCCCACGAGATGACGCCCTATCGTTACTGCCGCAAATCCACCGCCGGTGCGCCTTGGCCGTCGAACAGCTGGCTTGGGGTGCTGGGCAGGATGCTGGGGCGGCCGTTGTCCGGGCCGCCGTTGCCGATGATGCGAATGTCGCTGTACTTCTTGCCTGACAGTGCAGCCAGGCCGGCGCCATCGCGGACGATGGTCGGCCGCAGGAAGACCATCAGGTTGCGTTTGATATGAGATTCGCGGGTGGAGCGGAACAGCCCACCGAGCAAAGGAATGTCGCCCAGCAGTGGCACCTTGGAGATGGCCTGGGTGACGTCGTCCTGAATCAGCCCGCCAAGCACGATCACCTGACCGTCGTCGGCGAGGATGATGCTCTTGATCGAGAGCTTGTTGGTCACCAGATCGACCGCCTGGGCGTTGCGCCCGGTGCTGGGGGCGATGGAGGAGATTTCCTGCTCGATCTCCAGGCGCAGGGTGGCACCTTCGTTGATGCTTGGCGTGACCTTGAGGGTCACGCCGATGTCCTGGCGTTCGATGGTGGTGAAGGGGTTGCCGGCACCCGAGGCGTCGGTGGTGTAGGAGCCGGTCTGGAAGGGCACGTTCTGCCCGACGAGGATTTCCGCTTTCTGGTTGTCCAGTGTCAGCAGGCTCGGCGTGGACAGCAGGTTGCTCTTGCTGTTGGCCGAGAGTGCGGTGATCAGTGCGCCGAAGCGGTCGCTGCCGATGCCGATGATAGCGCCGTCGGGCAGGGTGAGGTCTTCCGGTATTTCGTCACTTTGCAGGATCTGCAGCACGCTGCCCACCGACAGACCGGTGCCGGCGAAGTTGACCCGCCCAGGCCGCCGCTGCCGCCGCTGCCGCTGCAGGTGTTGAGTGCGCCGGAGTTCGCCCAGGTGCTGGGTGCGGCCTATCAACACGATTCCGCTTCCATGCAATTGGCCGAGGACATCGGCGGCAGTTTCGATCTGGCCTCGCTGGCCGATCAGGTGCCGGAAACCGAAGACCTGCTGGAGCAGGAGGACGATGCGCCGATCATCCGCCTGATCAACGCCATCCTGGGTGAAGCGATCAAGGAAAACGCCTCCGACATTCACCTGGAAACCTTCGAGAAGCGCCTGGTGGTGCGCTTTCGCGTCGACGGTATCCTCCGTGAGGTGCTCGAGCCCAAGCGCGAGTTGGCGGCGCTGCTGGTCTCGCGGGTGAAGGTCATGGCGCGGCTGGACATCGCCGAGAAGCGCGTGCCGCAGACGGACGCATCTCGCTCAAGGTCGGCGGGCGCGAGGTGGACATTCGTGTGTCCACATTGCCTTCGGCCAACGGCGAGCGGGTGGTGCTGCGTCTGCTCGACAAGCAGGTCGGGCGCCTGTCTCTGCAGCACCTGGGCATGCGCGCCGAGGACCGCAAGCTCATGGAAGAGACGGTGCGCAAGCCGCACGGCATCCTGCTGGTCACCGGCCCCACCGGCTCGGGCAAGACCACCACGCTGTTCGCCAGCCTGCTCAGCCTCAACGACCACACGCGCAACATCCTCACTGTCGAAGACCCCATCGAGTATCACCTCGAAGGCATCGGCCAGACCCAGGTCAACACCAAGGTGGACATGACCTTCGCCCGCGGCCTGCGCGCCATCCTGCGCCAGGACCCGGACGTGGTGATGGTCGGCGAGATCCGCGACAAGGAAACCGCCGAGATCGCCGTGCAGGCTTCGCTGACCGGCCACCTGGTGCTGTCGACGCTGCACACCAACAGCGCCATTGGCGCCATCACCCGTCTGGTGGACATGGGCGTGGAGCCCTTTTTGCTGTCGTCATCGCTGCTCTGCGTGCTGGCCCAGCGCCTGGTGCGGGTGCTGTGTCCGTCGTGCAAGGAACCCTATGCGGCCGATGAGGCCGAATGCGCGCTGCTCGGTGTGCCGGCCAGTTCGCCGCCGACGCTTTACCACGCCCGTGGTTGCGCCCATTGCCATCAACAGGGCTATCGTGGGCGTACCGGCATCTACGAACTGGTGGTCTTCGATGAAACCATGCGCACTCTGGTGCACAGCCGTGCTTCCGAGCAGGACATGACCCGTCATGCCCGCACGCTGGGCCCGAGCATCCGTGACGATGGCCGGCGCAAGGTGCTGGAAGGGGTGACCACGGTCGAGGAAGTGCTGCGCGTGACGCGAGAGGAATGATGGCGAGTGGGATGTTGGCATTGGCTCTTGTGGGAGCGGCTGGGCGGCATTCCGCTTCGGCCGCGCGTGATTGTGAATCGCGGCTGAAGCCGCTCCTACATTATTTACAGTCGGAGCGATTTGCCAATGGCTGCCTTTGAATATATCGCCCTGGACGGGCGCGGCCGCCAGCAGAAAGGCGTGCTGGAAGCCGACAGTGCGCGCCAGGTGCGCCAGTTGTTGCGCGAGCGCCAGTTGGCGCCGCTGGAGGTCAAGGCCACGCGCAGCCGCGAGCAGGACAGTGGCCAGGCGCGCCTGGGTTTTGTACGTGGTCTGTCGGCGCGCGATCTGGCGCTGGTCACTCGCCAGTTGGCGACGCTGATCCAGGCGGCGCTGCCCATCGAAGAGGCGCTGCGCGCGGCTGCCGCGCAATCCACCAATTCGCGTATTCAGGGCATGCTGTTGGCGGTACGTGCCCGCGTGCTGGAAGGCCACAGCCTGGCCGGCAGTCTGAAGGAATTTCCGGCCGCTTTTCCCGAGCTGTACCGCGCCACGGTGGCAGCGGGTGAGCATGCCGGGCACCTCGGTCCGGTGCTGGAGCAATTGGCCGACTACACCGAACAGCGCCAGCAGTCGCGGCAGAAGGTGCAGCTGGCGTTGCTCTATCCGGTGATCCTGATGTGCGCCTCCTTGCTGATCGTCGGCTTTCTGCTCGGCTACGTGGTGCCGGACGTGGTCAAGGTATTCGTCGACTCGGGGCAGACCCTGCCGGCGCTGACACGCGGGCTGATCGCCCTGAGCGACTGGGTCAAGGCCTGAGGGCTGGTTGCCCTGGTGGCGCTGATACTGACGGTCGTCGCCTTGCGTGCAGCCCTGCGTGACGAGACGTTCAGGCTGCGCTGGCATCGATTTCTGCTGCGCATACCGCTGGTCGGACGGCTCGGGCGTGCCACCGATTGCACGCGTTTTGCCTCGACCCTGGCGATCCTCACCCGCAGTGGTGTGCCGCTGGTGGAGGCGCTGGCGATTGCCGGCGAGGTGATCGGCAACCGGGTGATCCGTGGCGAGGTGCTGGTGGCGGCGCAGAAGGTGCGCGAAGGTGGCAGCCTGACCCGCTCGCTGGAGGCCACCGGCCAGTTCCCGCCGATGATGTTGCATATGATCGCCAGCGGCGAACGCTCCGGTGAGCTGGATCAGATGTTGGCGCGCACGGCGAAGAATCAGGAGAACGACCTCAGTGCACAGATCGCTCTGCTGGTCGGCTTGTTCGAGCCGTTCATGCTGGTATTCATGGGGGCAGTGGTGCTGGTGATCGTATTGGCCATCCTGCTGCCTATTCTTTCTTTGAACCAAATGGTGGGATAGCAGGTGAGAAAATCTCAGGCGGGCTTCACGCTCATCGAAATCATGGTGGTGGTGATTCTGGGCATTCTGGCGGCGCTGGTGGTGCCGCTGGTGATGAGCCGGCCGGACCAGGCCAAGGTCACCGCCGCGCAGAACGACATCCGCGCCATCGGCGCCGCGCTCGACATGTACAAGCTCGACAACCACAACTACCCCAGTACCCAGCAGGGCCTGGAGGCGCTGGTGAGCAAGCCGAGTGGTAACCCACAAGCGAAGAACTGGAACAAGGACGGCTACCTCAAGCGCCTGCCCATCGATCCGTGGGGCAACCCGTATCAGTACCTGGCACCTGGAACCAAGGGCGCCTTCGATCTGTATTCGCTTGGCTCCGACGGCAAGCAGGGTGGCAGTGACCTGAACGCCGATATCGGCAACTGGGATCTCTGACCCGACCATGCCGTCGTTCGCCTGTGGGAGCGAGCGTCGCGAGCGAAGCGTTCGACATCGCTCATGTTCGCGAGCAGAGCTCGCTCCTACGGTAAAGGCGCAGCGTGGCTTCACCCTGATCGAGCTGCTGGTGGCCCTGGCCATCTTCGCCCTGATTGCCGCCAGCGTGCTGACTGCCAGCGCACGCAGCGTGCGTACGGCCAGCCAGCTTGAGAACAAGACCCTGGCCATGTGGGTGGCGGACAACCGACTGACCGAGCTGTAACTGGCCGACACGCCACCGGCTGATGGCCGCGACCAGGGCCAGGTGGAGTTCGCCGGTCGTCGCTGGTCGTGGCAGAGCGAAATCCAGGCCACCAGCGAGCCGGCCATGCGTCGCGTGACGCTGTGGGTTGCCGCTGAAGAACGCGGTGCCAGCGGTGATCTGCGTGAGCGGGCGCTGGTGACCCTCAGCGGTTTCCTGGGGGCGCCGCAGTGATCTGCCTCCTTCGTAGGAGCGAGCTCTGCTCGCGAATCCGTGGCGACGCCATTTCGCTCGCTCCAGCCCGTAGGATGGGCCGGGCGGCGCTCCGCTTCAGCCTACCAACAGCGGCCAGCCTTGGTGGGCTAAAGCCCACCCTACCAACTGGTGACCCTCAGCGGTTTTCTGGGGGCTCCATGATGTGTTGGAGCGCTCAGCGCGGCTTTACCCTGCTCGAGCTGCTGATTGCCATTGCCATCTTCGCCCTGCTGGGCCTGGCCACCTACCGCATGCTCGACAGCGTGCTCAGCGCCGATGCCGTCACCCGCGAGCACGAACGCCAGTTGCGCGAGTTGACCCGCGCCCTGTCAGCCTTCGAGCGCGATCTGCGCCAGGTGACGGTACGGCCGATTCGCGATGCTTTCGGTGATGCCCAGCCGGCGCTGCACGGCGATCTGGCTGATGCCACGGCGCTGGAGCTGAGTCGCGTCGGCTGGCGCAACCCGCTCGGCCAACCGTGTGCCGAGGTGCAGCGGGTGCGTTGGCAGCTCAGTGGTGAACAGTGGCAGCGGCGTTACTGGCGCGTGCTGGATCGCGCGCAGGACAGCACGCCGCAGATCCAGCAGGCGCTCGATGGCGTCGAGTCATTGAGCCTGCGTTATCTGGACAAGGATGGCCAGTGGCAGCCTGACTGGCCGCCAGCCAATGCCTCTGGCGACGGTTTGCTCACCGAGCTGCCGCGCGCTGTGGAACTGCGCCTGTAGCATCGCCACTATGGCGAATTGCGCCGTCTGCTGCGCCTGCCCGATCTGCCGGCGCAGAACGCTGCCGGCGCGCCGCCAGAGGATTTGAACGAGGTGCCGCAATCATGAAGCGGCAGAAGGGGTGGCGTTGATCACCGTGCTGCTGGTGGTCGCCGTGGTCACGGTGGTGTGTGCCGGGCTGATCGCCCGTCAGCAGCTGTCGATCCGCAGCAGCGCCAACCAGTTGCACGTGACCCAGGCCTGGCACTACGCCCTGGGGGGCGAGACGCTGGCCAAGGCGATGCTCGAGCGCGACTTGCGCCATGGCGATCCACGTCAGCCGGTTGATCACCTGCTGGAACCTTGGGCCAGGCCGTTGACGTTCCCGCTGGATGAAGGCGGCGAGCTACGGGTACGCATCGTCGACCCCAACGGCCGCTTCAACCTCAACAGCCTGGTGCGCCAGGGGCGGCCCAACGAGCTGGCGGTGCTGCGCCTGCGCCACCTGCTGTCGCGTCTGGGCATCGATAAACCCTATGCCGAGCGCCTGCTGGACTGGCTCGATAGCGACAGTGAGTTGCAGGGCAGCAATGGCGCCGAGGACGGCCAGTACCTGCTGGCGACACCGCCTTACCGGACGGCCAATCGCGAGATCACTGATGTGTCCGAACTGCGCCTGCTGCTGGAGATGGAGGAGGCCGACTACCGGCGCTTACTGCCCTTCGTCAGTGCGCTGCCGAGCGAGGCGCTGCTCAACGTCAACACGGCCAGCGCGATGGTGCTCTCCAGTCTGTCCGACGGCTTGAGCCCGGATGCGGCCATGTCGCTGATTGCCGGGCGCGGCGCCGAAGGCTATCCCAGCGCTGCGGCCTTCGCTGCCCAGCCTGCGCTTGCCGGCCTGGGCGAGCAGGTGGTGCAGGGGCTGGCGGTCGGCAGCCGGTATTTCGAGGTGTTCAGCGAGGTGAACCTGGGTGAACGCCGGGTGGTATTGCGTAGCCTGCTGCAGCGCAGCAATGATGGCCAGGTCAGTGTCCTGGCGCGTGAACTGGGGCAGGGCGGTATGCCGCCACGGCCCATCGAGGAAGAACAAGAATGAACCCGACATGGATTTTTCTGCCGCCTGAGGCGTGCCACGCGCTCTCAGCGGATCTATCCGTGCAGCGCGTCACGGCAGACGGCAGTCGCACGCTCGGTCTGGCCGAGGCCCTGGCCGATTTGCCGGCACACTGGGAACTGGTGCTGCCGGTTGAGGCGGTCACCGCCTGCGCCGTGCAACTGCCGACGCAGAAGGCGCGCTGGATGCGCCAGGCGCTGCCGTTCGCGGTGGAGGAACTGCTGGCCGAAGATGTCGAGTTGATGCACCTGGCGCTGGGTGAGCAACTGGCCGATGGCCGTCACCGCGTCTATGCGCTGCGCGCCAGCTGGCTGCGCGAGTGCCTGGCCCTGTGCGCGGCGCAACCGCCGCAGGCGATTCGCGTCGATGCCGATCTGCTGCCACGCCAGGGCAGTCAGCTGCTCTGGTTGCAGTCGCGCTGGTTGCTCGGTGGCGAGGCGCCCTGGCGCCTGGCTTTGCAGACTGAGGACTGGCCAGCGCTGGCAGGCCGTTGCCCATCGCCATGCATCGCCAGTGCGCCAGCTGGGCAGGTGCTGCCCGAGCCGGTGGATGAGGTGCATCTGCTGGAGGACGCGCATCAATGGCTGGTGCATCAGGGCAACGGCGTCGATCTGGCTCAGGGGGAGTTCGCCCTGCGCCAGAGTGGTGACAGTTGGCGGCGTTGGCGCCCGCTGGCGGGGGTGTTGGCACTGTGCCTCGTGCTGCAGTGGGGCTTCAATTTCGCGCAGGGCTGGTACCTGCAGCGCGAAGCCGATGCTTATGCCGCGTCCAGCGAGGCGCTGTACCGCGAGTTGTTTCCTCAGGACAGCAAGCTGATCAACCTGCGTGCGCAGTTCGATCAACATCTGGCGCAGTCCACGGGCGGCGATAGTCCGGTGCTGGGCCTGCTGGCCGAAGTAGCGGCGGCGCTGCAGGCCGATGGCGCAGCGCTGGTGCAGGTCAATCAGCTCGATTACAGCGCGACTCGTGGCGATCTGTCGTTGCAATTGCAGGCGCCGGGTTTTGCCGAGCTGGAGCGTTTGCGTGAGCGTCTGGAGGAATCCGGCCTGTCGGTGCAGATGGGCTCGGCCAGCCGTGAAGCCGAGGGTGTCAGTGCACGCGTGCTGATAGGAGGATGATGGGCATGTCGAGGACGGGGTTGAGCGAAAGTCTGCAATTGCACTGGCAGCGTTCGCCGCTGGCGCAACGCTGGCAAACGCTGCCGGCACGTGATCGTCTGGCACTCTTGGCGCTAAGCGTTTTCCTGCTGTTGGTGCTGTTCTATCTGGCGTTGTGGCAGCCGGTGCAGCGTCAGGCTCAGGCCGCACGTGCCGCGTTCGAAGAGCAGTGCGCCCTGTTCGCCTATATGCAGAGCCGTGCGCCACAGGTGCAGGGGCGCGACCTGCAGCCACGCGCCAGCCTCGACCCGGCGCGCCTGCAGGGCGTGGTCACGGCGAGTGCGGCGCAGCAGGGGCTGGTGATCGAGCGTCTGGATACCGAGGGTTTTGGTGCGGTGCAGGTCAACCTGCAGCCGGTGGCGTTCGCTCAGTTGCTGCGCTGGATTCAGGCGCTGGAAGAGCAGGGCGTGCGCGTTGAGGAAGCCGGGCTGGCCCGCGCCGAGGAAAACCATGTGATAGCGCGGCTTAGCTTGCGTGTGGGTGAGTGACTCGTGCGCTATTGATCGTCACTCCCGCGAAGGCGGGAGCCCAGGTGTTGCGTAACGCCTGGTTTCTCGCCTTCGCGGGAATGACGGCTACTCCAGTGCGTGGTCGTGTACCGATGCGCACCCTACGGTTTGCATGGCGCCACGGTAACAGCGCGCACCCGATTGGGCGGTTAGGGAACGTTGGTGCGCCGATACGGTGCCATTTACAACACTGGATGACACACGAAAGCGGCGTTGAAGCCCATGAAACGGGCTTTTGCTGATTGATGGCCTGAGTATTGCTGTAGATATCCGTTTATGCTTTTTGCTTGATCACTCCTTTTGCGGGCTGTCAATATCTGCGCCCGGCGCTTCTGGTGCTTCTGTAATTAGTTGTCGCATTGAGGAAATATCGCCTCATTGCCTGCCGCTAGAATGCCGCACACCCAGCCAAGGCCCCTTTGTCGCTTGTCCACCACGACAGCGCAGCACCGCCTTCTACAATCCATAAAAGGCCCGGGCCCCTCACTGCCATCGATGTCATACCCAATTCGAAGGAGCAAAGAATGAAGAAGATCACACTGCTTGGCGCTCTGGCGCTGTCCCTGATGTCGCCCTTGGCCATGGCCGAGAAGCCGCTGCGCATCGGCATCGAGGCGGCTTACCCGCCCTTCGCATTCAAGACTCCTGATGGCCAGATTTCCGGCTTCGACTACGACATCGGTAACGCCCTGTGCGAAGAGATGAAGGTCGAGTGCAAGTGGATCGAGCAGGAGTTCGACGGTCTGATCCCGGCCCTGAAAGTGCGCAAGTTCGACGCCGTGCTGTCTTCCATGTCGATCACCGAAGACCGCAAGAAGTCCGTGGACTTCACTGGCAAGTACTACGCCACGCCGGCCAAGCTGGCGATGAAGGCCGGTACCGAAATCAAGGACCCGCTGGTCGACCTGAAAGGCAAGAAGATCGGCGTGCAGCGTTCGTCCGTGTATGACCGTTACGCCACCGACATCTTCGCTCCGGCCGGCGCCGAGATCGTTCGTTACAGCTCGCAGAACGAAGTGTTTCTGGATATGCAGTCCGGCCGCCTGGACGCCACCCTGGCCGATTCGGTGAACATCGACGACGGTTTCCTCAAGACCGACGCTGGCAAGGGCTTCGCGTTCGCCGGCCCGGACTTCACCGACGTGAAGTACTTCGGCGAAGGTCAGGGTATCGCCGTGCGCAAGGGTGACAAGGCACTGGCCGACAAGATCAGTGCTGCCATCCTAGCCATCCGCGCCAACGGCAAGTACAAGGAAGTGCAGGACAAGTACTTCGACTTCGACGTTTACGGCGAGTAAGCGTCCCAGGCAAAAAAAGTGGCACAGCCTGAAAAAGGTTGATGCCACTTTTTTCTTGGTTCTGCGGAGTTGGTTCTTGCTGGCTTTGGCTGAATGCCAACCGTACGACCCGTCGCGTGAGCGACATGAATTTTCTTTGTGCTAGGCGGCGCCTGGGGTGCCTGAGAGGTATTAGCGCATGCTTCAAGGCTACGGCTCGACCATTCTCGATGGTGCCTGGCTCACTCTGCTTCTGGCGCTGACGTCGATGGCAGTGGCGATCTGCCTCGGCCTGCTGGGTGCGGCCTTTCGTCTGTCACCGGTGCGTTGGCTGGCGGCGTTGGGTGATACCTATGCCACGGTGATTCGTGGCATCCCTGATCTGGTGCTGATTCTGCTGATCTTCTACGGCGGCCAGGACATGGTGAACCGCATCGCGCCCATGGTCGGCTATGACGATTACATCGACATCAACCCCTTCGTCGCCGGCGTGTTCACCATGGGCTTCATCTTCGGGGCCTACCTGTCGGAAACCTTCCGCGGCGCTTTCATGGCGATCCCCAAGGGGCAGGCGGAAGCTGGCGCGGCTTATGGCATGAGCGGGATGAAGGTGTTCTTTCGCATTCTCGTGCCGCAGATGATCCGTTTCGCCATTCCCGGTTTCACCAACAACTGGCTGGTGTTGACCAAGGCCACCGCGCTGATTTCCGTAGTCGGCCTGCAGGACATGATGTTCAAGGCCAAGAGCGCAGCCGACGCGACGCGTGAGCCGTTCACCTTCTACCTGGCGGTGGCGGGGCTGTACCTGGTGCTGACCAGCGTTTCTTTGCTGGCGCTGCGTTTCCTCGAGAAGCGCTACTCGGTAGGTGCCAAGGTGGCTGACCTATGATCTTCGACTATCAAATGATCTGGGAGAACCTGCCGCTGTACTGGGGCGGCGTGCTGGTCACCGTGAAAATCCTGCTGATCTCCCTGGCGTTCGGCCTCAGCCTGGCGCTACCACTGGCACTGATGCGGGTGTCGAAATCACCCTGGGTCAACTTCCCGGCCTGGCTCTACACCTACGTGATTCGCGGCACGCCGATGCTGGTGCAGCTGTTTCTGATCTATTACGGGCTGGCCCAGTTCGAGTTCATTCGTGACAGCTTCATGTGGCCGTATTTCTCCAGCGCGACTTTCTGCGCCTGCCTGGCGTTTGCCATCAACACCAGCGCCTACACTGCGGAAATCCTCGCTGGCAGCCTCAAGGCCACGCCGCCGGGTGAGATCGAGGCGGCCAAGGCCATGGGCATGTCGCGAGCCAAGCTGTACCGGCGCATCCTGCTGCCGTCCGCGCTGCGCCGTGCGCTGCCGCAGTACAGCAATGAAGTGATCATGATGCTGCACACCACGTCGTTGGCGTCGATCGTGACTCTGATCGATATCACTGGCGCGGCGCGTACCGTCAGTTCGCAGTACTACATGCCGTTCGAAGCCTTCATCACCGCCGGCCTGTTCTATCTGGCGCTGACCTTCATCCTGGTGCGCCTGTTCAAGCTGGCCGAGCGCCGCTGGCTGGTCTACATGGCCCCGCGCAAGGGCTGATGCCATGACGATTCAAGAGAACCCGAACATGTACAAACTCGAAGTTCAGGACCTGCACAAGCGCTACGGCAGCCATGAAGTGATCAAGGGTGTGTCGATGGCGGCCAAGGCTGGCGATGTGATCAGCATCATCGGCTCCAGCGGCTCGGGCAAGAGCACCTTCCTGCGCTGCCTGAACCTGCTCGAGCAGCCGCATGCCGGCAAGATTCTGCTCAACAACGAAGAGCTGAAGCTGGTGCCGGCCAAGGACGGTTCGCTGCGCGCCGCCGATGCCAAACAGCTGCAGCGCATGCGCTCGCGCCTGGCCATGGTGTTCCAGCACTTCAACCTGTGGTCGCACATGAGCGCCCTGGAGAACGTGATGGAAGCGCCGGTGCACGTGCTCGGCATGAGCAAGGCTGAAGCCCGCGACAAGGCTGAACATTACCTGGCCAAGGTCGGCGTCGCGCACCGCAAGGACGCCTACCCCGCGCACATGAGTGGTGGTGAGCAGCAGCGCGTGGCCATCGCCCGTGCCCTGGCCATGGAGCCGGAGGTGATGCTGTTCGATGAACCGACTTCGGCGCTTGACCCCGAGCTGGTCGGCGAAGTGCTTAAGGTAATGCAGGACCTGGCCACCGAAGGTCGCACCATGGTGGTGGTGACCCACGAAATGGGTTTTGCTCGCGAGGTGTCGAACCAGCTGGTATTCCTGCACAAGGGATTGGTCGAGGAGCGCGGTTGCCCGAAGGAAGTGCTGGCCAATCCGCAATCCGAACGACTGCAGCAGTTCCTTTCCGGCAGTCTCAAATAATAAGAAGCTAGACTTCGCACTTAACTGGTGCGTTGAGCCCACTGAATAGACACTAATGACTCCCCATCGAATCGGCTTTTTGTACTGGCCCGGCACCAAAGCCCTGACCTTGTCCCTGGCGGAGGAGGCCCTGCGTGTCGCCCAGCGCGTGCATCCGGAAGTGCTGTACGAGCTGGTGTTCCTCCAGGCCGAGCCGCTGGCGGCCGGTGATTGGCGTCTGCCGGGCGAGCCCTGGGCCGGGCATCTGGAAGGGTTGGACAAGCTGTTCCTGCTCGCCGATGCGCCGCCAGCGCAGGTGTCTGCGGGGCTGGCGGCGGCGCTCAAGCAGCAGGTGCGCAGTGGTTGCGTGATCGGCGGGCTGTCTGCCGGGGTCTATCCGCTGGCTCAGCTTGGTTTGCTCGATGGTTATCGCGCGGCAGTGCACTGGCGCTGGCAGGACGATTTCGCCGAGCGTTTCCCCAAGGTCATCGCCACCAGCCATCTGTTCGATTGGGATCGCGACCGGCTGACTGCCTGTGGTGGTTTGGCCGTGCTCGATCTGCTGCTGGCGGTGCTGGCGCGCGACCACGGCGCCGAGCTGGCCGGTGCGGTGAGCGAGGAATTGGTGGTCGAGCGCATTCGTGAGGGCGGTGAGCGCCAGCGCATTCCGCTGCAGAATCGCCTCGGTTCCAGCCATCCGAAGCTGACCCAGGCCGTGCTGCTGATGGAAGCCAACATCGAGGAGCCGCTGACCACCGACGAGATCGCCCAGCATGTGTGCGTGTCGCGTCGTCAGCTGGAGCGCATCTTCAAGCAGTACCTCAATCGCGTGCCCAGCCAGTATTACCTGGAGCTGCGCTTGAGCAAGGCGCACCAGCTGCTGATGCAGACCAGCAAGTCGATCATCCAGATCGGCCTGTCCTGCGGATTTTCCTCGGGGCCGCATTTCTCCAGTGCCTACCGCAACTTCTTCGGCGCCACGCCGCGCGATGACCGCAACCAGCGCCGCAGCAACAGCCCCTTCGAGTTGACCTCGACGTCAGTCGAGCGGGGCTGAGGCGGCGTCTTCTACAAGCTTGTCTCCCCTCTCCCGCTTGCGGGAGAGGGGCGGGGGAGAGGGGCTGTCCGACACTCCGAGTTGCCTGAACCACCCTCTCCCCAGCCCTCTCCCATAAATGGGAGAGGGAGTAGATCGTGCATGGTTACGCAAGCAGGACTTTCGATACCGGCCAGTCAGCCTGCGGAGATTTTTTCTGGCAGCGTGCTCCAGGCGGTGATCTGCGATTAAACTGCGCCTTTCCGACGCTTTCTGTCGCTTGGACGAAAACCCGCGGAAAACCTGGGGTGGCGCTATAAGAAGTTGTCGCATGGCGACAATGCCGGCCCCGATTCAGTCCCTACAATCCTTGCATTCCCTGTCGTTTCGGGCGCTTTGCCGCCTGCCAGCGGCCGGTATTTCTCATCAGGAGAGTTTTGATGTCCGTTCAGCACGATGCGGTGCAACGCGCCGATTTCGACCAGTTCATGGTCCCCAACTACGCCCCTGCTGCCTTCGTCCCCGTGCGCGGCCTGGGTTCGCGAGTCTGGGATCAGAGCGGTCGAGAGCTGATCGACTTCGCTGGCGGCATCGCCGTCAACGTGCTTGGCCATTGCCACCCGGCGCTGGTCGCGGCGCTGACCAAGCAGGCCAATACCCTGTGGCACATCTCCAACGTGTTCACCAACGAGCCGGCCCTGCGTCTGGGCAAGAAGCTGGTCGAAGCGACCTTCGCCGAGCGCGTGTTCTTCTGCAACTCCGGCGCCGAGGCCAACGAGGCCGCGTTCAAGCTGGCGCGTCGTGTTGCCCATGACCGCTTCGGCCCGGAAAAGCACGAGATCATCGCGGCCACCAACAGCTTCCACGGCCGCACTCTGTTCACCGTCAGCGTTGGCGGTCAGCCGAAATACTCCGACGGTTTCGGGCCGAAGATCCAGGGCATCACCCATGTGCCGTACAACGATCTGGACGCGCTGAAAGCCGCCATTTCCGACAAGACCTGCGCCGTGGTGCTGGAACCCGTGCAGGGCGAGGGCGGCGTGCTGCCCGCCGACAAGGCCTATCTTGAAGGCGCCCGCGAGCTGTGCAACGCGCACAATGCGCTGCTGGTGTTCGATGAAGTACAAAGCGGCATGGGCCGTACCGGCGAGCTGTTCGCTTATATGAATTACGGCGTGGTGCCGGACATTCTCTCCAGCGCCAAGAGCCTGGGCGGTGGTTTCCCCATCGCGGCGATGCTCACCACCACTGACCTGGCCAAGCACTTCTCGCCCGGCACCCACGGCACCACCTACGGCGGCAACCCGCTGGCCTGTGCAGTCGGTGAGGCAGTGCTGGATATCGTCAACACCCGCCAGACCCTGGACGGTGTGAAGACCAAGAGCGAGCAGTTCAAGACGCGCCTGCTGGCTCTGGGCAAGCAGTACGGTCTGTTCGAGCAGGTACGTGGCATGGGTCTGCTGCTCGGCTGCGTACTCCACGAGGCGTGGATGGGCAAGGCCAAGCAGGTGCTCGACGCTGCCACGGCTGAGGGGCTGATGATTCTGCAGGCAGGCCCGGACGTGGTGCGTTTCGCCCCGAGCCTGGTGGTCGAAGATGCCGATATCGACGAAGGCCTGGCGCGCTTCGAGCGTGCGCTGAGCAAACTGACGGCCGCCTGAGTCTTTGCTGACTGACTGTGGGAGGGGCTTTAGCCGCGACAATCGCCGCTGAAGCGCCTCCCACGGTTGTTCGCCTGACCCTGGCTGCGAGTCCTATAGATTCAGTGTTTTAGAAGGAGTGACCCATGCTGGTGATGCGCCCTGCGCAAATGGCGGACCTGGCTGAAGTGCAGCGACTGGCTGCTGACAGCCCGGTAGGTGTCACTTCATTGCCGGACGATGCAGACCGGCTGGGCGACAAGATCGCCGCCTCGGATGCGTCGTTCGCCGCCGAAGTCAGTTTCAATGGCGAGGAAAGCTACTTCTTCGTCCTCGAGGACACCGAGAGCGGTCGACTGGTCGGCTGCTCCGGCATTGTTGCCTCGGCTGGCTATTCCGAGCCGTTCTACAGCTTTCGCAACGAAACCTTCGTGCACCACTCGCGTGAGCTGAAGATTCACAACAAGATTCATGTGCTGTCGCTGTGTCACGACCTGACCGGCAATAGCCTGCTCACCAGCTTCTATGTCGAACGCCCGCTGGTCAGCAGCGCGTTCGCCGAGCTCAATTCGCGTGGGCGCCTGTTGTTCATGGCCGGGCACCCGGAGCGCTTCGCCGACGCGGTCGTGGTGGAGATCGTCGGCCATAGCGACGAGAACGGTGATTCGCCGTTCTGGGATGCGGTGGGGCGCAACTTCTTCGACATGACCTACGCCGAGGCCGAGCGCCTGTGCGGCCTCAAAAGCCGTACCTTCCTCGCCGAGCTGATGCCGCATTATCCGATCTATGTGCCGCTGCTCTCGGACGAGGCGCAGGAGGCCATGGGGCAGGTGCACCCGCGTGCGCAGATCACCTTCGACATCCTCATGCGCGAAGGCTTCGAGACCGACCATTACATCGACATCTTCGACGGTGGCCCGACCCTGCATGCGCGCACCTCGGGCATCCGCAGCATCGCGCAGAGCCGCCTGGTGCCGGTGAAGATCGGCGAGGCCGAGGCGGGCGGGCGCCAGTATCTGGTGAGCAACGGCCAACTGCAGGATTTCCGCGCCATCGTCGCCGATCTCGACTGGGTGCCGGGTAAGCCTGTGGTGCTCAGCGCACAGGCGGCCGAGGCCCTGGGTGTCGGTGAGGGCGCCAGCGTCAGGTTGGTAGCGGTTTAACAGGCTCGCTCCGGCTGGAGTGGGCGCCCTTCAAGGGCAGAGGAGAGTGCCGGCGGCGCTCTTGAGGAATCTGGAGGCTTTATGATCGTTCGTCCCGTGCGCAGTGCCGACTTGCCGGCCCTGATCGACCTGGCTCGCAGCACCGGCGCTGGCCTGACCACGCTGCCGGCCAACGAGGAGCGCCTGGCGCACCGGGTCGGCTGGGCGGAGAAGGCATTTCGTGGCGAGGCCGAACGTGCCGATGCCGACTACCTGTTCGTCCTCGAAGACGATGCCGGCAAGGTGGTGGGCATTTCTGCGGTAGCCGGCGCCGTCGGCCTGCGTGAGCCCTGGTACAACTACCGGGTCGGCCTGACCGTCAGCGCCTCTCAGGAGTTGAACATCCATCGTCAGGTGCCGACGCTGTTCATGGCCAACGACCTGACCGGCAACTCCGAACTGTGCTCGCTGTTCCTGCATGCCGATTACCGCATTGGCCTCAACGGCCGTTTGCTGTCGAAGGCGCGCTTTCTGTTCATCGCCGAGTTTCGCGAGCTGTTCGGCGACAAGGTGATCGCCGAGATGCGCGGTATGTCCGACGAGCGTGGGCGCTCGCCGTTCTGGGAAAGCCTCGGTCGGCATTTCTTCAAGATGGAGTTCTCCCAGGCGGACTACCTCACCGGCGTTGGCAACAAGGCTTTCATCGCTGAGCTGATGCCCAAGTTTCCGCTCTATACCTGCTTCCTGTCCGAAGATGCGCGCGCCGTGATCGGTCGGGTACACCCGGACACCGAGCCGGCGCTGGCCATGCTCAAGGCCGAGGGTTTCAGCTACCAGGGCTATGTCGACATCTTCGACGCGGGCCCGGCTATCGAGGCGGAAACCGCGAAGATCCGCGCCGTGCACGGCAGCCAGAACCTGGTGCTGGCCATCGGCACCCCAGGCGATGACGCCGAGCCTTTCCTGATACACAACCGCAAGCGTCAGGACTGCCGCATCACCGCTGCGCCTGCACGCCTGGCTGCCGGCACCCTGGTGGTCGATCCGCTGACGGCCAAGCGTCTGCGCCTTTCCGCGGGTGATCAGGTGCGTGCCGTGACGCTGTCGGCGCACCGCTGAGTTATTGGTTTTGCGCGGCGGCCCAAGCCGGCCGCTGAAAAATGCTGGGAGTGGTAAAACAAGATGAACACTCATTACATCGCAGGTCAGTGGCAGCCCGGTCAGGGCGAGTCGCTGCAATCGCTCGACCCGGTCAGCCAGGCCGTGCTGTGGCAGGGTCAGGGCGCCACGGCGGCGCAGGTCGATGCCGCCGTTAGCGCTGCACGGGGCGCGTTCTCGCTGTGGGCCGCGCACTCGCTGGACGGCCGTATCGCCGTGCTGGAGCGCTTCGCCGCCTGTTTGAAGTCACGTGCTGACGAAGTCGCCCGAGCGATTGGTGAGGAGACCGGCAAACCATTGTGGGAAGCTGCCACCGAAGTGAACAGCATGGTGGGCAAGGTAGCCATTTCCATTCAGAGCTATCGCGAGCGCACCGGTGAGAAGAGCGGCCCGCTGGGCGACGCCACTGCCGTGTTGCGGCACAAGCCGCATGGCGTGGTGGCGGTGTTCGGCCCCTACAACTTTCCCGGCCACTTGCCTAACGGCCATATCGTGCCGGCGCTGCTGGCCGGTAACTGCGTGCTGTTCAAGCCCAGCGAGCTGACGCCGAAGGTGGCCGAGCTGACGGTCAAATGCTGGATCGAGGCCGGGCTGCCTGAGGGCGTGCTCAACCTGTTGCAGGGTGGTCGCGAAACCGGCGTCGCCCTGGCTGGCCACCCCGGTATCGACGGGCTGTTCTTCACCGGCTCCAGCCGCACCGGCAATCTGCTGCACGCCCAGTTCGCCGGGCGTCCGGACAAGATCCTGGCGCTGGAGATGGGCGGTAACAACCCACTGATCGTCGATCAGGTCGCGGATGTCGATGCTGCGGTTTACACAATCGTCCAGTCCGCGTTCATCTCGGCTGGCCAGCGCTGCACCTGCGCGCGCCGTCTGCTGGTGCCGCAAGGGGAGTGGGGCGATGCGCTGCTGGCGCGCCTGGTACAGGTCGTCGGGCAGATCAAGGTCGGTCGCTTCGACGAGCAGCCGGCGCCGTTCATGGGTTCGGTGATTTCCCTACAGGCCGCCGCGCAGCTGATGCAGGCCCAGCAGGACTTGCTGGCCGGCGCCGCTACGGCGCTGCTGGCGATGACGCAACCGCAGGCCGATGCTGCGTTGCTGACGCCCGGCATCCTCGATGTCACGGCCGTGAGCGGCCGTCCTGACGAAGAATTCTTCGGTCCGCTGCTGCAGGTGATCCGTTACGACAGCTTCGAGTCGGCCATCGCCGAGGCCAATGCCACGGCTTATGGTCTGGCCGCTGGCCTGCTGTCGGACTCGAAGGCGCGCTTCGAGCAGTTCTGGCTGCATAGCCGCGCCGGCATCGTCAACTGGAACAAGCAGCTCACCGGTGCTGCCAGCACCGCGCCGTTCGGTGGTATCGGCGCGTCGGGCAACCACCGCGCCAGTGCCTACTACGCGGCAGATTACTGCGCCTACCCGGTGGCCGGGCTGGAAAGCGACAGCCTGAGCCTGCCCGCGACCCTGACTCCGGGAGTGACCCTGTAATGGCCGCCTATGAGATGAACTTTGACGGCCTGGTCGGGCCGACTCACAACTACGGCGGGCTTTCCTACGGCAACGTGGCTTCGCAGAGCAACAGTCAGGCGGCATCCAATCCCAAGGAGGCTGCCAAGCAGGGCCTGGCGAAGATGAAGGCGCTGATGGACATGGGCTTCAAGCAGGGCGTACTGGCCCCGCAGGAGCGTCCGGATGTCGCGGCATTACGCCGCCTGGGCTTTACCGGCAGCGATGTCGAGGTGATCCAGCGCGCTGCACGTGAGGCCATGCCACTGCTGGTGGCGAGCTGCTCGGCCTCCAGCATGTGGACGGCCAATGCCTGCACCGTCAGCCCTGGCGCCGACACGGCGGACGGGCGCGTGCACTTCACCGCGGCCAACCTCAACTGCAAGTTCCACCGTAGCATCGAGCACCCGACCACCAGTCGCGTGCTGCAGGCGATGTTCGCCAACCCGGCGCACTTCGCTCACCACCCGGCGCTGCCGGCAGTGGCGCAGTTCGGTGACGAGGGCGCAGCCAACCACACGCGCTTCTGCAAGGGTTATGGCGACGCCGGGGTGGAGTTCTTCGTCTACGGGCGCAGCGCCTTCGACGCTCGCTATCCGGCGCCGGCGCGCTATCCGGCGCGACAGACCCTTGAGGCCAGCCAGGCGGTGGCCCGTCTGCATGGGCTAAGCGAGGCGGGTGTGGTCTACGCCCAGCAGAATCCGGCGGTGATCGATCAGGGCGTGTTCCACAATGACGTGATCGCCGTGGGTAACGGCGAGGTGCTGTTCTATCACCAGGATGCTTTCCTCGAAACCGACAAGGTGCTGGCCGAGCTGGGCGACAAGCTGGCTCGTCGTGGCGGCAACTTCCAGGCCGTATGCGTGCCAGCTTCTGCTGTCAGCGTGCAGGACGCGGTGCGCTCCTACCTGTTCAACAGTCAACTGCTGAGCCGTGCCGACGGCAGCATGCTGCTGGTGGTGCCGGAGGAATGCCGGAACAATGCCAGCGTCTGGCGCTATCTGCAGCAGCTGACGGCCAGCGGCGGGCCGATCCGCGAGGTGCGCGTGTTCGACCTCAAGCAGAGCATGCAGAATGGCGGTGGCCCGGCGTGCCTGCGCCTGCGCGTGGCGCTCAACGAGCAGGAACTGGCAGCGGTCAATCCTGGCGTGGTGATGAGCGACGCGCTGCACGATACCCTGGTGGCCTGGGTCGACAAGCATTACCGCGACCGCTTGAGCGAAGCCGACCTGGCCGACCCGCAATTGTTGATCGAGTGCCGCACGGCATTGGATGAACTGACGCAGATCCTTAAACTGGGCTCGGTCTATCCTTTTCAGATAGCCTGAACCTGACCTCGATTCCCGGAGATTGTATGAGCGACGCGCTGCAACTGATTCTTGAAGATAACGACGGCACCCAGCTGGAGACCTCCTGCAGCCGCTTTGCTGTGGTCTGGCAGGGCAAGGAGCTGTGGGTCCAGGCCGTTGGCGATCAGTTGCTGATCGGCGTCGACGTGGAGGAGGGCGATACCGAGTACGTCAACCTGCTGCTGCGTCCGCAGGCTACCAACCTGGTCAGCCTCCAGTTGGAGATGGAGCCGATGATCGCCGATGAGGACGATCATGTTCATGGCCCGGACTGCAATCACTGATCGAACCTTGTAGGAGCGAGCTCTGCTCGCGAAAACGCTTGTTCGCTCGCGACGCTCGCTTCTACCAAAATGCTGCGAACCAAGGAGTCCCCATGCTTGCCCTCGGCAAACTGCTTGAACTGACCCTGGCCGGCCATGAGCCGTCGGCGAAGATTCAACTGACGCCCGATGGTACGCGTCTGCGTTGGCTCGACGAAGGTGCGCTGGAGGTGACGCCGCCTGCAGCGCGCGACAATGGCCTCGACCTGCTGCTGTCGGCCGGCGTCCACGGCAACGAAACCGCGCCAATCGAGCTGCTCGATCGTCTGCTGCGTGGCATCGCGCGCAACGAGCTGCATCCTGCGGCGCGCATTCTCTTTCTGTTCGGCAATCCCGAGGCCATGCGCCGCGGTGAGCGCTATATCGAGCAGGACCTCAATCGCCTGTTCAGTGGTCGTCACGAGCAATCCAGTGGCTTCGAGGCTATTCGCGCCTGCGACCTGGAGCATCTGGCCGCCACCTTTTTCGGCAAGCAAACAGGCCGCACTCGCCTGCATTACGACCTGCACACCGCCATTCGCGGCTCGAAGATCGAGCAGTTCGCCCTCTATCCCTGGCAGGAAGGTCGCGCCCATTCGCGGCGTGAGCTGGAGCGCCTGCGTGCTGCCGGCATCGAGGCGGTGCTGCTGCAGAACAAGTCTTCGATCACCTTCAGCGCCTACACCTATGCGCAGCTTGGTGCCGAGGCTTTCACCCTGGAGTTGGGCAAGGCGCGCGCCTTCGGCCAGAACGAGTTGGTCAACCTCGACCTGCTGGAGAATGCGCTGCACGCTCTGATTGAAGGGCGCGAAGTGATCAGCGGTGAGCCGACGCTCGATGGCTTGCAGCTGTTTTCGGTATCACGTGAGGTCATCAAGCACAGCGACAGCTTCCAGTTGCACCTGCCGGCGGATATCGAAAACTTCACCGAACTGGAGCCCGGTTACCTGCTCGCCGAAGACATCGCCGACAGTCGCTGGATGGTGGAGGAGAAGGGCGCGCGGATCATTTTCCCCAACCCCAAGGTCAAGAACGGCCTGCGCGCCGCCATTCTGATCGTTCCGGACGATGGCGCCGGCCTGGCGTAGCGGCGTTTGTGGGAGGGGCTTTAGCCGCGATGCTGCGGCGTATTGATCGCCGCTGAAGCGCCTCCCACGGCTATCCGCGATTTTGCCCTCAACTGTATCTTCCACCGTCCGAGCGACCTCTTTAGCATGGGCCTTTCGCCAATTGCCGGGAAAGCCTGTCATGCCCCTGATCGACCTGCGTAGCGACACCGTCACCCAACCCACCGCTGCCATGCGCGAAGCCATGATGGCTGCCGAGCTGGGTGACGATGTCTATGGCGAAGACCCCACGGTAAACCGTCTGGAGACCTGGCTGGCCAATGAGCTGGGCTTCGCTGCGGCGCTGTTCGTCCCCACGGGCACCATGAGCAACCTGCTCGGCCTGATGGCTCATTGCGAACGGGGTGACGAATACATCGTCGGCCAGCAGGCGCACACCTACAAGTACGAAGGCGGCGGCGCGGCCGTGCTCGGTTCCATTCAGCCGCAGCCGATCGACGGTGAAGCCGACGGCTCGCTGGATCTGGCCAAGGTCGAGGCGGCGATCAAGCAAGACGACTTCCACTTCGCCCGCACTCGCCTGCTGGCCCTGGAAAACACCATGCAGGGCAAGGTGCTGCCGCTCGATTATTTGGCTGCCGCCCGCGAACTGACTCGGCGTCGTGGTTTGAGCCTGCACCTCGATGGCGCCCGCCTGTATAACGCGGCGCTCAAGCTCGGGGTGCCGGCGCGCGAGATCACCCAGCACTTCGACTCGGTCTCGGTATGCCTGTCCAAGGGCCTCGGTGCGCCGGTCGGTTCGGTGCTGTGTGGCAGCACTGCGCTGATTGCCAAGGCGCGGCGTCTGCGCAAGATGGTCGGCGGCGGCATGCGTCAGGCCGGGGTGTTGGCGGCGGCGGGGCTGTATGCCCTGCAGCATCAGGTTCAGCGCCTGGCTGAGGATCATGCCAACGCGGCGCGCCTGGGCGCTGCACTAAGCGAACTGGGCTATAGCGTCGAGCCGGTGCAGACCAATATGGTCTATGTGCAACTTGGTGAGCGCGCCGGGCAGATCAAGGCCTTCATGGCCGAACGCGGCATCGCCGTCAGTGCCGCCCCGCGCCTTCGTCTGGTCACTCATCTTGATGTCAGCGCCGAGCAGATCGAGCGGGTGATCGAGGCGTTCGCCGCTTTTCGCTCTCATTGAGCGATATGCCGACAGTTCATAGCTGTCGGCTATCAACAAGGTACTAGCCGCGCGCGGTAGGCCCGATATAATGCGGCCCTTTGCAGACTGCGTGAAAACTACTGCGCTCTGTCATGCTGCGTTAAAAACCGGCTCAGAATGCTCATTTACAACTCGTAAACTCGTTTGCGAGCCCAGTGCGTTCTTCGCCGGTTTGATTCGCTGGCGCTCACCCTTCGGGCCAGCCTTTGGCTGTTACTCCCGTTGGTCGTGGCGCCTTGCCTGACCTTCGCTCGCTACGTTTTCACTTTGTCTGCTTCGCCGGCTTTGCCGTGGCCGCCTGATTCCGTGGATATCCCTATGAAAAGCGCAGAAATCCGTGAAGCCTTCCTGAGCTTCTTCGAAGAAAAAGGGCACACCCGTGTCGCTTCCAGCTCGCTGATTCCGGCGAACGATCCGACCCTGCTGTTCACCAACGCAGGCATGAACCAGTTCAAGGACTGCTTCCTGGGCCTGGAAAAGCGCGCCTACACCCGCGCCACCACCAGCCAGAAGTGCGTGCGTGCCGGCGGCAAGCACAACGACCTGGAAAACGTCGGCTACACCGCGCGTCACCACACCTTCTTCGAAATGCTGGGCAACTTCAGCTTCGGCGACTATTTCAAGCGTGATGCCATCCATTACGCCTGGGAATTCCTGACCTCCGACAGGTGGCTGAACCTGCCCAAGGAAAAGCTCTGGGTCACCGTCTACGCCACCGATGACGAAGCCTACGAGATCTGGAACAAGGAAATCGGCGTTCCAACCGAGCGCATGATCCGCATCGGCGACAACAAGGGCGCGCCATACGCTTCCGACAACTTCTGGGCGATGGGCGACACCGGCCCGTGCGGCCCTTGCACCGAGATCTTCTTCGACCACGGCGAGCACATCTGGGGCGGCCCACCCGGCAGCCCGGAAGAAGATGGCGACCGCTACATCGAGATCTGGAACAACGTCTTCATGCAGTTCAACCGCACTGCGGACGGCGTATTGCACCCGCTGCCGGCGCCGAGCGTGGACACCGGTATGGGCCTTGAGCGCATCAGCGCCGTGCTGCAGCACGTCAACTCGAACTACGAGATCGACCTGTTCCAGAACCTGCTGGCCGCTTCGGCCAAGGCCATCGGTTGCGCCAATGAAGGTCAGGCCTCGCTGAAAGTGGTCGCCGACCATATCCGTTCCTGCAGCTTCCTGATCGCCGACGGTGTCACCCCGTCCAACGAAGGCCGTGGCTACGTGCTGCGCCGCATCGTGCGTCGCGCCTGCCGTCACGGTAACAAGCTGGGTGCCAAGGGCAGCTTCTTCTACCAGATCGTCGCTGCGCTGGTGGCCGAGATGGGCGAAGCCTTCCCTGAACTCAAGCAGCAGCAGGCGCACATCGAGCGCGTGCTGAAGACCGAAGAAGAGCAGTTCGCCAAGACCCTGGAGCAGGGCCTAAAGATCCTCGAGCAGGACCTGGCTGGCCTGCAGGGCTCGGTTATCCCGGGCGATGTGGTGTTCAAGCTGTACGACACTTACGGTTTCCCGGTCGACCTGACTGCCGACATCGCCCGCGAGCGCGAGCTGTCGGTGGATGAGGAAGGCTTCGAGCGTGAAATGGAAGCGCAGCGCGAGCGCGCCCGCTCCGCCAGCGCCTTCGGCATGGACTACAACGCCCTGGTCAAGGTCGACGCCGACACGCGCTTCCTCGGCTACGAAGGCACCAGCGGCAGCGGCAAGATCATCGCCCTGTTCAAGGCCGGCAGCGCCGTCGACAGCCTCGCCGAAGGCGAGGAGGGCGTGGTGGTGCTGGATCAGACGCCGTTCTACGCCGAATCCGGTGGTCAGGTCGGTGACTGCGGTTACCTGGAAAGCGCTGGCGTGCGTTTCGATGTGCGTGACACCACCAAGGCCGGCGGCGCCTTCCTGCACCACGGTGTGGTGGTCAAGGGCGGCCTGAGTGTCGGCGCCAGCGTCAAGGCTGAAGCCGAAGCCGGCGTGCGCCAGGCCACCGCGCTGAACCACTCCGCGACCCACCTGCTGCATGCCGCGCTGCGTCAGGTGCTGGGCGATCACGTGCAGCAGAAGGGCTCGCTGGTCGACAGTCAGCGCCTGCGTTTCGACTTCAGCCACTTCGAGGCGATCAAGCCCGAGCAGATCAAGCAGCTGGAAGACATCGTCAACGCCGAGATTCGCAAGAACTCCGAGGTCCAGACCGAAGAAACCGATATCGAAACCGCCAAGGCCAAGGGCGCCATGGCGCTGTTCGGCGAGAAGTACGGTGATCAGGTGCGCGTGCTGAGCATGGGCGGCGACTTCTCTGTAGAGCTCTGCGGCGGTACCCACGTATCGCGAACCGGCGACATCGGTCTGTTCAAGATCACCAGCGAAGGTGGCGTGGCCGCTGGCGTGCGTCGTATCGAAGCGGTCACTGGTGCAGCCGCGCTGGCCTGGCTCAATGGCGCCGAGGAGCAGCTCAAGGAAGTCGCTTCCCTGGTCAAGGGCAGCCGCGACAACGTGCTGGACAAGCTCTCGGCCCTGATTGAGCGCAACCGTCAGCTGGAAAAGGAGCTGGAGCAGCTCAAGGCCAAGGCCGCCAGCGCCGCCGGTAACGACCTGGCCCGTTCGGCCGTGGACGTGAAGGGCACCAAGGTGCTGGCTGCGCGTCTCGATGGTCTGGACGGCAAGGCGCTGCTGGCGCTGGTCGACCAGTTGAAGAACAAGCTGGGCAGCGCTGTGATCCTGCTCGGCGGTGTGTTCGACGAGAAGGTGGTGCTGGTCGCTGGTGTGACCCAGGATCTGACCGCCAAGGTCAAGGCCGGTGATCTGATGCGCCAGGCCGCTGCCGTCGTCGGTGGCAAGGGTGGCGGTCGGCCGGACATGGCTCAGGGCGGCGGCGTTGATGCCGGCAAACTAGATGAAGCCCTGGCTTTGGCCGCTACTCTGGTCGAGCAGGCTTCGTAACGAGCGAGAAAGCGGGGCCCGCAGTGCGTCCGGCGGGCCTTGGCAGTATGACCCGATGCGGGTTTAATGGGCGCCCTTCGAGGATTCAGGCGGCTTTTTGAAATGGCTTTGATCGTACAGAAGTTTGGGGGCACCTCCGTCGGCACCATCGAGCGTATCGCGCAGGTGGCTGACAAAGTGAAAAAGTTCCGCGAGAACGGTGACGACATTGTCGTCGTGGTTTCCGCCATGAGCGGCGAAACCAACCGCCTGATCGATCTGGCCAAACAGATCACCGATGGCGAGCCGGTTGCGCGTGAGCTGGATGTCATGGTGTCCACTGGTGAGCAGGTGACCATTGCCCTTCTGGCCATGGCGCTGATCAAGCGCGGCGTGCCTGCGGTGTCCTACACCGGCAATCAGGTGCGCATCCTTACCGACAGCGCGCACAACAAGGCGCGCATTCTGCAGATCGATGACCAGAAGATTCGTACTGAACTCAAGGCCGGTCGCGTCGTCGTCGTCGCTGGCTTCCAGGGTGTCGACGAGCACGGCAATATCACCACCCTCGGTCGTGGCGGTTCCGACACCACCGGCGTGGCTCTGGCTGCGGCGCTGAAAGCCGACGAGTGCCAGATCTACACCGACGTCGATGGTGTCTACACCACCGACCCGCGTGTGGTGCCCAAGGCCCAGCGCCTGGAGAAGATCACCTTTGAAGAGATGCTGGAAATGGCCAGCCTCGGCTCCAAGGTGCTGCAGATTCGTTCGGTGGAGTTCGCCGGCAAGTACAACGTCCCGCTGCGCGTCCTGCACAGCTTCCAGGAGGGGCCGGGCACCCTCATTACCCTTGATGAAGAGGAATCCATGGAACAGCCGATCATTTCCGGCATCGCTTTCAATCGCGACGAAGCCAAGCTGACCATCCGTGGGGTACCGGATATCCCCGGTATCGCCTTCAAGATTCTCGGCCCGATCAGCGCCGCCAACATTGAAGTCGACATGATCGTGCAGAACGTCTCGCACGATAACACCACCGATTTCACCTTCACCGTGCACCGCAATGACTACAACAACGCCCTCGGCGTGCTGCAGAAAACTGCAGACGAGCTGGGCGCCCGTGAAGTGGTCGGCGACACCAATATCGCCAAGGTGTCTATCGTCGGTGTCGGTATGCGCTCCCATGCCGGTGTTGCCAGCCGTATGTTCGAAGCCCTGGCCAAGGAGACCATCAATATCCAGATGATCTCCACCTCTGAGATCAAGGTGTCCGTGGTGATCGAAGAGAAGTATCTGGAGTTGGCGGTACGCGCTCTGCATACCGCTTTCGAGCTGGATGCTCCGGCCCGACAGGGCGAGTGATTCAATTGATTTGAAAGGCGCGGCTGGTTCCGCGCCTTTCGTTTTTTTGACTGGTACGTGGGAACTTTCTTTCTACGCGGGCTGGTCAATACTTGGGTGGAGGCTTCGGGCTTGATTTAGCAGGAAGCCGGCACCATTTTCTTTTTGCAGACTGTTGTCCTGAGAAATGTAATCCGTTGAGGAGAAAGGAATGCTGATTCTGACTCGCCGGGTCGGAGAGACCCTGATGGTCGGTGATGATGTGACTGTCACCGTGTTGGGTGTGAAAGGTAACCAGGTGCGCATTGGGGTCAATGCGCCAAAAGAGGTTGCCGTACACCGTGAAGAAATCTACCAGCGCATCCAGAAAGAGAAGGGTGACGAACCAAGCCACTAATTTTTCTACAAATTTTTGTTTGCAAACGGGGAAAACATGTTTATCATGCGCCCCGTGTTGCGGAGAGGTGGCCGAGTGGCCGAAGGCGCTCCCCTGCTAAGGGAGTACACCTCAAAAGGGTGTCGGGGGTTCGAATCCCCCCTTCTCCGCCATTATTCGGCGAGTCAGGCGTAAGCCTGGCTGGCGAATCAACCAGAGGTGATCTGGTATAAAAACACCAAAGATCTCGCGAAAGCGTAGCGAGCGAAGGGTAGGCGAGGCGAAAACGAGCGAAGAAGCGCAGTTTAGTTTTCTAAATGAGCATTCTGAGTTCGGTTTCAACGAAGCATACCCAAGTGCAGTAGCTTTCGAGTGATCTGTAACGGACTCATAGCTCAGCTGGATAGAGTACTCGGCTACGAACCGAGCGGTCGGAGGTTCGAATCCTCCTGAGTCCGCCATATTGAATGGCTTGCATCGCTGCAAGCCATTTTGTTTCAACCAGCGGTGATCTGGTCTAAAAGCGCCATAAGGTCGCACGAAAGCGTAGCGAGCGAAGGGTAGGCGAGGCGAAAGCGAACGAAGAAGCGCAGTTTAGTTTTCTAAATGAGCATTCTGAGTTCGGTTTCAACGAAGCATAACCAAGCGCAGTAGCTTTCGGGTGATCTGTAACGGACTCATAGCTCAGCTGGATAGAGTACTCGGCTACGAACCGAGCGGTCGG
>NZ_QASO01000010.1 GCF_003052605.1 Ectopseudomonas oleovorans | reverse complement strand
CGCAGCCAGCGTAACCGGCTCCAGTGGTCACGCTTTGGTCGTCTCGCAGACATCTACATACCGAAGCCCAGAACTGCACATCCCTATCCGGAGGAACGCTTCGCGTCACGAACCTGAGGCAGGAGCCGTATGCGGTAGTTCCGCACGTACGGATCTGTGCGGGGGGCGGCAGGTAACTGCCGTCCCTACCGCGACCTATATATCAACTGATTAGCGCAAAACGGCAACAGCCCCTAGGCTCCATAGGCAGCCTGTTCGGCATGTGGGCACGTCTATGTGCCTTGTGCGCCTTGACAGCGTTTCTGTCTAGTACACACTTTGCAAAGACTTGCAAAACTTCCGCAATCTCGCACAGATGAAGGAGCGTGGAGAAGGTGCGATGAAAACCGGCCATCTATTGATCCTTACGCTCGATGAGTTGGCCGCCTATTTGAAGATCGGTAAACGAGCACTATATAGACTCGCCGCGAAAGGCGAGATTGATCAGTGGATTGCCGATCAGACGCAAGCCAGCACGAATAAGGAGGTGATGCGCAAACGTGCACAGCAGAAATCAGCCGAACAGGACTTGTCGAAGCCGCGCGATGTTCGTCTCAACAGGCGAACGAGTTAACTGAATCTTCTCTATTTGGAGGTGTGACATGGATATTGACTTCAAGAAGTTGGCACCCTGGAACTGGTTCAAGAAGGAGCAGGAGGAGCAGCAAACCGCCTCTTCCGCTCTGCCAGTGCAGCGCAATGATGTCCCAGTGCCAGGAGGAGCGGTCAGTCCGATCTTGCAGTTGCATCGCGAGATTGATCGTCTGTTCGATGATGCCTTTCGGGGATTTGGATTTCCTGCACTGGCCGTTCCGCGCTTGCCAGCCGACTGGCCGGGCATGCTGAAGCCGGCCCTGGACATCCAGGAAGGCGACAAACAGTACAAGATTGCTTTGGAACTTCCCGGTGTTGAGGAGAAGGATATCCAGATCACCCTCGACAACGACGTGCTGGTAGTGCGTGGTGAGAAGCGTCAGGAGCAGGAAAAGAAAGAGAGTGGCTTTCACCGCATCGAACGCTCCTATGGCAGTTTCCAGCGCGCCCTGAATCTGCCAGATGATGCCAACCAGGATACGATCAAAGCCAATTTCAAGAACGGAGTGCTGACGATCACCATGGACAAGCGTGAGGTCAGTGCACCAAAACAGGGGCGTTCAATCCCGGTCAATAGCTGACGCCATCAACCAACTCTTTCATATCGAAAGTGATCAAACGCCCGGCGTGGCACTGTGCCATACGGTGCCTCGCTGTCTCTCTAAGTTAAGGAGTGTCAGCATGGCCAGAAAACAATGCCAAGTCTGCGGCCAGCCCGCCACGGTGCGGGTGGAAGCCAATCTCAATGGTCGTCACAGCACCATGCTGCTCTGTGACGATCATTACCGCCACCTCGTGCGCCAGCAGAAGCGCAGCGTTTCTCCGCTGGAAGCCCTGTTTGGCGCGCGCAGCGGTCTGTTTGAGGACTTTCTGGGCAGCGACTTTTTCCGTATTGGTGACGAGTCGACGACTGTTACTGCCGATACCGATGATGTGGTCGATGCCTCCTTTGGCGAACCGGCTTCGGCGGGATCAGGTGCACAGCGCCGTCGAGGCAGCGGACTCGCTAGTCGCATCAGCGAGCAATCAGAGGCGTTGCTTCAGGAAGCCGCCAAGTATGCGGCCGAGTTCGGTCGTCCGGAAGTGGATACCGAGCACCTGCTTTTGGCACTGAACCACAGCGACGTAATCAAGACCATCCTCGGTCAGTTCAAGATCAAGGTCGATGATCTCACGCGACAGATCGAATCCGAAGCCAAACGCGGTGACCAGCCATTTGAGGGCGAAATTGGTGTGTCGCCGCGCGTCAAGGATGCACTGAGTCGTGCTTTCGTGGCGTCCAACGAACTGGGTCACTCGTATGTCGGCCCGGAGCACTTCCTGATCGGCTTGGCAGAGGAAGGCGAAGGTTTGGCCGCCAACCTGCTGCGCCGATATGGCCTCACGCCGCAGGCGCTGCGTCAACAGGTGAGCAAGGTGGTCGGCAAGGGGGCCGAGGACGGTCGCGCTGAGACGCCGACCAACACACCTGAGCTCGACAAGTACTCGCGTGACCTTACCAAAATGGCGCGTGACGGCAAGCTCGATCCGGTCATCGGCCGCGCACAGGAGATTGAGACCACCATCGAGGTGCTGGCCCGGCGCAAGAAGAACAATCCGGTACTGATTGGCGAGCCGGGGGTGGGCAAGACAGCCATCGTCGAGGGGCTGGCGCAGCGCATGGTCGCCGGCGAAGTGCCCGAGACATTACGCGACAAGCGCTTGGTGGAGCTGAATATCAACGCGATGGTCGCAGGGGCCAAGTACCGGGGTGAGTTCGAGGAGCGTGTACAGAAGGTGCTCAAGGAAGTGACCGAGCACCAGGGCGAACTCATCTTGTTTATCGACGAGGTGCACACCATCGTTGGCGCGGGCCAGGGTGGCGGCGAAGGCGGGCTCGATGTGGCCAACGTCTTCAAGCCGATGATGGCGCGCGGTGAACTCAACCTGATCGGTGCCACCACGCTTAACGAGTACCAGAAGTACATTGAAAAGGATGCCGCGCTGGAGCGTCGCTTCCAGCCGGTGATGGTGCCCGAGCCGACGGTAGCACAGACCATGATGATCCTTCGTGGTCTGCGCGACACCTTCGAAGCGCACCACAAGGTCAGCATTACGGAGGACGCGATCATTGCGGCCGCTGAGCTCTCTGACCGGTATATCACGGCACGCTTTCTCCCCGACAAAGCCATCGACTTGTTGGATCAGGCCGCCGCGCGCGTGAAGCTGTCGGCCACGGCGCGCCCGGTGGCCGTGCAGGAGCTTGAATCCGAACTGCACCAATTGCGGCGCGAGCAAGACTATGTGGCGTCGCGCAAGCAGTACGACAAGGCTGCTGAACTTGGCAAGCGCATCGAGGCCAAGGAAGCCGAACTCAAGAAACTCGTCGAGGATTGGGAGCGTGAGCGTGCTTCGGGCAGCGCCGAGGTCAAGGCCCAGCACGTGGCGCAGATCGTGTCGCGGCTAACCGGCATCCCGGTCAACGAACTGACGGTGGAGGAGCGCGAAAAGCTGCTGCACCTGGAGCAACGTCTACACGAGCGTTTGGTGGGGCAAGACGAGGCCGTGCGGGCGGTGGCCGACGCGGTACGACTATCGCGGGCGGGGCTGCGCGAGGGCAGCAAGCCGGTGGCCACGTTCCTGTTCCTCGGCCCGACCGGCGTGGGTAAGACCGAACTCGCCAAGGCTTTGGCTGAAACCATCTACGGCGATGAGGGGGCGCTCTTGCGCATCGACATGTCTGAGTACGGTGAACGCCATACCGTCGCACGTTTGGTAGGCGCACCTCCGGGCTATGTCGGTTATGACGAGGGCGGCCAGCTTACCGAGAAGGTGCGTCGCAAGCCTTACAGCGTGTTGCTGCTGGACGAGATCGAGAAGGCTCACCCCGACGTCTACAACATCCTGCTGCAGGTGTTCGACGATGGGCGCCTTACCGATGGCAAGGGACGGGTGGTGGACTTCACCAACACCATCATCATCGCCACGTCCAATCTCGGCTCGGACATCATCCAGCGGCGCTTGAAGGCTCGCGGTGCCGCCGGCGAGGAACACGAGAAGACCAAGTCCGAGGTGATGGACGTGCTGCGCGGACACTTCCGCCCCGAGTTCCTCAACCGCATCGACGAGATCATCGTCTTCCATGCGCTGGGCAAGGAGGAGATCCGCCATATCGTCGGCCTGCAGCTCGATCGTGTGGCCCGCAACGCCGCCAGCCAGGGCGTGACGCTGACCTTCGATCAGACCTTGATCGATCACTTCGCGGAGGAAGGCTACAAGCCCGAGTTCGGCGCGCGAGAGCTCAAGCGGTTGATCCGCAGCGAGCTGGAGACCGCGCTGGCGCGCGAGATGCTGGGTGGCGGTATCGGCAAGGGCGATCACGCCAGCGCTCGCTGGGATGACAAGGCCGAGCGGGTGGTTTTCGAGCGCAAGGAGCCACCAGTGAAGCCGGTCGAGCCTGAGAAGCCCGATGCCGCGAACGTGGCCGAGGCACCGCCGAACGGCGAGAGCAAGGCTACGCGCAAGAAGAAGTCAGCGGGCGGCGAATCTTGAGCGATGGGAGGCTGTCGTGTCCGACCCCAACGGGCTGACATGGGCAGCCACCCTCGTGTCGCTGGCGGTCGCTATCCCCACAGCGGGGCACGCGGTCATCTACAAGCGTGACCCTCGATCGGCCACGCTGTGGGTACTGCTGATCGCCTTGTTGCCGCTGGGCGGTTCGCTGCTGTATGTGCTGTTCGGCATCAACCGTTACCAGCGGCGGGCGCGGCGGCTTTTCCCGGGAGCAGATGATGCTGTTCGACAAGGCCTCTCGCCCACGATGCCCGAGGCTGTATCGCCGCCACTTGCCGGTCTGGCCCACCTGGTGGGACGCGCCACCGGCCAGTCGCTGACCGGCGGCAACCGCATCGAGCCGCTTGTCGATGGCGAGCAGGCCTACCCGGCCATGCTCGCCGCCATCGAATCGGCGCGGTACAGCGTCGCCTTGGCCTCGTACATCTTCGACAGCCAAGGCATCGGGGCGCAGTTCGTCGATGCGCTGCGCCGGGCTCATGAGCGCGGCGTGCAAGTGCGGGTGTTGATCGACGACGTGTATGCCCGCTGGACGCCCCGCAGCGCCTACCGCGCCTTGCAGCGCGCCGGCGTTCCGGCGGCGACGTTCAACCCGACATTGATTCCCGCGCGCCTGCATGCCGCGCATCTGCGCAATCACCGCAAGCTGCTGGTGATCGATGGCGAGACGGGTTTCACCGGCGGCATGAACATCTTCAGCACGTATTGGCGGCCCGATGCGCCGGGCCAGGCCTGTCACGATTTGCACTTTCGTCTGCGCGGGCCGGTGGTAGAGCATCTGATGCGGAGCTTCACCGATGATTGGTGCGATACCACGGGCGAGCGGCTCAGCAAGGGTTTCTGGGGCGAACCGCCCGTAACGGCTGATGAGCCGGGAACCAGTTGGGCGCGCGGCATCGAGGCCGGTCCCGACGAGGCCCTGGACCGGATGCGCTGGACCTTCATGGGCGCTTTGAGCGCGGCGAAGCATTCGGTGCGCATCTGGACACCTTACTTCGTGCCCGATCAGCCGATGATCGCGGCGCTGAGTACGGCCGCGTTGCGCGGCGTGCGTATCGACGTGCTGACGCCCGCAAACGGCGACCATCCCACGGTGCAATGGGCCGCGCGCGCCCACTACTGGCAGGTGCTGGAGCACGGTGTACGCATCTTCGAACGGCCTGGCCCGTTCGACCACAGCAAGCTGATGCTGATAGACGGCCAGTGGTGCTGCCTGGGTTCGGCCAATTGGGATGCGCGCAGCCTGCGCCTCAACTTCGAGTTCAATGTGGAGGTGTACGACACCGCGTTGTCTACGCGACTGTCATCCCTTTTTGATGCCGCCCGTGATGCAGCGGACGAGATATCGGCGATGGCGTTGCGCGCCCGCCCGCTGGCCATCCGGTTGCGCGACGGGTTGGCCCGTCTGTTCACCCCCATTCTCTAGCGACACGACTTGCGAGGAACATTGCCCATGGAAAAGAAAGATCAATGGAACATTGGTTACTGGATCGTCGCCGTCCTGTTGCTGCTGACGCTGCAGAACTACTGGCAGGCGGCCAAGACCGTCGAGCCCGTACCCTACAGCGAATTCGAGAAAGCGTTGGCCGAGGGGCGCGTCGCCGAAGTGCTGGTGTCGGATCGCACGGTCACCGGGCGCCTGAAAGCGCCTGACAGCCGCGGCAAGACCACGATCGTAGCGACCCGCGTCGAACCCGACCTCGCAGATCGCCTGTCGAAATATGACGTGCCCTATGCCCGCGTGGTGGAAAGCACATGGCTGCGCGACATCTTGTCGTGGATTCTGCCGGCCGTAGCCTTCTTTGGCGTCTGGTTCTTCCTGTTCCGACGCTTCGCTGAGAAACAGGGCATGGGGGGCTTCCTGAGCATTGGCAAGAGCCGTGCAAAGGTATTCATGGAGAAGAATACTGGCGTGACCTTTGCCGATGTCGCTGGCGTTGATGAAGCCAAGGCGGAGTTGGTCGAGATCGTCGACTTCCTCAAGAATCCGCAGGAGTATGGACGGCTCGGGGCGCGCATTCCCAAGGGTGTGTTGCTGGTCGGCCCACCGGGCACGGGCAAGACACTGCTGGCCAAGGCCGTGGCCGGTGAGGCGGCGGTGCCCTTCTTCTCCATCTCCGGATCAGAGTTTGTCGAGATGTTTGTCGGCGTGGGAGCGGCCCGTGTGCGCGACCTGTTCGAACAGGCGCGTGCGCAGGCACCGGCGATCATCTTCATCGATGAGCTGGATGCTTTGGGCCGTGCACGGGGTGTCGGAGGACCGAATGGTGGACACGACGAGCGTGAGCAGACGCTGAACCAGTTGCTTACTGAAATGGACGGCTTCGACAGCTCGGTCGGACTGATCATCCTCGCAGCCACCAACCGGCCGGAGATCCTCGATCAGGCCTTGCTGCGCGCCGGGCGCTTCGACCGTCAGGTGCTGGTGGACCGACCCGACAAGAAAGGTCGCCTGGATATCCTGAAGGTCCATGTCAAGAAGATCACCCTGGCCCACGAGGTAGATCTGGAACAGGTGGCGGCACTGACCACCGGCTTTTCCGGCGCCGATCTGGCCAATCTCGTGAACGAAGCAGCGCTGAACGCGACCCGGCGCAAGGCGCAGGCTGTGGAACTGCAAGACTTCACCGCCGCCATCGAGCGTATCGTGGCCGGCCTGGAAAGGAAGAACCGTGTGCTCAATCCGAAGGAGCGGGAAACCGTGGCCTATCACGAGATGGGACACGCTCTGGTGGCGCTGGCGCTGCCCGGCACCGATCCGGTACACAAGATTTCAATCGTTCCGCGTGGCATCGGTGCACTCGGCTACACCCTGCAGCGGCCCACCGAAGACCGGTTTCTGATGACACGTGCCGACCTGGAGCACAAGATCGCCGTCCTCCTGGGTGGGCGTGCGGCTGAGAAGCTCGTGTTTGGCGAGCTGTCCACAGGGGCTTCAGACGATCTCGCGCGGGCCACCGACATCGCCCGCGACATGATTACGCGCTTCGGCATGGATGAGGGCTTGGGGTACGTTGCTTTTGAGGCACAGAGGCCGCGTTTTCTTGATGCGCCTGAACTGGTACAGGGTGGCTGCCGGGTAGCCGAATCGACTCAGACACGCATCGACCAAGCCATCCGTGACATCGTGATGGGTGTGTTTGATCGTGCATACCGAATTCTCGAAATTAACCGAGAAGTGCTGGAGCGGTGCGCGCGCGAACTGCTCGCACGGGAAACGCTGGATGAATACAGCATCCAGCAACTGACGCAAGGGCTACAGCTCGAATCCCCATGCCACAGTGGTCCAACTGCCGGAGCCATTGCTTCCTCTGTGTCCCAGGGAGCCCCTAATGAGTGACAGACTTCATATCGTCTGCCCACCCTGCTTATCAGTTGTTCGATCCTTGAAGAAAGTGCGTAGCCGCGATGCATAGCGACCCCAACTATACAATCTTTGACGAAATGCGTTCCCAGTTGCAGAAACTTTGGAACCTCTGTTTCACCCATAAGGAGCGTCACCTTTGAACGAGGCTCCTCAAATCTCAGCCCGACACTGTGGCCAGATTAACCAGAATGCCCATTTTGGCAGTTGGCATCTCGATCTTGGCTCGCAACTCCTCACTTGCTCCGATGAAGCCTGCCGCGTGCTCGGCCTGGATGTTGGTGCGCCAATAGCCTTCGAGCGATTCCTGCAGTGCATTCACCCTGAAGACCGCCCCCTCTTCGATAGGGCATGGGATGCTGCCATGTGCGGAAAGTCCCTTGATCTGCGGTATCGCATCGTCAGCGGAGGGCAGGTTCGCTGGATACACCTGCGGGCAACATTCAAGGGCGACGCCTCTGGTCGGCCCAGAGCGGCAGACGGGACGGTAGAGGACATCACCGATCTCAAGAGGGTCGAGCAGGCGCTGAACGCTATGCGCCGACAGCGAGAAGAGTTGGCCAGCCACGTTCCCGGTATGCTTTACCAATACCGTCTTCGTCCGGACGGCAGCTCGCACTTCCCTTATGCCAGCGCGAGGATACAGGAAATATACGGGGTTGCACCGGAGGATGTTGTCGAAGATGCCACTCCTGCGTTCGCTGCGCTCCATCCTGAAGACCGCGACCGTGTGCATGAAACCATACAGGCGTCGGGGCAGTCACTCGCGCTTTGGCATGACGAGTACCGAGTGCAGTTTCCAGACGGTCGGGTGATCTGGGTCGAAGGCGAGGCGTCGCCTGAAGCCATGCCTGATGGGAGCATCCTCTGGCACGGCTATATCCATGATGTCACCTCACGCAGAATATCCGCGGAAGAGCTTCGCCTTGCGGCTAAAGTTTTTGAGCACGCAGGAGAGGGCATCCTCGTTACCGACGCTCAGGCCCACATTGTCAACGTCAACCGGGCGTTTACCGTGATCACTGGTTATGCGCGGGAGGAAGTATTGGGCCAGACACCCCGTCTACTCCAGTCCGATCACTATGACGATGAGTTCTATCAGACCGTTTGGCAGGCTCTGCGTGAGCACGACTATTGGCACGGAGAGCTCTGGTGCCGACGCAAGAACGGCAGTCAGTTTGCCGCGCTGCTGACGATCAGTGCAGTCCCGGATATGCGGGGCAATATCGAGCATTACGCAGCCATGTTTTCCGACATCACGGCGCTGAAGGAGAACCAGCGACAGCTTGAACGCGTTGCTCATTACGACCTGCTCACCGGCTTGCCCAATCGACTATTGCTTGGAGACCGCCTTAAGCAGGCTATTGGTCAGACACGTCGGCGTGGCATGCACCTGGCGGTTGTCTTTATCGATCTGGATGGATTCAAGGAGGTCAACGACCAGCACGGTCACGCAGTCGGCGACAAATTGCTGTCCGTCCTGTCCAGGCGTATGACGCAGGTGTTGCGCGAAGGCGATACCTTGGCCCGCCTTGGTGGTGATGAGTTTGTCGCTATTCTGGTCGACCTGCCGGATGTTTCCATCAGCGTACCGATTCTCGATCGCCTGATCGAGGCAGCGGCACAGCCCGTACCGATTGGTGACGCACTGTGCGAGGTGAGCGCGAGTATCGGTGTGAGCTACTACCCGCAAGGCGAAGATATCGACGCCGACCAACTGCTGCGGCAGGCAGATCAGGCTATGTATCGCGCCAAGCAAGCCGGCAAGAATCGATATCACGTTTTCGATACGGAGAAGGATCGTACGCTGCGCACCCGTCACGAAGGATTTGACAGCATAAAGAATGCACTTGCCAATGGGCAGTTTCTGCTTTATTTCCAACCTAAGGTCAACATGCGCACCGGTGAGGTGCTGGGCGCCGAAGCCTTGATCCGCTGGCAACATCCAACGCGTGGCTTGTTATCTCCTGCCTCCTTCATACCCATCATTGAGAACCATCCGCTCGGGATTGACGTGGGGAAATGGACCATCGAAGCTGCGCTGACCCAGATCGAAGTTTGGCGCAAGGCCGGCCTTCATGTCCCGATCAGCGTGAATATCGGTGCGCGGCACTTGTTGCAACCGGACTTCATCATGCATCTACGGGGTATGTTGTCACGACATCCCGGCGCCCAGCCGCAAGACCTTGAACTGGAAATCCTCGAAACCAGCGCCGTGGAGGACTTCGTTCAAGTGTCTCAGTTGATGGCGCTATGCGAGAGGATGGGATTGCGTTTTGCCCTCGACGATTTCGGCAGCGGCTATTCATCGCTGACCTATCTGAAGCGCCTGCCCGCGCACCTGCTCAAGATCGACCAAGGTTTTATACGCGACATGCTCGAGGATCCGGACGATATCGCCATCCTGGATGCGCTACTGGCACTGGCAAGGTCGTTTGGCAGGAACTGCATTGCGGAGGGAGTCGAATCCATTCAGCATGGTGAAATGCTGCTGCGTCTGGGATGCGAGTGGGGCCAGGGTTATGCCATCGGGCATCCGATGCCGGCGCATGAATTCGAGCAATGGCTACACACCTGGCAGGTACCTTTATCCTGGAAAGGATTCAAGCCTGACAGTCGCTCCGCGCTGCCCGTGCCGTTCACATACGCCGACCACCGGGTCTGGATTTCCCAGATGATCGACTATCTGTCAGGTAAGACCCAAGTGTCTCCTCAATCCGAAACGCTCCAATACTGGCGGGATCAAAGTGGTCGCCCTACGTTCTTCGGCAAGGATCCTGATGATCAGGTCGATGTCCTGCATCAGAGCATTCAGCAGTTGGCTCACACCCTGAGTGAAATGAAAAAAGCCGGCCGTGTCGAGGCATTGAGGGCTGGCATCGACAAGTTGCAACATTTGCAGGCGGAGCTGCTGGGATTGCTGCCGCCAGACCAGAAGCCGGATTGATGCCATGCATGGGACAAAGGGTTGACGTGCAAGAGGCTGATCCACCCATCGGCGGCGCCGGGCGTGGTGGCGGCACCTCACCATGCGGTCCATCCGCACGGAGGTTTACAGGCGTCATTTTGCTCTCATGGTGGCGCCATGGGCGCGCAGGACATTATGCGCTGGGTGGCTTCGCAATTGCCTCGGTAATCCAGGTGTAATCGAGTCGCCTTTTCGGACTCGCCGTTCCATTAAGGTTTCATCGAAAGAGAGAGCAACGCTTATGTATAAAGAATCTGGCCACACGGCCCTTGACGAGATGCGCTCCCAGTGGCGGTTGATGACGGTTTACGAGCGCTTCGAGCAGGTTGTTGCCATCACGCTTTCGGGCGTTATCGCGGTGGTAATTGTGATCTCGCTGATTCAGTTGATTCGGCTCGTCTTCACGCTGCTCGTCATGGATGCGCTGAATCCACTGGATCATCAGGTTTTCCAGCTGGTGTTCGGGGCCACCATGACGCTGCTGATCGCGATGGAATTCAAGCATTCGATCGTCAAAGTGGCTTTGCGCAAGGAAAGCATCATCCAGGTCAAGACCGTCATTCTGATCGCGATCCTGGCACTGGCCCGCAAGCTCATCATCCTCGAACCTGACATTGCTCCTGCCAAAGTGGCCGTGCTGGCGGGGATGGTACTGGCGTTGGGGCTGACTTATTGGCTCATGCGTGAACGCGACGACCGGAAGAGCGAGTAATTGGACCATGGCCCTTTTTGGTCTAGCCGGCCGACACGATGCCAGGTCGAGGCACCGCTGGCTCAATCGCTTTCAAACCGTACTGCTGGTTTTGACCCTGGTGGGGATCGCGGCTACCGCTGGCAGTCTGCTGTTCGGCGAGATTGGCCTTTGGCTAGCACTGGCAAGCTGCGCATTGACCCTGCTGATCGAACCTGTCGCCGCCTCCGCGATGACCTTGCGACTCTATGGCGCCCGTCTCTTGCATTACCAGGAAGCCCCCGCAATTTGGTCGCTGTTGCGGGAGTTGGCCGCGCGCGCCGGATTGCCGAATACGCCAGTTCCCCACTATGTGCCCAGCGGCATCGTCAACGCTTTTGCTACTGGTTCGCGACGTCATGCCTCCATTGCCCTCACTGATGGCCTGCTCCGCAGCCTGAGTATCCGGGAACTGCAAGCCGTGCTGGCGCATGAGGTTGCACACATCGCTCAAGACGATCTGCGTGTCATGGGCCTGGCTGATTCGATCAGCCGGCTCACGAGCCTGCTGGCATTGCTGGGTCAGATTACGCTCCTGATCAGCATGCCGGTGCTGTTGGCCGGTGCCGTAGAAATTAACTGGCTTGGCTTACTGCTGTTGGCCGCTTCGCCGCAACTGGCACTGCTCGCGCAGTTGGGCCTGTCACGCGTGCGCGAGTTCGATGCCGACCGGATGGCCGTAGAGCTGACGGGGGATCCGCACGGGCTCGCCTCGGCGCTGGCAAAGATCGAGCGGGTGAGCCGCTCGTGGCGCGCCTGGATGTTGCCCGGTTGGGGCAATCCCGAACCGTCCTGGTTGCGCACGCATCCGACGACAGAGGATCGTATCGCGCGCCTGATGGCGTTGGCGCCTCAGCCATCGCAGACCCTGCCGTTCCAAACGGAATATCTCGTGCCAAGGTCGTTCGCCCCGATGCGCCCACCACGCAGGGGCCTGAGCGGCCTTTGGCGCTAAATCACTCGAAAGGAACCCCCGTCATGGCTTACCCCGATCCTTACCCACAACGCCCAGCTCCGGATCAATTCGTCCGGCGGTGGCTCTTCATCACCGCGTGCGTTGCCGCACTCATGTTGTTCTGGCAGTTCCTGCCCGCCATCGAGGCCTGGTTCAGTCCGCGCGAAGCCGCTGAGCGCACCGTCACGCCGCGTGGCGATCTGGCCGCTGATGAAAAGGCCACCATCGAACTGTTCGAGAAATCCCGAGCATCGGTGGTCTACATCACGACGTCCCAACTGGTGCGCGATGCCTGGACTCGCAACGTCTTTTCCGTGCCGCGCGGGACGGGTTCGGGTTTCATCTGGGATGACGCCGGTCACGTCGTTACCAACTTTCATGTGATCCAGGGGGCGTCGGAGGCCACGGTCAAACTGGCCGACGGCCGCGATTACCAAGCCGCGCTGGTCGGCGTGAGTCCGGCCCACGATATCGCGGTGCTCAAAATCGGCGTCGGTTTCCAGCGCCCGCCCGCCGTTCCGGTCGGCACCAGCGCAGACCTCAAGGTGGGACAAAAGGTGTTCGCCATCGGCAACCCCTTCGGTCTGGATTGGACACTCACCAGCGGCATCGTGTCCGCGCTCGATCGATCGCTGCCCGGGGAATCTGGCGGAGTGACCATCGAACACCTGATTCAAACCGATGCCGCCATCAACCCCGGCAACTCGGGGGGGCCGTTGCTCGATTCGGCCGGCCGCCTGATCGGCATCAACACAGCAATCTACAGCCCTTCCGGCGCATCGGCAGGGATCGGCTTCGCCGTGCCGGTAGACACCGTCATGCGCGTAGTCCCGCAACTCATCAAGACCGGTAAGTACATCCGTCCGGCGCTGGGCATTGAGGTGGACGAACAGCTCAATCAGCACCTGCTTGCACTGGCCGGAAGCAAGGGCGTGTTCGTGCTCCGCGTCGCCCCAGGCTCAGCGGCGCAAAAGGCGGGGCTGAACGGTGTCACCGTGGGCCCCGAAGGCATCGTGCCGGGAGACCGCATCACAGGCATGGATGGCGCTCCCGTCGACGATGTCGCCAAGCTGCTCGCACGGCTTGACGACCGAAAGGTAGGAGATGTGGTGGTCTTGTCGGTTGAGCGGGCCGGTAAGCTACGGGAGGTGCGCGTGGAGTTGCAACCTGGCATCTGATCTGGAGTTGAGGACATTTGGGGATTGGCAAAGAATAACGATGGGATGCATGAAGCATTCGCGCCGCAGAAACTCGATGCCCTACACTTAGGTGCCCAGTAAGGAAATTTCAGCCTCTCGTCGCGCGAAGAGTCCCGGCGGCACTTTGCCGCCACCATAGGCCCAGGGCCTTAGTTCCGTCGCGGCACTTACCCAGTCCCGCTGGTTGACTCGACGACTTAGCGTAGATGTTTGCAGCCGTCCAGCCCCAAGGTTGAAGGTGAAATCCACAATGGCTGCTAACCGCCCCTCTGGCTCCGTGGCCAGCATCGGGCAGTAGCGCGGCGTGGCGGTCAGCGCGACCTTCAGGTCTTTCGCCAGATAGCGTTCCGCCTCGGCCTCCGTGATCGGCGGGTGCTTCGGATCGCAGAGGGGGCCGTAGCCGATGGTCCAGTAGCCTGCCGGGCAGACGTAGGGATGCGTGCGGCCAAGATCGTTCTTCGGCACGCGGTGGAAGCCTTCGAAGCGCTTGGCCAGATCGATGGCTGCGGATTCCAAGCCATCCGGCCGATGACCGCCTGCAGCACGGCGATCACTCCTGAGGTCATGCCCTCACCCAGTCGAACACCCGCCCGAGGAACCAGAAGTTCAGCACTCCTGCCCAAAGCGCCTGGTCGGCCTCCGTCCATGCGTGCAGGATGGCCGTTTCCCAGCCAGCTCCTGCGGTCACGCCTGCTGCGAATGCCGCCGTCTTGGCTGCGCAGTACACCGACGAAGCACTGACCGACGAAAACGGCCAGGACATCGCCGTGCGGCGTCTGGCCTACAGCCGTTGGCAACACACTAACAGCGCCAGCCACGTGCACGGCCTGATCGTAATGCGCCGATCTGCCGTGGAAGCCGTGCTCGAACCTTGGACTTAATTACGGCTGGACGCTCGGCGAGAGCGGCTGGCTTTGCTACATCGAGGACGAGACCAAGCTCTCGGCCTACAAGTCCACCGGCTGGAGCGCAGGCATCGCCATCTGATTTCCCATCTTCGTACCCACCAGAAACCCGCCCACGAGGCGGGTTTCGCATTTCTGGAGACCGCAATTGCAATGACCGAAGGCACTGGCTTCATGCAGATCGTCGGGATCGACAAAGGACACCAGCGGCTGCGTGCCTTGTGCATAGCCTGCCGCGCGTGCCTCGCCGATACGCCCCGGAATGCCGGGCAAAACGTACAGCTGGATCGGTGCGTCCTCGATGCTGGCGATGCTGGCCTCACGCCATTCGACAAGCTCGTTCAGGATGAGCAGATGAGCATCTATGCGCGGCCATCACACACCTCCCCAATACTGTCCCCAGCGCAGGCCGTAGCCCGCGCGATCCATGACCCGCACCTGCGGCTGCCAGCTACTCAAACCATCGCGCTCGCCACTGATCTCCACCGTGATGCGGTCGCCCGGCGCACCGGCATCCAGCGCGGCCACTGCTGCCGTCCAGATGCAGGCGGTGCCGAGCTGCCCCGTCTCAGTACGAACCAGCACGTTGTTGCGATTGACCGCCAGCGCTGTGAGGCGGCCGGTCTTGGCGGGCTTCGGTGGCGCTCAGGGCATGGCACTACGCAGCACATGCAGCGCCAGCAGGTGCCCCGGATAGAACAGGTAGCCCCAGCGGCCGACGGGCCAGATCTTCAACGGCAGGGCTCGATGCAACAGGTAGAGCCCCAGCAGCGCAGCCGCACAGGCCATCGCGAACGACGCCAGGGTATCCGCCACCAGGCCCAGCTCGGCAAACCAGCGGTTGCGGCCGTTGGCCAGCACCGCCAGGGCGGCAGGCAACCACCACCAGCGCAGCCCCTTCAGCCCTTGGACAAAGGCGGCCGGCAACAGGACGCCGAGTACGCCGTACATCAGTTGCTGATGCAGCAGGGTGGCGATCAGCACCGTCGCCGCTGCCAGCAGCAGGCTGGTGCGCTCGCCATGGTGGACGCCCCAGGCGACCATCAGCCCCAGCAGTAGGGTTGGCATCACGTTGAGCGTCGCGCTTTCCGGCGACAGCAGGCGATAGGGCAGCTCCGACAGCAGGGAGAACACCAGCAGCCAGCCGAGGTAGCGCGCGTTGCCCTCGCTGAACAGCTCGCCGGGGCGGGTTCTGGCCACGTTGGCGGCGATGCCCAGGCAAAACAGCGGGAATGCCAGGCGGCCGACGACGAATAGGCCATAGGCGTCCGGCCACAGGTAGCGCAGGTGGTCGAGCAGCATGCTGAGCATGGCCAGCCACTTGACCAGGTCGAGTCCCGCATCCCGTCTCATCCCATGACTCCCAGCGTCAGCGCCGTCAGCACCAGGTAGCGCCCCGCCTTGGCCACCAGCACGATCAGCAGGAAACTCCAGAATGGCTCGCGCAGGACGCCGGCGATCACGGTCAGTGGATCGCCGATGATCGGCACCCAGCTCAGCAGCAGGGACCAGCGTCCATAACGGTGGTAGGCCTGCCAGGTGCGCTGCAGTTTGTCTTCCGGCACCGGAAACCAGCGTCTGTGGCGAAGGTGTTCGATATAGCGGCCGAGCAGCCAGTTGGCAGTCGAGCCCAGTACGTTGCCGGTCGTGGCCACCAGGAGCAACAGGGCAGGTGGCTGTTCAGCGGCCAGCAGCAAGCCGACCAGCACCGCCTCCGACTGCATCGGCAGCAGGGTGGCGGCACCGAAGGCCGCAACGAACAGCCCCAGATAGGCGGAGAAATCCCACACCTCAGGCGCTCAGCCCGGTCCAGCCATGCAGGCCGACATAGATGCCCACGGCGATGATCAGCAGGCCGGACAGGTAGGGCGCGCGGCGCGCCACCACGCCCAGCCAGGGCCAGCGGTTGGACGCGTGTCGCGTGCCGACGGCGGCGGCGACGCCGACCGCGACCAGGGTCAGGGCCAGGCCGACGCTGAAGCTGAGTACCAGAACCGCACCCAGCGTCACCTCCTTGACCTGCAGGCAGAGCAGCAGCACGGTGATGGCCGCAGGGCAGGGAATCAGCCCGCCGGTCAGGCCGAACAGGATCACCTGGCCGGTACTGACGTTGCGGCTGGCGAAACGACGGCGAATGTCGTTGGCGTGGGCCCGCTCGTGCGCATCCTGGTAGCCCTCCAGCGACAGCTCCAGACTCTCCAGCTGCGAATGGGCGTGGTCGTGCGCATGGAACTCCAGGTCGTACTCGTGGGCGTGTCCGGCGTGGCCGAGGCGCAGGCGCGCGGTGAACTCATGCGGCTCGGGAATCGCATCCAGCGACTGCAGATAGCCGTCCTGGGTGACGAAGCGGAACTCCTGAATCTGTCCGTCGCTGCGGGTGGTGAGCAAACTGACGTCCCCGGCAGGCCAGGCATGCCCGCTCAGCACACGCAGACGCCAGCGTGGCGGCGCGTCCTGCTCGTGGATCGACAGTTCGACGCGGCCGTGTCCGGTATCGATGTGCTGGCGTTCGTCGTGATGGTGCTGCTCTTCCTCGAAGCGCCACATTTGCTCGCCACGCCAGGTGCGCCAGAGCATCCACAGCGCGATGGCGACGATGAGCACGGCCGAGGCGAGTTGGAAGTAGGGTTCGGTGGTCTGGGCGTCGAGGTGCTGCCCCAGGTACATGCCGCCGATCGCCACCAGCCAGACCACGGCGGTGTGCGAGGCAGTGGCCGCCAGGCCAAGCAGGACGGCCTGACGCACCGTGCCGCGAATGGCCACGATGAAGGCCGCCATCATGGTCTTCGAGTGCCCGGGTTCCAGGCCATGCAGGGCCCCGAGCAGGATGGCGGTGGGGACATACAGCCAGGCCTGTGCGGCCCCTTGCTGCAACAACTCGGCGAAGGTCGACATGGGGGCTCAGAGGTATTTGGTGATCTGCTTGAACTCTTCCAGTGGCGCCCGCTCACCCTTGGTAAGGGCGCCGACCGTGTGTTCCAGGCAGTGGTCGATGTGGTCCTGGATCAGCGTGCGCTTGGCCTGGCAGACCGCTTTCTCGACCGCGTGCAGTTGCTGGGCGATGTCCACACAGGCGCGACCGTCCTCGATCATGGCGACGATGCTGCGCAGATGGCCCTCGGCACGTTTCAGCCTTTTGATGATTTCCGTATGACTTTGGTGCTGATGCTCGTGTTTGTGCTTGCTCATCGCCAGACCTCGTGCAAGGATAATCACCGCAGTATCCTATCCCCCTGGGGGGGATATGGTCAAACGGCTGCCCCCCCCTCAATCACACGGCCCAGCTATCGAAGCGGCGATCCATGCTCAGCAAACCCATCAGCGCCAAGGTGATCTTCGCCCTCGCTCTCGCCATCCTGATGGCCTGGGCCGGGCATGCGTCTGCGCTGTTAGTGGGGGCGAGCCCCCCGACCTGGAGCGACAACCAGGATGTGCATGCGCACAGCCATGGCGACGGTGCGTTTGCCTGTGCGGTCTGTGCGGATCATTACCACTCGCCGCTGACGGCTGACCACGTGCATGAAACACCGCACCTGAGCACTGGGCTGAACATTGCCACGCAGCCGGAGCGTAAGCTGCTGCTGGAAAGCCCCGGCTACTCGATTCCCGCCAGCCCGATCTACCTGATCGAACGGCCACCACGCCCTGGTTTGGTGTTCTGAACAGGCCGCTGTGCGGCCCAAGACCACTGCAACCTAGGATTTCTCCATGCATTCGCTATCCATGCGCGGCATGGACGCAGGCCACCTGCGTCCGCACCGCTCGCTACCATTATTGCTACTGCTTACCGCCCTGTTCTTTCTCGGTATGCCCGATGCGCTGGCCCACGGCGTCGCCGAGGGCGACAAGGGCTTCATCCAGGAAAGCACCGGGGTGATGTTGATGCCGTTCGTGTACATGGGCGCCAAGCACATGATCACCGGTTACGACCACCTGCTGTTCCTGTTCGGCGTGATCTTCTTTCTCTACCGTCTGAAGGACGTGGGGCTCTACGTCACCCTGTTCGCCGTCGGCCACTCGGTCACCCTGCTCCTCGGGGTGCTGGCGGACATCGGCATCAGTGCCTACGTGATCGACGCCATCATCGGCTTTTCGGTGGTGTACAAGGCGCTCGACAACCTGGGGGCCTTCCAGCGCTGGTTCGGCTACCAGCCGGACACCCGCGCAGCCACGCTGATCTTCGGCCTGCTGCACGGCTTCGGTCTGGCCACCAAGATCCAGGAGTACGAGATTTCATCCGATGGCCTTATCGCCAACTTGATCGCCTTCAACGTAGGCGTGGAGATCGGCCAGCTTCTGGCGCTCGGCAGCATTCTCATTCTGATGGGCTACTGGCGGCGTACCGCCAGCTTCTGGCGCCACGCCTACACCGCCAACGTCGCGATGATGAGCGCCGGTTTCCTGTTGATGGGTTACCAGCTCACCGGCTTGATCGTCTCACAGTAAGGAATTTCGCCATGTTCAACAGCAAGATCCCAACCCTCAACGAACTGCCGAGCAGCCAGCAACTGCTGCGCTCGACCGTGATTGCACTGATCGCCGCCATTGTCCTGCTCGTCACCGTGGTCATGCCCTCGGAATACGCCATCGATCCCACTGGCGCCGGTCGCATGCTGGGGCTGACCCAGATGGGCGAGGTCAAACAGCAACTGGCCACAGAAGCTGCAGCCGATGCTGCGACGCCTGTAGTTGCGGCTCCGGCGGCGCCCCAGTCGGTACCTCAAGCGGCCCCGCAACCTGCCGTCAGCACAGCCGCCGAGGCGACGGCCCCAGCCGTGGCAACGCCTGCGGTAGTCGAGGCCGAGGGGCAGCAGCATGAAATGAGCATTGCCCTGGCTCCCGGCCAAGGCGCCGAGATCAAGCTGGAGATGCTCAAGGGCAGCAAGGTGAACTACTTCTGGACGGCCAACGGCGGCCTGGTGAACTACGACACCCACGGCGACCCCTACAACGCGCCGCGCGAGTTCTACCACGGTTACGGCAAGGGGCGCGCCACGCCGGAAGACCATGGCGTCCTGGAGGCCGCCTTCGACGGCAAGCACGGCTGGTTCTGGCGCAACCGCACCAGCAAACCGGTCACTGTCACGCTGCGTACCGAGGGTAATTATATTGCCATCAAGCGGGTGATCTGATGGTTCAGCGGGAGCAGTGAGCCTCTGTTCCCGCTACTTTCTGCCTGCGTGCTCCATTGATCCAGGGGTTGTTGCAGTTTTGCGCTAACCAGTTGATATGTAAGAGAAAACTTGTATCGTTGAAGCTCTGACACAACATCGATATGAGTTTGCAATGCCCCGATTATTGCTCAGTGATGAGCATTGATCGAAGCTGCGGGAAATTCTGCTGCGCAAGGCCATCTACAACAAGCGTGATCTACGAATGACCGTGGAGGGCATGCTGTAACGCATGCGCACGGGATGCCCCTAGAGAGACCTCCCCGAAGCGTTCGGGAACTGGAATAAGGTCTATAAACGCTTCAATGTGTGGCCCGCAACTGGAAAATGGCTCAAGGTTTTCAAGGAGCTTGTGGCGCAGCCCGACATGGAATGGGTGTTCATTGATGGCAGCTATGCCAAGGCTCACCAACACAGTGCAGGCGCTACCAGTGGCAACGATGAGACCCTAGGTGAAAATTCTACTTCTGACGAGTACTGATTTTCAGGGAGCCGGTAGCCGAAATCCTGTTGGCTTCATCGATCAGTTTGCCCAGCTCGGCGGCCGGCTAGTGACTGGTGAGGCTGCCGTTATCCCGTCTGTCCGAAGTCTTCGGCTTCAGGTCGTGAGTGTGGATTTGACAGTAGAGAATTAGCGTCTAGGTTGAAAAATGAGCCTAACGTGCTCGTCTCACTCACCTACATGGAACGTTAAACCATGAAAAACTACCTCTCTTCTGTTCTCTTTGCGCTTCTTGCCTCTTTCTCCTTCGCTGTATCCGCAGTCGACACTGGAAATGCCGAGGCTGGCGAAGCGACCTCTGAGCAAGTCGCTCAGGCTGTAACCGTCAATCTCAATACTGCTGATGCAGAGACGCTCCAGCGTGAGCTGGCGGGTATCGGTGCAACCAAAGCTCAGGCAATCGTGGCCTATCGTGAGGCTCATGGCAGTTTTGCGTCTGTTGACGAACTGCTTGAGGTCAAGGGTATTGGTGAGGCGACTCTGAATAAGAATCGCGACAAACTGGTAGTCGACTGACGACTGCAGGTCTCGCCATCAAGGCCGGTCACTGACCGGCCTTCTTGTTGTTTGAGCCTGCTCAAAAAGCCTCAAACGGTCGTGAAAGCCGGCCAAAGACTCACCTCTTCAGTAAATGCTGGCAAACTTGCGCTTCGATTTTCGACAGGAGTCAGTCGATGCCCGCCAGCCCGGAGTTGTCCCCCGGCCTTATCGTCATCCACGGTAACCATCTCGAAGAGCTGCGTGCGCTGGCGGTGCAGTGGATGCGGCGCTATCCATTGCGGCCGCTGGAAAATGAGGTGCTGCTGGTGCAGAGCAACGGCATCGCCCAGTGGCTCAAGCTGGCGTTGGCCGAGCGTGACGGCTGTGGCATCGCGGCGGCGCTGGACGTTGACCTGCCGGCGCGCTTTCTCTGGCAGGCGTACCGCAACGTGCTGGGCAAGGACGCGATCCCGCAGCAATCGCCTTTGGACAAGGCGCCGCTGACCTGGCGCCTGATGCGCCTGTTGCCGGGCCTGCTGGCCGAGGAGGCGTTTGCGCCCTTGCGCCGCTTTCTCGCCGATGACCAGGATCTGCGCAAGCGCCACCAACTGGCCGAGCGCCTGGCCGATCTGTTCGACCAATATCAGGTCTACCGTGCCGACTGGCTGGCGGACTGGGCCGGCGGACAAGACCGCTTGCGCACCTCGCGCGGTGGTGAGCGGCCACTGGAGGGCGATTCGCGCTGGCAACCCGCGCTGTGGCGCGCCTTGCTGGCGGATGTCGGCGCGCAGCACCTGGCCGAAAGTCGCGCCGGCGTGCATCCGCGCTTCGTCGCCCGTATGGGCGAACTGGATGCAGCGCCGCCCGGACTGCCCCGGCGCATCACCGTTTTCGGTATTTCCTCATTGCCGGCCCAGGTGCTGGAAGCGCTGGCGGCCATGGCGCGTTTCAGCCAGGTCATGCTCTACGTGCACAACCCCTGTCAGCATCACTGGGGCGATATCGTCGAAGACAAGGATCTGCTGCGCCACGAGTACCGCCGGCAGCAGCGCAAGGGCAGGCCAGGCGCGCAGATCGGTCTATTCGAGCAGGAGGACATGCACCAGCACGGGCAGCCGCTGCTCGCTGCCTGGGGCAAGCAGGGACGCGACTACATCAACCTGCTGGATCAGTACGACGAGCCGCAGCGTTACCGCGAGCAGTTCGAACGCATCGACCTGTTCAGCCCGGCCAGTGAGAGCTGCCTGCTCGGCCAGTTGCAGAACGACATCCTCGACCTGCGTCCGCTGGCGGAAACGCGCAGCACCTGGCCGCCGGTCGACCCGAAACGTGATCATTCGTTGCGTTTTCATATCGCCCACAGCGCTCAGCGCGAAGTGGAAATTCTCCACGATCAGTTGCTGGCCAGTTTCAGCGAGGACGCCACGCTAAGGCCGCGCGACGTGATCGTCATGGTGCCGGACGTCAATGCCTACGCACCGCATATCCAGGCAGTGTTCGGCCAGTTCGCCAGTGATGACCCGCGTTTCATTCCCTTCACCCTGGCCGATCAGGGACTGCGCGGCAAGGAGCCGATGATCATCGCACTGGAGCATTTGCTGCGCCTGCCGGACAGCCGCTTCAGCGTCAGTGAGATACTCGATCTGCTGGATGTCGCCGCGTTGCGTCAGCGCTTCGCCATCACCGAGGATCAATTGCCCACCTTGCGCCGCTGGCTGGAGGGTGCCGGTGTGCGCTGGGGGCTGGATTCGAGTCAGCGGCAAGCGCTGGGTCTGGGCCAGAATCTGGAACAGAACACCTGGCGTTTCGGCCTGCGGCGCATGCTGCTGGGCTACGCAGTGGGTACGGGCGACGCTTTCGCCGGCATAGAGCCGTACGACGAGATCGGCGGGCTCGATGCTGCGCTGATCGGCCCGGTGACGCGCCTGCTGGAAAGCCTCGACCAGCATTTGCAGCAGTTGCGCGAGCCGGCCACGCCGGTGCAGTGGGGCGAGCGCCTGCGCAGTTTGCTCGACGACTTCTTTCAGCCGCAGAGCGACCGTGAAGAGGTGCTGACGACCCAACTGCTCGATGCGCTGGATGCCTGGCTGGAGCTGTGCGAGGCGGCGACGCTGGAAGAAGCGCTGACCCTGCCGGTGGTGCGCGAAGCCTGGCTGGGCGGGCTCGATCAGGGGAGGCTGAGTCAGCGTTTTCTCGCCGGTGCGGTGAATTTCTGCACCCTGATGCCGATGCGCGCGATTCCGTTCCGCCAGGTCTGCCTGCTGGGCATGAACGATGGCGACTATCCGCGCAGCCAGGCGCCGCTGGATTTCGACCTGATGGCTGGCGATTACCGCCCCGGTGACCGCTCACGCCGCGAGGATGATCGCTATCTGCTGCTGGAAGCCTTGTTGGCAGCGCGTGATCGCCTCTATATCAGCTGGGTAGGGCGCAGCATTCGCGATAACAGTGAGCGCCCGCCGTCCGTGCTGGTCGGCCAACTGCGTGACCATCTTGCTAGCGCCTGGACGCTGGTCGGTGGCGGCGACCTGCTGCATGGCCTGACCACCGAGCACCCCTTGCAACCGTTTAGCCGCCGCTACTTCGAGGGCGAGGGGCAGCTGTTCAGCTATGCCCACGAGTGGGCAGCTCTGCATGGCCAGGTCTCGACTCGCGAGAATGCTGCGCCCTTGCCCGGCTGGGAGGAGGGACAACAGCTCACGCCCGAGCTGTTGCAGTCGTTCCTGCGCGATCCGGTGAAGTGTTTCTTCACTCGCCGCCTCAAGGTGTTTCTCGATGAACAAGAGCAAGCGCAACTTGACAGCGAGCCGTTCGACCTCGACGGCCTGCAGCGCTACCAGTTGCAGGAAGCGTTGCTCAAGGCGGCGGTCGCAGGCGCCGGGGACAGCGACAATGCGCTGAGGTCGGCAGCCGACCGTCTGCAGCGTAGCGGCGTGCTGCCGTTGGCCGGTTTCGGCGAGCTGTACCGCAACGCCCTGCTGGAACCGCTGCCGACGCAGGTGCAGCGCTACCAGGGGCTTTGCCTGTGCTGGCCAACCCTGCTGGAGTCACCGCAGCGCGTGACTTTCGCCGCAGGCGGTGTGCAGCTTGACGGCTGGCTTGCCGGGCTGCGGCAGAAAGCCGATGGCGGCCTGGCGCGCCTGGAGCTGCTGCCGGGTGCGTTATACAAGGACAAGAGCTGGAAGTGGCATCGCCTACTGCGCCCCTACGTGCTGCACGTCATCGCCGCTGCCTGCGGCGTGCCGCTGACCACGCTGCTGGTCGGCGAGGATCGCAGCCTGGCCTTCGAGCCCCTACCTACGGAGCACGCAGCCCGCGTACTGACCACTTGGCTGGAAGCCTGGAACGCCGGTATGCAGACACCTCTGCCGGTCGCCCTGAAAACCTCGCTGGCCTGGTTGCAGGACAACAACGAGGACAAGGCGCGAAGCGTCTACGAGGGCAGCTACAACCTCTCCGGTGAAGTCCAGGGCAGTGCCAGCCTGGCCAGGCAGTTCCCGGACTACACCGCACTCACCGCCGATGGCCAGTTTCCGGCATGGAGTGAACGGCTCTACCAGCCGCTGCTTGATAGCAACCCCCAGGCGCTCAAGGAGGACGCAGCATGAGTCAACAGCGCCCTCTGGCCCTGACGTTTCCCCTGAATGGCAGCCGCCTGATCGAGGCCAGCGCCGGCACGGGTAAGACCTTCACCATTTCCGCGCTCTACCTGCGACTGATCCTCGGTCATGGCGGCGAAGCCGCGTTCCGCGAGCCCCTGCTGCCGCCGCAGATTCTGGTGGTGACCTTCACCGATGCGGCTACCCGCGAACTGCGCGACCGGATTCGCGCGCGCCTGGTCGAAGCCGCGACCGTATTTCGTGGCGATGCCCAAGGCGATGATCTGCTGCGCGAGTTGCGCAGTGACTTCGCCCAGACGCAGTGGGGCGAATGTGCCCGCCGCCTGGAGCTGGCGGCGCAGTGGATGGACGAGGCTGCGGTGTCCACCATCCACGGCTGGTGTCAGCGCATGCTGCGCGAGCATGCCTTCGACAGCGGCAGCCTGTTCAGCCAGACCCTGGAGACCGACCACAGCGAGCTGTTGGCCGAGGTGGTGCGCGACTACTGGCGGCAGCACTGCTATCCGTTGCAGGGCGCGGCGCTGCAATGGGTCGCGGGTGTCTGGGGGACGCCTGCGGGGCTGGGTAGCAGGGTGCGGCCGTTGTTGGGCGAAGAGGGGGAGGTCGCAACGCAAGCGCTGGGCGAACTGCTCGATGCTGCGCTGCAGCAGCGCGAGCAGGCCCTTGCCGAGCTCAAGGCACCGTGGCTGACCTGGGCCGATGAACTGCAGCTGCTGCTGGACGCTGCAGTGGCGGCCAAGCAGGTGGACGGCAAGAAAATCCAGGCGCGCTTTTACAACCCCTGGTTGGCCAAGTTACGCGAGTGGGCTGGCGGCGAAGAGTCGCGTCTCGACCTGGGCACAGGCTTCACTCGCCTGACCCCAGATGGCCTGGCCGAAGCCTGGAAGGGCAAGGCGCCTGATCATCCCGCGCTGGACGCGATGGCTTTGCTCAAGGCGCAACTCGATGCGCTGCCGGACCCCGCTGATGCGGCTTTGCGCCACGCGGCGGCTTGGGTTCGCCAGCGCTTCGATTGGGAGAAACGCCAGCGCGCGGAGATGGGCTTCGATGACATGCTTGTGCGTTTGGACGCTGCCCTGCAAGGCAGCAACGGTCCGCGCCTGGCCGAGGTGATCCGCCGCCAGTTCCCGGTGGCGATGATCGACGAGTTCCAGGACACCGACCCGCTGCAGTACCGCATCTTCGATACGCTCTACGAAGTCGAGGTTAATCGCGACGACTGCGGCCTGTTCATGATCGGCGACCCCAAGCAGGCCATCTATTCCTTCCGTGGCGCCGATATCCACACCTACCTGCGTGCGCGCCGGGCGACATCCGGGCGCCACTACAACCTGGAAAAGAACTTCCGCTCCAGTCAGGCCATGGTCGATGCCGTCAATGGCGTTTTCCTGCGCGCCGAACAGCGTGAAGGCGGCGAGGGAGCGTTCCTGCTGCGCGACGATCTGCCTTTTATCGAGGTGGGCGCTCAAGGTCGGCGCGAAGCCTGGAGTGTCGACGGACAGGCTCAACCAGCCCTGACGGTATGGCAACTGGCGAGCGACGAGCCGGTTGCCAAAGGCGCCTATCTGGATGCCATGGCGGCGGGCGCCGCCAGTGAGATCGTGCGTCTGCTGGATCTGGGCCAGCGCGGAAAGGCCGGCTTTAGCAAGGAGGGTGCGCTCAGTGCTCTGCGGCCCAGCGACATCGCGGTGCTGGTGCGCGACTTCAACGAGGCACAGGCCATTCGCGGCGAGCTGTCGGCGCGCGGGGTGCGTAGCGTCTACCTCTCCGACAAGGATTCGGTGTTCGCCGCCCAGGAGGCGCGTGACCTGTTGCTGTGGCTGCGTGCCTGCGCTGAGCCGGATCAGGATCGACCGCTGCGTGCAGCGCTGGCCAGCGCGACGCTGGGGTTGGCGTTGAGCGAGCTGGAGCAGCTCAACCTCGACGAGCGCACCTGGGAGCGCCGGGTCATGCAATTTCGCGACTACCGCCAGCGCTGGCAACGCCAGGGCGTGCTGCCGATGCTGCGTCAGTTGCTGCAGGACTTCGAACTGCCGCAGCGGCTGATGGGACGTGACGATGGCGAGCGGATATTGACCAACCTGCTGCATCTGGCCGAACTGCTGCAACAGGCCGCAGCTGAACTCGACGGCGAACTGGCGCTGATTCGTTACCTCGGCGAGCTGCTGGCCGGCGAGGGGCAGGCGGCCGACGAGCAGGTGTTGCGTCTGGAGAGCGACGAGGCGCTGGTGCGCGTGGTGACCATCCACAAATCCAAGGGCCTGGAGTATCCCCTGGTGTTCCTGCCATTCATCTGCGCATTCCGCCCGGTGGATGACAAGAAGCCGCTGCAGATTCACGACGGCGAATGCCGCCGCCTGGTGCTCAAGGCCGATGAAGACAGTCTGCTGCGCGCCGAGCGCGAACGCCTGGGTGAAGACCTGCGCCTGCTCTACGTGGCGCTGACCCGTGCCCGTCATGCCTGCTGGCTGGGTGTGGCGGATCTGAAGATCGGCAACGGCAAGAAGTCGCGCCTGCATGAATCGGCGTTGGGCTACCTGCTCGGGGGCGGATTGCCTCTGGCGGCCAGCGGCGAGCTTGCCAGCTGGCTCGCGCCGTTCGCCAGCGGACTCGATAGCGCCGTGTCGCCTGTGCCGCCGGCCAGTGAGCAGCGTTATCGCATGATCGAAGAAGGACAGTTCGAGCCGCACTGGCGCACGCCGATACGACGCGCCGCCGAACATTGGTGGATTGCCTCCTACAGTGCACTGCGTCTGGACGAGGACGCCCCCAGTCAGGTCAGCCGTCACGAAGACGCCGCGCCCGACAGCCCGGCGATGCAGAACGCCATTGATGATGAGGATCCGTTGCTGGCGTTGGCGCCGCTGCCGGCATCCGCTCAGGGCCTGCATCGTTTTCCGCGTGGACCGAACCCCGGTACCTTCCTCCATGGCCTGCTGGAAATGGCGGCACAGGAAGGCTTTGCGGCGCTTGTGCAGGCCCCACTGAGGCTGCGCGAGGCGCTGGCCAGGCGCTGCCAGCGGCGTGGTCTGGAAAGCTGGATCGATCCGCTGCAGGACTGGCTGCTGGCGCTGCTGAGCCAGCCGCTAACGCTGGATGGCACGGATACTGTCGTGCTGGCGCAACTGACGCAGTATCAGCCTGAGCTGGAATTCTGGTTCGAAGCGCGTGGGGTAGATGTCAGGCTGCTGGATCAGTGGGTGCAGCAGTGCGAGTTGCCGGGCCTCGCCAGGCAGCCGCTGCGTGCCGACACTCTCAACGGCATGTTCAAGGGCTTTATCGATCTGGTATTCGAACATCAGGGGCGTTACTACGTGGCGGATTACAAATCCAACTGGCTCGGCAGCGACGACAGCGCCTACACCCGTGAGGCGATGGAAATGGCCATCGCCAGCCACCGCTATGACCTGCAATACGTGCTCTACGTGTTGGCCCTGCATCGGCAGTTGCGTCTGCGCCTGCCGGATTACGACTACGACCAGCATGTGGGCGGCGCGTTCTACCTGTTCCTGCGCGCGCCGCAGCAAGGCGCCTACCTGGCGCGACCGCCGCGCGCGTTGATCGAGCGTCTGGACGTGCTGTTCATGGGCGAAGCCGAGGAGGGCGTAGCATGAGTACGATGCTGGCGCCGGCGCTGCATGATCGCGCCGAACTCTTTGCCCTGCTTTCTATATGGAGCGAGCGTGGCTGGCTGCGTGAGCTGGATCGGGCGCTGGCGCAGTTGTTCGCCGAACTGGACCTGCAGGCTTCACCGCTGCTCCTGCTCGGCGCCGCGCTGGCCAGTCACCAGCTGGGTCAGGGGCATGTCTGCCTGGACCTGGCGGCCACGCTGGCCAATCCGGACTTCACCCTGTCCCTACCGCCGGAAGGCGAGGATGCGCAAGAGGCGATGATCCTGCCGTCCCAGGTACTGGCTGGGCTTAGCCTGGAGTCCTGGCTGGCAGCCTGTGCCGGCAGTTCGCTGCTGGAGTCCGAGGGGGCGCCGTTGGTGCTCAGCGGCGCCTGTCTATATATGAGGCGCTACTGGAACTATGAACGTCAGGTGGCTGGCGATATCGCTCGGCGCTTGCAGTCGAGTGATGCGGCGCCTAGCGATCTAGCCGTACGCCTGGCCTCACTGTTTCCCGAACCGCTGGTGGTGGACGGCCAGCGCCTCACCGACTGGCAGAAGCTGGCCTGTGCCATGGCGGCGCAAGGGCGCTTTACCCTGATTACCGGTGGGCCGGGAACCGGCAAGACGACTACAGTGGTGCGTCTGCTAGCGCTGTTGCAGGAGGCGGCCATGGCCACTGGCGAGCCGCTGCGCCTGAGTCTGGCGGCGCCCACCGGCAAAGCGGCCGCGCGGCTGACCGAATCCATCGGCGCGCAGGTGCAGTCGCTGGCGCTGGACGAGCGAGTGCGGGAGCAGATTCCAACCCTGGTGACGACGCTGCATCGCCTGCTGGGCAGTCGTCCTGGCAGCCGTCATTTCCGTCACGATGCCGCCAACCCCTTGCCACTCGATGTGCTGGTGGTCGACGAAGCCTCGATGATCGACCTGGAAATGATGGCCAGCCTGCTGGGCGCGTTGCCGGCGCATGCGCGTCTGATTCTGCTGGGCGACAAGGACCAACTGGCGTCGGTGGAGGCCGGTGCGGTACTGGGGGACCTGTGCCGAGAGGCGGAGAGCGGTGGCTACAGCGAGGCGACGCGTGCCTGGCTGGAAAGCCAGACGGGCGAACGGCTGGAAGATCCGGTGTTGGTGCCCGGTGACAAGGCTCTGGCGCAGCATATCGTCATGCTGCGTCACTCGCGTCGTTTCGGCAGTGGTTCGGGTATCGGGCGTCTGGCGCGTGCGGTGAACCTGGGTGATGCGCAGTCGGCCCGCGCGACTCTGGCAACCGGTGCACATGATTTGTACGTGTTGCGTTTGTCAGGTGAGCAGGATCGTGCGCTGGAGCGACTATTAATAGAGGGGCAGGGCGGCGGCGAGCCCCGTCCGCAGGGGTATGCGCATTATCTGCAGGTGATGCTGGCGGAGCGTCCTGCTTCAGATGCCGACTCCCAGGCCTGGGATCGTTGGGCTGGTCGCGTCCTGGCAGCGTTCGATCAGTTCCAGCTGCTCTGTGCGGTTCGTAAAGGTGCATGGGGCGTGGAAGCGCTCAACGAACGTATTGCCGAAGCGCTGGTAAAGCGGGGCCTGCTTGAGCAGTCGCATGGCTGGTATGAAGGTCGACCTGTGCTGGTAACGCGCAACGACTACAGCCTGGGTCTGATGAACGGCGATATTGGCATCGCGCTGCGTCTGCCGGAGCCGCCTGAGTTTCCAGGTGCGCCTGTACGCGAGGTGCTGCGCGTTGTGTTCCCGCGCAACGACGGCAGCGGCGCCTTGCGACATATCCTGCCCAGCCGTCTGAGTGCGGTGGAGACCGTGTTCGCCATGACCGTGCACAAGTCGCAGGGCTCGGAGTTCGCCCATTGCGCGCTGATCCTGCCTGACAGCCTCAATCCGGTGTTGACCAAGGAGCTGGTCTACACCGGCATCACACGGGCTCGTCACTGGTTCAGCCTGGTCGAAAGCCGAGCGGGCATCTTCGAGCAGGCTGTGCAGCGGTGCGTGACGAGACGCAGTGGCCTGCGCGAGGCGCTGGAAAAGCAATAAAACTGAAATATAAGCTTGACGCGCATTCTGCTGGCGGTAGAATGCGCGCCACTTCAGCGATGAAGCCTTTCAAAAACTTCTTGTTAATCAATAAGTTAAGTTGAATGAAGGGCTTGCAAAACTGGATCTGGCGTGTAGAATGCGCGCCGGTCGGCAGGGTGGTGGTTTGGCTCTGTTGGTGGTTCGATCGAATGGATCGAAAGCGGTAAAAAAAAGAGGTGTTGACAGCGGTTTTGAACGCTGTAGAATGCGCCTCCCGCTGGAGAGAAGAAGTTCTGATCGAAGGCGCAAGTGGTTGAGTAGAAAGAAGTTTCTCCGGAAACAAAATCGAAAAACAGCTTGACAGATAGAGAGGCTGCTGTAGAATGCGCGGCCTCGGTTGAGACGAAAGACTTAACCAACTGTTCTTTAACAACTGAATCAAGCAATTCGTGTGGGTGCTTGTGAGGTAAGACTGATAGTCAACTGATTATCAGCATCACAAAGCAACACTCGTTAATTCGAGAGTTACCTTTCATTAATTTGAAAGTTTTGCGATTGCTGAGCCAAGTTTAGGGTTTTCTCAAAACCCAAGCAGTATTGAACTGAAGAGTTTGATCATGGCTCAGATTGAACGCTGGCGGCAGGCCTAACACATGCAAGTCGAGCGGATGA
>NZ_QASO01000001.1:24424-92638 GCF_003052605.1 Ectopseudomonas oleovorans | reverse complement strand
GCTCTCACAACTGCTGCGACAAGCAGGCACGGCGCTCTGCACGATCTCACTGGTCGGCTGCGCGGTTGGTCCTGACTTCGTGAAACCCGACGACAGGCTCGCAGCCGCCCAACTGTCGCCCAGGGCGGACTACACACAGGTTCAGGAAACATCCGCCGCGAACTTCCCGTCTTCATGGTGGACGTTGTTCAACGATGACGTGCTGACGGATCTGCAAGTCCGTGCGCAGGCAGGCAACCTGAACCTGCAGATCGCCTCGGAGCGCATCGAGCAAAGCCGGGCGCAGTTGGGGATTGCCTCCTCGCTGCTGCTGCCCAGCGTGGGCGCTTCGGCGGGCTATTCCCGCGAGGCCCTCAGCGAGCACGGCAAGTTTGCGGCGCTGGGCGCACCGACGAGCGCGAGCGACTTCTGGCAGTTGGGATTCGACGCCAGTTGGGAACTCGACCTATGGGGCCGCGCGCGGCGATCGCGCGAAGGCGCCGCGGCTGCCTTCGAGGCCACGGTATATGAGCGCGAGGCGGCACGGGTGGCCTTGTCCGCCGAGGTGGCCCGCACCTATCTCCAGTTGCGCGGTACGCAAGCGCAACTGGACATCACCCGGCAGAACCTGGAGGTCGCCGATCGCACCCTGCGCCTTGCCGAAAGCCGTGAGCGCAATGGTGTGGCCACACGTTTTGAAACCGCTTCGGCGCACGCGCAACTGGCAACGGTCGAGGCGCTGCTGCCCGAACTGACCCAGCGCCGCAATGCCCTGATGAACGCGCTTGCATTGCTGATGGGAGAGCAGCCGCGCGCCCTCGACGCGCAGTTGCTTGAAGCGATGCCCTTGCCGTCGCTGCCTTCCAAGGTGCCGGTGGGCCTGCCCTCCGAACTGGCGCACAGGCGGCCGGACATACAGCGCGCCGAGGCCCAACTCCACGCTGCGACGGCGGCCATCGGCGTCGCCAAAGCCGATTTCTACCCGCGAATCGGCCTGAAAGGCAGGGTCGGCGTCGAAGCCTTCGAGTTCAACGACCTCGACAGTTGGGATTCCCGGTTCTTCTCCGTCGGCCCGACGGTCTATCTTCCTATCTTCCAGGGCGGGCGTCTGAAGCAGCGCCTTGCGCTGAACGAGGCACGGCAAAGAACAGCCGCCATCGCCTACCGGCAGACGGTACTGCAAGCCTGGCATGAAGTGGACAACGCTCTGGACGCTTGGGCCGCTCAGCAGAACCACCATGCCGAATTGCGGGTCTCGTATGAGCAGAACAAGCAGGCGCTGCATGCTGCCGAGCGCGGCTATCAGGAAGGCGCTGCCGACTACTTGAATGTCCTGGCCGCGCAGCGCGGCGTCCTCGCCAGCCAGACCAGCCTCAATGCCAGCGCCACCAACGCCGCGCTCACCCTGGTCAATCTCTACAAGTCGCTGGGCGGTGGCTGGGACCCTGATGCACTCACATCCGGGCGACAGGCCAGTGGCGATGCACCTCTGACGACCACCACATCGCCGGCCAGCTTGCAATCAAAGGTTGACCAATGAGTGCCGCAGCGTTGCAGCCGACAGAGGCGCCGCCCACACCCGCTGCTGCGGCAGCCCCTCCGAAGCGGGCGATTGCCGGGTTGGTCGGCATCCTCATCGCGGCCATGATGTCGGGACTGAACAACCGCGTGGGCGCACTGGCCCTGGCGGACGTGCGCGGCGCGCTGGGCTTCGGCCTGGACGATGCCTCCTGGCTCACGACCGTCTATAGCGCGGGCGAACTGATCGCCCTGCCTTTCTCGGCATGGTTCGCCATCACCCTCTCGCTGCGCCGATTCGAGCTGTGGATGATCGGTGTATGCACTTTGCTGGCGGTGTGCATTCCCTTCATCCATGACCTCCATCTGCTGCTGGTCATGCGCTTTCTGCAAGGCATCGCCAGCGGCACGATGATTCCCGTGTTGATGATGGCGGCGTTGAAGTTCCTGCCGCCCCACATACGGCTGCACGGAGTGGCGCTGTATGCGCTTACGGCCACTTTCGCGCCGAACCTTTCGATCTGGCTGGCGGGGCAATGGACCGATGGCCTGTTCGATTGGCGCTGGGTGTACTGGCAGATACTTCCGCTCGCGGCCATTGCCGCCTTGTTGATCGGATGGGGCCTGCCGAAAGACCCGATCCAGACAGACCGCTTCCCGCAGGCCAACTGGCCGGGCATGGCTTTCGGCATACCGGCATTTGCCCTGATTACCGTCGCCCTGGATCAGGGCGTGCGGCTGGACTGGTTCAACTCCCCCCTCATCGTCGTCTCATTGGTGGCCGGGCTGACTCTGCTGGGAGCTTATCTGTTGACGGAGTGGTATCACCCGACGCCGTTCATCAAGTTGCAAATGCTCAGCCGCCGCAACTTGGCGTTGGGCTTCACCTTGTTCATCTGCCTCCTGGTCGTGCTGACCTCTAGCATGATGTTGCCGATGACCTTTCTCGGGCCGCTCCAAAGCTACCGACCGCTTCAGATGGCGCCGATCGGACTGATCGTCGCACTGCCCCAACTGATCCTGGGTTCCGTGGTGGCGCTGTTCCTGTACCGGAAATGGGTCGATGCCCGATTCGTGTTCGCGGGCGGCCTATTGCTGATCGCCCTGGCGTGCTTCTTTGGTGCGCAACTGACTTCTGACTGGAACCGCGACCAGTTCGTGCTGACGCAGACGCTGCAAGCCTTCGGCCAGCCCATGGCCGTTGTCTCGCTGCTGTTCCTGTGTACCAGCGTCGTGCACCCCAGCGAAGGCCCGTATGTGTCGGGGAACATCAACACGCTGCGCGCCCTGGGCTCGGTATTCGGCGGCGCGATGGTCGGGCAGCTCGTGACCGTAAGGCAGCGGTTCCACGCGGAAATGCTGCTGGATCACGCCGCGTCCGTAGGCAACTCCGTTCCGCTTGTCCCGGAGCCCGCTCAACTGATGGGAATCATCGGCCAGCAGGCACTGGTGCTGTCGGTCGCGGATGCCTACCGCGTGCTGGGCGTTCTGGCGCTGGTGATGGTCCCCTTCGTATTAAGGCTGACCTACATTCCCGCCCCCGATTTGCAGCCCGCTGCCCCTCATTCCACATCGTCGTCCCAAGGATAGTTCCACCATGGCCATGCCGAAGAAAGCCAAGATCACCAGTGCCCTGCTACTGCTCGCAGTGGCAGTGGGCTGTGTCATTTATCTGAATCGCCCTGAATCCAGCGCATCGACCCAATCCACGGACGACGCCTATGTACAGGCCGACTTCACCCTCGTCGCGCCCCAGGTGTCGGGCGTAATCGGCAAGGTGCTGGTCGAAGAAAACCAGCCAGTGAAGGCTGGCGATCTGATCGCCGCGATCGACGATCGGGATTTCATCGTTGCGGTGGATGCGGCCAAGGCACAAGTCGCCGCTGCCGAGGCCAGCGTCGCGGGGCTCGCCGCGCGTGTGGCGCAGCAGGAAACCGCGATACGTCAGGCGCAGGCGGCCGTCGCGGTGGACGACGCAGAACTCAAATTGGCAGAGGCCAACCAAAAACGCTACCGGAACCTCGCTTCAGACGGATCAGGATCGATCCAGGCACAGCAGCAGGCCGAGGCGCAGTTGGCCATTCGGCTGGCCAGCCGCGACAAGAACCGCGCGGGCCTGCAAGCGGCGCGACAGCAGACGGACATCCTGAAAGCCGATCTTGAAAAGGCCAAGGCTGCACTTTCCCAGGCGCAGGCGGCGCAAGCCGCTGCGGAGTTGAAGCTCTCCTATACCCAAATCACGGCGCCCATCGACGGCGTGATCGGCCAGAAGTCGGTGCGTGTCGGCGCATTCGTGAATGCCGGCAAGCCATTGGTGGCGGTGATCCCGCTCGACGCGGTTTACATCACGGCCAACTTCCGCGAAACGCAATTGGCGCGTGTGCAGCCAGGGCAATCGGTGGACATCAAGGTGGACGCCTTGCCGGGTGCCGTACTGAAGGGGACCGTGGAAAGTCTGGGGCCGGCCAGTGGCGTGAGCTACTCGGCCGTCGCGCCGCACAACGCCACGGGCAACTTCACCAAGATCGTCCAGCGCCTGCCCGTGCGCATTCGCATCGACCCAGATCAGCCTGACGCCGAGAAATTGCGAGTCGGAATGTCGGTAACTCCAACGATAGAAATAGGGGGTGGTCATATCGCATCTAAATGAATGCCGTAATCATCGAACGAAATATGGAAGATCGACTTGCTATCAGACCCCAACTTTCATCGAGCCTGAAAGCGAATCGATATTTGTCTGTGCGTTTACACGGAGGTTGAATCATGAAAGCACAAACAGCGCTAATCGGTTTTGTCATTCTGGCGAGCTCGTCACTATGTTGGGCAGGCTCCAGCAACCAGGCCACAGGAGGTCAGTCACTAACCCGCGAACAAGTGAGGGCTGAACTGGAGGAGGCACGCCGCCAAGGTCTGCTGATGGAAGGTGATGTTTATCCAGTTGAGATGCCGACAACAGGCCGCAGCAAAACGCGCGCAGAGGTGCTGCAAGAGCTTCAGGAAGCTCGTGAGCAGGGCTTGCTGTATCTCCATGAGGGCGAGTATCCGGGCGAATTCCCGCGCGATACAGGTCCGGGGAGAACACGTGCCGAAGTGTTGCGCGAACTTGAGCAAGCTCGCCAGGAAGGCACCCATGTTGTGAATGAGCCTTGATGCCGGCGAGACTGCAACTGTAATTCAAGGAACGGGTGTGCAAGTGCGCACCCGGGTCCGAGGCACCCATGGAGAGCGGAAACCAAGGGTCAGCCATGTCGGCCTATGAAACCCAGCTTCAATTACTAACAGATGGGACTATGTGACATGAAGAGACATCGCTATCGCTTGACCGTGGAGCACATTTCCGATTCCAGAGGCGGCCCTGTTCACAACAAGCCGCTGCAATTTGAAGTCATGAACCACGACGACATCATCGCCGTCGTAACGTGGCTTCGTGAAAGAGGAGATTTCAGCGACAAGGAATCAGCAGCGGCCCTTGGTGTCGGGCTGAAACTGCTTGGAGGCGTCCTGCTAGATAACAAGGACAACCCGCTGTTCTCTTCATTTCTGCCGCACCTATATCAGTTCGTAAAAGAACTCAAGGCTGGTTCCAAGATGGGCGAATGACTTGAGCCTCCCGCTCCAGCGGGGATAGTCACCGGAGAAATCGCGTGTCGCTGCAGGAAATCGACTTCCTTCTTATCGGCGGCGGCCTCGCTAGCGCTCAGGCCGCAGAGACTTTGCGCCAGGAGGGTGTAGCGGGTTCCGTCCAGATTCTGTCGGCAGAGCCGAAGTTGCCTTACCACAGGCCCTTCCTTTCCAAAAGATACCTGCTGGGATCGGTAAGCGAAACACGAATTCTCGTCCATCCTGAAGATTTCTATCGCGAACACCGAATCGAAGTGGCTTTGAACACCAGGGCTGTCGGTATCGACACGACGAGGCAATGCGTCCGAACGTCAAGCCGCTCGGTGATTCACTACGGCAAGCTACTGATTGCCACGGGCTCGATTCCGAGGGCCCTTGCCGTCCCTGGGGCATCGCTTGGCGGTGTCTATACGCTAAGAACCCAGGCTGATTCAGAAGCCATCCGACAGGCTGCGGCAGGAGCCAGGCGTGTGGTCATTGTTGGTGGTGGCTTTCTTGGAATGGAAGTTGCCCTCTCGATGAGGGAGCTTGGCATAGCGGTTGTCGTTATCGAAGCCCAGGATCGGATTCTGAGACATCTCGAATCGGCGGTGCTTTCGGACTTCATTCGCCGCCAGGTCGAGTCTGCTCACGGCATATCGATCATGACCACTGAGTCAGTGGTCGCCTTCCACGGGCGAAAAACGGTCGGGGAAGTGGAGACTGCCAACGGCACCAGAGTGCCTTGCGACCTAGCGATCGTTTGCATCGGTGTTGAGCCCGCTACGGCGTTTCTGCGAGACACCGATATCCAGTTGGAAAATGGCTATGTCGTCGTCGATGATCGTTTGCAGACCAACACGCAGAATGTTTACGCAGCCGGCGACGTGGCGTACTTCTACGACCCCGTGTTTGCGCGGCGACGGCATATCGAGCACTGGGACAACGCGATCAAGCAGGGGCAACTTGCCGCGCGCAACATGGCCGGACGCCGGCGGCGCTACGACGAGGTCTCCTGCTTTTTCTGCGAGATTGGAGACGTGGGCTTCAATGTCGTGGGAGACCCTTCGCACGCGGACGAGAGCATCTCCCAGGGATCGCTGCAGGATCGTTCGTTTTCCCTCTACTACCTCAACAACGATATCCCCCGTGCGGTCTTCACGCTCGGCCGTCCAGCGGGTGAGATACGCGCCGCAGAAAGCCTAATCCGATATCGAACCAACCTTCGCAAAGACAAGCGCCACTTGGAGAACCCCACGTTCGCGCTCCAATCGCTGCCGATGCAGAACGTGCTGATCCTTCAGGGCGGTGGCGCGTTGGGTGCCTTTGAGTGTGGCGTCGTCAAAGCGCTTGAGGAGCAGCGGATATTTCCGGACATCGTCGCTGGCATCTCAATCGGCGCGTTCAATGGAGCGATCATCGCCAGCCATCCCGAGCATGCCACCGAAGCGCTCGAAGCGTTCTGGTCCGACATTCAAGTGGCGTCGCCGATGGCTCCGACTGAACCGATGCGACATGCGATCTCCGCAGCGCAGATCGTGGGCTTCGGCGTGGAGAAGTTCTTCCGGCCCCGTTGGATTCCGCCGATGGACGCCCCATGGGAGGCGTTTGTGCAACCGCCGTGGAACTGGACCAGCTTCTATGACACCTCGCCCATGCGGCACTTGCTGGCTCAGTACGTGGACTTTCCTGCACTCAAGACCAGCCCCGTGCGACTGCTGGTCGGTGCCGTCAACGTCCTCACTGCGGAGTTCGAGACCTTCGACAGCTATGTTGACGATTTCACCGCCGATCACATCATTGCCAGCGGAAGCCTGCCACCTGGATTTTCCTGGACATTTATCGATGGCAAACCGTACTGGGACGGGGGAATTGTCAGCAACTCGCCACTGGACTTGGTGATCGACCGCTGTGGGCCGGATGGGAAGCGGGTATTCATTGTTGATTTATTCGCAAGCCAGAGGGATCTGCCCACCAACATCACTGAAGTGTTGGCAAGACGCGACGAGATCATCTACGCCGAGCGCGTGCGCAGCGATCTTCATGTGCGAGAGATGGCAGAAGCCTACCGCGATTTGATCGGCCACCTAATGCAAGAGATTGGTCCAGATCAACGCGATCGCATAAGGAGGCTGCCGCGCTACATCCAACTCATGGGCAACGGTGTACCCACGCAGATCACGCGCTTCGTGCGCAGGCCACCTTCTGACGAGGTGCCCTCGCGCGACTACGACTTCTCCGATGTGGCCATCCGAAGCAACCAGACTCAGGGCTATGCCTTGGCGAAATCAACCTTGGCATCGCCCGGTTTGGCCGGCGGGCGTTGCCAAGCGGTGCAGGCCGAACATGCGCGCATGCTGTCTTCGCTTAGCACCATCGTCCGGCCTTTCCTTCTTTCAGGAGAGTCATCATGAGCCATGAAACTAACGGAAATGTCGTAGTGCAACTTTTTCAGGCCAATGCGCAATACCTTCAACGTCTCGTCGAGTTGTCTCAGCAGGCTGTGTCGCAGGGTGTGGGCCATAGCCAGCAATTGACATTAGCCGCACTCGCCGAGTCAGGCGAGGAAATTCAGGCGCTGATGGCAGTTACCGACGTTCCGGCATTGATCGCGGTTCAGCTCGAACTCACCCGCCGCCGCTGGGAGAAGCGGCAAGCCGCAATTCAGAAGGTGCTGCAGTCCGATTCGGGTAATCCGGCCAAGGTCACGGGCGAACTGGCGGAAGCCTTCATTGACTGGAATCAGCAAGTGTCGCGGATCGTGGCCGACGCCATCAAGTCGTCGGGCTCACCCCCTCAATGGACGGCCTATCTAAATCAGTTCTCGCAGATGTGGCCAGGTGCCCATGTAGCTACGGAGAAGAAGGGCCGCTCGTCCAGATGACATCGTGTCCAGACGTGGTGAGAAGTCGGGCCACATCAATGGCGTGCGCCCAGGACGCGCCTGGCGTTATGGCCGCAGGGCGCGGTATGTGCATTCTGTTGGGCTTGGCTCTGGGTGCTCTGCCATCCGTGTCGGCAGCTCAAGGTCGTTTTGCCGACGCGAAGATGTACGTACAGGCTGGCGCAACTTCTCTGCAGGGCGATGCCACGCATGCAATGAACGTGGGCGTGATGGTGCCTTCCAACCTCTTGAAAGGCATCGGGCGCGATGCGGGTCCGCTGACCTTGCATTGGGATCTATGGGGCAGCCATTGGAGGTCGCACCATGCTGATAACACAACAGGCGGCTATTCCCAGCTTGGGGCCCTGATCGCTTGGCGTTACCAGCCCGCAGGGCCGCAATCTCCTTGGTTCTTTGAGGCAGGCCTAGGAGGAAGCGTAACGGACGGCCTCTACAACTCAGGGGAGCGTCGATTCAGCACGGCCTTCCAGTTCACGGAAGTGCTGGCAGTGGGCTACCGCTTTGGGCCTGAAAAGGCCTATGAGGTTTCCTTGCGTGTACAGCATTTCTCGAATGCCGGCATCAAGAAGCCAAACCCGGGTGAGAACTTCATGTTCTTGCGTCTCTCTCTCCCATGGTGAACGCGATGGTCACCATTAGTTCAGGCCGATGCCCTTGAATTCGCTCCGACGCCGAACTGCTTGGGCCATCGTCGTTATTGCGGCGGCGGTTCTTTGTTCCCTGCCCGCTGAGGCGTTCAGCATGTGTGCGGTTGGTACGCAGGCCCATCTTGTGAGGTTCGACAACGACCTGATGACCTCTCGCAACATCGACGGGGGCTATACCAGCGGGATTCGAATTGAGACTTTTGGCAAGTTGTTACGGCATTCGACGCCGATCGACGAATTGGTTGACAGGATCGCAGGTTCGGGAATCGGCGATCCGTGTGTGACCGTCGATGCTGGCGGACACGGGCTGCATTCCTGGTTTATCGCTCAGGAAATCTACACGCCAGCATCCATTCAGGTTGCGGAGCCGCAACCCGATGATCGGCCTTGGGCAGGGGTCTTGTACGTAGGGCGCAGTTGGGAGGCTATTGGTCGGCGTGGGGATGCACTGGCGGCAAGGCGTATCGAAATGGGCGTCGGTTTCGTCGGCGATGCTTCGCTGGCGCGTCAGGCGCAGGAGCGGGTTCATCGTGTTACGGGGTCTGACAGTCCCAAGGGCTGGGACAACCAGATTCACAACCGCGTTGCGGCCGCGATTCGTGTTCTAGAGCGCAGACGCTGGGGCGATGACCATGCCGATTTTGTCGCGCACGCCGGCGGCATGCTGGGCACGCTTCAAGGCTATGCGCATGCTGGGGCTACCTTGCGGTATGGCAGCTTCGGCTGTGAGATTGCGACGCCAGGCGTTGTCAGCCACATTCTTCGCGTGTCCGAGGTGGGAGGCTGTCAGCGTGCCTCCAATGCGGCGCGCTACTTCGGCTTTATAGGCGTCGATATCAGGGCATTGGCCTGGAACGAAGTGATCGACGGGCGGCCACGCCGAGGCGCTTCCCACGTCCGTTCCAAGCACCTGGTTGGCGAGTTGCGCACAGGCTTCAGTTACGGCATGGGCCGATGGACGATCACATATCTGATGGCATGGCGCGGTGCCGAGTTTTCCGCGCCTGACATGCCGAACCCGCCGTCGGTCAACTACGCCAGCATCATGCTCGTCTATGAGTGAGTCAGTGTCCATGGGGGCCTGCGATGGCACACATTAAGCCAGTCACTAGCGTTGAAAAGACGGCGCTGGTTCTGTCCGGAGGCGGTGCGCGCGCCGCCTACCAGGTTGGCGTGTTGCAGGGCCTGGTGAAGTTGCGTCGCGAACGTCTGGGCGACGGCGCGCCCAACCCATTTGGCATCCTATGTGGCACTTCGGCAGGCGCAATCAATGCCGCCGCTTTAGCCTGCCGAGCAGACTCCTTTGATGCGGGCGTGGAGACAATCGCCGCAGTTTGGCGAAACTTTCGCGCTGATCAGGTGTATCGCACCGATGCGCTTGGTATCGCCCGCAGCGGTGCACAGTGGCTGAGCGCGATTTCGGTAGGCTGGATGTTGGCGCGCTGGCGCAAAGAAGGGCCACGTTCGCTGCTGGACAATGAACCTTTGGCCGAACTGCTGCGACATTGGGCGCCGCTGGAACTGCTACCGCGCATGCTGGCCGAGCGTCATCTGCACGCGCTGGCGCTAGGCGCGTCCAGCTACACCAGCGGCGAACACCTCACCTTCTTTGAGGCCACCGGCGACATGACGGGCTACGAACGCTCGCAGCGGCTGGCCGTACCCATGCGACTGGGGCTGGAGCACCTGCTCGCTTCGGCGGCGATCCCCTTCGTATTTCCAGCACAGCGTATCGAGCATGCGGAGCACGCCGGCTGGTACGGCGACGGCTCGATGCGGCAAACCTCACCGATCTCGCCGGCGATCCATCTCGGTGCGCAGCGTATGCTCATCGTTGGTGTCGGTCGGCTGCATGAACCGCGTGGGCGAATCGTGCGTGATGGCGGTTACCCGACACTGGCTCAAGTTGGTGGGCACGTGCTGTCGAACGTCTTTCTCGATTCGCTCGCGGTGGACATCGAGCGTATGGAGCGTGTCAACCGTACCCTGGAAATGATGACGCTGGGGCAGCGCCTGGCCACCTCACTGCGGTCGGTGAAGGCGCTGGTGATCGCGCCAAGCGAGCGCATTGACGACATCGCGGCTCGGCACCAGAAGCACCTGCCGCGAACGGTGCGCGCGCTGTTGCGCGGCGTGGGTTCGTCCAGCGCGAGCAGTGACCTGAGCGGTTCCGCTCTGGCGAGCTACCTGTTGTTCGAGGCTCCTTTCACCCAGGAGGTAATGGCGCTGGGTGAGCGCGACACGTTGGCACAACGGCAGGCAGTCTGTGATTTCTTCAGGTGGCTTTGAGGCGTGCGCTTCACTCCTGGGCGAGATACCTTCAGGAACAGCGCTGGCAGACCACTTTCAATGGTGGAGAGACAAGTAGGGATTGTTAGGAGGGACGTCATGTAGCAGCCGAGACGGCTCTTCGAGCAAATAGCCATGCAAGCGCCGCGTTTTCCTCGGGCCGGTGACTTCGCAGGTCCAAATGTTCAGCCCATTGGAGTGCTTTCGGTGCAAGCCCAGCTTCTCGAAGCGCTTCTGAACCCACTGCCAATCCTGCTGGCTTTCCTGCTTCGCCAGCGTGCCAACTTGCGGGTGCTCCTGCGCGTAGCGCTGGAAGACGCCGGGGCTGACCAGGTACGCGGTGTCGCCCACAGTGTGCACGAGCGCCTTGGCGTCGTTGATGATGAGCCGCCGCGAGGCGACGCCCTGTTGCAGCCATGCCATGAAGTGTTCGCCCGATGGCTGCGCGGCTGTGAGCGCGGGCGCCGGTGACGGAGGCAAAGCGTTAGCTAGGGGCGGTGCAAGAGTTTCGAGGCCTGCGGCAGGCGCTTTGCCCGAGGCGGCTTCTGCATCGTGCCGTACGGCAGGCGAATCACCCATTCCCACCATCGCGAGCATGTCTTCCATGACATCGGGCACGGCCTGGGCAGCGGTCGGTTGAAGCGTGGCAGCGCCGTCGCTGGCGTCCGTCCACGGAGCGGACTGCTGATCTTCGGCAGGAGGCATTGCCGCGATTGCCGGCGATTGCACCGAAGCATCGGCATCTTTGTCGGCCGGCGTCGTGTCGATCGCCACCGTCCCGGCGAACGGTGCCGGCCGCTCGCTAGGCTCCCAAATCAGCGCAGGTGCCAGCCGTAACAGGGTGAACGAGTGGGACCAGCCGATGGAGCTGGTCACGGTCGCGCGCCAGATCGCCTTGCCATCGGGCGTCGGCTGCAACATGCCGTGGTCCTGGAGAACGTTGAACACCGCGGTGTTGTTCGCAGGGATGCCATCGACGCCCTGGGACAGCAGGTGCGCGCGGAGCTTGTCCGAGACCGTCTTGCTCACCAGCCACAGCGCATCATCCGTGAGCCAGCCATCCGAGGCTTCCGCCTGGTTCAGGCGCAACTCTTCCTTGAGCAGGTAGCGCAGCCCGTCGAGCAGCTTGCGCTGCAGCGCGTGCTTGGGCGCGGCCATGGCGCGCGCGGGATCGCCGCCCAGCTCCTGGGCGACGGAGGCGCGATCGGCCTGCACGACCAGCTCGCCCAGCACCCCGGCGTGCTCGTACTGCCCGGCCAGGACGTAGAGCAGCGGCGCCCAGAGATACGGATAGCCGCTGAGCCAGTCCAGCAGATCGCGGTCGAGCAGTTGCCGGTAGAGCAAGCCTGTTGCGGCGCTGTGGAGCCGGTACTCGCGGTCGGGGTTGTAGCGGAAGCGGTACGGCTGACGCAGGGGGCCGTGCCACGGGTGCCAGGTGCTGCCGTCGGCCAGCTCGACGTGCAGATCGACCGCCACCTTGCCGATGTCATGGAGCAGCGCGGCATAGGCGACGGCCGCGGTCCAGGCTTCGGCCTGCGCCGCCTGGTCTTCGGGGCTGGCGCCGATGGGCAGCAGATGGGACTGTCGCAGCTTCAGGCTGTAGGCGACGATTTCCAGGCCATGGTCGAGCATGCCGCCCGGGTATGCGTGGTGGTGCGCTTCGGAGGCCGGGAAGACCTGGACCAGCTCGGCGTAGCGCTCCAGTGGCGCGCGGTAGAGGGTGGCGAACTGCCTGCGCGAGAGCGAGGTGCGCTGCCAGATGTGTTCCATCAGCTTCTGCCGGCGCGGGGTGGCCAGCAGCGATGCGGCCGACTCCGGCCGCATCAACCCTTTCGGGAGGTCGGTGGCGGGTGCTGGCGACGGCGCGGCAGCGACCGGGGGCCGTTTTCGCTGGAACAGGGAGAGCATGTCGGTGTCCTGATGGCGGGCCGGGCGGGAGGCCTTTTGGCCTTTTCGAGGTAGGGCCTTTCCCCTTGCACCCCATTCCCTTGCCGTTTCGACCCTTTGGCCTTTAACCGTTTCGGTATAGCGGGGCCTGGGCTGCGGCTCCAGCGTCAATGGGGAACCCGCATTAATGGATTGGACGGCTACCCGGCGCTGGCCCCGGCCTATGCTCCCAAGACGCTACCCCGCCAGGTAGGTTTTCACTTAGGCGACAAAGTTGACAAGGGCGACAAAGACGACTAGAGTGAATCCTGTCTCAAACCTACCTGGGAGATGATCATGCCCACTGCCATCGAATTCATTGCCGACCGTCTACCGCGCGTCACGGTGGAGGATGTGCGCCGCTTCGCGGATACCGTCGAAATCCGGGATGCTCCGGCGTTCGCGGCCGAGTTGCAGGCGTTCATCCACGAGCGCGTGGAGGCGGTGAAGCTGCCCGCCAACCTGGAAGGTGAAACGGTGGCGCAGGCCTTGCAGCGCAAGGCGGCCGCGCTGCGCGCCGACACGCGCTGGGCACCGGCTGAAACCGACGTCCAGAGAGGCCGCGCCGCGCTGCTGGAAGCCTTCAACCAGCCGGACAACCTGCCGCCTGCCGAATTCGCCAAGCTGGCGGACAAGTCGCGCCAGCAAATCTACAAGGACATCCTCGCCCGTCGGCTGCTGGCGCTGAACGTGGGGCCGCGCGGCCAGAAGCTGCCCGACTGGCAGCTCGACCCGGTGAAGCAGCAGTTGACCCAAACCGTGCTCCAGGAGGTCGAGGGCATCGACCACTGGACGATCTACCGCGCGCTGTCCGAACCGCTCGAAGGCTTGGGTGGTCGCTCGCCGGTGGATGCGGTGACGCATGGCACGATCGATGACGTGGCCGAGGCCGTGTTCAACGTGCTGGGCGTCCAGGTGCATTGAAGCGAGATCGCCATGAGCCACGAGCTGCCTTCGTTCCTGATCGATGCCGGTGAACTGCTCCAGCATGTGAGCCGCGTCGTCTATCGGGGCAGCCCGCTGTACTATGGCCGCAGCAGCACGAATCGCTACGATGACCCGGCAGGGGCCTACGGCGTGCTCTACTTGGGGCGCGACTTGCCCACGGCGCTGATGGAGTCGGTGTTCCACAAGCATCAATGGCTTGAAGACACGAGGCGCTCCATCGCCCTGAAGGAGGTCCACGCCCGGATGGTGCGCGCAGTAGGCGTACTGGACGACGTGCTCCTGGCCGACCTCACGGCGCCGGGCGTCATGGCGGGCTACTTCGGCCTGAATCTGGAGCAGTTGGCCAGCCGCGACTACACGCACACGCAGCAGGTGTCCGCCCAGGTGCATGCGATGCTTGGAAACGACGGCCAGCCCCTGTTCGACGGGGTGCTCTACCCGTCGCGCAACAACTATCCCGCCAAGAGCATCGCCCTGTTCGAGCGTGCGGGAGCCAAGATCAGCGTTGTCGAGGACATCGACCTGGTTGACCATGTGGACTGGCCGCGGTTCGTTGCCACCTACCGCATCGGCGTGGCACCCGATCCCGGCCCGGTGGAGCCGGAGGATGAAGCGTCCTGAAGCAGCAAGAAAGCGCATTGAAGCCTCAAACCGAATGAATTGGAGCAAACTGGAATAGGCATTCCTCAACAGCAGGAGACGACCATGAACACCACGACCCGCACCAGCACTGCAGAACGCCTCGGCCGCGCCTTTGGCCGCGGATGGCGTGCCTATGCGCGTGGCGAACTGCGGGCGTCGAACTGGTTGGTATCCAAGGGCGCGCCGCGAACTGGTGCTACTGCATTTGTGTGGGTCTGCAAGCTGGCTCTGCTCGGCGTGTTGCTCTACGTTGCTTTCTGGTTCGCACTCGTGCTGCTGGGAGTGGTGGTGGCAGGATGGGCTATGAATCAGCACCATTCCGATGAAGAAGGGTTTGAACTGCAGTACCCAACCATTGAGGAACTGCGGGCCACGCCTGGCTACGATCCCAACCTGTACAACGATACATCCCACGAGATGTACCAGGACGACTGACGCCGAAGGTCATTCGATCATTTGAGCTTGCCGCCTGAGACAGCACCTGCTCCTTTGCCGCCAGCACTTCCTGCATCCTTTGTGGCAGTGGCGAAGGTGTTGGCGATCGCACCGGCACGTACACCGACCCAGGTGAGTGCGCCAATCCAGAACGTAGGCAGGACGATGAACATGGTGCCCATGACGAACATCAGAAGCATGTCGCCAAAGGCATTGTTCAATCCCACCAGCGGGTCGAAGTTGGTGTGCGGCCGGTTCCACCCGAAGCCCCAGCCGTAAAGCGCATCGAGGATGGTGCTATCGATCCAGCGGGCGAGCTGGAACCAGAAGTCCACGAAGAATAGCGCGAACTGCACGACGCTGACGGTGATGACCGTCTTTAGATCATAAGTGCCGATGACCAGCACGAGCGGAATACAGATGACCAGCGCCATCTTGAGCAAGGCCAGGACCATGGGCAGAGACTGTCTCACAACGTCCATGGCGGGAAACGCGGCAATCGCGCCTACTGCCATCCCGACGTCGCCTGTGGCGCGCGTCACGATGTTCGGCAGGGTCTTGTCGATCTGGCCGCCGTAGTCCGTATAGATGCTGCCCTGGTTCAACTTCTGCTGCCGCGGGGAAGCAATGGCGCGGATCACCGAGTCGTCCACCTCGGCCCGGCTGAGGAACCCGGCCCAGCCCGCCAGGCGATTCAGCAGGCTCGGGTCCACCTGACCCAGCAGGCGTGCCCGCAGGCCGTTGCTGCCGTCTGACCACCACTGCCTGCAAGTCGGGTAGCCGCCGCCATTGGCAACCTGAGCGAGGCCAGCATCGCGGGTGTCGTCGTAGGGCCAGCCCTCGCGCGCCGTGCTGGAGCGATAGCTGTCGTAGTAGCCACCCGTGTCCGTGAAAAAGCGCGAGCCGATCCAGGTCACGTCGTGCATCTGCTGCTCATCGAGATCCGGGCGCTGCATGAACAGTTTGGCCCGCGCAGGCCCATAGCAATCCCGGGAGAAGTCCGCGACCTCCTGAGCCAGTACCGGGTCGTCAATGCGGGTCGCGTCGATCTCCATCCTCATCTGTCGCAGGTCCGTACCGCACGGGATCGCCGCTACCGAGGCGCTCGTGACAGCGCGCGAGAGTGCGTGCATGAAGGCCCACCAGACCGGCACCTTTGCCGACTGGTTGTTGATGGTGCTGAAAGACTGCGACCAGCCGGTTTCCGCGGGCTGCGGCACGCTGACCTGGCACTGGGCCGAGCGCGAACCGTCGTACTGGATGGTGCTGAGGTCCACGTCGATGAACGGAATGCCCGCGAACATCACCACCACGATCGCAACGAAGACCCGGTTCTCGATGCGCGCGGCAGAGAGCACCCCCTTGTTGCCCTCGTCAGCGCCTTCCGCACGGGCCTTTAGCCACTCCTGCACGACGATGGCAACGAAAGGCAGCGCGAACACCCCGCTGGACACCAGCACGGCCCAGATGCCGTTGTTGACGATCCAGGACACGAGGGTGAGGTAGTACTCCAGATAGTCGGTCGTGAAGAGCGTCATGGCCCCGATCTCCCCTCAAGCGGCCTGCATCAACAGGCTGGCTTCCAGCGCGACGATGGCGACGACGCCGGCGACCTCGGTGCGGATCAGCCGGCGCCGCGCCTCCCCACCCGTCCCGCTTTGGTCTTCGCGGGCCAGCACCCGGCGGCGCATCCAGAACCATCCATAGGCCGTTGCCGCGTACACGCACAGCCGCCAGATGAAGAAATACCCTGCGGAGGCCGCCAGCCACCGTTCCCAGCCTGCAACGCTGCCGACCAGGTAGATGCCCGCGACGTTGGCCCCCACGGCAGCGGCAACGATCAGCACCAGCCACAGCAGCGTCTTCGTCGCGCGCCGGCTGAACAACCAGCGCAGCGGCCGCCAGGCCATGCGCGCCGGGCTCATGGCCGACTCCCCGGATTGCCCTTCTGGAGCTGGTCGAGACGATCCGGCACAGGATCGCCCTCGTAGATGCCGCGCGAGCCGGCCGCGCGCGTGCCGTGGCGCTGGATGATCGCCATGGGCGAGTTGTTCGCCAGCTCGCGCCGCAGCTCCAGTTCGGTCTTGAGGTTGCGAATCTCGCGGTCGAGCGTGTCGCTCTCGTGGTTCACCGCCTCAACGGCAAGCTCGTTGGCCGCGACGTTGGGCTCCTTCTTCCCCGTGAGCAGCGTGCGCTGCAGCAGCAGCGCCTTCTCCAGCACGGACGCCAGCGCGACCTCGGACGCCAGGCGCTGCGACAGCAGGTGCTGGTCGGGCTCGTCGCGCAGCGCCTCGATCACGCCGCGCGTGATGGGCAGCGACGCGCTGCCGGCCTCGCGCAGGTTCTCTGGCGTCGTGTTCTTCGCCTTGGAGACAAGATCCTGGAGCGCTTGCAGCTTGGTGTCGTACTCTTCCTGGATCAGCGGCGTGAGCCCGACGCCGGGCGTCGTCTCGGTCTTGGTGCAGGCATCGCACGTGCGCTGCTCCTTCTCGCCGAGCACGCGCGTAGCCCACTCGACGGCGGCCTGCGGCGAGGTCCAGGTCTGGCATGAGAGGCTGCCGCAACTGGACGGCGCGATGGACGAGGTGTCGGTCACGCCGCGGCCGTTGACCAGGTTGTAGCCGGCGCGGGTGACATCGCCAACGACCCTGATTGCGGGCTGTCCGGAGCCGCCCGCGTTGCTGCCCCCGACCCACGGCACGCCGTCATTGCCGCGGCGTGTTTCGGCCTGCTCGATGGCCGAGACTGCATCCGTGCTCGACACGGCATCGCGCAGCGCCAGGCCTTCGGCCATCTGGCTCCAGCCGAGCTGGCCGCCCGCCGTTTCGGCCATCTTCTCGGCCATGGCACGGCACGTCAGCTTGCTGCGGTCGAAATCGAGTCGCGCCTGCAGCACGCCATTGGTGAGCAGGTTGTACAGACCGGGATCGGCCCGCTGGATGATCAACGCGGGCAGAGATGCCACGGCGCTCGTGGCGCTCTGAATGACGTTGCTCATGATCTGCTGAAAACCGTTGGTGATGCCATTGAGTTGATTCCTCAACGTGGTCTGGATGCTCATGTCACCGCAGATCAAGTTGCTGTTCCAGCCCACGCCGACGCCGATGGAGCGCATGCCGGCCGCACGTCCCATCGACACGGCGTTGCCGCCGCCAATCGAGTACATGACGTCATCGCCGATGACGCTGCCGCTGGTCTGGTATCCCAGTTGACCCCAGGCCACGCCGCTGCCCAGCGCGAGCGCGCCGGCCAGCGCCAGGACGATCTCCGTGCGGCGTGCCCGGCGGGAGAACGGATTGAATGCAGGACGGAACTTCATGGCACCACCTCAGAGGAAATCGACGCTGCCCAGGAAAACCTGGCCCCGGCGCTCGCAGCAGGCATACGGCCGCCACAGCGCCCATGCGTAGTCGCCTTGCTGCGCCTGGGTAAGGAAGCCGCTGCGCGGGAAAACCGTGCAGGACGAGGACAGGACGGGCGTGAGTTCTTGCCACTTGCCGGTGGAGGCATCGCCTTCCATCAGCGCGCCGGCCGGCCAGTAGCCGTCGCGGGAGTTGGCAAGCAACGGCTGATAGACGTGGATCTGCCCGCGGCGCGTGACGACATCGCCCGCACGCTGGGCCACCACTGCGCCGGCCTTGAAGTCGTCGGTTTGGTGCAGGAAGCCGCCGCGGGGATACACGTTGCCCCAAAGGTTCATCGTGGTGCGTGCGCCAACCTCGCGCCGGCCCGGAATCAGCGCTTCCGGGTAGGCCATCTCGGGCACGTTGTAGCGCCAGGCCAGCGTATCCAGGGTGCTGAGCAGATACGGCATGAACGCCGTGCCCGCGCCCTCGCAGAAGTAGCCCGAGGACGAGACGAACTGGTTGAACACCTCGGCGCCGGGGTGGCCGATGACATCCGCGTTCTTGAATTTCGCGAGGTTGTTTTCGTGGTCCTCGTTCGTCGTCCCGTCGCCGCCTGCATGAGCGGACGGATTGGGCGTGCTCATTGCCCGGACTTCGATCCAGGGGTTTTCGCCGGTATTCGAGTACGACGACACCACTGCATCGGGGATGTAGTGGCGCACCTTGATCGACGTGCGCACCGTGCAGCCCGTCCAGGTGCAGTAGAGCCAATAGCAGATGCCGACGACGCGGTATTCGAGGCAGTCGGGCGACGCCACCGAGCCGACGATGGTGGCGGTGTTGAGGGCGTAGCTGCCGGTGGCACTGAACAGCAGCAGCGAGGCCACGGCAACGCGCAGGCGGCGCAACAGGTCGAATGGACGGATCACGGCTGCGCCCTCCGGTGCTGCTCGATGCGCGCGACGGCGCGAGCCACGTCCGGCTCGCCATAGACCACGTAGCGCTGGTCCACAACGACGGCCGGGAGGCTGGTGATGCCGAGGCTCCATGCGTCGGTGACGCCTTGGTATGCAGAAGCAATGCGTCGCTGTAGATCGGCACCGCCGCCATTCAACCGGCGCTTGACGATGGCCATCGCCTGTTCGGGGTCGGTGGGCAGTCCCACGGAAAGCTCCGCTTCAATCCTGTGGGCTTCGTCCAGCTCGATCAGCCGCTCGCCACCCATGGTCTTGACCGGGTGGCGGCTGTCGGTGACGACCACCACGTCGGCGGCGAAGGTGGCCGGGCTGAAAACGGCCAGGGCTGCCGGCAGCGCTACGGCCAGGCCGAGGGTTCCCCAGCCCGGCGCGAACCTGGAAAGAGGTGCTGGCATGTCGCGTGCCCTTGAAGTTGATCAGAGCCGTAGTCAAACGCGAAGCCGACGCGGCCCCAACAAACAATGCGCATCGCGCACTGCCCGCATACCTGCTTGTCTCGCGCCAATGAAAAAGCGGAGGCCGAAGCCTCCACTTGGATTAGCAAGCCGATGCCGTCGCTACAGCAGGCCGGATTCCGCGAACGAGTACGGCGTGCCCTGGCCGACGATGAGGTGATCCAGCACCCTCACGTCGATCAGCGCCAGCGCGGTCTTCAGCGTCTGGGTCAACGCGCGGTCCGCGCTTGACGGCTCCGTGCAGCCCGAAGGGTGTTGGTGCGAAAAAATGACCGCAGCGGCGTTAAGTTCCAGGGCGCGCTGCACGATTGGGCGCGCATGCACCGTGGTCGAATGGACCGTACCCTTGAACATCGGCTCATAGGCCAGCACCTCGTGCATGCTGTTGAGAAACACGACGGCGAAGATTTCGTTCGGCTCGGCGGCCAGTTTCAGGCGCAGGTAGTCCTTGACGGCCGCAGGCTGATCCAGGGATGGCCCCTTCTTGAAGACCCGCTGCTCCAGCAGCACGATCGCTTGCCGGATGATCCAGTCATCGGATTGGGACGCAGGGGAAAAACGTGGCTCCACGCAGGAGTCGTTGACGACGAGAGACATGGCGAACCTCCAGAATGTGAACGGAGGACGCCGCCCTGGGAGGGCAAGCCCTCCTGGGGATGAAACAGCGGAACAAGGTGCATCCACCACCGCGCAGCGGTGATTGTTCGCAGCCAGGATGCGAAGCGAACGGGTCGCGGTCAGCGCGGCAAGCCGCGCCGTAGCCTCCAAGACCGAGGGCTACCTGGGCATGTCACCGACAACGTCGGCAGGCATTTCGGATGTGGCGGTGGCGGGTGAAGCCGCCGCGTCGCTGGCCATGCCCCCAGCCGCCAGCATGTCCATGGCCGACAGCAAGGCATCGCCCTCGATAGGCCCCTGCAGCAGGATGGCCTGGCCCGTCTGGCGATCGAGCAGCCGCAGCGACGGTGTGGCGGTCACGCCGCTCTTGGTGGCTTCTGCGGCCTGGGCGCGGATGGCCGCGTTGGGCCGCTCGCTCGCCATGCACTGCTCGATGGCTGACGTTGTTTCGGGGTAACGCAAGCCATCGGGCAAGCCCTGGCCGTCGCTGCGCGTGTGGGCATAGACCCATTCGACGGCTTGCCAGAACGCAGCATGCCCGCCAGCTTCAGCGGCGCACTCGGCCAGACGAGCCTCGGCCGACGCGGCCGGCTCGTGCGCGGCCAGCGGCTGGTGGTGCCATTGCAGCGCCACGTCGGTGTTGTTGCCGACCCAGCGCTTGAGCTGCGGGAAGTACTCCCGGCAGAACGGGCATTCCAGGTCGGCATAGAGCGTCAGCGTGAAGCGGCCCTCCGGATTGCCCATCTGCCAGGGCGGCCCGGAAGGCTGCGTCATGCTGGCCGGCGCGGGCGGCTGCGGCGGGGATTCGCCGGGCGACCGGAACACCAGCCAGATCAGCAGCAGCGCGACCAGTGCAGCAGCCAATACCCAGGGCCAGCGAGGCCGCCGAGTGCGGCGGCGGAACGCCTGGACCTGCATCGGGATGGAAGGACGTTTCGGTTCCATGGCGTTCTCCGGCTTACGACAGTTCCAGGGCCGGCGACTCGATGCCGCGCGCCTGGTCGATCTTCTCGGCGACCCGGAAGGCCGCCTCCAGTTCGGTGCAGCCGTATTGCTGCATGAGCTGGTAGCGTTCGGCCTTCTCCTCGGGTTCTGTCTGTGCGAGGGCGAGGTACAGGCTCGGCGGCACGGCACGGAACAGCACTTCCATGCTCTTGGAGAGAATGACGCCCTCGGTGAATTTCCCCGCCTCTTTGCGCGCCGAAAGCATCAGCGCCTTCTGCGCGGGCGAGAGTTCGCGGAACCGCGCGATCTTCTCGACTTCATCGGGCGGCATGCTGAGACAGATCCACCACTCGATCATGTTCAACATGGGCTCTGCGGCGCGCGGCAGATCGTCGATATTTTGCGTAGCAAGCCAGAACCAGGCCCCCAACTTGCGCCACATCTTCGTGATCTTGACCACATAGGGCGCGAGCAGCGGATTCTTGGTGATCACGTGACCTTCGTCGGTCACATTGATGATCGGGCGCCCCAAATACTGGTCGCGTTCGGCGATGTTGTTCACCGTGCTGATCAGGCTGATGTAGGCGATGGAGAGCTGCGCGTTGTAACCCTCGCGGGCGTAGGTCGCCAGATCGACCAGGGTGATGTCGGCTTCCGGCCATGGTGTGCCGTCGCGGTCGAACATCTCGCCGTCCGTGCCTTGGCAGAACATATCCATCGCGTCCGCCATCTCCAGCAGCCGCACGCGCCGCATCTCGGGCAGCGTCGGGTCCTGGCCGCGAGTGCGCAGCGCGTTGCGCACGTCGCGCGTGAGCACCGTGCGCTTCTCGCTACCACCTCCACCGTGGCAGTGCTCGGCGGCGTCGAGGATGCACTGGCGGATCAGCGAGCGGTCGGCCCGCGTCATCCGGGCTTCTTCCTTGTCCTCGCCGCCGGTGATCATCAGCCGCGCCGTGATCTCCAATTCGCCGAGCACGTCGCGCTGCTCGTCCGCCTCCATGGCCGAGGCATCCGGGGGAAGGTCCTCGTCCAGCGCGTCGGCATCGAGCGTCTGCATGTCGCTCGGCGTTTCGATCAGCCGGCGCGCATCGGCGAACGGCGCGAGGCTGATGCCTGAGCCAGGGGCCAGCTTGACCCGGTTCACGGTGAGACCCAAGCGCTTGGCGAAATCGCTGAACAGGCCGAAGCTGTTGCCGGCCTCCACGATGAACAGCCGCGGGCGGTATATCGCCGTGATCTGGTTCAAGAGGTTGTTGAGCGTCGCGGACTTGCCCGAGCCGGTGGGACCGAACAGGAAGAGATGGGCGTTCATCTGCCGGTCCAACCTGTTCAAGGGGTCAAACGTAATCGGGCCGCCACCACGGTTGAACATCGTGATGCCGGGGTGCCCCGTGCCCTGGGCGCGGCCCCACACCGGCGACACGTTCGCGATGTGCTGCGCGAACATCAGTTGGGTGTACCACCTGCGCCGATCCTGGCCGGGGTTGTAGCAGCACGGCAGCCAGCGCAAGTAGCTGTTGAGCGGTGCCACCTCGTCGTCCTCGCGCACCGGCTGCAAGCCGGCGTTGAGCATCACGTTCGCCAGGTCCAGGCCGCGCCGGTCCAGTTCGGCTTCGTCGCGTCCGCGCAGGTAGAACGCCAGCGTCCCCCGGTAGAGCTTGTGCGCGCTGCCGATGAGGGAGCGGGCTTCCTGCACGTCCTTCAACGTCTGCTCCGACGCCAGCGTCTCGCCCACGGCCTTCTTCGCCAGGTGGTTGAGATCCGCTTCCAGGACATCCTGCGGCGTGGCGACCATCGTGAGACAAAGCAAGGTGTCTTCCGGCATCTGGTCGAACAGCGTGTTGATGGCATCCCCTTTGCGGGTCTCGCCGGTCAGGTGTCCGGTGCCGGGCGGCATGCGCAGCCGGTCGGTGATCAGCACGCGGTGCGGCATGCCGTCGAAGTACCAGGTGCCGTGCTCCACGTCGGAGCGTGGCTGACCGAAGAACAACCGCTGGCTGAAATCCCGCCCGCTCGCCAGCTCGATTTCGCCGTCCTCGGCCTCGTCGGGGTAGCGCGCCAGCGCGTAGAAGCGCTCCCGGTCCTCTGCACTCGGCCCGAGCATCGCGGGGCGCGGATTGAACCAGCGCAGCAGCCAGTCGTGGACGTCGGCTGCGACTATGCGCCGTGCCTGGATGCCGGCGTTCGCCAGGCCGCCGCACAGGCGGTCGCAAACGATGTTCAGCATCTGCTCGGGCGTCTGGCCGCGGCGGCTTGCCTGCCCGGTGGCACGGCGATAGATCACCATGCGCACCCGCCGCGTCTGGCCGCGCCAGCGCAGCCGCGTGACCACCGTGTCCTCGAACAGGCCGCCCGGCTTGGCGACCGCGCGCAGGTGGTGGCCGAAGAAGCGCAGGTAGAACTCGGTGAACGCGGTGTCGCGGGCGCGCGGCTGCACGTAGTCGCGCAGGGTCTGTATGTACTGGTCGAAGCTGGGCTCGTCCTGGGCGTAGAGCTGGAGCACCCAGGGGTTTTCGTCCAGCTCATCGAACGAGTCCTGGAGCGCGTTCTCCAAGGCATCGCGGGCATGCGCGAGCCAGCCGGGTTCCCGGCCCTCGGTGCCCAGCGGCACCAGCTCGTAGAAGGCAGCGACCGACTGCCCATCCTCCAGCAGCATGGACTTCGACTGCGGCAGGAACTCCACCCAAGGCAGCAGTTCCGCGAACGACGGTGCGACGTCGTACAGCGCTTGCTCGTCGGCCACGGTCGCCGGCCTGCGGCCCAGGACCGCCGCGCCGGGTTCGGGGATGCCGGCCTGGCGCAAGGCCTCGACGTGGCGCTGCCAGCCGTCCGGCTGCTCGTCACCGCCAGCGCCGGATGCGGCCAGCTTTGGCCAAGGGAGCTTCCAGCGCATCAGTAGTCCTCCACGCGCTCGCCCGGCATGGCGTATTGCACGCGCTGGTATAGCGGGAAAACCGTCGTGTAGCCCGGCACGGGAACGGGGTCGGTGCCCGCCAGGTGCGGATACACGTACATGACGAGATCGGGATTCGGCAGCCGGTGGAACTGGCGATAGACCTCGTTGCGCGCCGTGCGCGTGTAGCGCATCTGCTCAGCGGGCGTGGCCTGCACGTCGGCGTCGGTCAGCGGCCGGCGCAGGCTCTGGCGCGCGTCGAGCAACTGCCGGCGTGCGACCTGGCCGGTGCCACCGCTGCCGCCTGTTTCCTGCTGCCAGATGTCCATCATGGTGCGGTCGCTATGGGTCAGCAGTTTTTCCTTGCTGGTGGCGCAGCCGCCGAGCACCGCGACGGCGAGGGCCAGCGCCAGGCCCTTAGTCAAGTTCGAGCGCATGGCTTTCTCCTGCACGGTGATCGACCTTGCGACCTTCGGGGTCGTGATCGATGGCGAGCGGCTTTTCGAGATGAACGGCGACCTTGGCGCCGGGCTGCACATAGACGGCGGCGAACGCCTGGCCGTAAAGCTTGTTGACCCAGGCCGACATGTCCCGCACGCCGCCCGCGAGGATCTGTCCGACCGCTTCCTGGCCGCTGATGCCCACGGTGCCGATGGAGCCGTCCGAGCCGACGTAGGACATGCGGCCGCTGTCGCTCTCGATGAGCGAGGCCACGCCGGCACCGGCGGCCGTGATCAGGGCCTGGGAGCCGAGGTACTGCTGGGCGTTGCTGCGCCGCTCGCCGCTGACGCAGGGGATGCCGTGCGGATCGCTGATCCAGCCCAAGCCGTCGCGTTGCTGGTTGTTCTGCTGGTTGCCTTCGCGGTCTTCGGGGATCGTGCGGATCGTGCCGTCGTTGAAGACGAAGGTGATGCTGCGCACCTGGCCGCGCACGCACGAGAGCGTCCAGTCGCCCGATGCGGTTCCGCTGAACACGGCGCCGGCCACGTCGGGAATGTCAATGCCGTTGGCGGTCAGGTTGTCGGCGCCGACCAGGACTTTAAAGGGATACGGGTCGTTCACGGTGCCGTCGATCGGCACCCGCCCAATCAGTGCCGTCATCGCCACGGAGCCCATGAGCGTCGAGTCTGTCGGCACGGTATAGACCGGCGTGGCGCTCTTGACGCCTGCAGCACGTGCGCCGGCGTTCGCCACGGTTTCCGCGGTCGTTTCCAGCGTGCTTTGCGCGGAGCCGAAGCTCGTCGGGAAGCTCACGCCGCTGCCCGCGCCACGACTGCCGTTGCGCCCCTCGGTCTTCGCGTCGTCCGGCTCGACCCACCGCATGCCGCCTTCCATGCCGGCCTCGTCGCCATCGCGCAGCCCCAGGCCCACGGGCAGATCGGCATGGCCGCCGCCGCGCCCGCCGATGCTGTCCAGACGCCGCTGCAGGTCGGCGAGCAGCCCTTCGGTCTGCTGGCGCGCACTGGCCGCCTGTTCCTGGTCGCGGCGCAGGTTCGAGCGCTCGGATTCGAGGGCCGAATTGATGCGCTGGTCGATGGAGTTTTCGCGCTGGCGTAGCCGCTGGTTCTCCTCGCGCTGCGACTTGTTGTCGGTCAGCGCGGTCTGAAGCTCGGTGCGCAATTGCTTCACCTGGGCCACCAGGGTTGCAACGGTGTCGCGCGGGGTATCGCCTTCGATGCCCAGCGCCTTCATTTCCTCGGGCGTGAGCTTGGCGCCTGCATCCGCCGCGGGCGGTGCCGACGTGCTTCCACCGGAGAACAGCCGGATGGCAACAAACAACACCAGCAAGGCGACCGGGATCATCAGCCACTTGAGCAAGCCGTTACTGCGCATGGCGGGCCTCCTTGCCATCGTCGGCTTTCGCGTCCGGCTGCGGCAGATGCACGGCCGGGTCGAAGCGGTGGATCGCCGGCAGCAGCGACTGCGCGAGGCCGCGCCCGCGCGTCACCAGGTACAGGACGGTCGTGTCCTCGGGCGTCCCGCGGGGGCCGAGCGCTTCGTGCTGGAAGGTGGCGGTGAGGAAATCGCCTTGCAGCACGCGCGGGTCGAGCGTGACCCAGCCGCCGCTGCTGTTGGTCAGACGCACGGCGGTGACCCACTGGTCTTCCAGACGCCACGACGCGAGCGCGACCGCGCGCACCGGCAGCGTCGGCATCAGCGTGCCCAGGTCGAGGTCGCGGCGCAGGTTCACCCGCATGACGCCCGGCAGCGGCTCCACGGTGCGCAGGGGCGCGTAGAGGTTCTGCGCGGCGAAGCGCGTCAGGACGACCGAAACCGGCGTCTCGCGCCGCGCTGCCCGCGTACCTGCCTGATCCTGGGCGCGTGCTGGGGCCTCATCGGCACCGCCTGCCTGATCGCCATAGCGCGCCGGGGTGCTGCTGCCCTCGACGATGCGCACCGGCTCCAGCTCGGCTTCGCCGTCCTTGGGCGGCTCGGCCGCGATGTCGAGCAGGATCAGCGCGCCCGTGTCGGCGTCCTGCAGTTGCAGCCGCGTGGGCTCGATCGGCTCGCTGGCGCGCAGGTACACCGCGCCACCCGCGCTCTGCACGCGCAGGCGTTCGCCCACGCCTGCGGGCACGCCCACGCGGACGTTCCGGTCGATGAACACGATGCGCTCCTGGCCCACCTTCAGCGGCACCGCGAGCGGCATGCGTTCCCAGCGCAGAATCTCCACAGCATGGGAGACGGGTGCCGCGGCCGCGGCCAGCAGCCCCAGCAGCACGAGTACAGGATGCTTCATGGGGTGTTTCCTCCTTGGGGCGCTTGCGGAGACAGGCCGCCAGGTGCCGGGCGCGTCGGCTCCGGGGCGCTGATGCGCTGGGGCGCACCGTCGTAGCAGTCCAGCGCCAGGCCGAACGGGTTGCGGGCGGGATCGACGTCCACCCGCGTGACTTTCACCGGGTAGCGCACGAGCGCGCGCTTGACCTGCTCGGCGCCGTAGTACTCGTCGGCGGTGATGTCGAGCGTCACCACCCAGTCGCGGTCGGAGACCACGCGCACGCGTGCCGTGGGGTCGTCGCCGTAGCCGCGGCCGGGGATTTCGTAGATGCCGCGCACGCGCTGGCGCAGCTCGCCCGTGCTGCGGCGGTAGTCGTAGTCCGCGCGCAGGAAGGCCTGGCAGGACGGGGTGAGGTACGGCGAGAGCGTGTGGAGGTTGCGTGCGTAGTCCTCTTCGCCGTTCGTCGGCCAGCGGTTCAGGGTCTGGAACACGTAGAACGTGAACGCATAGACCGATTCGGGCGGCACTTCCCACCACTTGCGGGTACTGCCGGAGCGCAGGTCGGGCGGGACGTGGATGGTCAGGTCGCGCGGCGCGCTCCACCAGCCGCCGCCCATGACCAGGGCGACGATCACCAGCGCGCCAGCGCCCAGGCGAAGCGTCTTGATGTGCGCCTGCAGGTGGGTGATCTCGTTCTTGAAGCGGCTCATCGTGCGCTCCTTGCAACGGACCTTCGGGTGGACCAGAAGCCGGAGCGCGAGATCAGCACGTGTCCGCCTACCCAGCCCGCCATCAGCGGATGGCGCGTGGCGATGCGCCATTGCAGTTGCCGGTACAGCCAGGTATCGGGACGCCCGCGCTTGAGCCGGCGCAGGATGCCGCCGCCGATGAAGACGCCCAGGGCCACGCCCAGGACGACGAACGTCGGCGCGATGGCGATCGTGCGGAACACCCAGGACAGCGGCGCGCCGACCAGCAGGCCGGCGGCGCCGGACAGGCCGCAGCAGATCCACAGTTCGTCGGCGGTGAGGCCGCGCACGACAACGGGATGGCGGTTGAGCCGGTGCGGAAGGAACGTGACCGTCCCGTCCGCACGGACGTGCTGCTGCTCGGACATACCGGCCTCGCCTTACAGGATGCCGGTGGCTTCGGTGAGCAGCCAGATGCCGATCACGAGCAGGACGGCGCCGATGGCGACCGTGAGACCGAACTGCCCCCAGGTCTTGCGGCCGGTGTGGATTTCGGCGTAGGTGCCGTAGGCGTGGTAGCAGACGCCGATAAACATCGACGCCACGACCAGGAGGGCCACGAGCATGATGATGTCGTAGCCGTAGTTCCTGATCGTTTCCATGATGCCGTTGCCGGTGCCGCGGGTTGGGTTTTCCAACTGCGGCAAGCCTTGCGCGAACGACAGCGCGGGCAGCGCGGCGGCGCCCAGCGCCACGGCGGCGCGCTGGGCAAGACGGGAATGGAGGATGCGGTTTTGCATGGTCGTGCCTTTCAGGTCAGGAGAGGAGGAAGAAGCTCAGGACGAGGTACATCGCGACGAAGCGGATGCAGACGCCGAGGAACTGGCGCTGGTTGAGGCGGCTCTCGGACCACCCCACGTAGGCCGTTCGGATGGCCCAGACGCCCCACACGAGCAGGACCGCGAACACGACGCCGACCAGGACGGTCGCCATCGCCGAAGGCGCGATGCCGCTGTTGGCTTGAAATGCCGAGACCTGGGCGCCGTTCATTGCTTGGCTTCCGTAGTCGTCGGCGATGGCGAAGCGGACCGCTCGGTGCGGTAGTCGCCGGCCAGTTCGGAGGGGTCGCGCGGCTGGGCACGCGACGGTGTGAGATGGGCCTGGATGCCTGCGCGCATGCGCGCCAGGTCAGCCAGCAGCCGCGGGTAATCGAAGTGGTAGCGCTCGCCTGGCTGGATGGGGGCATGCGCGGCGCTGTCGGCGACGGTGCGCTCCAGCGCGTCGAGCTGGCGCAGCGCGGCGACCAGCTCCTGGCGCTGTGCGGGGGATTCGGCCAACGCCATCGGGGACTGACCCAGCAGGAGGGCCGTCACGAGAAAAATGGGCACGCCGCGATGCGCGGCGCGCTGCCAGATCGGAGCCAACATCGCGCCATTCCTGTGTGATCAGCAATGGCTTGATCGTGGGCAGCGAGGGGCTTTTAGGCCGCAAACAATAGGAATCCGCGGATGACCGGATTGATGAGCTAGAGATACTTCTTGAAGCTGCCTGCGGTCAGGCTCACGGCCAGTCCCAGCAAGGCGGCGCTGGGCAGCAGGATCAGCAGTGGATGCACAGAGATCGGCAAGGCCAGGTACGTGACCCACGGCAGTACGGCCAGCGGCATCAGGCTCGCCTTCGCGCGGTGGTAGATGAAGCCGGATTCGCGGCCTGCCCCGAACCGGCGCACGTCGCGCCGCACCAGGCCGTCGATCAGGCCGACGAATGCCGCGGTGAAGATCAGCGGCAGCGTGAGCACCAGGACCAGCAGGCGCACGAGGAATGTGAGCGTCGTGAAGGCCGCGGCAATCAGGTAGCTCTCGGTCCAGACATAGACCTGGCTGACGTAGTAGCGGAAGTTGCGCGTCTGCTCGTGGCTGGGCGCGCGGGCGCGCTCGGCGGTCTGGCTCATGCGCTCCAGCAGCCCGGAACGCACGAACACCCATTCGTAGCCGGTGTCCACCAGATCGTGCGCCGTGCGGCCCGGCTCCTGCACGACCACGCTGCGCGTGAAGTGGCTGGACAGGTGCCCCAGCTCGTACTGCAACATCTGCTGGGAATGGCGCCAGCCCTGGTCCTGCCAGAACAGGTGCATGCCGACGCACTCGATCACGATCGAGAACAGCAGCGAGCCGATCAGCACCCCGAGCAGCCGGAACGGCAAGGTGATGGTGCCGACGATCAGGCCCTGGCGCTGGTTCTGCTCCCGCTGCGCAGTCGAGGCGGCATCTTTCATGGCGAAGCCTCGTCGGCGGCGCTGTCGCCCGTGGTGGTGGCCACCACGTCTGGCCCGGGCGCAGCGGCATCGTCCAGCAGGTCGTCGGGCAAGGCTGCGTCCTGCAAGACCGGGGAACTGGTGAACTCCCACCACTGCGTCGCTTCGCTGTAGCTCTGGCGCATGTGCCCGGCCAGTTGCTGCAAGTCTGCCGGCATCACCTCGTCCGGGTCCGGCGCCGGCAGCGGCATGCGCACTTTCCAAAGCTGGCCGCCCTGCAGCAGTGCGAAGCACTGGCCCTTGGGCAGGCCGACGACATGCGACGGCTCGATCATCGGCACGCTGGACATGCTGATGCGATCCTGGGTGTTGCTGGTGAAGTCCGTCGCCCCGCGGATGTCCGAGCTATCCGTCGCGCCGCTCACGATGGTGGTCGTATAGACCTCGACCTTCGGTAGTTGCCGGGTCAGCAGTTCAGCGGTCGCGGTCTCGCGCACGCGCAGCACGAAAAGGTTGTTGAAATTCCCGATCACCTGGCCGGCTTTCGCGCGGTTGCCGATGCGGGCCTCGATGTCCGAGAGGGTCTGTGTGTACGCGGTGACTTGCAGGCCGGCACCGCCCCCCTTGTTGATCAACGGCACGAATTCATCACCCATGAGTTCGTTGAATTCGTCCGCGTGGACATTGATCGGCACGCGCGCACCGGCCGATGCGCTCGGCAGGCCATCGTCAATCCCGTGCTTGTAGATGTGCCCGGCGACCGACACGAGATCGCTGAACATCGAGTTGCCGACCGCAGCGGCGACCTCGGCGTCGGACAGTGCATCCAGGCCGACATAGACGATGGCCCTCTTACGGATGACCTGCATCCAGTCGAAGATCGGCCTGGGGTCGTTGAGGTCTGAATAGTTGGGAGCCAGGAGCTGCGAAATCTTGCCGCTGGTGAGCTTCTCCAGCAGCGGCAGGAGGCTGGCGACGATCTTGTCGAAGTACGTCTTGTCGTAGCGGACGGCGGAGCGCAGGCCATCCAGCACCGGGTCATAGTTGCGCGCCTGCGAGAGGTACTGCTCCAGCGCCACCACGCGCTTCTCGCGCCCGATCATGTTGCGCGGGATGTTCTTCTCGTTGAGCTTGGCCTCGATCTGGACGATCACCTCCCAGGCCTTGGGCTCCGTCTTGGCGAAGTAGTGCTGGGCGTATTCGATGAACAGTGCGTCGATGTTGATGACGTGCCGCTGGATCAGCATGTAGTCTGGGCGCTGCCCCAGCTCCACCAGGGCGCGGGCGATGATGTTGACGAAGCGCCAGGCGAACTCGCGGAACGCCGCGCTGTTGCCTTCGCCGGAAAGCTGCCCCGCGACGCGGGTGGCCACCTCGCTGATGCGGCCGAAGCGCCCCACGGCGTTGTAGCGCGCGGAAATGTCCGGCCAGCCCAAATGAAAGACGTAGAACTCGCCTTCGCGGCCCGCGCGCTTGGCCTCGACGTACATCCGCTTCAGGAGATCGGCATCACCCTTGGGGTCAATGACGATCACGACCTCGTGCTCGCCCGCGGCGTTCACGCGCCGGATGTCCTGGGTCACGAACAGTTCGGCCAGCCGGGTCTTGCCGACGCGCGTGGTGCCCAGTACCAGTGAGTGGCCGACGCGCTCGCCGAGTGGCAGGCTGACGTCCACCTCTTCGGGTTCGATGCCGTGCAGGCGCGGCAGGCCGCCCACTGGCGGAAGCGGCCGCACTGGGTTGAGCGGCACATCCCAGCTCGTGAGCCGGGCCAGGCTGGACAGCGGGAACGGAGCGAACTCCAGCCGTTCCTCCAGGCGCCGCGCCAGCCGGTACGCGGGTGTCGGTTCGACATAGCGGCGGAACTCCGGCCGGTACGTCTGCATCAGCCTATGGGTGTGCTTCTGCTCCCACAGGAACCCGCGCCCCACGAACAGCCGTTGCTGGCTGACCGGCACATCCTTGCTGGTCATCACGTACCGAGGCAGGCGGCGGATGTTGCGCCGGTAGCGCAGGATGACGCGGGCATCGCGGTAGCGGATCGCACCGTAGGCACCGAACGCCAGCGCGCTGCCGACGCCCATCGACGGGCTCAGCGCGAGCGACCATGGGGCCACCAGGGACAGAAACGCGGCGCCCGCGCATGCGGCAACGGTGTATAGCTCCACCGCTGGGCGTAGCAGTACCTCGACCGGCTGTTTCCCCGACATGGCTTCATTGCTCGATGCCGGTGGCCGTGATCAGCGCCGGGTAGTGCCGCAGGCCCAGACGCTCGGCCAAGTCGTCGCCGGACACAGGCGCGAGCGGCACACCGGGCACCAGGGCGCGCAGCCGCGCCAGGCCCTGCACGGTCTCGACGTTGACCACCAGGCCGACCGCGCCGCGCTCGTGCAGTGCTGCCGCCTGGCGGCGCAGCCAGGCCCGGGACGCCTCGTCGTCGCCGACGACCACGAAAGGCCGCAGGCCCGGGGCCTCGATCACCCGCCGCGCGACGGTGCCGGGCGTGAGCTTGGCGCTGCGCACGGGTAGCATCGCGGCCTCGTCCGCCGGCGTGGCGGGAACCTGGGGTGTCGGGATCGGCGGCCGGGCCGGCGCGTTGGCGCGCGGCTGGAGGTTCAGGGCTTCGTAGTACGGCAGCGCCGACGCGCCGCCACGGTCTTCGACCACGATCAGCGGCTCGCCGGCAAGCGAGGCCAGCGGCAGGCCCGCCAGCAGTACGAGCAGGCCCCGCAAGGCCAGATGCGATGTCGTCATGGGGATGTCTCCTGGCGTGCGGCGAGAACCGCGGCGGTTGGGCGTGCGCCCCGCACCCGGGCGAGGTGGCGCGACACGCTGCGCCGGTAGCGGGCGGCAGGCTCGCCGCCCGCAGGACGGTGGTAGCGGCCGATCGCCAGCAACCAGTCCTCGCCGGGGGTGTGCTGCTCGCGCAGGATCTCGGCAGCGATGGCGAGGTTGCGGTACGGGTCCAGCAGGTCGCACGCGCTGGCGTAGCGCTGCTGGTGGTAGCCGAGGTTGATCTGGCCCAGGCCCGCGTCGATGCGCGTGTGCGGCGTGGAGCGCATCACCTGCTGCAAGCCCGCGCAGGCATCGGCGCGGGTCGCATAGCGGCGCGACTGGCCGGCGACGTTGAGCGACCACGGCCATGGGACGATGCGCCCGTTGCGCCGGATGCCGCTTTCCTGCAAGGCCACGGCGTAGAGCACCGTCGAGGGGATGCCTGCGCGCTGTGCGGCGAGCTGGTAGGCAGGTGGCGGAACCTCCTGGGCCTGGGCGACGCAGGCGCACAGGCCAGCGGCGAGCACCAGTGCGCGCGGGAGTGCGGCTATGGCTGGCGCTGCCATTGGCCGTTCACCTCGCGCACGACCGCGGGCAAGTCGCCGGGCAGGCCCAGCGACAGCCAGCGGCCGCCGTCGTGGTTGAGCGTGATGGTGCCGCTGCGCACGCGCGCCGGATCGACGTTCGCGCGTTTGGCCCAGTCGCGGATGCGCGCATCGTCCTGGCGGCTGCCGACCATGTACAGGTCGAACTCGGTCCCCGAGGATTGCAGGCGCTGTACGAGCTGCCCGCAGGCTTCGCAGCCGTCCTTGACGAACACCGCCGTGCGGCCGGAGCCGCGCGTGGCTCCGGCGATCGGCTTGTCGTCGGGCAAGTTCACCCGCTGCATGCCGGGGTTCAGACGCTGCCAGGCCTCGTCGTAAGCCCTCTGGTAGGCGAGCAGCTTCTCCACGCGGCGCGCTTCGACCTGCACCTGCAGCTCGGCGTAGCGGCGCCGTTCTTCATCGGTGCGCGCCTCGATGCCCAGGGCCGACAGCGGGTCCAGGTTGGGCGAGTAGATGCCCAGTGGCCCGTCCATCAGTTCGCGGTAGCGCGCCCACTCCTGCGGCTGCAGGCCCCAGTCGCTCGCCACCCGGTCATCCAGAACGCGAGCGACCAGCGGGCGCTCCTGGCTCTGTGCATTGCGGGCGGGTGCCGCAGGCGGCTGCTGCGCCCAGACGGGCCACTGGGCGGACGCCAGCAGGAGCGCGGAAAGGAAGATCGATGGCTTCATGCGACCTGCTCCGGTCAGGGAATCGCCACGCGGCGGGTCTGGTCGCCGGCCTGGAACACCGCGGTGTTGCCCTCGACGACCTGCAAGCGCCACGGGCCGACGGCATCGCCGGGTAGCAGCACCTGAAGCTGGTCGGGCGTGAAGTCGCCACTGCTCGGCGCGACGGACACGCTGCGCTCGCCGGCGCGCAGTTCGGCACCGACGATGCGGAACGGGAGCGGCGGGGGTTCAGACTTGGCGGCTGACTTGCTCGGTGCGCGCGGCTGGGCGGGTACTGCGGCGCGTGCGGCGGTCTGGCGCGCCTTGACCTGCTCGACTTCGGCGCGCAGTGCCTGAAGGTCGTCGGCAGCGGCATAGGCGCTCAGCGATTTCTCGACCTGGGCCGCGCGTGCTTCCAGGATTTGGCGGGTGTCTTTGAGGTCTGCCGCCGTGGCGACGGCCGGACGCTGCTGGATGGCCTCGACGGTCTCGGCCAGGCCCGTTGCCTGCGCTTCGAGGCGTTGCAGGCGGGAATCGAGGCGATCCTGGTCGGCCTGGTCGTTCATGGCCTGGTAGCCCAGGGCCACAAGAACACTGAGGCCGATCAGCCAGAGCCACATCAGGCTCTGCACCACCACGGCGGCCGTTGAACGATGGGCGGGCTGCGGGCTGTTCATGGCTGGCCTCCCGATGCCGCGGGTGCCAGCGGGGACGTCTGCACCGCCTCGGTGGCGGGCGGCGCGGGTGTGTTGTCGGCGGTCATGCTGTCGCCGGGCCGCTCGAAGCAGATTTGCCGCGCGCGGTCATCCGCGTGCAGTTCCCAGGCCGGACCAGCCAGCGTGAGCAGCGCATCGCGCAGGGTCATGGGGCCGAGGTGCAGGTGCGCCGCCGGCAGCGGCAGTGCGTACAGCTCGATCACCGCGTGCGCCGTCTGGCACAAGCCGTAACCGCTGCGCTTGAGCACATGCCGTAGCCCGTCGCCGACCGTGGCGCGTGCATCCTCGGGCATCGACACGTCAATGGTCTGCAACAGCAGGTCGCGCTGCGCTGCTGTCGGTGCCAGTTCCACGAGGGTGTAGCGGCCGTAGCGCACGACGGGGATGTACTCGGGGGCCTCGGGTGCGGGAGCCGCCGAGACTTCCTCGATGGTGTCGGGCGCGACCGGCGTGTTCGTCGTCGCGCAGCCGCCAGCCAGCACCGACCAAAGCAGGCCGAGAAAACCCGCCAGCAGGCGGCGTTCGGGATGGTGAAACCAAGGTGGAGAGGGGCACATGGCGCGTCGTCCTGAAACATCGAGCCCTCACCATCGCCGCTCGGGCCACGAGCGGCAGCAAACAATGCGAACCAGGCAGCGCCCGATTTCCCGGCAGCCTCCCTCCAAAGAAAAAGGCCCCCGAAGGGGCCAGTGAAGATGCAGCCACGTCCACGGAGACCGTGGGCGTGGCTGCAAGGTGGGAACAATGGAAAGCCGGCGGCGCGAGGCCGACGTTGGCGTGGGGATCAGGCCGCGACAAGTTGCCGGGCCAGTGCGACCTCGACGGAATCACCGTCCTGGTTGAGCACATCCAGGCCCGATTCGGGTACGTCGCCCGAGGTGGACTGCGAGACCATGATCTTCTTGGCCATCAGCTCCAGGCAGGTCATCTGCGAGGAACCGGCGTAGCCGAGGTAGATCACGCGCACCGGCTGTTTCTGTCCGATGCGCCAGGAGCGGCGGGCCGCCTGCTGGAGCGAGTAAACGTTGTAGCCCGACTGCATGAAAACGATCGTCGGGAAGTCCAACAGGTCCAAGCCCGTCTTGACCAGCTCGGGGTTGGTGATGAGCACGTCGATGCCACGGTCCAATTGCTCGGCGATCCAGTCCTCGCGGCGGCTGGCATCCACGCTTGCGCGCAGCACCGCCACCCGAAAACCCTCCTGCTCCAGCAGCACCTTCAAGCGCGACGTGGTGTCGCGCGTGCCGGTATAGACCGTGTAGGCCAGGACCTTGCGGCCCTGCGCCTTCTCTTCCTTGCAGATGTCGATCAGCTCGCGCTCTTTCGGCGTCACCTCGAACTCGTTGAACTGAGCCGGGACGAACGCCAAGGTGTTGCGCGTGCGCGGATGCACCACGGTTTCCGACCGGAAGCAGCAGTCCGGCCAGGCCAGCAGCACGTTGAGCACCACACCCAGCAGGGTCGTATCGCGTCGCGCCAGAGCCTGTTTCAGCTCCGCGGTCAGCCGACCCGCCAGGTCGCGGTAGGCCGCGGCTTGCGCCGTGTCCATTGCGACTTCACGGAACTCCTCGTCATATGGCGGCAGGACGTTGCCGCCGATGTCCTTGAGCTTGAGGAAGATCGTGAACGGGAGGATGCACCGCAAGACGCCCTTGGGACCAAAACCCGGCGCTTTGACCGTGCGCACCGATACCTTGGTGCCCCTGGCCGTCTTGTGCGCCGTGCCAGTGCTTTCGGAGTAGATGTCCTTGAGGACCCCGTGGTCCCTCATGAAAGCCATGGCCGCCGAGGTCATGCTGCCGCTCGTGGTCGGGCGGTAGCCGTCTTCGATCATCCGCCCAGGCAGGGCTCGGAACAGCAGGTAGAACAGGTCGTCCCCGTAGCCGCCCATCAGCGTGCCTGTCAGCAGCAAGGTTTTGCGAGCCTTCGCCGCCAGCACGCCCATAGCCTGACCCTGGGCACTGCCACCGTTCTTGTACTCGTGTGCCTCGTCTGCGATGCACAGGTCGAACGTGCCTTGCGGCAGGTAGCGCTTGATGAACTCGGACGGCTGATAGCCGCCCTCGCCAAAGCCGAACTCCATGTTGGCCATCGCACGCTCCATGCGCGTGGCCTGACGGTCGGAAAACACCAGCTCGCCGTTGCCGTCCATGAGGTTGATGAACTCATGGATGTTGTCGCCCAGCATCGACGCCAGGAACCCGTCGCCGAACTTCTGCATCAGCTTCTGCGCGGTGACTTCCCCGATCGTCGGGATGCGCTTGAGGGCTTTCAGCACGGCCGAGGACTGGTCGCTGCCGGACAGGCTGCGCGGGCGGATCAGCGTCCACAGGGGCGCGGCGCAATGGCTGCACTTCCTGCGGTATTCCTCGGCTTGGAGCGCGACCGGGTTGACCGGCTCGCCGTCGAGGTCGGTGATGACCGTGCCGCAGTCCGGGCACGCCGCCACGTTGCCGTGACGGGTGCGCCGCTGGGTGAAGACGGGCTTCCAGTGGAACCCCATCCGCATCCTGACCCGGCCCAGGACAAAGAACTCCTGGCCCGTGGGCTGGACATTCAACTGCTCGCGCAGCTTGATGAGCTTGACGAGCGTGTCAGGCCCGTTGAGCACCCACACCTTGGCGCCTGCCACCGTCTCCTGGATCTCACGCCGCCACTTGTAAACAAGGTGCGGCGGCGAAAGAACCAGCGTGCGGCGGTAGCCTTCGGCGTTGAGCACGGCGGCCGTGGCGATGCCGACGGTCGTCTTGCCGCAGCCCATTTCGCCATTGACGATCGCGGCGCGTTCGCCACAGTCGATCAGCAGCTCGGCGGCGGCATGGACGACTTCGGCTTGGGCCGGGAACAGCTTGCGCTTGAGGCTGGCGACGACGAGTTGCCGGTGCGCCTGCGGCTGGCCGTTATAGACCGGCGGGTTCGCGCTATTGAGGGCGTCGAGCAGTTCGTCGCCGAACTCGCCGACGAAATCCTGAAGGCTCAGGGTCAGAGGGGAAGATTCCGCATCGAGCAGTTCGCCCTGTACGGGCGCGGCTTCAGCGGCAGTGGTTTCGAGATCGAGGGACATGGTGATGCTCCAATGAAAAATGGGGCATGCACCACCCCCAGCGGGGCAATGGCATGCCCCGCAGTGGGAAGGAAATCGGCGCTTGGCCGAGGTGGTCGAAGTTGCCGGCCGTGGCGGCCTGCTGGTGAATCGTGCTCAGTCTTCGGACGGCAGCACGATGACGGTGGCGCTGCGCTGCGCATCGGTGACGATGCGGATGGCCAGCCCCGGATGGATCACGTAGTGGGATTCCAGCGATGCACCGGATTGCAGTGCAGTGCTGTTGGCCTGCCATTGCTGGAGGTTGACGTCGCCCCAGTCGCCACGGGTGTGGCGCCTGAAGTACGGGATCGGGTCGAGGCGACCCGTGCGGACCAGGCGATCGATGCCCCTGCTGAAGATGAGCGCACCGATTGGAAACGCGAGCCTGTGGCAGTAGGTTTCAATGCGATGTGATGCCATGGGCTCCTCCTTGATGAGTCATTGAGCCACGACACCCCTGGCAGAGTGAAGTGGCTCCGGCAGGTGGATGAAGACGACGATGGTGCTGTCAGATCATGTCCCGTTCTTCGGGAAGCTGGATCACCGTGGTCTGGTGGTCCTCGCCGGTTTTGACGATCAACACCAGTTCGGACGTGATCCTGAAGTGGGAGATCATCGGATCGTCCCCACGGATTGCGACATCGTTGGCTTGACGGGTTGCCTCATCGGTCTCGCCCCAGTCACCGCGCACATGGCGCTGGACAAGAGCCAAGGGGTCGATCAGGCCTTTGCGGGCCAGCCAATGCACCTTCTCGCTCAACTGCAACGTGCCTGGTGCGAACAACGGTTGCTTCTGCGGCGCGGGCCGCTTGAACAGGCTTGAGAACATGGGTGTTTCTCCTTCGAGGTGGTACAGCAGGACGGCAGCGCGTCCGGTGGATTAACGGATGGTCAGGACCTCGCCCCGTGTAGCGGAGCCGGGCGTCATGTCCCACGCGCGGATGACAGGCACGAACTTGTCGGTGAGGATGCGGGTCTCGGCGATCGAGCCGTCCTCGCGTTCGGTGAATTCCCGCTGGAGCGTCTTGTCTTTATGGGTGTCACCTTTGACGACGAGCACGCGCCCGGTCTTGGAGCGCACAACCCCCGAGATCGCGCCCGCAGCCAGAGCCAGGGCGAGATGCCAGTGGGACAAGGCACGCGCCGGCGGACGCAGCGACTGCTGCGCGGCCCCCAAGTGCGTGTCCTGCGACGGCCAGAGGCCTTGGAGCCGGCCGACTTCATCGGCGAACTGCTCCGGCTCCATCGTCACGCGGAAGAAATGCTCCGGCTCGGCCGGACTGGCGGGGACGATGTACGGCAGGAACGGCCATTCGCTCGGCAGTTCCTCGGCTTCGACTTCGCCGAGCCCAATCTGCAGCAGCAGATTGCGCACGGCCTTGACGCCATCGGGTGCCTGCTCGCGCTGGCGTACCCTACGGCCGAAGATCACCACCTGCTTGAACTGCGTTTCCACCGCTCGGTAGATCCGCAGGTCCATGTAGTGGCGCGTCAGCCAGCCGACCAGTTCCGCGTCGAGCACATAGCTGGGGACGATGAAGACCAGCACACCGCCGTACTGAAGCAGCGATAGGCTGCGCTGATAGAACAGCTTCTCGAAGCGGGCGCGACCTTGGCCTTGATAGCCGATGTTGCCGTTGACGTCCTTGGACAGATCGCCATACGGCGGGTTGAGCCAGAGCAGCCCGAAGGACTGCTTGGAGATCATCGTGTCCATCAGGTCGGCGTGCAGGCAGTGATCGACCAGGCCGCGGGCATGGCGTGCCCGCTCCGCGTCGAACTCGACGGCGAACGCCTTGGCCTGCTCGCGCCCGAGGGCATGAGCGGCTTCGGCGATCGCCACGCCTTCACCGGCGCAGGGATCGAGGATGCACATCGGCCCATCGCTGGGCATCAGTGCGTTGAGGGCTCTTTCGAGCGTGGGTTCGTCGGTCGGGTAGTACCCGTTCTTGGCGAAATTGCGGGCGAGCCGCGGGAACATGAGGGCCATGGAAGTCTCCTGGTTGGCGGGGATGAAGGGCGAAAGCACGCCAGGGCGTGCCCTCGCGGGTGGGTCAAGCCGCTACCGCTTCCGGCGTCCAAATCTTGGCCGGATAGGGATAGGCGGTGAGCACGTCACTGCGGATCAGGGAGCCCAGCGCCAGGGTCAGCGCCGGCACGTCGATGGCGAGCCGATGGCCTTCCAGGGGCCCGAGGGCGAACGGAAGGCGGGACAGCATCTCGCGGGTCTGTAGCAGTTCCAGCACGGGTTCGCGCCAGTGGTCGAGCAGTGGCAGTGGGCAGGTGTCCCGTACCAGCATCCACAGGCGGTCAAGCCGGTGGGCGCTGCCCTTGGGCAGCAATGCCAATGCGCTGGCGTTGGCCTTGTCGGGCTTGACGCAGCGGCGGTCGAACAGCCACACGTTGGACAGCGAACCGAACAGCGTTCGCCGGTAGGCGCGGGTCATGCGCTTTTCCAGGCGATCGACGTTGCTGACGAACACCGGGACGCTGCCGCCCTGGTCGGTGATGACGTGGAACTGGTCCAGGCCTTGTTCGTCGCGCCCGAGGGTCAGACGAGCGAGGAACTGCTGGACGGCAGTATCCCGCGCCCAGATCGACAGGAAGATCAGATTGCCCTGGTCATCGCCGACGCAAGCGTCGGCCATCACGTCGGAGCATTCGTCGATGCGATACAGCGTGGTGGAAGAAGTGTTTGCGGGCATGGTGGTGTCCTCGGATGAACGGGAACAGCACCGCCCGCTGGGGCAAGTACTGCCCCAAGGGGGTGGAAGAAAGCCGCTCAGTCCGGCTCGAACTGCCGGGTGTGCGGGTTGAAGTGAAGCGCCTCATCTACCGAAGTGATTGGCGTGAAGCCCTCCAGGTAGATGTTGTTGAGGTACTGGTCGCGGTAGGTCAGTGCCTGCCGCGCCTGTTCCTCGGTGAGGCCGTTGCTGATGAAGTACTCCAGCATTTCCTCGTCGGAAGAAACTTCGTCGTTGGACAAACTCCCTTCAACGAGCTTCAACAGCGAGGGCGGGAGCGCAGCCAGGATCGGGTCCATGTCGGTTCCTCCTGGCTCAGGCCATCAGCGCTGCGGTGGGTGCCGCAGGTGCCGTGGGTGTGCGCCGCCGCGCGTGGTAGGCGCGAACGCCTGCACGCCAGTCGGCGGACTGCTCTGGTGCGAGGTCCAGATAGGACAGCGGGCACGTGTAGTAGTACGGGTGCATGGACTCGTCCAGTGGCTTGTAGCCCCACTGGTTGCCGCTGCGTTCGAGCAGATCGCAACGGATGTAGCGCAGGGATTGGCCCGGCGCCAGATGACGATGCACACCTCCGACCTTGGCCGTCACTTCCGCGACGGACCAGAGGACGTTGCCGCGCAGCGCGTGGGCGATGACCTTGACGCTGGCGCGCTCGGTCTCTTGCGGTGCTATCAGTTCCGCGATCAGTTCAGACCGCGATTGGGGGGAGAAATACCAGCCCATGAGAGGCCTCCTGAAGAATGGAGCCGGAGGCCTCCCCGTGGGGGAGAACCCCCAGCGGGTGATGGAATGCCGCGTGTGCGGCGAAGGAACCTATGTTTTGCCCTCAGTCCCAGTCGTCATCGTCGCGATCACAACCGGCCGGGCAGTAGCCGAACTCGATGCCATGCGAGCAGTAGCCATGCTCCGCATTCCAGTCCTGGGTTTCCTGCCGTTCGGCAGGCGTTGCGTAGTCCCATTCCTGGGTGGCGATTTCCAGGGCCTGAGCCCGCTGGCTTTCCGGCAACCGACTGGCTTGCGCGTCGATTTCCGAACTGAAAAGCGTGACCCAGTGATCCCAGGACAAACCGCAACCACGCTGGGCGTGCTCGGCGGCCGTCTTGCAAACAGCCTGCCAAGCGGTTTCATCCAGCGTGGAACGGTGGGGGTCGCATGCGATGGTGGACATAGTGGAGACCTCAGAAAAAGCCGGGGGCCTCCCCATCGGGGAAGCGGCCCCGGTGGGTGGATGAACGTCGTGGATGCGACGCAGGGGATCAGGCTTTGGCGAGGTGCCAGTCCTGGGACAACGGCTCGAAGGCATAGCCCAGCGTCCCCAGACGGTCGCGCTGTTGACGCAGGACACGACGATCGACGGTGGCGTCGAGCTTGACGATCTCGCCCAGCGGCCAGAGCACACCGAACAGCGCCACGTCGTCCGCCTCGGCCGAAGCCTCGGGAGTGACGTTGGTGGGTTCGCTGCCGAATGGCGTGGTATCGACCAGGGGATCGTGCGGGCTGCGGGCCTTCGCCTTGGCCGGAGCCTTGGGCTTGGCCGGTGCGGGGACTTGCGCTTCCTCGTCGATCGGATCGACTTCCTGCGGGCTCAGTTGACGGGCTTCGTCGCCGCTCAGTGCGTCGATGTTGGACAACGTCATGCCGCCCAGGAGGGCGCGGATTTCGATGACCATGCGGCCATTGGCGGTGTACGTGGACGGGCGGATCTCCGCGATGGCGAAGTCGCCCTCGTACTTGCCTTCGGCGTACTGATCGAGTTCGGCGTTCTTGACGACGAACTCGCCAATGGAGGTGGCCAGGCGGCCGACATTGAAGTCGCCGTTGCGGCCATGGATGGTCTTGATAGCCAGTTGGCCAGGAAGGGTAATCATAGGAGGCTCCTGCGGATGAAAGAGCAGCCATCCGTCGTTGGCTACATGGCCGGCGACGGGATGACTGCAGGGAGAAGAACAAGGCCCCGGAGTACGAGGCCTTGTGGATCAGCGGGTCAGAACGACTCGGCGGCCTCCAGTTCGGGGGCTTCGACGTCAGCTTCATCGGCCGGCGCGGGGGGTGCCTGGGCCGGAGCTTCCTGCGGAGCGGTCGCTTCGGTGGGGGCCGGAACGTCGCTCTCGCGGTCGTCGGAGTCGGTTGGCTTGGGCTCGGCTTTGTAGACAAGCTCGCCATCGACCTTGATCCAAGAGATGAACAGCAGGTGGGCCTTGATGTTCAAGCCCTGCTCGCCAGCACGCTTCCCCTTGGTGTAGGTGAAGGCGTTGGGCCAGAGGTCGCCCAGACGAAAACCGATCAGGACCTTCTTTTCAGCCTTGACCGCAGCCTCGCAGCGGCGAACGAGGTGTTGCGCCTCGCTGCCCGAAACACGGGTGTCGAATCGCGTATATGAAACGTCGTCGCTGGGACCGTTGAGCGCTGCGATGTCGCAGGCGAGGAAGGGTTCGGCTTTCTTGGGCTTCACATCGCGGATGCGATTGAGGTAGCCCAGGCCAGTGGCGTGCAGGTCGAAATAGGTCTTTTCGTTGGAAGTGGTCATGGTGAATCTCCAGTAGGACAAAGAGCGGAGACACACGCGACCCAGGCGGGGAAGGTGTGGAACCCCCGCGTGGGTTGATGGAACAGTTGGGTGGCATCACCATCGGAAACCGATGGTCGTTCGCGCAGGGATGCCGGTGCGAACTGGGTGATCAACGCAGTAGAAACAGCGCCGTAGCCTTGAAGATCGTGGCTACCTGGGATGCTGCTGACGACTGTCAGCGAGGCATGGGGTCAGCATGGCCGGGCCTCGTGTGCCTGACAGCAAACAATGCGCATCCGGTCTCCCCCGTCTTTCCAGTAGGCAGTGGAAAGAAAAAGCCCCTCGAAAGGGGCTGGTCGGGTCAGGCTTCGTACACGAAGTAGTGCTCGCGCTGACGCGGGAAGAAGACATGCTTCCACGTGTCGCCGCTGGTGTTGCCACCGTCGAACACGACCATCTCGTAGTCGTCAATGTCGGTGTCCACCAGGTCGGCGCTGGCGATATGGCGCATGTGCAGCGTGCCGTGCGTGCGCTCGAATACCAGGATCTGGCCGATGGCGTCGTCCTGGCCCATGGCGGTGACGCAGGCCCCGAGCTGGTGCTCGAAGTCGGGTGCGCGGGAAATGAGATCGGGAAACATGAGGTTGCTCCTACGAAAATGCACCAGCCCGACTCCTGGCGAGGAGACGGGCTGGCATGGGGGACAAAGAGGAAGGCTGGCGCGTCGCGCGGCTGCTAGGACTCGGCCAGTGGCAGGCCCAGCAGCGCGGGTGCGTCGGCATCGAGGATCAGGATGCGCACATCGGCCTGGCCAGCCAGTTCAAGGATGTTCGCCAGGTCCTCCGGCATACCCTTTCCCCTGTGCTCCTGCCGGAGCTGGTCCGCGCTGATGCCTTCGGCATGTTCCAGGTTCTCGTCCGTCCAGGGGGTGGAGATCAGCTTGATGCCGATCGCCGGGCTGTATGGAACCCGGAACGCGATGAACAGGAAGGCCTCCGGCGTGGCAAGGTCTGCCAGGTTGGCGAGGTAGTGCCAGGTATCGACGGTGATGTGCTCACGACTGATTTCCCAGCACCGGCTGTAGTAGCCGGTCTCGAAGCTCAGCCGCTGCACGACTTCCTGGGCGGCCTCGGCCGAATAGGTGTCACCGACGTGGACCGGGCGGCCGTCGAAGTCGTCCCCACGGATGGCATAGACCACGGCGCCGATCACGCCTTCGCCGCTGACGCCTTCGCCGGCATCGCATTCGGCCAGTACCTCGGTGCTCACGGGTTCGGGGCCATTGCTGACCACGGCGAAATCGTTGGTGACGATGCAGGAGGATGAAACCAGTTCCTCGTCGGAGAGGTGTTGCTGGCTCGCATGGATGTTGCGCCAGACATGCGGGCTTCCGTCCTCGTAGCTGATGCTCAGCGTGCGGACGATTTTCAGATTCCAGTAGCCGCGAAGAAAGGGATTAGGTTTCTGAGACATGGGAACTCTCCAGATTGAATAATGGAGCCAATTCCCGCCACCGGGAACTGGACCCGGTGGGTTGAAAATGGAAATGCGTCAGACAACGCTGACCTTGGCGTTGTCAGCACTGCGCTGGACGACGGGAAATAAATCGAGGGACATGGCCTCGGGGCGCATGTCCCTCGTGGGGGAGTGAACGAGAACGCAATGGTGTGCCGGAGACCGGCTCACCAACCGTTGTAGTTCACTAGCAGGTCGGCGATGACCTTGCGGCGTTGCAGGTCGAGACCGTCGAAGTCCGACAGCCCGTGGAAGTGGCAGCGCTTGAGCATGGCACCACCCTCGCGCGCGTTGTAGAAGCTGACCATGGCGGACAGGAACATGCGTTCCCCGCTGCTCAGGACGCCGAGGGCATCGTTGAGCCGCAGCATGTTGGGACGCAGATCCCACTTGCTCTTGGCCTGGTTCAGACCTTCACGGGTGCCGTCGCCGAACCACTCGGGGCCAGCGATCTCGACACCGCGCTTCCAGGCCTCGAAAAAGGCTTGGGGCGCGGCAGCGAAATGCTGCTCTTCCCGCATGATCTGATCGACGACTTCCCGCGGTAGAAGCTGGTTCATGACGTGATTCCTCCAGTTGGATCAGGGAATGGCGAGCTGGGACCAGCCGCCTCTTTCGAGGGCACGTTGAGCCGCGGCATAGCTGCGGAAATACTCGCGGGATTCCCGCGAAACGGGACCTTCGGTATCGCGCGTGCCGATGTAGTGACCGGCGGCGCTTTGCAGGACTTCGAGCGGCAGGAACTTGCCGCAGTAGGTCGAGGCCAATTGGCCGAAAGACGCTTGCTGGGACATGGACGGGCTCCTTGGAAAAAGCGGGGCCTCGTCCCTCACGGGATGGCAGCTCCCGCACGCGGTTGATAAAAAGCATCGACGTCACGAGGACGCGCGTCCGCGGAATTGATGCGATGCGGACTGGTGGGCAACGCGGGAGAGACCCGCGGCAGCCTGGAACCCTGGCTGCTGGCATGTGCTGATCGGAATCAGCGAACATGCGGGCAGCTTCGTGCGCGGGCCGCGCCGCGTCAGTTGGAAAACGGCATCCGGCCTCGCCCCGATTGATGGACACGGGGAAAAGAAAAAGCCCCGCACGAGTGCAGGGCTGTCAGGAGGGTGCGGTGGTGCTGGGTCAGTCGGGCTTGTCGCCCAGGACATGCTGCTTCCACAGGTCGAATGCCTGCTCGGGCGCAAGCTCTGCGAGGATGACGATGGGCTGGGCCTGCCGGGCGCGCAGCGAAGCGAAGTACGCTTTGCGGTCGGCGATGGCCTTGAGCTTGATGCCCTTGATGAACAGCAGTTTGCCGCCCTTGATGAACAGCACCTTGTTGCCGATGTCGCGGTTGAACGCGGCTCGCACCTTGCGTTCGGCGTGCATGGCATCGGCCAGTTCATCGACCAGGAAGTCGAGCGTCATGTCGATGTAGTGAGGGTCTTCACCCTCCTGGCCGAGGTCGAGCGGCGCAGGCGGCAGGCCCTTGGCGAAGGCTTCGGCCTGCGCCAGCAGCGCCGCCTTGCCGCTGAGCGCGTGGAGGAACGTCGAGCCGCCGTGGCCGTCGTTGCGGGCCTCGGCGATGGGAGTGCCGTCGAACACGACGGTGGCGCTGAAGCACATCGTTTCCTCGCTGGCGAAGTCGGCCACTTTGAGGTTCTTCAGCGTGATGCGGTCTTGCTTGGTGATGTTGTCCATGGGAAGTCCTGAAATCGACCGGGTGGCGACATGCCCCCGACGGGACGTGGCGGCCATCCCGTGGGTTGGAGAAGAGAGGCATCGATGCCCCGGTGGGCAGCGTTCGCCGGTGAGATGCCGAAGCGAACTGGTGGGTGGCGCGGGTGAAACTCGCGGCAGCCTTGACACCCTGGCTGCGGGCTGCTGCCGATACGTCGGCAATGCAGGAGGGAGAATGGCGCGGCCCGCAGGCTGCGTCGCAGATCAATCCGAAACGGTCGAGCCCGCCTTGTGCAGGCACTGCACGAGCCGCTGCCCCAGCCATGCCATGCACGGGACGGCCATGGAGTTGCCGATTGCTTTGTAGCGCGGCGCATCCGCGGCGGGCTTGCCGCGGTACGGGATCAGCGTGTAGTCGTCGGGCATGCCTTGCAGCCGCTCGCACTCTACGGGCATCAGCCGCCGCACCCGCCAGTGCGACCAGTCGCCGGGGCAAGGGTCGTTCCAGTCGTAGCGGAAATGCGCCTCGAAGTCGGGAGCCAGGACATGGGGCTTGTCCGCGCCGCCGCCGCTGGTGCGCAGTGCGCCCGCTACGCTGCCGGCCAGCTCGGCGGCAAGACCCTGCTCGCGGCCGCGCAGAGACACGCAGGCCACCATCGGCACGCCGTAGCCCGGCTTGCCGTTGGACAGGACGGTGCAAGCGACCTGGCCATGGCCCGACTCGAAGCGCACTTCACCGCGGTTGTTCTGCGCGAACGCGATGGCGGGCACGACCCCGGCGTTCGCATGGCTGTTGCGATGGCCGCCAGCGCGCAGCGTCGGCGTCAGGTCGAGCGTGGCATCCGCGCCGCTGCCCTGCGCGGTGAAGGCGATGATCGGAACGCCCTTGCCGGTGCCGTCCTCGCTGCTGCCCTTGCCGTTGTTGGCGGTGTCGAGGGTGTGGGCGATGCTGCCGGCGACCGACTGCACCATGAACGTCTCGGTGCGGATGTCGTGCTTGGGCCCAGCGGCCATCAGGCATGCCGCCACATCGACGGGGCCAATGCCGCCGCTGAATCCGAACGTCGTCGTGACCTTGCCGTAGGGCTGCTTCAGTCCTGCGAATCCTGCAAGTCCTGCGCATGCGCCTGCTGCGTCAGCACCCGATCCAACAGCGCGGGCAGCTTCTTGCCACGGCGCGCAGCCCGCACAAGAATCCCCGCGCAGGCCGTCGCGCTCAAAAAGTACTTCTGCGGGATCGAAGTCATCTCCACCACTTGCCACAAGAAACACGCGCTTGCGGCGTTGCGCGACACCGAAATATTGAGCGTCGAGCACGCGCCAGGCGATGCGGCGGCGGGGTCCAGACACACAACCAGCGTGCGCCCATTTTTCCCCTGGCGGCTGGAGCGCACGGCTTTCTCCGGCCAGTGCCCCCAGGAAATGCCCGAAGGCATTGCTGCGGTCGTTGAGGACGCCGGGGACGTTTTCCCAGACGAGCGTGGCCGCCGGGCGGCGGTCTTGTTGGCGGGTTTGGTCGATGGCATTGGCAAGCTCCACATAGGCAAGGGAAAGGGCTCCGCGCGGGTCGTCCAGCCCACGACGGCTACCTGCAACGCTGAACGACTGGCACGGCGTGCCGCCGACCAGGATGTCGGGTGCCGGCACGGTGCCGGCGCGCACCTGGCCGGCGATCGCGGTCATGTCGCCCAGGTTGGGCACGCGGGGATAGCGGTGGGCGAGCACGGCGCTCGGGAACGGCTCGATCTCGGCGAACCATGCGGCTTCGAGGCCGAGGGGTTGCCAGGCGAGGCTTGCGGCCTCGATGCCGCTGCACACGCTGCCGTACAGCAGTGGCGCGGCCTGGGGCGCACCGCGTGGGGTGCGAGGTTGCGGGTTCATGTCGGGTCTCCTGTTCGTGTGGCCCAGGGCGGGCCGGGACATTGATCGGCAGGAGAAAGGCGCCGAAGGCCTTGCGGCCTTCGGCTCGGGAGGACGGAACCACCCGTGGGCTGATTGGCAGGCCCGGTCGTCGCTAGAACCGTCTGCTGTCAGCAATCGCACCCGGCGCATGTCGTGGTTGGCGCCGGCATCTTCTGGCGCACATCCGCGCACAAAAGGAGCCCATTTTTTCGCCGTTGGGCACGGCATCGAATACCGCTGACCACGAAGGGTCTCCGGGTGGCTCGCGGGCTGGCAAGCCATCGGGGGACCCTTCGCAGAGGCGGAAAAAAGCGGATCAGCAGAACGCGCCGGGAAATCCGGACATGGTTCGCGGAGAAGCTGCCTTCAGGTCCCGCGGCCGGGGACGGCCGGGCGGGACGCGCACACGGACAAGAGAAGGCGTTGCGCGCTGGGCGTCCCGCAGGGCATGCGGGACATGGGCCATGCCGCCGATGGCGGGCACGGCTCTCGGGGAGCGGGGTCGGTCAGGAGCCCTTGCGGCCGCTAGTGCGCGGGCGCGAGGCACCGCGCTTGGACGTGCCGGATTCGACCGGCAGCGTGCCTTTGCAGTCGGGGTAGCGACTGCACGACCAGAAGGGGCCGGTCTTTCCGGTGCGCTGGCGCGTGGGTGCGCCGCACTGCGGGCAAGCGGGTCCCTGGGGAACCTTGATGGACAGCGAGGTGCTGCCGTACTGCGCAATCAACTGCGAGATCCAATTCGCCTGCTTGGCGATGAACACGTCCAGGGTGAGCTGTCCGGCCTCGATCATGTCGAGCGCCTGCTCCCACACGGCGGTGGTTCCGGGGTCGGCAATCGCCGCGGGTACGGCATCGATCAAGGTGAACGCCGCATCCGATGCGCGAATGGAGCGCCCCTTCTTCACGATGTAGCCGCGGGTGATCAGCCCGCTGATGATGTTGGCCCGTGTCGCCTCGGTGCCGATGCCGACCGTATCCTTGAGCTTCTGCTTCAGGCGCGGGTCTGTCACCAGCTTGGCGACCCCCTTCATGGATTTGACCAGTTCGCCTTGCGTGTAGGGCTTGGGCGGCATCGTCTTGAGCGCCTTGATCTCGGCCTCGGCCACCTGGCACGCCATGCCCTGGCGCAGCGCGGGGAGTACCTGGCTGCGCGCGGTGGTTTCCCCGTCCTCGTCCGCTTGCGGCTCGGCCAGCACCAGGCGCCAACCCTGGGCGGCCACCTGCTTTCCGGTGGCCACCAGCTTCTGCTGGCCGCAGGACAGCTCGGCGGTCGTGCGGTCGAACTCGTGGTGAGGGAGGAACTGCGCCAGGTAGTGCGCGCGGATCAGCCGGTACACCGCCAGTTCCTTCTCGCTCATGGCCGAGAGGTTCGCGGGTTCCAAGGTGGGAATGATGCCGTGGTGCGCCGTCACTTTCCCGTCGTTCCAGGCGCGCGAGCGCTGGGAGCGGTCGAGCTGGCCCATGATCGGGCGCAGCGAGGGGTCGGTCTTGAGCAGGCTGTCCAGAACAGTCGGCACCTCGGCGAACATGCTTTCGGGCAGGTAGCCCGAATCGGAACGCGGGTACGTGGTGGCTTTATGGGTCTCATACAGGGCCTGGGCGATCTCCAGCGTCTCCTGCACATCCAGCCCAAGCTGCTTGGAACAAACCTCCTGAAGCGTTCCCAGGTCGAACAGCAGCGGCGGACCTTCGCGCACGCGCTCGGTCTCGACTGACACGACCTGGGCGCTGCTCGCAGCGCGGATCTGCTGCGCGGCCTGCTGGGCGATGGGCTGCTGCAGGCAGCGGCCGGCATCGTCGGTGCAGCCATCTGGCGGAACCCACTGCGCGCTGAAAGCCTGTCCACCTGCGGACAGGGATACGTCGATGGCCCAGAACGGCACCGACTTGAAGGCCGCGATTTCGCGGTCGCGGTCCACGACCAGCTTCAAGGTCGGCGTCTGGACGCGCCCGACGGATAGCACGCCGTCGTAGCCCGCCTGCCGGCCCAGCACCGTGAACAACCGGCTGAGGTTCATGCCCACGAGCCAGTCGGCGCGTGAGCGCGCAAGCGCCGAGTAGTACATCGGCAGCGTGTCGGAGGACGGCCGCAACTTGCCGAGCGCGGTGCGGATCGACGCATCGTTGAGCGCCGACAGCCACAGCCGCTCGATGGGGCCGCGGTAGCCGCACAGGTCGATGATCTCGCGGGCGATCAGCTCGCCCTCACGGTCGGCATCGGTGGCGATGACCAGATGGGTCGCCTTCGCCAGAAGCGCCTTGACGACCTTGAATTGCGTGGCGGTCTTCAGTTTGACATCGACCCGCCACTGCTGGGGAATGATGGGCAACTGCTCAAGCGACCAGCGTTTGAGCGCCGCGTCATAGACCTCGGGAGCTGCCGCTTCTACGAGATGGCCGATGCACCAGGTAACGGTGACGCCGGAGCCGCTGAGACAGCCTTCACCGCGCTGAGTCGCGCCGAGAATCCGGCCAATGTCTTTGCCCTGGGAGGGCTTCTCGCACAAAAACAGCCGCATGTCCGTCCATCCGAATTCCGTGGTTCATTGAGTTGCTGGAATCGAGGATGCCGAGCACCACCAGGGGCAGCAGCAAACAAGCCGCATGCGGTGGCGGCCACTTTCACGGGATGGAATGGTGAGGACGGAAGTGGCGTGCGGCCGGGGGTGTGCGGGCCGGGAGCCGCGATTTTTGGGAGCGCGTGGAAGTCGGTGGACGTTGATGGAGCTATCCCCTGGGGATAGTTTGCGGCTCAAGGAGGGCGACGAAGACCTCGGCCGCCCTCCATGCCGCTTCACTTCCTGCGCTTGGACTCTTTCGGTGCGGCCGGCTCCTCGGCGGCTTGGGCCTTGGGCTCGGTCTCCTGCGGCTTCGGGCTAAGCGTCACGGACTCGATGCGGTACGGCAGGATGCCGACACTGCGCGCATTGATCCGATAAGTTGTACGCGGGTTGCCCTCGTCATCGGTCCAGTCGTCACGTTCCTCGCGTCCCTGTACGGTGATCCGCATTCCCTTCTGAAAGAGGGTGGCGAAGTGCTCGGCATCGCGGTGCCACCAGTCGATTGGCCGCCAGAAGCCACCGCGGTCTTCGTAGGTGTTGTTCTTGCCGGGAACCGGGTTGTCGAAATACACATTGAGGCGCAGCACCCGACGGGGTTCCTCGTTGCCATTGGGATATTCATGGAATTCGGGGGGTGATCCGATGTTGCCCTCGCCCGAAAAGAAGGTGCTCATGTTGCAATCTCCGTGGTGGTTGAGATACCCGCACCGGGTCGGCGGCGGGCGCGTGCTGGGATGCCCTGCGCGATCACCGATCACGCATGGCGGGTGGCGTGGACTTGAGCCGGCGCAGGTAGGCGTCTTCCGCCTCGGCGGCCTTGCTGGCGCACTCCTGGGCCTGCCTGCCCAAGGTGTGCAACAGGCTGATCTGCATGTTCAGCGTGATGCGCTGAAGCTCGATCGCGTGCAGGTCGGCCAGCAGGTTGACCGGCGTGCTGGTGCTCTCCATCAGCTCTTGCCACAAGGTGACGCCCATGGCCGAGCGGTCGTGCTTGCGCCAGCGAAGAAACGCCGTGCCTGCGCCAGTGGTTTGTTGGGCCAACTCGATGGGCAGCAGGTGGAAGGGATGCCCGACGGCCTGTTGCAGCACCTGTCGCTGCGCCAAGCCAATCAACTCGTCGCGCATGGCGAAGCACTGGCTGGCCCAGGCCTCCAAGTCCCCTTTACCCTTAAAAGGCCTTAAAAGGCCTTTTTGAGAGCCTGCGTGTTCCAGCCGCATGAAGGCGGTCTGTTGCAGGGGGCGGAAGTAGCGGGTGTCGCGGTTCGGGGCGCTCATGCCTGCGAGTCCTCTCCGGCCGTCGCTTCGGGGGCCTCGGCGGCGGCCTCGTCGCTGGGGGATGCGGCTGCGGCAGGACCGTCGCCGCGCTGCTGCAGGCCACGGCGCACGATGGGCGGCGCGAACTTCGAGCGGCGCGTGCCTTCCAGCACGTCCTGCGGCAGTTCGCCGAACTTCTCCAGCGCCGCCCGTGCTGCGGCATTCTTGGCGGCGAAGTCATCGCGGGTGCAGCCCGAGTAGCGGTACTGCTGGGCCAGGCTGAAAAGACTGCGCAGCGCATGTGCGCCTTCGTTGAGCCAGCGTTCGAGTGTCGAGCGATCGATCAGCGCGGTGTGGTGCGCGAGGATCAGCTTGCGGGCGATGTCGTCGTAGTCGGCAAGCAGATACACCGCGGCAAAGCCCAACTGCGCATTGACGAACAGCGGCAGCTTGACGGGCTGGACGTTGAGGTTTTCGCCCAGGGTGAGTGCAGGCGGCACGCTCGCCAGGGCCTGGTCCACCTGCTCGCGCAGCGATTGCAGCGTGGCCTTCGTCTGGTCGAGCTTGTCCTCGATGCGCAGCATCCAGAAGTCGCTGTATGGGTCGTCCTGCTCCGAGCCGCGCCGCATCTTGTTCATCTGGGCGATGTAGCCATTCAGGCCGACGATGCCCGGTCGCCCCTCGGCGGCGGCGCGGCCGTGCCAGATGCGCGAGGCGTGATGCGTGTGCAGCGTCAGCGACATCGCGCTGCGCAAGGAGCCGAGATTCAGTTGCAGGGGTTCGTTGGTGGTTGCCATGGTGTCCGCTCGTTGTTGGAAAAGAGCGGACAGCTTCGGCAGGTGGCGGAAGGCAGTCAGTCAACAAACCGAAACCCGCCCGTCCCCGGTTCAGGGCGCGGCGGTCGAATGCGTCGCGAGCTATCCCCTGGGGATAGCGCCATGGAGCGCCAAGGAACGCTGCACGCCCAGATCAGCGTGGACAAGGCCGATCCCGCGGCTGGCGATCTAGGCCTGGCGTGCAGCGGTTCGACGTCGTAGCCGTCAGTGGAACTATCCCCAGGGGATAGCTCTACTGGAAGCCACCGGCATCCACTTCACCGCCTTGCAGGTCCGCTCACTTGCTGGCGAGCAGGTTGCGCAGCCGCTCGATGTGCTGCCTGGCGACTTCTGGTGGCACCGGCTTGCCCTGCGGCTGGGATGTTGGCGGTGCTGGTGGTGGCCGCTCGTTCGGCGGAGCGTGTGCCGATGGCGCGTCTTTCTTGGCCCAGGCGTTGAACTCGCCATGGATGGCCCGCTGGATGATGCCGAACAGATACCCCGCAGGATTGCGGATGCCGTGGCTGCTGCATCGCGTGGCCCATTCGTCCAGCACGGCCTGCCTCAGCGCGGCATCGACCTGCTGCAATGCCACCCGCGCACCTGTCTGCTGCTCTGCCTTCAGTTCCGCGAAGCGTTTGGGCCATTGCAGGTCGCCCAGCGCGCGCGCCTGCGCCTGTGCATGCGCGGTAGTACGTACTTCATTAATACGACTACTACGTACTGTACGGGCCTGCTTCGGATTCCGAAGAGAGGCGTTTGGCGCGGGTTTCGACCCTGCTTCGGATTCCGAAGTGGGGTCATCACGATTCCGAAGAAGGCTCGTCGGCCCTTCTTCGGATTCGTGTGTGGCATCCTCCTGTGGATAACCTTCGTGCGCCCCGACGCCCTGGCTGGCGAGGCGCTCGGCCAAGACTTGCAGCCTCGACGGCAGGGTGCGCCCGGCCAGCATCGGGTCTTCGCCGATTTCCTTGAGGGTGTGCAGGCCCACGATCTGCACGGCTTTGGCCGAATGGCCGAGCGCCTGGCTGACCAGTTGCAGGTAGTCCGGGTCGAGCTGCATCGCTTCAAAGGGGGTCAGCGGCTCGTCGTGCAGGACATAGAGGTTGCCGAGGATGCGGCCGGTCTTGGCGTCGCGCCGTCGCCGCACCAGGCTCAGCCATCGGGTCAGCCGCAGCAGCGTCAGGGCTCGCGCCACGGTTTCGTGCGAGGCCTGCCCGGCGCAGGGCATCGAGGCCAGCCAGGGCCGCAACTGCTCATAGGTGGGGAATGCGGTCACGCCGTCGTCGTTGAGCATCAGCCGGAACACCTGCCAGGCGTTGCGCTCCAGCGGCGTCAGGCGGCGATCGAGGAACAGCCGCCGCGGTACGGTCTCATGCCGGTTGCCGCTGAAGAGGAACGCATCGCCGGATGCGGCCGGTGTCGCAGGTGACGGCGCAGGTATGGTTGTGGGCGGGCTGGGCCTGGGCGCAAGGTCTTTCAGCGCCGCGTCGAACAGGTCAGCGAGTGCGACGGGGCCATGGCGTGGTGCGGTGTCGTCCACGGCCATGGCTCAACCCAATCCCTGATCGACCCACGACTTGATCGCGGCCCAGACCACCGACAGCGGCAAATCCATGCCTTCGGCGAGGTCCATGGCCGCGTCGAGAATCGAGGTCTCGTCCTCCGGGTCCACATTCCTGCTGCTGGTGATGGCTTTCCAGCGCCGCCACAGTTCGACGTCCTGTTTCTCGTCCAGGACAGGGTGACGCCCCTTGCGCTTGGGCAGGCCCAGCACCTCACGGCGCAGGGCGACTTCCTGATGGGTCAGGCCATAGAAGCGGCTGACCATCTCCGTGCTGGCCCCCAGGCGCAACATGCGATCGACGGTCGCTATTTCCTTCTCCACGTCCTGCGCCTGCGAAAGCAGACGCCGGAGCACCTCACGGTTTACGGACACGGAACACCACGAGACATTGGCGTTGGCCAGCACGCTCACCATGGCGGGATGCTTGAGCGCATCCAACTCGGCCTCGCTGAAGCCCATCGCCTTGCAGCGGCGCAGTTGGCCGTTGCGCAGGTCGTAGAGCGCCTGGGCGATGACGGCCTGATTGAGCGGGTGCGGGGCGGACATGCGGGTCTCCTTCCTTTATGCCCCAGGGCCTGCGGCACCGGATTCCAGGTCCAGCAGGCGCCGGGCCAGGCGCAGCAATCGGAACAGCTTGACCAGCGCGGTGTCGCTCAAGCGGTGTGTCGCATCGCCTTGGCCGTGCAGCAGCGCCGGCAGCTCGGCGGCAAGCTGCCCGCCGTCCAGATCGGCATCGGTGAAGCCCTGGCCTGCCAGGCTCGCCAGCAATGCCAGCACGGCGCGGCCCTGCGGTGATGGGGGCTGCGCGCTGGCATGGCATGCGAAGCCAACACCGTCCGCGCGTTCCTCGATGCACTGATCGAGTCCTGCCTCGCCCGCGATCTCGCGTGCGAACTGCGCGATGTGGATGCGCAGGCGGTCGGGCGTGTCCAGGCCCGCGTCGATGTGCCAGACGTCGGAAATCGGGTAGAGACCGCCTGCCTGGACGGGAATGGACTGCAAGACATTGGCCGAGAAATCGGGCAGCGCATCCCCCAGCTCGTCGGCGACCATCCGCTGAATGGATTGCAGCCGCTCCGTCGTCGGTGCAGGCGAAACGATGTGCCCCTGCAGCAGATCACCAGGAGCCGCCACAGGGCTTCCTGCGGGCGAGCCGTCCGTCCCCGAGCCGGCCTCGCGGTCGCGCGACCCAGGCGTGACCGCCGGCGTCGGGGCTGATGGGGCTGATGCGGCGGGCGGGCGTGCCATGGTGCCAGGCTCAGGCAGCGCGGGCGGCGCCGATGGCGGGGTCGGATCGCTGACCAGGGCGCGATGGCGGCTTTCGGATTCGGTGAGGTCGAGCGCCAGCACGTCGTAGTCGATGCCGAGCAGCTCGGACATCTGGCCGATCAGCTCGTCCTGCACGCGCTGGGGGGCGAACTCGTCGGCCTGCGTGTCGAACTGCGACAGCACCTCCTGAAAGAAGTCGTCGAAGTCCTGTACCAGCATGCGGCCCTTGGCGTAGCGCTCCCACGCGAGCATGCAGGCCTTGCGCATGACCGACAGGCGCTCGACCTGGTGGCGGCCGAGCCCACCATAGAGCACGGTCGGGATCGCCGGCAGCAGGTAGCGCACCGCGTCGTTCATCCGGCTGATGTGCGACTGCTGGACCGGGAAGCCATCGGCGGCGAGGCGGCGGGCCAGCTCGGACTGGCTCAGCGCGGCGCCGCTTTCCTGCTCGTAGAACTCGCGCGCCTTCTCGACGCCGAGGGCGCGCTCGATGAACGTCAGGCCCCCGCGCAGTTCGTTCTCGGCCAGGTGGCCGGTCAGCATCACGACTTCGCCGCGGCTGGGCCACGGACGGAACAGGCACGATATGCGGAAGAACTGCTCGTCCTTGGTCTCCGACCACAGTTCGCGCAGGATCGCCAGGCGCGTGTTGCCGCCGTTGCGGATGATGTAGTGGTCCTCGCCCGGGCGCCGGGTGATGGCCGGTGCCGCGTCCAGGCCGCGCTCACGGATGGACGCCTTGATGTCCTCGTAGGCCGGGTTGCGCTTCTTCCTGGGATCGTGGTCGTAGGGGCGCAACTGGTCCAGGGTCACGACCATGGGCGTGTCGGCGATCGGGTCGCTCAAGGCCGAGGTGGACGGGCCGCTGCGCTCGAATCCGGCCGCGAGCAGCTTGCCGGCCATCTGCTGGGAGGTCATCTCAGCCATGGCGGCCTCCCTGCGCTGGGGACCCGGCCTCGCGCTCGGCGCGGCGGATCTGCGCGCGGGCGTTGAGGGCGGCCCGGTGGTCACTGGCCGTCGAACTGGTGTAGATCGCGGCGCAGCCTGCCTTGGTGAATTTGAGGTGGCCGCCCGGCGTGCGCTTGACGTGCCAGCCTTCACCGACAGCGAACTCGATCAGGGCGCGCAGCCGTTTGTGGCCTCGGGCCAGTTCATGTGCGTTCGCCATGGGACCTCCCGGTATCAAGAGGGAATGGCGGGCGGCCGGACACCGTGGCAAATCGGTGCTGCCATTGCGGGAACAGTTCGCCAGCGAGGCCGCGCATGGTGTCGAGCGCGGCGGGGGCGACTCTGCCCGGTGGCTGGCGGTACTCGACCCGATGCACCGGCAGGCCGCGCGTCGCGGCGCGCGGATAGGCTTCGATGGCCGGCACGTCGGTGGCCAGCACGCGGATGCCGGTGTGGTCCTGGAATAGGTCGCGCAAGGCCTGCTGAATCAGTCGGGCGTTTGCTGACACCGGGTGGACGCGGTTGATGAGGAGGTGCAGCGGCGGTGGTTCGATGCCGAGGTGCCGGTACGGCGCGATGTCCTCCAGCAACCGCATGGTGCCGCGCCGCAGCTCTCGGGCGGCGAGGATTTCCGGGGTGACAGGCGACAGCGCCAAGTCGGAGGCCAGTACTGCCATCTCCAAGGTCACGCTGCGCGCGCCCTGGGTGTCGATCAGCACCAGGTCATAGAGGGGAGCCAGGACCGGCAGCAGGTGCCGCAGCCGCAGGCGCCCATCCGGCGCGTGCAGCAGCAAGGTGTTCAGCTCGCCCCGATGGTCGTTGGACAGCACCAGGTCCAGGCCTGTGATGATCGTGCGGGACACGAGCTGGCCGAGGTCACGCTCGTTGAAGGCCAGCAATTCATAGATGCCACCGGGCGCGCGGTGGGCCAGCTCGTAGTAAGAGGACAAGGTGGGCTGCACGTCGAGATCGAGCAGCAGCACGCGCAGTCCCGCATCGGCGGCTAGCCCGCCCAGGTTGGCGGCCGTGGTCGTTTTACCGACGCCCCCTTTGGTCGAGACAATGGATACAACCTGCATGGCGTTCTCCGGGTGAGGATGGGAAGTCCGTGGGAGAACGGGTCAGGCCCGGTTGTTGACGCGCTCGGCGATCCACTGGTCGATTTCGATGGAATCCCAGCCGACGGCGCGCACGCCCAGGCGCAGCGCCTTGGGGAACTTGCCGGCGCGCATCAGGTTGTAGAGGTGGGCACGCTTGAAGCCGGACTTCGCTTCGACTTCTTCCAGGCGCAGGATGCGGCGCTCGTTGGGCGGCAGTGCAGGTGTTGGCGACATGGCGGTCACTCCTGAACGCTCAGTGGCGTTTGTTGGCGTGACCTCTATTCAATAGACGCGGCTGCGGAAAGACATTGCCAATGCAATCTCCGCGGCTGCCTAAACAAGCTGGAAAATCTCAGAGGATGGCGCTATGCAGCCGGCGCTTGGCTGTGGCGAACTTGCCGTTCAATGTCCGCTCCGCGATCCCCATGACGCCGTGGTGATGGGCGACCAATGCGCTGACCACGGCCTCCTGCGTCTTGAAGCTGGAGTACGGCGTGCCCGAGGGCGACTGGCCGAGTATCAACTCCAGCATGCCCCCGATGATGTTCAGGTAGGTGGTCTCGGCCCGGTCGCTGATCGAGCATTGCGCGCATGCGGGGATCACCGAGGACTGCTTGAGCAGCGCGTCGTGCTTTTCCTGCAACTCGCGAAGCTGACGCTTGGACTGCTCCAAGGCGGATTTGAGGGCCAGCCTTTCGACCAGCATGGCTTGCCCGGTCTCCAGCGAGATGAAGGGATGGGCGATGCGCTCGCTGTGGGAGAAGAGAAAGGCGGGCCGCTGCTCGGGATAGTGCTGGTGCATCCAGCGCTTCAGATCGACATGGCGCACGGTCAGATCAGGGGCGTCGATCAGTGCGGTATCGCGTGTCGTGATGCCGTTCTGCCCGAAGGGCAGTTCCCCATTGAGGATGCCGTCGTAGATGCGTTCGGTGTACAGCCGTAACTCGCCCCAGCGCGGGCAGTCCAACGACTGTGGCAGGTCTCTCGGCGACGAGATCGAGGCCAGGATGACGTGCTCGAATCGCAGCAGCCCGGCCCAGCGTATGGAGGCTTCGATCGGGCGGTAGAACACCTTTGATGTTGGTGCATTGTTGTTCATGCTCCCATCTCCTTCCAGGAGAACTACATGGCCGACTCCTTTGGTGCCAACCTGAAGGTCGGCGTGTTGTCTGTGCATGAAGCGGGTCCCGAGGTCCGCTTCGTCATGGGGCCTGAGTACTTCTCACCGGCTTGTGTTGCAGGTAGCCGTCGTGTGCTCGATATGCAAGAATCCAGTGAGTCGCAAGATGGTCGAGCCTTCGCTGGCAGGCTCGAAAGCGACGCGCACAGTAGCAGCGTCATAAGTAGCGGCGATCTTCGCAAAACCGTTTGGGTATGGCCTGATATGCCAGCGGTTTCACGAGGCGCGAAGGGCTCGCAATCGCTACCCGACGTCCACAAGGACGCGGTGAAACCCCAGCCTGTCATGCTTGTCCAGCATCCTGATATAGCGACAAAGAATCGCGCGCTGACGCGCCACGGCTAGGGTGTGCGTTCTTCCCGCACGACTTGCGCGGACGAGCTACGCAATGCGCGGCGCATGCGGCTCGTAGCTGACATCCGAACTGAGCCAGCACCGAGAGAATCGGCCTGGACGTCATCGCGGTAGTGGTGCGGGTGCCGAGAGCAGGGACAGGCGCCAGTTCGAGACCGTCGCTGACGACGTTGTGACGAGTGTGGGGCCGGTGTGCTGAGTGCGGGTCTATGGACGCCAGTGGAACTCTTTGGACGATCTTGTTGGCGGGGGTGAAAAACTAGGCTACAATCTAGGTCTTCGCTGGCCACCTCGGCGAAGAAAGTGTTCGGGAAACAACGACTTACGCGCCTAGTAAACGTCTCGTTTCCCGCTCCAGCTTTACACGAGTCGCCAAGGCGGTTCGTTTGCTTCATGGCTGAGTTGCAGAGTGGTTATGCACCGGATTGCAAATCCGTGAACGCCGGTTCGATTCCGACCTCAGCCTCCAATTTAAAAGGCCTCGTAGATCCATGATTTACGAGGCCTTTTTCATTACCCCTGATGTGCTTTGGCATACCTTGCGAGGACGGGGAGGGCTGTATATAGTCCGGTCCTTTGCACAGCGCTACCGCCCGAATGGCGAAATCGGTAGACGCAGGAGACTTAAAATCTCTCGCCAGTAATGGCGTGCCGGTTCGAGTCCGGCTTCGGGCACCATTCATCTGTTTCTAGCAGTCTCTATAAGTCTACGAAACCCATCTAAACCGGCACTCTTGGCCGGTTTTGTTGTTTATGGCTGTCTACTCTTGTCTCTAGGCATATACCTAAAATGGGTATACGTTTAGGTATACGCCGGTTCGGCAAGGGAGGCATATACCTATGGCGCGTACCGTTACCCCACTTTCAGACGCCAAATGCGAGGCCGCCAAGGCTCGGGAAAAGGACTACACCCTGTTTGATGGTCAAGGGTTGTTCCTGCTTGTGAAGCGCAATGGCTCCAAGGTGTGGCGCTTCAAGTTCACCCGTCCTGATGGCCGCGCCGGATTGGCCACCTTCGGCAACTACCCAGCCCTCGGTCTAAAGTCTGCGCGTGGTCGCCGTGCTGCAGCCCTTGAGCTGCTGGCCGAAGGTGTTGATCCCATTGAGCACGAACAGCAGGCGAGGGCGACCGCCCAGGCCGAGCAGACCAACACCTTCAAGGCCGTAGCATTGGACTGGCATGCGGCCGGTGCCCGCAAGTGGTCGCCGGATCATGCCGCCAAGGTGCTGCGCCGCATCGAACAGCACCTGTTCCCGGCGCTCGGTAGCCGGGCGGTGGCAAGCCTCAAGGTGCGTGACCTGCTGGCACCGCTCAAGGCGGCAGAGCAGCGCGATACCCTGGAGCTGGCCGGCCGTTTGCGTCAGTACACCACTGGGGTAATGCGCTACGCCGTCCAGCATGGGCTTATCGAAACCAACCCAGCGAGTGACCTGGTGGGCGCTACGGCGACCCGCAAGGCGCAGCACCGACCGGCGCTCGCACTGGAGCGGCTGCCCGAGTTGCTGGAGCGGATCGACACCTACAACGGCCGCGCACTGACCAAGCTGGCCGTGGCACTCACCCTGCAGGTGTTCATCCGCTCCAGCGAGCTGCGCTTTGCTCGGTGGCGGGAGATCGACATGCAAGCCAGCCTCTGGACGATCCCGGGTGAGCGTGAGGTTATCGAGGGCGTCAAGCACTCCAGCCGAGGGGCCAAGATGCGCACGCCGCACCTGGTGCCGCTGAGCCGCCAGGCGCTGGGGTTGCTCGGGCAGGTTCATATGCTGTCCAGCCGTTATGAGCTGGTGTTCCCTGGCGACCACTACCACCACAAGCCCATGAGTGAGAACACCGTGAATGCTGCCCTACGCCGCATGGGTTACGACACCAAGGCAGAGGTATGCGGGCATGGCTTTCGGGCAATGGCCTGTTCTGCCCTGGTGGAGTCAGGGCTGTGGACGCGCGAGGCGGTAGAGCGGCAGATGAGCCACCAAGAACGCAACACGGTGCGGGCCGCCTATATCCACAAGGCTGAACACCTTGAGGAGCGTCGGCTTATGGTGCAGTGGTGGGCTGACTACCTCGATGCCAACAGGCAGCAGCACGTCACCCCCTATGATTTTGCTCACCGAGGGGAGGGCGCCGCTAACGTGGTGCCGGTCAACTTCGGCAAGGTGGTTTGAGTATGCGAACCCGTACCCCTCAAAAATCCGGTGTAATCGGTGTAACAGGTGTAATGAAAGCTCTGAAAGCCTTGCGTGGCGTGGCTTTCAGAGAAATTACACAAGGCACGGGGAGTGCGTACACCACGTGTAATTTACACCATCGGTGTAATGCCTCGTCCGACACGATACGGCCCCGTTCCTGCCTGTTGGCCTGCTGCGGCATGAGCAAACCAGCGCGGGTATGGTCGCCGACTTCGGGGCCTGGGGGGTGATGATTGGATGACCGCATAGGGTGGAAGATTCTTGTTGGCAGTTATCTGGAACCAGTCGAAAACCCAGTTGAGGGTGTGCGGGCGCGCTTGGCTGACTACCGGCGCTTTGACGATTGCGAAGCGCGAATCAGCTCCATCCTGTCGATTGTGGAGGCTTGCAGGCCTTGGCTGGACGGCGCGCATGCCAGGCGCTTAGCCGAGGCTGCTTACACTCGCAATGACGCAATTGACCAGATGGCAGAAGGCTACGGCGGGCGCGTGTTACCCGGTGAGGTAAGGCGGGCTGCCGGTTATGAGCAAGCCGGCGATATGGAGGCCATATCGGCGTACGTGCTGGCATGCGCTGCGCACGCTCTGCAGGCGCTGCTGCCGATCCTGGCGGGCGAGCGGGGCGGCGCGGATGACTGGGAGTGGCATAAAGTCTTTCTCGACTCTGTAGGCGCGGTGCGTGACTGCGCGGTGCATGGTTACACGGCGCCTAATCCGTCAGGGCTGTCGGCCGGCGAGATAGATGCCTGTTTTGAGATAGCCGACCTTGCTGACGCTGCAGCGCTGATAGCTACGCGCTCTGCCAGCGGCTATCGAAGGATTGAAGGGTATCAGCCGGTAGGCGGCTTGCTGGTCGAAGGGCGGCGACAGCTTGACGGAACAGATGCCCGCGATGAGGCAATCCGGCTCAAGGCGCTAGAGCTGATTAGAACCGGCACGAAGCTACATAACCTGAGCAGCAAGTTGCGTGGATGGCTGCTACGGGGCACCGGAAAATCTCTGAGCAAGCCGGCGATGAACGCCATTCTCAAGCGCTACGGCCTACACAGTTCACCCGCGAAGAAAAAGTAAAGCCAGCTTCGCCCTGTCAATCGCGCGCCAATAGCCTCCTGCCTGAACCAATTTACAGGAGGCTACCCATGGATCACCCGACCCGAAAACCTGCCGCGCTCTCTGCTGGCAGTCGCCCTGCTTCTGCAATGGATGCGACAGCCGGCGCCATCCCCCGTGACCCGTCCACCACCCTGATTCGTATCAATGAGGTGGTGGCCATTGTCGGCTTGGCGCGCCCCACCATCTACAAGCTGCTGCGCCAACCTGAGAGCGGCTTTCCCCAGCCGGTAAAGCTGAGCGATAGCACCGCCCGTGGCGCGCCTGTGGCATGGGTTCTTGGTGAGGTTAATCAGTGGGTGCTGGCTCGCATCGCTGCGCGTGGGAAGGCTGCCGCATGACGCCGATATTCCTGCCGCACACGGCCCTTGATGCCATCGACGAACTGGGCGCCGCCGCGCTGCCCGAGACTGCCCGACAGGGGCGCAGCCGTCTCTGTACTTTGCGTGACCGAGCCCTGGCAGACGGTGCGCATGTGCTGCTGTTGCTCTGGCCAACCTTCGAGTGGGCATTGCTCGCTGTCGAGGTGCCGGCCGGCGTGGTGATCAAGGACGCTGCGCAGCTCATCCCCAACCTGATGGCCAATCCAGAGGCGCTGCAGCAGATGCACCGCAATGCCACGCAAGGCCAGCACCTGGCCTGGCTGCATCTGCAGCGCCCGACTACCACGATTCACTAATGAAAACGCCCCCGGTGGCAGCCGAGGGCGTTAGAGGTGACGCACTGTGTTCGATCAATCTATGCCTTGGCCGAGTGTCGCGCAAGCAATGCGCTCGCTCTTGAACCTTGCGCGAGCCAATCGGCCGCGCTACTCTGCGCCCGTCGCTGTCAATCCAGCGGCCGGGTTTGGCGACCCGATCAGCAAAAGGCGCACAGGCGCCATAGACCCCATTGCAGGCGCTTTTTTTGTGCCCGCAATGCCGTGTTATGGCGGCCGTGCGTGGGAGACCTTCGGGTCTGCCGGGTTCCTTTTGCCCCGGTTCGCCAACCTGCGCACGGCTGCCACCCTTATCCGTTTGGCGACGGTACGTGGCAGCTCCTACCAAGCAAAAGGAGCACCACCCATGAAGCACCCGCACGCCCTCAATCCGTCCAAAGCACGCGCCGCCGCTCACCGGGCAATGGCCCTTGCTGCACTGCGTAGCACTTCCTCCCTTGCCGTTCGGCTCAACCGCTACAACCACCACCGCGCCATCCAGCGCTCTCTTGAAGCACAAGCCAATGCCTGCGATTGGCTGGAGAGCTTGGAGGGCGACGCCTGGGCCGATGCCTGCGAAGAGATTGCAGCTGCCCTCAAGGCCAAGGAGGTGAGCCATGGATAACCTCGATTCGCGTTGGGAGTTGGATCAATTGAGTCAGCGTGCCGATGGCCTTACCTCGGCCGGCATGGGCTTGGAGGCAATCGGTCGGCTCTTGAATGAAAGCGAGCTGCACGCCGATGACGTTAACGGCTTGCAACAGGCTGTCATGGCGCTGGGAAACTATGTGCGCGTGACTGGCTTCGAGCTGTACGCGCAGGCCGAGAAAATGAAAGGGGGTGCGAAATGAAGCGCCGCCGCATTCTGACCCAGCCTCAGGAGTTCAGCCGCTTCCCCGCCGGCATGCTGTTCGCCGTTAAAGCAGGCATGCCGGTCGCTGATGCCTTGGAGCAGGCATCCAACCTACTCGCCTGCGTGGAGAACCTGGCGGTACAGATTGGCGATGAGGCAAACCGGGGCGGTGATATTTTCGCTATCCAGTACCTGGCCGAGATGGCCAAGGCATTGGTAGATGCCAGTGCCGGCGGGGTGTTTGACGCGGAGGGCGGCCAATGACTGACGCCCGAGAGCACAAGAAGTACCCCACCTTTGCCGAGGTGAAGCGCGCCGCCCTGCAGGCCATCGACCGGGTGCTGTCGCACTGGTTGCCCGGTGGCAAGCGGGTGGACGGTGGCAAGGAATACACCGCACCCAACCCAACGCGGGCCGACAAGCGCGCTGGCTCGCTCAAGGTGAGCCTGGCCAAGGGCACTTGGAGCGACTTTGCTACCGGCGACAAGGGCGGCGACCTGATAGACCTGGTGCGCTACCTGGACGGCGGCAGCGAGGTGGACGCTTGCAACAAGCTGGCGGACTTCCTGGGTGTTACGCCAGGCACTGTCAGCGCCAGCGCGCCGGCCAGCAACAAGCCCAAGGCGCCCGAGTGGGTGCCGGTGCTGCCAATTCCTGATGAAGCCATGCGCAAGGTGCTGCAGACGCACCGCCAGCACGGCAAGCCGTCGAAGGTGTGGATCTACCGTGCCGCCGATGGCCAACCGTTGATGGTGCTGTATCGCTTCGACCTGGGGCCGGATGAAAGCGGCACGCCGCGCAAGGTGTTCGCCCCACTGACCTGGTGCAAGCACTCGGGCAATGGCTCGCTGTCCTGGCGTTGGCAGGTGTTGCCCGAGCCGCGCCCGCTGCTGCGCCTCGATGAGCTGGCCACCCGAGCGGCTGCCCCGGTGGTGCTGTGCGAAGGCGAGAAAGCGGCAGACGCTGCCGCCGAGCTGCTGCCGGGCTACGTCGTTACCTGCTGGCCCAACGGCACCAACTCTTGGCAGAAAGCCGACTTCGGCCCGGTGGCCGGTCGCCATGTGCTGCTGTGGCCGGACAACGACGCGCCGGGCCTCAAGTGCATGGATGCCCTGGCCGAGCACCTGCGCCAGCTTGGCGCGGCCTCCGTGCGCTCGGTAGCGCTGACGGTGTTCAGCCAGCGCCCTGGCCTCGATGGCGACCGGCCCACCTTCGCCCCTGGTGGCGAATGGGCCGAGGGTGACGACGCCGCCGATGCAGTGGCCAAGGGCTGGACGGCGGCGCACCTGGCCGAGCTGGAACGCACCGGGGAACTGTTCGCCCTGGCGCCGGCTGCAGCGCCTGCCAGTAAAGGTAAGGGCGGCAAGCCCAGCACCAAGGGGAGTGCCAGCAGCAAACCGGCACCAACCGAGAAGCCCGCGCCCCTGCCGGCGGGCTTTCGCGTCACAGCCGATGGCGTGTTCTATGCCGGCGAGGATGGCGAGGCGCGGCCGGTGTGTTCATGGCTGGAAATTAAGGCGCGCACTCGAGACGGTAACGGCGGGAGCTGGGGTCTGCTGGTGGAGTTCGACGACCCGGACGGCGACAAGAAGCGGCTTAACATCCCAGCCCGTGCCATGGCTGGCGACTTCGGAAAGGAGGTGGTCGCTCCACTGGTTGACGCAGGCTTGCGCCTGGCTCCCGTGCGTACCGCCCGCAATTCACGCAACGACCTGCAGAGCTACCTGCAGGGCTATGACAGTGCCGAGCGGGCTCGGCTGGTCACGCGCCTGGGCTGGCATGGCGATGCCTACCTGCTGCCGGATCGCCAGATAGGGCAGAGCGTAGAGCACCTGCACTTCTACGAAGCCGGCGCACGCCTCCCGCCGATCAGCCAGGCCGGCACCCTGGAACAATGGCGGCAGCAGGTTGGCGCGCTTTGCGTCGGTAACAACCGGCTGGCGTTCGTGGTGTGCGTGGCCTTCGCCGGCCCGCTGCTGCATCTGTTGGGCGCCGAGTCGGGTGGCTTCCACCTCTATGGCGACAGCTCGGGCGGCAAGACCACGCACTTGCAGGTAGCTGCCTCGGTGTGGGGTGGCCCCCGATTGGTAATGCCGTGGCGGGCGACGGACAACGCGATGGAGAGCATTGCCGCCGCTCTGTCTGATGCGCTGTTGATCCTGGACGAAATTGGCCAGTCAGAGCCACGCATTATCGGCGAGATGGTCTACATGCTTGGCAATGGCACCGGCAAGGCTCGCGCCAATGATCGAGGACAGGCCGGTCGACAGGTGCATGAGTGGCGTTTGCTGTTCCTTTCCACCGGGGAGAAGACGCTAGCGCAGCACATGGCCGAGGCACACAAGGAACTGAAAGCAGGGATGGAGGTTCGGCTGCTGGCCGTACCTGCAGACGCTGGCAAGGGTCTCGGGCTGTTCGAGGTGCTGCATGGCTTCGAGGATGCTGCCGCGCTGTCGGATGCACTCAAGGCCCGGGCAGGCAAGTTCTACGGCACGCCGGCTCTGGCCTTCCTGTCGGCCCTCTGCGAGCCGGGCAAGCTGCGCGGCTATGCGGCCGTGGTGCGCAGTACGGTGGAGCGCTTCACTGCCGAGGCGTTGCCGGCTGACGCGAGCGGCCAGGCCCAGCGAGCTGCGGCGCGCTTTGGCCTGGCTGCTGCAGCCGGCGAACTGGCCACGTCGCTGGGCGTCACGGGCTGGCCGGATGGCACGGCCACACACGCGGCCAGGGTGTGCCTGGGCGCCTGGCTCGCTGAGCGGGGCGGGGCTGGCAACCTAGAAGGCGACGCCATTGTGCAGCGCCTGCGCCTGACCATCGAGCGCTATGGCGAAAGCCGGTTTACCCGCTGGGAGAGCGTCGCCGCCAAGGTCGACGACCACAGCCCGCGCACGGTTGACCGTCTCGGCTTCCAGCGCACGGACAGCCACGGCTATGGAGATATTCTCTACACCACCAAGACTTACTACTTCCTGACGACTGCCTGGAGCAATGAGGTGTTCAAGGGCATGAACGCCCGCAACGTGAACAGGGAGCTGGTCGCACGTGGGATTTTGCTGCCCGGCAAGGATGGCAAAGCCGCACAGGTTACGGCGTTGCCCGGCATGGGCAGCACGCGTACCTATGTGGTGAGCAATGCCGCGCTGTTCTCCGAAGACGCAGCAACCGAGGCCGCATAAGCCAGGGCTGCCGCATGCAGGAGAGTGCCGGCCGCCTTCGGGCCTGGCCCGCCCGTGAACGAACAGACCCTATATCGAATTGGAGATTTAACGAGATGACTCATACCAAGACTTCGGAAGACGTTTATCAATCCCTCAAGGCCGCGTTGGCCGATGCTCTGCAGTCTCAGCAGGTTGCCGACTCTGAGGTGGCACAAGTTGCCAAGCAGTTGCAGGCGGTTGCCCCCCCGGCTCACTGCTTTGAGTGAGAATGGCGCCGCCGCCATTGATAAAGCCGCCCAATCTGAAGGCCAGATTGCACGGGAGATTGCCGAGGCACTCGCAAATGGTTCGCCGGATAAGGCTATTCAGGCTTTGGAAGTTCGCCTAGTTGATGCGCGGCGTGCCCTCACCACTGCCCGGCAGGCTGTAGCTGATGACGCTGGATTAATGGATGCTTTGCGTAACAAGGCGGAAATGCTCACTGCTGAAATGGAGCAGGCCGAGAATAGGGCAGCTAAGGCTCTAGCCCGTGTGCAAGGTGCCAAGGCCGCGCTGGCCATGGCTGCGTGGAATGACGCCGCTCTTGACCTGTTGGCGAGGTACGGCGCTCCGCTTGTGCAGTTGCTGAGTGACGGTGGCTACCATGAGACCAATGACCTCAATATCCCGTTCTTCTCGTCAGGTGGGAGCCGTGTGCGCCTGGGCCGGCATGACCTGGTGGAGTTGGCTGGCCGTGCCAACGCCCAGCCGCAGGGTCTCTGAGTGGCCGGCATGAGTACCCCATATCGCGCCGCTGTCTCACGTCAACTGCGTAATGGCTTTAAGACCGTACAGGGCCTGCCGGTGATATGGCAGGCCGTATGCTGGGCCGCAGTGAGCGAGGGGGCAAGCCATGCGATGGTGCGCCCGCTATCCACCGAGGCAAACGCGAACTGGGCAAGAGACGTGCTCACAAAGCAGTATCCGGGGCGCGCGTATGAGGTTAACTGCTACCCGCTGGCCAAGCCTGTCGAGGCCTCACAGTTAACCACTTTCGAGTCCTGGGCAATGGATGAGGTCAAACGGCTGGAGCTGGCGCAACGTCAAGCCGGTTAGCCCCAGCGCTGTCCGCTTGTTATTCGCCGCTGGTGTAACCAACGCCAGCGGCTTTTTATTTTCCATCGAAAGGTTAAAACCACCGGCTTTCAGCCGGTGAGCTTTAGCGCCACCATGCGGG
>NZ_QASO01000001.1:23896-24405 GCF_003052605.1 Ectopseudomonas oleovorans | reverse complement strand
GATTACAGATACGGCAGTCATACGGTCTACCAGATCGAGTATCACTTTGTTTGGGTGACTAAGTACCGATACAAGGTGCTCAGCGGTGAGGTTGCTGAGCGAGTGCGAGAGCTGGTGAGACAGACGTGCGAAGCATTTGAAATTCGGATTGTGAAAGGTGTGGTGAGCAAGGATCACGTGCATATTCTGGTGAGCAGTCCGCCGAATTTGGCGCCGAGTGAGATCATGAGGCGGATCAAGGGGCGTACGGCGAGCAAGCTTTTCGAGGAGTTTCCCCATCTGAAAAAGCGCTATTGGGGGCAGCATTTTTGGGCTCGCGGGTACTTTTGCGCGACGGTTGGGCAGATGACGGAAGAGATGATCAAGCAGTATCTGGAGCATCATTTTGAGCCGAGCCCGAACGATAATTTCAGGATGGAGCCTGACTGATCCGACGCGTCGTTCAGTCGACGCGTATCCGGACTTTCAGTCCGTAAGTCACTAACCCACCGACTTCAGTCGGTGGTTGT
>NZ_QASO01000001.1:0-23846 GCF_003052605.1 Ectopseudomonas oleovorans | reverse complement strand
CAGGCCAAGATCAAATCACGGGAGCGAAAGCGTAAGGGCGGCCAGGAACCGGAGGACGATGAGCCGTTCTGATTTCATGGCGACGACGGCCTGCTACATGGCTGCGTGTGGCAGGTCTTAAACAACTGAACTGGGCTAGCGAAGGAGTGGGGGCAACAGCAGCTGCGCTGGTAGACTTATCCACAGTTGCTGGTAACAAAATCAGCAATCCGCCCTGGGTCAAATTTCAATCGGCAGGGTGGGTCAATTTTCCATCAGCGCCAACACGGGCCCTTCGAGAGCCTGAATATGCCAGGTATGACCATGGCTTTTCCATTGGTCAGCTCAGAAGTAGCTGTGGGACTTAAGCCAGGAGATCACGTACGTATCGGCGCCCGCCAGAAAAACTCCGGCCTGATGATCGAGCAGCTCAGCAAGGAAGGAGACCAGCCATGATCGCACGCCTGATCCACTGGTCTATCGGCAATCGCTTTCTGGTGCTGCTGGCGACCCTGTTCATCACCGCCCTGGGCATCTGGTCGCTGCGCAACACGCCGTTGGATGCACTGCCGGATCTGTCCGACACCCAGGTCATCATCCGCACAAGCTTCCCCGGGCAGGCACCGCAGATTGTCGAGAACCAGGTGACCTACCCGCTGGCCACCACCATGCTCTCGGTGCCGGGGGCGAAGACAGTGCGCGGCTACTCGTTCTTCGGCGACTCCTTCGTTTATGTGCTGTTCGAGGACGATACCGACCTCTACTGGGCACGCTCGCGGGTGCTGGAGTACCTCAACCAGGCGCAGGAACGCCTGCCCGAGGGTGTTACCACCACCCTTGGGCCGGATGCCACCGGCGTGGGCTGGATCTACCAGTACGCCTTGGTCGACCGCAGCGGCCAGCATGATCTTGCCCAGCTGCGGGCACTGCAGGACTGGTTCCTTAAGTACGAACTCAAGAGCCTGCCCAACGTAGCCGAAGTGGCCACCCTCGGCGGCATGGTCAAGCAATACCAAGTGCTGCTCGATCCCCAGAAGCTGGTGGCTTATGGGGTAACTCAGCAGGAGGTCGAAGCGGCACTGAAGAGCGCCAATCAGGAAACCGGCGGCGCCATCCTGGAGCTGGCAGAGCGCGAGTACATGGTCCGGGCTTCAGGCTATCTAGAGAGCCTGGCGGATTTCCGCAATGTGCCGCTGCGGGCTTCGGCCAGCGGAGTTCCGGTGCTGCTGGGTCAGGTGGCCACCATTCAGTTGGGGCCAGAGATGCGTCGTGGCATTGCCGAGCTGGATGGCCAGGGTGAAGTGGTAGGTGGCGTGGTCATCTTGCGCTCCGGAAAGAATGCCCGCGATACCATCGCCGCGGTGAAGACCAAGCTGGACAGCCTGAAGGGCAGCTTGCCGGCCGGCGTCGAGGTGGTCACCACCTATGACCGTTCGCAATTGATCGACCGCGCCATCGATAACCTCAGCTACAAGCTGCTGGAAGAGTTCGTGGTGGTGGCCCTGGTTTGCCTGATCTTCCTCTGGCACCTGCGCTCGTCGCTGGTCGCGATCATCACCCTGCCCCTGGGCATCCTGATGGCCTTCATCGTCATGCGCTACCAGGGCGTCAATGCCAACATCATGTCGCTCGGCGGGATCGCAATCGCCATCGGCGCCATGGTCGATGCCGCCGTGGTGATGATCGAGAACGCGCACAAGCACATCGAGGCCTGGAAGGCTCGACACCCCGATGAACCGCTTCAGGGCGAGGCGCACTGGCGGGTGATCGGCGAAGCTGCGGCCGAGGTCGGGCCGGCGCTGTTCTTCAGCCTTTTGATCATCACCCTGTCTTTCCTCCCGGTCTTCACCCTGGAGGCCCAGGAAGGCCGCCTGTTTGGCCCGCTGGCATTCACCAAGACCTATGCCATGGCGGCTGCCGCCGGACTCTCGGTCACCTTGGTACCGGTGCTGATGGGCTACTGGATTCGCGGGCATATCCCCAGCGAACAACAGAACCCCTTGAACCGCTGGCTGATCGGCGCATACCGGCCGGTACTGGAGTGGGTGCTGGCTTGGCCAAAAGTGACCCTGGCGCTGGCCTTGCTGGTCTTTTTGTCCAGTCTCTGGCCCCTCAGCAGACTCGGAGGAGAGTTTCTGCCGCCCATGGACGAGGGCGACCTGTTGTACATGCCCTCGGCCCTGCCCGGCTTGCCGGCGAGCAAGGCAACCCAGTTGCTGCAGCAAACCAACAGGATGATCCTCACGGTGCCCGAAGTGGCTCGGGTATTCGGCAAGGCCGGGCGTGCGGAGACCGCCACCGATCCAGCACCGCTGGAAATGTTCGAAACCACGGTGCAGTTCAAGCCGCGCGAGCAATGGCGAGCCGGGATGACGCCGGAGAAGCTGGTCGAGGAGTTGGACCGCGCGGTGAAGGTCCCCGGGCTGTCCAATATCTGGGTGCCGCCCATCCGCAACCGCATCGACATGCTGGCGACGGGGATCAAGAGCCCCATTGGGGTGAAAGTGTCCGGAACCTCCTTGGTCGACATCGAGCGCATAACGCGCGATATCGAGGCCGTGGCCAAAGAGGTGCCTGGGGTGAGTTCGGCCTTGGCAGAACGCCTGACCGGAGGTCGCTATGTGGATATCCAGATCGATCGACTGGCCGCGGCGCGCTATGGCCTGAGCATCGCCGATCTGCAGACGGTGGTATCGGGCGCAATCGGCGGCAGAAATATTGGCGAGACGGTTGAAGGACTGGCCCGCTTCCCGATCAACCTGCGCTATCCCAAGGAGTGGCGAGACAGTCCGCAGGCACTACGGCGTATGCCGATCCTCACCCCAGCCGGCCAGCAGATCACCTTGGGCACCGTCGCCCAGGTTAGTCTGACCGAAGGGCCGCCGATGCTGCGCAGCGAGAACGGGCGACTGTCCGGCTGGGTCTATGTCGATGTCCGCGGGCGCGACCTGGCCTCGACCGTGCGCGAGCTGCAGCAGCGCGTCGCCGAGCGGGTACAACTCGACGCCGGCATGACCGTCTCCTACTCCGGTCAGTTCGAATTCCTCGAGCGCGCCAATGCGCGGCTGGCCTGGGTGGTGCCGGCGACTCTGTTGATTATCTTCGTGCTGCTCTACCTGACTTTCAGCCGCTTCGGCGAGGCCCTGCTGATCATGGCCACCCTGCCCTTTGCCCTGTCGGGCGGCATCTGGCTGCTCTACTGGTTCGGCTTCAACCTGTCGGTGGCCACCGGCGTGGGCTTCATCGCCCTGGCCGGCGTCTCGGCCGAGTTCGGGGTGATCATGCTGCTGTACCTGAAGAACGCCTGGCATGCGCGTGTGGATACCGGGCGCAGCGGTGATCCGGCCCTACTGGAGGCAATTCGTGAAGGCGCGGTGCTGCGTGTGCGGCCCAAGGTGATGACGGTGGCCGTGATCATCGCCGGCCTGTTGCCAATCCTCTGGGGCGGAGGTGCCGGATCTGAGGTGATGAAGCGCATCGCCGCGCCCATGGTCGGCGGCATGATTACCGCGCCGCTGATGTCCATGTTGGTTTTGCCGGCCGCGTACTGGCTGATGCGAAGGCAGCGTACACAGAAGGTTCGCGCACCGCAGGAGCTATAGCTTTACAAACCCGGGCAAGCCACGCGCCAAGCTGACTCGCCCGGGTAACGCGGCAGGAAGCATTACGGCGATGTAACTTTGACTTCATTTTTATGACAGGTTGAGCGGATATATTTTAATCACCACCTTGAAGGAGTGATTAAACATGAAAAGCCTCAAAGTTATTGCAGCCCTTGCCGCTATGGTTGTTTCCTCTGCCACTCTGGCAGAAGGCGGCGCTGATCGTGTTTATGGTCGGATGATTCAGGCCAATGAGCAGGCCATGCAAGAGTATGCTGCCGCTAACGGAAAGAATCCGCCTGAAGTTATTCATTACCGCTACGGCATGAAACTCGATATCGCCAGGGTCGTGGCCACTACCCCGACGGACTCTAGCTGCGGTGTGATGCCGGCCCAGATGACCTACGAGGACTCCAATGGCGATCTGAATATTCTTGAATACCGGGCAGCCGGGACAGGTTGCCGTAATCAAAACTAGATAAATGACATCGCGCTGACTGAAATGTAATTTCCAAGTCACCCTGACGTTATTTGGCATGTGGAAATATGACCAAGGCGTGCCTGGCTATGCCCGGCGCGCTTGGCACATATATGCGACCACACAATGACAACTGCCAATAACATCAGGAGCATTTATGAATAACAGAACCCTGTTAGGACTTTCTCTGCTCGCTCTGAGCATCAGTACCGGGCAAGCTGCAATGGCCGCCGGCGAGAAAGGCGAGGGATTTATCGAAGGCAGCAGCCTGACCATTCTCAATCGAAATCTCTACTTCAACCGCGATTTCCGTAAAGGCCAGTCCAGCAGCTCGGGTAATGGCTATTCGGAAGAGTGGGCGCATGGCGTGATAGGCAGATTCGAGTCTGGTTTCACCGAGGGCACCATAGGCTTTGGTGTCGATGCCTTTGCCATGCTAGGGCTCAAGCTTGACACCGGCGACGGCCGTTCTGGAGCAGGCGGCTCAGTCGACGTGATGCCTTACAACAGCCTCGGGCAGGCTGAGGACAACTACTCCAAACTGGGGGGCGCGGTGAAAACTCGGTTCATGGATACCGAGATCAAGGTAGGCGACGTCTTTCCCGTCAGCCCGGTCGTCCAATACGGTGATGCACGGCTTTTACCGGAGAGTTTTCGAGGTGTCACCGTGGTCAACAGCAGCGTGGAAGGACTGTCGCTTCAGGGCGGTCGCCTCCACTCGATGAGCCAACCCAATACCAGCAGCATGCGCGACGGCTTCGCTACCTTCTACGCGGGCGAAGTGGACTCGCCATGGATCGCCTATTTCGGTGGTGATTACACGCTTAATGACAACGTCGGCTTTAGTCTCTACACCAGCCGCCTCAAGGATGCCTGGAATCAATATTACGCGGGCACCACGCTGAGCTACCCGCTTGCGGACGATGTCGCCTTGATCGGCGGGCTGAACTACTACAAGGCGGTCGATGAAGGGAAGCAGCTCCTCGGGAGCTTCGATAACAACATCTGGAGCGGCAAGGTCGGCATCCAATTCGGCGCTCATACAGTGCTGGTGGGTCTCCAGCGCAACAATGGCGATGATGACTTCGACTACTTGCGCCAATCGGACTCCATCTACCTCGACAACTCCATCCAGTACAGCGACTTCAACTCGCCGAAGGAGAAGTCATGGCAAGTGCGCTATGACCTGGATATGGAGCCTTTCGGCGTGCCTGGATTGAGCTTCATGACTCGATATGCCCAGGGCTGGGATGCCGACTATAGCAACGCCAACGAAGTCTATATGCGCCGTGATGACAACGGCGATCCGTTGACCAACCAGAAGCGCTGGGAGCGGGACATCGAGGCCAAGTACGTTGTGCAGTCAGGGTCGTTGAAGGACATGTCCTTTCGCATTCGACAAGCCACGACTCGCGCCACCGACTTCGAGTCGGATTTGGATGAGTTCCGCCTGATTGTCGAGTACCCGCTGGAAGTTCTCTAACCCTGGCAAGCGAGCGGGTTGATTGCCCGCTCGCTCCTTGGTCCTGCTGTCCCCTCGTAGTGCTCCTTTGGTTTGGAGACAGCCCTTGGCGCCCTAGGGCGCCTTTTTTACTTAGGTTAAAGGACGTATGAAAATGAGTCGGCCACTACACACAAGCGGCCGTGCTGGCAGGCAGTACTACTGGGCGGGATATTCTGCAACGACCTGATCAGAACCCGTCTTGGTCAAGCCAATGACCTGGTAGGCATGCTGTACGCCATCGACTTCCATGCCGGGGGAGCCCGCCGGCATCCCGGGAACAGCGATGCCCAGCAGATCATCGCGCTTGGTGAGTTCGATGACCTGAGCCGCCGGCACATGACCTTCGACGAACTTGCCGTCAATCACCGCGGTGTGGCAAGACGCCAACCGCGGCGCGACGCCCAGTCTTTGCTTCACTGCTGTCATGTTGCTTTCAACATGGTCGACGACTTTGAAGCCATTCGCTTCGAGGTGTGAAATCCACTTCTTGCAACATCCGCAATTGGCATCACGATGGGCATCAATCGTCAGGGCATCAGCTGCTTGAACCGCAGACGTGACGGAGAGAGCGGCCAGTAAGGCCAGATATTTAGCTTTCATGTACGTGCTCTTTGCCATCGGCGTGGGTGTGGGTCTTGGGCGAGGCATTCGGAGCCTGCTCGGCGTGATGATCACCTCCGTTGGACGACGCCTCATCTCCAGCATGGTGGTCATCGCCACTCATATCCGAATGGTGACCTGCCTTAGGTGCGGAGCCACCCTCGCTATCCGTAGCCGCGGCATCGTGATGACCAGGCTCTCCAGCATCACCTGATCCATGATGGTCATCGCCTCCGCCACTATTGTCATGATGGCCAGGCTTGTTGTCGCCGTGCTGTCCTTCATGGTTATGCATCTGCGTTTCCCCACCACCGTGCTGATGGCCGCCACTGGATGCGACGAGTGTTTGGTATTGCTTGGCATCCATCGTCGGCAGTTGGTTGAGGAAGGCAACCATGCCCCAGATGTACTCGTCTCCCATGCTCTTGCCCCACGCAGGCATACCCGTTGCCTTGATGCCATGCTTGATCACCCAGAACGCTGCTGACGGATTGCCATCGACACCGATCTTGGCGAGGTTGGGGGGCGCAGGATAAAGCGATTGGCTTAGCTCGGTCTCCGCCACACCTGGCGCCAAATGACAGCCGATACACATGGCGTTGTAGTTGCCCGCACCGGCGCGAATAAGAGCTTGATCATCCAGGTTGGGAACCTCGATGTCCCGCGAACGGACTTCGATAGAGCGGTCACGGGCCATCGTGAGAAACGCATACACTGCAGGAAAATGGGGATCGTCGGCCCCCACGTTGACCACGCCAAAGTAGGCGCCGGCCAGGACAGCTGTGCTACCGACCACGCCGGCCGCCACCAAAGTTTTAATTGTTCTTTTCATGTCAGGTTCTCAAAACCACATCCGGATACCGGCGACAAAACGCGCCTCGTCTACATCACCGCCCTCGTCGCGCACCATGTCTGCCGTGTTGCCATAGGAGCGGCTCCAGGAAACCCCGATATAGGGGGCAAACTGCCTGACAATCTCGTAACGCAGACGCAAGCCGAGCTCGGTATTTGCCAACCCAGACCCCACACCTCGCTCAGGATCGTTCTTGCCGTAGAAGTTCATTTCGGCAGTTGGCTGGAGAATCAGCCGGTTGGTCAGCAGAATGTCGTACTCGCCCTCCAGTCGGGCAGCAGTTTGGCCATTCTCGCCGACGAAGGCCGTGGCTTCGGCCTCAAAGGCGTAAAGCGCCATGCCCTGGATACCGAAGGCGGCCCAAGTCTGCGGCGACTCCGGTTTGAAGTCCTGGCGAACGCCCGCGACGACATCCCACCAAGGGCCGATCGAGCGGCCGTACAGCAGCTGTAATTCAGCATCCTCGGTCACGCCGTTGGTACGCTCGCCTTCGGAGCGGAACCAGACCCGGTTGATATCACCGCCTACCCAGCCCGACGCATCCCAGGCCAGGGTGCTGCCCTCATCTGCGTCCTGGTATTCGAGCTGATCGAGCAGGAAAAAACTGTTGATGGCGCTGTCGTGAACCTTGTGGCCAGGTAATGGCGGGAAAGCCGCTTGGCGATCAGCATCCGTCAGAACGGGAATCGGCGTACGGCTGGTGGTTCTCGGGGCTTCAGCGGAGCCATGGTTCATCTTTGAATGATCCATGCCCTCCATCTGTCCTTGCATGGCGCCATGCCCCATCTTGCTGTGATCCATAGCCTGGGCCTTCTCTTGGCTCTGGCCGTGGCCCATCTGGCTATGATCCATGCTGCCCGAAGCACCCTGCATGGCACCATGGTCCATCTTGCTGTGATCCATGCCCTCCATCGGCGCTTTGGCGGAACCGTGGCCCATCTGGCTGTGGTCCATCGACATGGAGCCGTGCCCCATTGCCGAATGATCCATTTCTTCCGCAGCCTGGGTAACGCCGCCGCTGAGTGCACTCAGCGACACGGCCAGCGCTATGAGGGACGGGCGTGAAAACCTAGTGGTCATGGTTCGAACCTGCTTCGGCTTCGGTGCCGCCATGCTTATCCATCATCTTCTCGTGCCCCATATCGTCATGGTTCATACCCTCATGATCCATGGCGCCATGATCCATCTGCTGGCCAGCGGCCTTGCCTTTCGATTGATCTGCAGGCTTGTCACTGGCGTCGGGCGCAGCCGACTCGGCAGCATGTTGTTCGTGCTCGCTGTGCCCCTCACCTGCCAATGACGTCGGCGCGTGCAGAACAGCCAAAAGACTGAACATCGCTGCGCTGCCAAACAGGGCATTACGCTTCATAAAAGTACTCATCAGAAATCTCCTTTACTCATCCACACGGACTTCACGGAACATGCCCATTTCCATGTGGAGCAACAGGTGGCAGTGAAAGGCCCAACGACCCAACGCATCGGCAGTCACCCGAAAGCTGCGCTTGGAACCTGGCGGCATGTCGATGGTGTGTTTACGCACCAGGAAATTGCCGTTCGCATCCTCCAGATCACTCCACATGCCATGAAGATGGATCGGGTGAGCCATCATGGTGTCGTTGACCAGCGTGATGCGAACACGCTCGCCGTACTTGAGGCGCAGAGGCTCGGCGTCAGAGGACTTGATGCCATCGAAGGACCAGGAGAATTTCTCCATGTGCCCGGTAAGGTGCAGCTCGATGGTGCGACTTGGTTCGCGACCATCCGGGTCGAGGAAGGTGCTGCGCAGGTCAGAGTACGTGAGGACGCGTCGGCCGTTGTCTCGCAAACCAATACCTGGGTCGTCCAACTTATGCGTTGGTGTCATGGTTTGCATATCGACCAGCGGGTTGTTGGTCTCTGAGGCTGGGTGTGCCTGCATGGCACCTGCCATGCCAGCCATGCCAGCCATGCCAGCCATGCCCGAATGATCCATTCCAGCCATCTGGCTGTGATCCATGCCGGCCATGCCACCCTGCATGCCCCCATGATCCATGCCCGACATACTGCCGTGATCCATCCCGGCCATGCTCCCATGATCCATGCCGCCCATGCTGCCGTGGTCCATGCCCATGTCACCCATGGCAATCAGTGGGCGCGGGTCAGGGCTTGGTACCGGTGCACTCAACCCTTCCTGTACCGCAAGGGTGCCGCGCGCATAGCCAGTGCGGTCCATGGATTGGGCAAACACGGTATAGGCCTGTTCGCTGTCTGGTTCGACGATCACGTCGTAGGTCTCGGCCACGGCGATACGGAACTCGTCGACGCTGACCGGTTTGACGTGCAGACCATCGGCCGCAACCACAGTCATCTTCAGGCCCGGGATGCGCACATCGAAATAGGTCATCGCCGAGGCGTTGATGAAGCGCAGGCGGATCTTTTCGCCTGGTTTGAATATGCCGGTCCAGTTGCCATTGGGTGCCTGGCCATTCATCAGGTAGGTGTAGGTGTAGCCACTGACGTCAGCGAGATCCGTCGGGCTCATCTTCATCTCGGCCCACATCTTGCGATCGGCTACGGCGGCGGACCAACCCATCTCGCTTACGTCATCGATGAAGTCACCAACGGTGCGTTTGTGCTGGTTGTAGTAGTCCGACTGTTTCTTGAGCTTGGCCAGTACCCGCGTTGGATTTTCATCCGTCCAGTCGCTCAGCAACACGACGTAATCACGGTCGTAACTGAAGGGCTCGGGCTCCTTGGCATCGATGACCAGCGCACCGTATACGCCGAGCTGCTCCTGGAGCCCAGAATGGCTGTGATACCAGTAGGTGCCGTTCTGGTTGACCTTGAACTTGTACTCATACATGCCATCAGGGGCGATGCCATGGAAGCTCAGGCCAGGAACACCATCCATGTTCGCCGGCAGGATGATGCCGTGCCAATGGATGGAGGTGTCCTCCTTGAGGCGGTTGCGCACGCGCAATGTGACGGTATCGCCTTCGCGCCAACGAAGAATCGGCCCAGGGAGCGAGCCGTTGATGGTCATGGCCGTGCGCGCTGCGCCGGTGATGTTCACCGGGGTTTCACCGATGAATAGGTCGAATTCGTTACCAGTCAGTACGTTGGGCTGGCCGGGGCTGTTCACCGCCCAGACCGGCGTGCGCCACAGGCCAAGTCCGCCGATAATACCGGTGGCTGCCAGGCCTTTGACGAAGGTGCGCCTTGTGGTTTTGCTTTGCATGCCGTTTTGTCCAATCCGTCAAATGAGCCGGTGATGGTGTGCCCGGTCTCGGGTTCATGGCTGCTTCAATGTCGGGGATTTACCCCTCAACTTTCCACGTCGGTGCATTGCACAATGCCTTACCGACGATGAGCAGTATGAAACTGCCATATTTCAACCATCCGGGTGATTACATTTCTGTAAGGTAGATGACTTCAGCAGTTGGTGTGCTCTGCTTGCTCGGTTGGACTGCTGGCTACAGGAGCCTCAACTTTCTGCTGCTGGGCCACCCGGTAGGCCTCCAGAGACGTCTGGCGTGCCTGCTCCATGCGTGCAAACGTGCGATCAGCACCGCCTTCGGCCATCGCCAGGCTGGAAACACTCAGGGCAGCAACTACAAACAGGGTTTTGATCGATTTCATTTCGTTAATCCTCAGGAGTTTAGAAGCCCCTGTAACTAGTGGGGACGAGCGTTAAGCTCGCTGCTACGTTAACCACGACGCCCTGTCAGCAACCTGATCCGAACATTACAGTTCTGTCAGTTTGCTATTTCTTTCTTGTAGGCCCTCCTGAAGGCTCGGTACTGTCTTCCTGCCCGCGCAGCCTTGCGGATTCCATGGGCCTGATCGGTAGCAATGCCTGAGCTAACTCGTTCATTCGCACCGACGGATCGCGACCATCAAACAATCAAGAGAGATTGTCACTATGTCGAATAAATCCAACGTCGCTACCGGTGCCGCTCTGGCTCTCGTGGCCGCCAGCCTGTTTGCTACCCTGCCTGTCCAGGCCGCCCAGGACACCAAAGCAGCAGAAGTGAAGTGCTTCGGGATCAATGGTTGCAAAGGGCAGAACGACTGCATGACCGCGAAAAACGACTGCAAAGGCCAAGGCGAATGCAAAGGCCAAGGGTTCAAGTTGATGACCCAGACCAAATGTGACGAAGCCGGTGGCAAAACCAGCGAATAAGGCGGTTCAGGGGAGTGCATGCCACTCCCCTGCTGGAGTCTCGAATGAGTAAGCGCAAAACTCTGGGTTTCGGTCTTGGCCTTCGTAACGAGTATTACCGGCAGATCCTGGAGGAACGGCCTGCGGTCGACTGGTTCGAGATCATTTCCGAGAATTACCTGGTGGAGGGCGGCAAGGCTCTCTACTTCCTTGATGCGATCGGCGAGCACTACCCCCTGGTGATGCACGGAGTATCTCTTTCGATTGGCGGCTCACATGCCTTGGACATAGACTACCTACGACAGCTCAAGCAGCTGGCGGATCGGGTGCAGCCCCAGTGGGTTTCCGACCACTTGTGCTGGAGTCGCGGCAACGCCCATCAACTCCACGACCTGCTGCCGCTGCCGTTTACCCAAGAAAGTCTGCTGCATGTCGCCGCGCGGGTGCGTCTAGTGCAGGATGTTCTGGAACGTCCCATTGTGCTGGAGAACGTTTCTTCTTACGTGCAGTGGAAGACGTCCAGCATGAGCGAATCGCAGTTTCTCTCGGAACTGAGTTTCCTGACCGGTTGCGAATTGCTCCTTGACGTGAACAACGTCTACGTCAGCGCACGAAATCAGGATTTCGACCCATGGCAGTTCATCTTGGAATTGCCGCACGAGCGGATTCGGCAAATTCACCTGGCCGGGCACAGCGATTACGGGCAGTACCTCATCGACACCCATGACCAGCCCATCGCTGATCCGGTTTGGTCTCTCTACAGCAAGACTTTGAGCTACTTGGGCCCGACATCGACCTTGATCGAGCGGGATGACCAGTTTCCGCCGCTGGAAGAGCTGTTGTCCGAATTAGCACATGCCCGTGCTATCGCCAAATCTGTGATATCGGGGGCCACCCCTTGAGCCTGATCGCCCTACAGACTGCATTTGAAACTTACCTGACAGGTGACAGTGCCCTGCCCTCCAACGAGCTTTTGGAGCAGATCCGAGGTAGCACAGCGCTGAGTGCTCTCGAAGGCCTGCAGATCTACCACAACGCTTACCGTTCGCGCCTGCTTGCGGTCTTGCGAGAAGACTTCCCTGCCCTGCTTCACTGGATCGGCAACGAATCATTCGAGCAGCTCGCACTGGCCTACTTGGCCGCCTGGCCACCACGACATTTCAGCATTCGCTGGCTGGGCGAGAAGCTGCCCGAGTTCATTAGCAGCTACGTCGAAGAACCCCAACTATCGCCGATGCGCGAACTCGCGGAACTGGAATGGGCCTTTACACTGGCCTTCGACGCTCAGGATGTCGAAGCGCTTTCGCTGGAGACCATGAGTGATTTTTCGGCTGAAGACTGGGTTTCATTCAGGGTTTCCCTGACTGCATCTGCCCGGTGGTTGCAGCTGCAGTACAACACGCTGGAGTTGTGGAAAGCCGCCAAGTCCGGCAGCTTGCTGCCTGATATTACCCGCCTGCCAACGAACCTAGCCTGTCTTGTTTGGCGTCATGAACTCGTCTGCCAGTACCGGAGCCTGGAGCCAGCGGAGGCTTCGGCATTGCAGTTTCTCATCGAGGGCGGATCGTTCGCTGAACTCTGCGAGTCGTTGAGCGCCACGCATGGCGAGCAAGCTCCCTTGCAAGCCGCGACCTGGTTGAAGTTGTGGGTCAACGACGGTTTGCTAAAGCGCGGCCAGCTATTACACGAATGACCCGGAACCTTTAGGCTAGCGCTCTCTCTTTGGCCACTCCGAGCGCTTCTATGACTCACCGCATCATGCATTTCAAACAGCAAGCCTTGCTTGACCCGGAGACCTATCAGGCAATGCTGGCCGACGGCGTTGGTCATTGGGAGGCGCTTGTAGGAAAAGTCGTCGGCATAGAAGACGAAAAAAGCCACGAGTTCGCTGCATTGAAAAGCCTGTTCAAGCGCAAGCGGTACTCCTATGACACGCTGGAAATGCGCGAGCCAGGCGATCACTCAAACTGGCTTCGCGGCCGAGATGGTTCAGAAGGTATGACCAACGAGGTCACCAGTATCCCAGGGCTAAAAGAGCTCTCAGAACTGGAGATTTAGTGGGATAGCAGGTCAGCGCTCAAGCGCTGACCTGGGCCGAATAGCCAAGCTCCTGGATGAGTTCGCGGATCGATTCGGCACTTTCTGTGCTCTCAACGGTGACCTTGCCGGCCGCTCGATCCACTTCTACTCGTGCATCCTGATCCAGAGCTTGAATGGCCTTCGTGATTTTGCTCACGCAACTGCCACAGCCCATCCCCGCAACACTCAGACTAAACATGTCTTTCACCTCATTTCGTCCGCGGCTCAAGTTACCGCGCGGACAGCATCGACCTTGACACGATGGCAAGGTCAAGCCCATAAGCGCTACAAAAGGATCAGCCGTTTACCACGGGCGTAAGGATGGGGGTTGGTGAACACACCACGACATGCCTTGCGCCCCTCGTCAGTGCGACGTATAGATTCTGGGGGGTCATAAGCTCAGGATGCAGGACAACCGAGACATCCGCCTCCAGCCCCTTGAGAAGTAATGTGCTGCCTACAGAGCGTCTTGCGATCGGTCGGGCAAGGTGTCTATTGCGCTCTCGCGCTTGAATGGCTGCACTCAGAAAGTCGGCAGCACCTCCCACCACCGCTTGCATTGCAGACCGGCAGCAGTACAGAACCTCCGGTCGGTATACACGTGCCCCGTGCTGCTCAGCGAGCGTATCGATCACACGGAGCGCTTGCCCCAATGTTGGCGCTGCTACGAAATCGATCGCCGCAGCCTCGGCCGCGGTCGGAGGCGTTCGGGCCCTTCCTGCACGCAGCGACTCCACGCGCGTTCGCAGGTTTGCTGCACCTACCCCCGTCATTACGCTGGAAGCAAACTCCACAAGTTGTGCCAGAGCATTGGCACCCTGCAAGTCAAAGTTCCTGGCGAAGTTGACGAGATCTCTCAGGTCGACGGCTTCTACGGCCATGGCACCGGGTGTCTGGCTCGTGAGCTGATGGCGACCTTGCACGTTGATGGAGTCCCCGATGATGAGGACGCTACCCTGAGCGTTGGGAGCTTCGGTTCTCGCGGCCACCAGTCGCTGCTGAACTTCGGTTCCGGCGTTTAGCTGCACCCAACGCACTTCTGCTGGAGCCGTGCGCAGATCCACCGGCTGACCAGCTTGAAGTTGTTGCCTTATGGCGAGCAGCCACTGCCCGAGGTTCTCAGCTCCAGCCAGCCGCCAGCGCCACGGTATCCTCAACTCTCCCGCTGCGGGAAACAGGGGTTGCACCTCATTCGCCCAATGCACCAGTCGATTGCCACGGAAGCTGAATATGGCTTGCATCGGGTCACCGAGCACGCAGGTCGGAAGCACCTGGGCCAAACCAGACACGATGGCGTGCTGGACGACGTTGCAGTCTTGGTACTCGTCGACAAGCAACCGTGCATAGGTGGCGCGAAGGGGCTGAGCGAGGTGACCGGCCTGCAACAACTGCATGGCGGCCTCCCGAATTGCCGGGTAGTCAGTATTGGGTTGATGCAGCTGTAGGATCTGCGGGTTATGGCCGCTTCGCGCTGGGAACTTAGCGATCAGGCGCATCGAGAATCCGTCAATGGTGGAGACTCGATATGCGGAGTTAGGAACACCGGCTCGTCTCAGGCGCGCCCGTAAGGCCGCAACGCCGGCGTTCGTATGTGTCAAGACGAGGATGGGTTTGCTCTGCGTATGCGCGATGAGCGTCTCGGCAATCAATTGCGTTTTTCCACAACCTGCGGGGGCCGTTATGGAGCCACGCTCGATAGCGAAAAGATCAATCTCAGGGGGCACTTGTAAACGTCCAGAGCTGATTCGTGACTGCCATGAAGCCCGGTTCGGCGTTCTGTAAAGACGGACCGACGATGTCCCTTGCAACCTCCTGATAGGTTGTCAGCGACTTGAACCAGCCGCTGTTGCGGATACGGGATGCGGTTCCCAGCAGCTCTCGTCTCTCAGGTGAGTACCCATCCACGAGTCGCTTGGCTCGGATATCGTTCAGCGTCACGCGGCCTTGGGACTTCGTCTGAATGTGTGCGTTCATCAGCTCTGCACCCACTATTGTTTCGGCTTTCGCCAGAAGTGCATCGAGTGCTTGCTCACTGAGATGGCGGAAGATCTCGTCCTCCAACGTGAGGCCTGGTCGCCATGTAAGAATTTGCCCGCCTGCGGCCAAGAATGCTTCAGCGAGCCCCGCGGTCGAAGGCTTGTCGGCATCTACAAAAACCATCACGCGGTAACCCAAGTTCAGAAGTGCTGTTCCCCGGATAAGACTGTTATCGGGGCTTCCCCCGCCGGCGTCCACATACGCGCCGCCATGGGCCAGGAATGAGGTAGCGCCAAGACTGACCCACCATTGGTCAAGGCCACGCGCGAAGCCAACCTCGCTGGCCCCCTCGCAAACGATGATGGATTTGGCGAGGAATGCTTCGGGGTCCTTCCGAAGGGTACTTTGTACCTCGTTGGCTTCCCCAGCTGGCATAACACTGTGGCGCTGAGGTGCTGACCGAACAACGAATAACTGGCTGCCGGACAGCTCGCGCAGCGCGACCGGCGAGTGCGTCGTCATGAACACTTGCAACGGAGCGGCAGCGTCCTTTGCACCCAGCGAGTCCAGGAATCGCATGAGCCGATGAGGTTCAAGCCCGTATTCCACCTCATCAACCAGGGCAATTGGCGCGGCGCTGGCCGCAGCCCTTTGAAGCCCTGCCACTAGCAAGCGTGACGAGCCCGTGCCAAGGGAGCGCAGCGGAATACCTGTTTCACTGTGCAGCGCGATCGCCCCCTCGCCAATCGACACAGAATGTGCGTCAAGGAGCGCCTGAGGCATAGCCCCGACCGAAACGCCAAGATGCTGTGCTGTGCGTTGCACGACCTCAAGCGTCTGGGTCAGATGTTCGGCTGCTTGATTGCCAAAGTTCGCTCTTGCTTGCCTAGCGGCGCGCGCCAGTTCAGCACCAAGCTCGGCGCGCTCATCGGTAAGTCGATTGAGCACTGAGCCACGACTCCACGACAGGTTCGAGCTCGCAAAGCTGCCGATACGGGCGGGCGCTAGTGCCGCTCGTTCTTTCCAGGGAAGAGTGCGTTCAAGTTGCTGCTGCTCCGCGCGCTCGGAGAAAAGTGTCCAAACAGGCTCCAAATCGGCACCAACTTGCAGACGCAAGGTGATGACGGTCTCCAGCCCCGCTCGCGGTTCGTCTTCGACTTCCCCCGTACCGGGATGGAATCCACGCAAGAACTCGCCGTAGACATCAATATCCATCAGCGATAACGGCAGATCGCCAAGCGCCACGCTGATGGTGATGGGTACATCGACGTTTAATGCGAAGAAGTCCATGTCGCCGAACGTGCCGCCTCGGCGGGCGCCGACGCAAAGGTCAATCGCATCTAGAATGCTGGACTTTCCACTATCGCCAGGACCTATGAGGCAGTTAATTCCTGGGGCCGGCACCCAGTCGAGCGCCTGGATAGATCGGAAGTTGCTGATAATCAGTCTGCGAATGCGGGCCACGGAGAGTCCTCATGGGTTAACGACGACCAGTCTCCTACCCGCAGCGGCAACAGTCCATCGAACGTCACCTCGTCACTATGTGTTGCGACAGATAGGTCGGACCGGAAACTACCGTACGGCATTTTCCGGTCAGATGCGCTTCTGAATAATCACCTGGTCGGTGGTATGGAAGCCTATCCGATGTCCGTTGATTTCAACCTCAGAGCATTGAAGACCACCGACGCCGAGCTGACACTCATCGCCAGCGCAGCAATCAAGGGCGACAGAAGATGCCCCGTCAGCGGGTACAGCAGCCCCGCTGCTAGCGGGATTCCCATCGCGTTGTAGAGGAACGCAAAGGCGAGGTTCTGCCTCATGTTTTTCACGGTTGCCACTGACAGGGTGCGCGCTCGCAGGATGCCCATCAGATCTCCCTTGACCAGCGTCACTTGGGCGCTGTTCATCGCCACATCGGTACCGGTGCCCATGGCGATACCTACGTCAGACCTGGCCAGGGCGGGCGCATCGTTGATGCCGTCACCCGCCATGGCGACACGACGGCCATAGCCCTGCAAATCGGCGACCAGTTTCTCCTTATCCTGCGGTTTGACCTCACCATGCACTTCCTCGATTCCGAGCTGCTTCGCCACGGCTCTTGCTGTGGTGAGGCCATCACCAGTGGCCATGATGACCTTTACGTCTTCGCTTTGAAGCTTGGAGACAGCCTGTTGAGAAGTAGGCTTGATTGGATCGGAAACGGCCAGGAGACCCGCCAGGCGACCATCGACGGCCAGATAGATGATGCTGATGCCCTCCAGGCGCAGTTGCTCTGCACGGTTACGCAGCGGAGTAATATCGACGCCCGCCTCCTCCATCAACGCTGTGTTCCCAAGCTGCAGTTGATGGCCATCGACCTGTCCGCGTACACCAATACCTGAGCCAGATTCGAAGGTCTCCGGTTTCACCAGGGCAAGACCCTGTTCACGCGCATGATCGACAATGGCATGCGCCAGCGGATGCTCGCTGCCCTGGTCGAGGCTTGCGGCCAAGCGCAGAACCTCGACCGAGTCGAACGGCCCGGTTCCCTCTGCACTATGAAAGGCCGGCCGCCCCTGCGTCAGTGTCCCGGTCTTGTCGACGATCAAGGTGTCGATTTTGCAGAGGTTCTCGATAGCGCTGGCATCGCGGAACAACACACCGCTGCTGGCGGCCTTGCCGGTCGCGACCATGACCGACATCGGCGTTGCCAAGCCCAGGGCGCATGGGCAGGCAATGATCAGTACGGCCACAGCGTTGATCAGGCCAAATACCCAACCTGATTCCGGCCCGAACACCCCCCAGCCAAAAAATGTCAGGATCGCGATCAGGATCACCCCCACCACGAAATACCCTGCCACGGCATCGGCCATACGCTGCATGGGCGCCTTGGAACGCTGGGCCTTAGCCACCATCTGGACGATCTGCGACAACATGGTTTCGGCGCCCACCTTCTGCGCTTCCATCACCAGGCTGCCGTGGGTGTTCAGGGTGGCACCGATGAGGGTATCCCCTGCCCGCTTGGTGACGGGCACCGGCTCGCCGGTGAGCATCGACTCGTCGACAGCGCTCTCGCCCTCCAGCACGGTGCCATCCACCGGGACTTTTTCGCCCGGCCGGACACGCAAGTGGTCACCCTGATGGACGTGGGTCAGCGGAATATCTTCTTCCTGGCCGTCAGGCCTGATGCGCCGGGCAGTCTTGGGGGCCAATCCCAGCAGTGACTTAATGGCGGCAGAGGTCTGCGAGCGGGCTTTGAGTTCGAGCATCTGGCCCAACAGCGTGAGCGAGATGATCACCGCGGCGGCCTCGAAGTAGACGCCGATGCGTCCATCCTGAACGAAGGCCGCCGGGAACCACTGCGGCACCAAGGTAGCGGCCACGCTGTAGAGGTAGGCGGCTGCAGTTCCTAATCCGATCAGCGTCCACATGTTGGGGCTGCGGTGCCGGATGGAGTCAATGCCGCGGGTGAAGAATACCCAGCCGCCCCATAGCGTCACTGGCGTCGCCAGAACCAGCTCAACCCAGTTCTGGGTCGTGCCATGAAACAGTTGCAAGGAATGGCCAGCCATCGCCAATACGGTCACGATGACGGTCAACGGTAAAGTCCACCAGAACCGCCGCGAGAAGTCCTTCAGCTCTGGGTTTTCCTCCTCTTCCAGCTCCGGGATGACAGGTTCCAGCGTCATCCCGCAGATCGGGCAGTTTCCGGGAGCCGGTTGACGGATTTCTGGATGCATCGGGCAGGTGTATTCAGCACCTACAGGTGTCGATGTGGGTGCTGGAGTCGCGTGCTGGTGATGCTCCCCATGAGACTGATGGCTCATGTACTGATGAGGATCTGCTTGGAATTTCTCTAGGCACTTCGCACTGCAGAAATGATAGGCCTTCCCTTCAAAGCTCTCGCGATAAGGGCCATCAGGTTTGACCTCCATGCCACACACCGGGTCGCGCTGGCTCTCGGAGTGGGCGTGCGAGTTATGTGAATGATCCTGGTCATGATGGCAGGAGGTCTTTTGCATGCGATCTATGTCCTTTCTTCGTCCTTGGAAACAGCGGTGCTGCTGGAGTGGGAGTGCCCGCCGTGATTGTGGCCAAACAGATGCATCAGCGGGCATAGCAGCAGGATGAGGTACGGCAGGGCCTGCGAAAGATGACCGTAATGCTCACGCGCTACATAGAAGATGCCGATTACGGCCAGCATGATCAGCGCAATGCCAATCTTGCTCTTCCAAAAAGGCGGCTCAGTGGTACTGGTGTGATGGGTATGGTCCACGACAATAGCCTCGTTTCAATGGCGGCCGGATCAGTATAGGTGTCTCAGACTGGACGGAGTTGGCGAGTATCAATAAACGTCAGCGTACGGTCACCTTACCGACCATTCCCGACTGATAATGTCCTGGAATATTGCAGGCGAACTCCAGTTCGGTGGCGGCGGAGAAGGTCCAGATCAACTCTTCGCGTGCTCCAGGTTCGACAAGAACACTGTTGGGGTCATCGTGTTCCATACCGACCATCTTCATGCCGCCCATGGCATGGCCCATATTGCTCATGTCATGTGCACCTGTAGGGGACAGCGTGCCGTTCTGAAACATCGCGGCCATCTCTTTCTGGTGCGCGGCATGGGATGCCGCTTTGCCAAGATTGAATTCGTGTAGCAATGCACCGTCATTTTTCAGGACGAAGCGAACTGTCTCGCCTGCTTTGATCTCCATTGCTTTGGGTTCGAAGAAGATGTCCCCCATCCGGACTTCGATGGTGCGATCTACTGCCTGACCGTCTCCCGGTTGCCCAATACTGTCTTTCTTGTGGCCCGGGCTGGCCAGCGCATTGGCTGCGCTGAATAGCAAACCCACGGTGGTGATCAAAGAAAGGGATTTGAGGGGTAGGCGTTTCATGGTTAGACCTCGCTGGGATGCTGGAAATCTCATGCTATTACTCGCTTGCTGCCAGGCCGCTGCCCCCAAATCTACAACTGCGTCAGCTGGGAAAAAGCACGGCGCCATAGAGGCGCCGCTAGGCCAAAGGAGCAATCACGGAAGGCCTGGAAGATGGGAAAATCCTTATCGATGGCACTCTTTGTCGGCCATCATCAGCTTGTGCTCGCGAATCATTTGACCCAGCACGTCGTCTACTAACTTGTCGTGTTTTTCCATCCAGGCCAAATGATCTTCGGCAGACATGCCTGGAGCAGGATGTTCATTGTGCAGCTGACTCATGAGGTCTTCGAGCATGTTCATATGCTCCTTCATATGCACATGCCGCTCGCCGACTGGGGCCTTCTCTGCCTGGATCAGCACGGCTTCCGCTTTGTCGCGCATCTGCTGCATGCGCTGCATGCGCTCAAAGGTACGATCACCCCCCCCCTTCGGCCCAGACCATAGAAGAAAGCAGCAGCGAACCAACCAGAAGTAAAGGTTTCAGCGATTTCATGGGACAGTCTCCATCAGTGCAAACTATGGCCGGCACCTCTGCTTTTGGTCTGTCGAGGGCCGAGAGCACAACCTAGTGCTCATGCTTGCACCTTAGACAAGCCACCCTGTCAGCGAGCTGAAGCCAGAATTACATTTTCGTAAGCTTCTGGTTGGGGCCGCGGTTTGCCTGCAAACTCAGGCCACCCGACTTTTGGAGTCTGCACACATGAAACTACTGGTAGCTGAAGACGAGCCCAAAACCGGTACGTACCTCCAGCAAGGTCTCACCGAGGCTGGGTTCAATGTCGACCGGGTTATGACCGGTACAGATGCCCTTCAGCATGCACTTAGCGAAGCCTATGACCTGCTAATTCTGGATGTAATGATGCCTGGGCTGGACGGTTGGGAAGTGCTGCGCATGTTGCGCGCAGCAGGAAAAGACGTCCCCGTACTGTTCTTGACGGCACGCGATGGTGTGGAAGACCGCGTTAAAGGGTTGGAGCTGGGTGCGGACGACTACCTGATCAAGCCATTTGCTTTCTCAGAGCTTCTGGCCAGGGTCAGAACGCTGTTGCGCAGAGGTAATGGTTCGCCGACGCAGACCACCATGAAAATTGCCGATCTGGAAGTCGATCTGATGAAGCGGCGTGCGATCCGTGGCGGGAAAAGAATTGACCTGACCGCGAAGGAGTTTTCACTGCTGGAACTGCTACTGCGCCGGCGCGGCGAGGTGCTCCCGAAGTCGCTGATTGCCTCTCAGGTTTGGGACATGAATTTCGACAGCGACACCAATGTCATTGAGGTCGCGGTACGCCGGCTACGCGCAAAAATCGATGACGATTTCGATCTCAAGCTGATTCATACCGCCCGCGGCATGGGATACATGATGGATGCGCCGGAGTGAATATGAAGCACCTTTCGCTGACAGCACGCATGAGCCTGATGTTCATGTCCGCGGTAATTGCAGTCCTGACGGTAGCAGGGCTGAGTTTCAATATGCTCAGCCAGCACCACTTCAAGATGCTGGATCGGCAGGCCCTGGTGGAGAAACTCGAATCCGCCAAACATATCCTCAACAATGCTCGCGGTGAAGCGAGCCTTTCGGAAGAATTACCGCAGTTGCGAGCCTTGCTGGGAGCCCATCAGGATCTGGCGGCCACTATCCTGGCCAGTGACGGTTCTGTACTGTTCTCCGACCCCAGAGCAGTCGAAGTACCAGAGCGTTTCAGACGTGCAAATGAGCAGAGCATGTGGGAGTGGCAGAACGGCCAACACATGTACCGCGGCATGACGGCGCAAATCTCGGTAGCCGATCAGGCTGAGCCGCTCACAGCTTTGCTGATTCTTGACGTCACCAATCACACACACTTTTTCGACACGCTGCAACGATGGTTCTGGATTGGATTGGTCATCAGTGCCCTGTTCAGTGCCGCGCTCGGCTGGGTGGTTGCTCGCAGCGGCCTTAGGCCTCTGCGGCAAGTCACTCATGTGGCCTCCGGGATGTCCGCTCGCTCGTTACAGGAACGAATCCCTCTCGAACCAGTGCCGCGGGAACTTCAGCAACTGGTTCTATCCTTCAATGCGATGTTGGCTCGGCTAGAGGATGCCTTCGTTAGGCTCTCCAATTTTTCGGCCGACATTGCCCACGAGCTACGCACGCCCGTTAGCAACCTGATGACCCACACCGAGGTCGTGCTGAGCAAGAAACGCGATATCAATGCCTATGAAGAGAATCTCTACTCCAACCTGGAGGACTTGAAGCGCATGTCTCGGATGATTGATGACATGCTTTTCTTGGCCAAGGCTGATAATGGCCTGATCATCCCCGAGCAGGCCAGGATCGAACTGGCCGACGTAGTCTTCAAGCTGTTTGACTACTACCACCTTCTGGCCGAAGAACATGGCATTGAACTATCGCTCACAGGCACAGGCCAAGTGCTGGGAGATCGGCTGATGCTTGATCGTGCACTCTCCAACTTGCTGTCCAATGCACTGCGCTACACGCCGGCGGGACATACAATTTCGGTTTTGATCCGCGAGACAGCGGGCTCCACAACCTTCAGCATTGAGAACCCAGGGGACACAATCAGCTCAGAGCATCTAGAGAAGCTCTTCGACCGCTTTTACCGGGTTGACCCCGCTCGGCGGGAGGGCAGCCCGAGCAACGCCGGGCTCGGGCTTGCAATCACCCGATCCATCATTGAGGCTCACAAAGGCCGCATCTGGTGCACCTCAGCCGCCGGCCTCACGGGCTTTCACATCGAATTGCCCCATTCCAGATGATGCCGATCTGGCGGTAAGTAGGCTACAGCTAAACCGCTAGCCCAAATTGACAGGGTGGGTGCAACTCGACTGAGCGCAGATTGCATTCGCCATCCAGATAGGTAACGAGCGGTGAGCTGACACTAGAGCCCCCCATTCGCTCTCGGGTAGTAGTTTATGAAGTTTGAAAACGGCATACCCCACGCTTGCCTCGCCAATCCAATCCAATGCTCGAATGGCTTCCCCCGCTCCAGTAGCGCCTAGAGCCATCAACCATCGAGGCGCATACCGAATCGACACGGTGGTCTTGCCTACCTGAAGCTCCCTAGAGCGTCCGTCGGTTAGAAAGACATAGCGAACTGGAACCTGTGTGCTCAGCCCTAATTTATTTTCCATCGAAAGGTTAAAACCACCGGCTTTCAGCCGGTGAGCTTTAGCGCCACCATGCGGGCTGGAGGGCAAGCGCATGGATTACAGATACGGCAGTCATACGGTCTACCAGATCGAGTATCACTTTGTTTGGGTGACTAAGTACCGATACAAGGTGCTCAGCGGTGAGGTTGCTGAGCGAGTGCGAGAGCTGGTGAGACAGACGTGCGAAGCATTTGAAATTCGGATTGTGAAAGGTGTGGTGAGCAAGGATCACGTGCATATTCTGGTGAGCAGTCCGCCGAATTTGGCGCCGAGTGAGATCATGAGGCGGATCAAGGGGCGTACGGCGAGCAAGCTTTTCGAGGAGTTTCCCCATCTGAAAAAGCGCTATTGGGGGCAGCATTTTTGGGCTCGCGGGTACTTTTGCGCGACGGTTGGGCAGATGACGGAAGAGATGATCAAGCAGTATCTGGAGCATCATTTTGAGCCGAGCCCGAACGATAATTTCAGGATGGAGCCTGACTGATCCGACGCGTCGTTCAGTCGACGCGTATCCGGACTTTCAGTCCGTAAGTCACTAACCCACCGACTTCAGTCGGTGGTTGT